>NZ_CP060718.1:1592500-2192500 GCF_014396785.1 Sphingomonas lutea | reverse complement strand
GCCTCTTCGCGAAGCAAGGCTTCACGGTCGGCCTTGGGGATCTGGTAATAATCCGGATGGATTTCGCTGAAGGCAAGGAAGCCGTGACGATTTCCACCATAGTCGATGAAGGCCGCCTGCAGCGACGGTTCGACCCTGGTTACCTTGGCGAGATAGATATTCCCTTTGAGCTGCTTGTGCTCAGCGGATTCGAAGTCAAACTCCTCAATCCGGTTTCCCTTGACCACGGCGACCCGGGTTTCCTCCGGGTGGCGCGCGTCGATCAGCATGCGCATGGACATTGAAAATTCTCCGGCGCGGCTGCGGAACGTGTCGCTGCCGCGCGATATGTGATGCCGTCCGCGCCGGCACGTGGCCGGCATCGGTGGCGGGATTTACGGAAAGCGCCTCTGCTCGCTGGACCATCGCGTCCCTGTGGGCGCGGAACGCGTTCGCCGCTTCTGCGAAGAGCGGACGAAGGGCGTTCTGTGGCGTCATGCGAGCGTCAACCTCGTGAAGCCGCGCGCCGATCCGGGCCGCGGCGTGGAAACCCGGCAGGGGCCGGGGACGCAATGAAGTAGCACCGCGACACATGTCCCGCAACTGCGGCGGGGTGCCGAATCTGCGGAAAACATGGATAATTTCACCTTAACCTTTTGCGCGTGATACTATGCTTTGTGTTCAACGGGTTGGCGGGCCGATAGAGTGACGGGGTTGGGGGACAGACGGACGCTGGCCGGGATCGGCCTGGGCGTCGCGGCAATCGCTGCGCTGGCCCTTGCTCTTGCGGGTCGCGGTGGCGCCTTGTCTCCCGTCCTTGGCGAAGCGAGTCAGGCCAGCCTGACGCTCGACGTTCCCGCCGCCGTCACCAATCGCATCTATGGCGGTGCGAATGCCGCGGGACGGCCGATCATCGTCATCGACGCTGGACATGGCGGACGCGACCCCGGTGCCGTGAGCGTTTCCGGCGCGGTGCACGAAAAGGCATTGACGTTGCAGCTGGCCACGGAATTGCGCGACCGGCTGGTCGAACGCGGCCGCGTGCGCGTGGCCCTGACCCGGGAAGACGACCGCTATTTGACCCTTGAGGAACGAACGGCCGTCGCGCGCCGCCTCGGCGCCAGTCTGTTCCTGTCGATCCACGCCGATAGCGCGCCCAATCCGCTGGCCCGCGGCGCAACCGTCTATTCCCTGTCCGACGTCGCGTCCGATGCAGAGGCTGCCCGGCTTTCCGCGGCGCAAAATGCAAATGGCGATGGCGCGATGCAGCTTGTTGGCCAAGCCGACGGGTCGGTGCGCGCGATCCTTGCCGACCTTGCCATGCGGTCGGAAATGCAAAGGTCGGCGGCCTTCGCGGGACGGCTGGTCAAACGCTCGGCCGGCCAATTCGAGCTTCGACCCGACCCGCATCGCTTCGCCGCCTTCCACGTCCTCAAGCGCGCCGATACGCCCGCCGTCCTGTTCGAGGCCGGCTATATCAGCAATGCCGATGACGAACTGCTGCTGCGCTCGGCCGAGCATCGCAGCGCGATCGTGCAGGCGCTCGCCCAAGCGGTCGAAGCCGACGTTGCGTCGCGCCTCAAACGCTAATTCGCAACTTCCAGCGGCGGGACGAAAGGGCTAGAGCAGGCGCTTGATGAAGCTCGCGCGTCTCAACGTTCCTGCCCTGCCGCTCCCCGATCTGGTCGCCTTCAACGCGAGGGTGCGCGATCGGTTCGCCCCGCTGTGGCAGCGAAAATGGGTCCGCCGCGGGACGTGGACCGGTCTTGGCCTGTTCACGTTGTTCGCCGTCGTTTGGCTCTATTTCGCGAGCGGACTGCCGTCGTCTGAGAAGCTGTTGGCTTATCAGCCGCCGTTGCCGACCAACGTTCGCGGCTATGACGGGACGCCGATCCAGACGTTCGCACGCGAGCGGCGGGTCGAGCTTGATTATGACGAATATCCGCCGCTGCTGCTGAACGCCTTCCTGTCGGCGGAGGACAAGACTTTCTACCGCCACGGCGGCATCGACTACATCGGTTTGCTCGGCGCGGTCGGCGATTATGCCGCCAAGACCGTGACTGGCGGCGGGAGGGCGCGCGGCGGATCGACCATCACCCAGCAGGTCGCCAAATATCTGCTCAAAGATTCAAGCTACAATATCGGGCGCAAGATCCGTGAGGCGATCCTTGCATTCCGCCTGGAATCGACACTGTCCAAGCAGCAGATCCTGGAGCTTTACCTCAACTCGATCTTCCTTGGCCGCTGCCTATGGCGTCCAGGCAGCATCGCGCGCTTATTTCGACAAGGACGTGTCGGAATTGACGCTGCCCGAGGCAGCCTACCTGGCGGTGTTGCCCAAGGCGCCGTCCAATTACGATCCTGTGCGCGCGACCCAGCGCGCGCTCGACCGCCGCAATTACGTCCTGCGGGAAATGGAGAATAACGGCTACATCACCGCCGAGCAGCGCGCGCAGGCGGCCGCCGCGCCGTTGGGCACCATCCGATACGGCAGCAGCGAGAAGTTCCGCCAGCAGGGCGGCTATTTCATGGAGGAAGTCCGCCGCACGTTGATGAACAATAAGGACTTCGGCGAGAAGGCGGAAGACGGGCCCAACAGCGTGTACGCAGGCGGCCTGTGGGTTCGCACGTCGATGGATCCGGTGATGCAGAACGCCGCCGCCGAAGCGTTGCGCGAGGGCTTGGCACGGTTCGACGGGACGGGCCGCGGCTGGATCGACCTTGAAAAGAGCATCGAGATCGAGGGCGACTGGGCCGGTCGGCTGGACCGCACGCCGGTCGGCGTGGGCTTCGCCGACTGGCGCAAGGCCGTGGTGCTGACGAAGACCGGGTCGAGCGCGACGATCGGCTTCACCAACGGCTCGGAAGGCACGCTTCCGCGGTCGGCAGCGGCGATGCCCAAGCGCGGCGTGGGCGGCGTGGCCTTCGATTATCTGCGGCCCGGCATGGTGATCATCGTCAAGGAAGAAGGTCCGGGCAATTACGTCCTCCGCTCCGTTCCGCAGATCGGCGGCGGCTTCGTCGCGGAGGAGGTGCATACCGGCCGCGTGCTCGCGATGCAGGGCGGATTCGACGTAGTTGGCTCGGATTTCAACCGCGCTACTCAGGCGCAGCGTCAGCCAGGTTCGGCGTTCAAGCCGATCGTATATGCGACCGCGCTGGAAAACGGCATGACCCCGGCCTCGATCATCGTCGATGCGCCCTTCTGCGTCTGGCAGGGCGCGGGGCTGGGCAACAAATGCTTCGTCAACTTCGACCGCCGCTACTCGGGGCCGAAGACCTTGCGCTGGGGCGTCGAGCAATCGCGCAATCTGATGACGGTGCGTGCCGCGTCGGAAACCGGCATGCCAAAGGTGATCGCCGCAGCCAAGAAGCTCGGCGTAGGCGACTATCCCAACTACCTGTCGATCGCGCTTGGAGCGGGCGACACAACGGTGCTGAAGCTGGTCAACGCTTATGCGATCCTGGCCAATCATGGCCGCTCCGTGCGTCCATCGCTGATCGACTATGTCCAGGATCGAAACGGCAAGATCGTTTATCGCTCTGACAATCGCTGCGCGCTGATGGAAAATTGCAACGCCGCCGCTTGGGACGGCAAGGGCATGCCGCGCCCGCCAACCCGCACCCGTCAGCTGATCGATCCGATGGCGGCGTTCCAAATGGTCCATGTGCTCACGGGCGTTGTCGAGCGCGGGACGGCAACCACGTTGCGAGAGCTGGGCCGACCGCTGTTCGGAAAGACCGGCACCACGTCGGGCCCGACCAATGTGTGGTTCGTCGGTGGTACGCCCGACATCGTCGCCGGCGTCTACATCGGCTACGATCAGCCGCGGCCCATGGGCCACGCCGCGCAGGGCGGACGGATCGCCGCGCCGATCTTCAAGCAATGGGCGCAGACCGCGCTCAAGAATCAGCCGAAGACTCCGTTTGTCGCGCCCGAAGGCATCCGCTGGGTGCGCATCGATCGCGCCAGCGGCAAGCGCGTGTTCGGCGTGTTCCCGACCAAGGAAGACCCGAAATCGTCGGTCATCTGGGAAGCCTTTCAGCCGCAAACCGAACCGCGGCGCGCCTATCGCCGGTCGGCCAATCCTTATGGCGAGGAGGATGAGGCGCAGCCCGGCCAGTCGATCGCCGCGGTTCGGCCGCAGCCGGTGGTGCGCCGCCGCCGCCCCGCGCCAGCGGCGGCCCAGCTGGCGCCAGCGGACTTGCCAACCCAGAACGGGGTCTAATAGGCCTTTTCACCCACCCTCGAAGGTTTTGCGACAATGCGCGCCGAAGCGCAGGCCCATATCGACCAGATTAACGCCGCGACCGCGTTGCTGCGCCGTTTCCTCGACTGGGACCGCGCGCAGCGGCGGCTCGGCGAACTCAACGCGCAGGTCGAAGACAGCAGCCTGTGGGACGACCCCAAGGCCGCGCAGGAAGTGATGCGCGAGCGCCAGCGGCTCGAGCAGGCGATCGGCGCCACGCAAGCGATCGAAACCGAGCTGGCGGACACCGTCGAGCTGATCGAAATGGCCGAGGCCGAGGGCGACACTGGGCTTGTCGACGACGCCGTTAAGAGCTTGGCCGAGCTTGCCGAGCGCGCCGAGCGCGACAAGGTCGCGGCGCTGCTTGCCGGGGAGGCGGACGCCAACAGCAGCTACGTCGAGGTCAATGCGGGCGCGGGCGGGACCGAAAGCCAGGATTGGGCCGAAATGCTGCTGCGCATGTACAGCCGGTGGGGCGAACGGCACGGCTACAAGGTCGAGATGATCGACCATCATTCGGGTGAGCAGGCGGGCATCAAGTCGGCGACGATCCTGGTCAAGGGCGAGAACGCATACGGTAACCTGAAGACCGAGAGCGGCGTCCACCGGCTGGTGCGGATCAGCCCGTACGATAGCAACGCGCGGCGCCACACCAGCTTTTCGAGCGTGTGGGTCTATCCCGAAGTCGACGACGATATCGAGATCGACATCAACGAAAGCGACCTTCGCATCGACACCTACCGCGCTTCCGGCGCCGGCGGGCAGCATGTCAACACAACCGACAGCGCGGTGCGCATCACGCACATTCCGACCAACATCGTCGTCGCCTGCCAGAACGAACGCTCGCAGCACAAGAACCGCGCGTCGGCGATGAAGCAATTGAAGGCGCGGCTGTACGAAGCCGAACTGCAAAAGCGCGAGGCCGAAGCCAACGCCGCCAACGCCGCCAAGACCGACATCGGCTGGGGCCACCAGATCCGGTCCTACGTGCTGCAGCCGTATCAGCTGGTGAAGGATTTGCGAACCGGCGTCACCTCGACCGCACCCGCCGACGTTCTCGACGGCGACCTCGACCGCTTCATGGCCGCGGCCCTGTCGCAGCGCGTCACGGGCGAAACGGTGGAAGTGGAAGATGTCGATTAGATCCTCTTCGGAACGGGGAGGGGAATCACCCGCAAGGGGGTGGATAGGTCGGCGGGCCGGCTTACGGGCCCGCTCAATCACGCCTTCGGCTCGCCACGTCCCCGTGCCGGGGAAGATCTTGCTCTTCGTGGTTCTCGCGCTCACCGCGTGCCGCGCGCAGCCCGAGGAAACGCCGTTCCCCAAGGCGCAGCGCGACGTCGCGCCGATCGTCAGCGATGCCTTTTCGACCGAGGATGCCCGCGACCGGGTAGGGAGGCTGAAGCGGTGCTGGCGCTGGCCGGCGTGAAGCCGGGCATGTGGGTTGCGGACGTTGGCGCGGGCGAAGGCTATTACACCGTCCGCCTGGCGCGTGCCGTCGGGCCCAACGGCCGTGTTTTGGCCGAAGATATTGTTCCTGGCGTGCGTGATGCGCTCAGCGACCGCGTGCAACGGCAAAAGCTCGACAATGTCGCCGTGAAACTGGGAACGCCCGACAACCCGCTGCTACCGCACCGGTCGTTCGACCGGATCTTCATGGTCCATATGTACCATGAGGTGCAGTCGCCCTACGCGTTCCTGTGGCACCTGCGCGATGGCCTGAAGCCCGACGGCTTGGTGATCGTGGTGGATTCCAACCGGCAGGTGCGGCGCCACGGCATTCCGCCGCGGCAGTTACGCTGCGAACTGGCCGCAATCGGTCTCGAACCCGTGAAATTCCAGGCGTTGGTCGGCGGGGACAGTTATTATGCCGCCTTCCGCGCCGCCCGCACGCGTCCGGCGCCACAGCAAATCCGGCCGTGCCGCGACCGGAGCGCACGCTCGGGCTAAAGCAATCCAATCTGACGAAAGCTGGTGCAGTCCACGCCTGCAAAAACCAGATGGTCAAGCACAGTACAATCGAGCGCCTCCGCCGCCGTGGCGAGACGACGGGTGGCGCGCCGATCAGCCTCGCTCGGGCAAGCGTCACCACTGGGATGGTTATGCGCAAGAACGATGCCGGCACTCCCGTGCTTTGCCGCATCAATCACGATGTCGCGCAGGGGGAAGTCGGCGAAAGCTGCGTCGCCGTCGTGCCGGCTGACGTGCAGGCAGCGTGCTTGCTCGTCGACATGCGCGACCCACAAGCTTTCGCGGGAAGGGTCCGCATCGGCAATGCAGCCCGCGAAGAAGGTGCGGGCGGCGACAAGGCCGTCGAGCTTGAGCGGAGATTCGGCACGCTGATAGCGCATGCCGCCACATTACCCGGGGCGGCCGGTGCCGAGACCGAAACTGGGTCGAGCCTGGCCCAGCATTCCTCCAATGCGGAGAAAGCTAGGCGGCCACGGCCTTGTCCTGTGCCGCATCGAAGCGCGCCTGCGCGGCATGGATCGACCCGACATTGTCCATTGCCCAGGTCACCAGGCCGCAGATCGGCTTCTGGAGCGATTTGCCGAGCTCGGTGAGCTCATAGTCGACGCGCGGCGGGATGCTCGGGGTCACCGTCCGGCTGACCAGCCCGTCGCGCTCGAGGTTGCGCAGCGTAAGCGTGAGCATCCGCTGCGACACGCTGGGGATCTCGCGTCGCAGCTCGTTGAAGCGGTGCGACCCCTGGCCAAGCGTCTGCACCACCAGCACGGTCCACTTGTCGCCGATCCGCGACAGCAGCGTGCTGATCGTCCGGCATACGGGGTTGGTGGGGTCTCTCATCGGTTCTCTCCAGGTGCCCGAGCACATATTTGTGTCCGGGCCACAAAAAAGTGCGTTCTTGCGACGGCTTCGTCCGTGGTTACTTAAGTTGCCTCGGTAACAATTCCATACCAAGGAGGCAATAGTGACCGTCTTGCACATCGACAGCAGCATTACCGGTGAGAACAGTGTGAGCCGCCAGTTGACGAGCACGATTGTCGGCAGGCTGACCCGGGCCGATCCATCTGCCCGAGTGATTTACCGCGACCTAGCAAGCCAGCCGCTCGACCACCTGACCCTCGAGGATTTCGCCGACAGTTCGACCCTCGATGAATTCCTTGCGGCGGAAACCGTGGTGATCGGCGCACCGATGTACAATTTCACGTTGCCGAGCCAGCTCAAGGCCTGGATCGACCGAATCCTCGTGGCGGGACGGACCTTCCGCTACACCGCCAACGGCCCGGAGGGCCTGGCAGGAGGGAAGCGGGTAATCGTCGCCATGGCCCGCGGAGGGATTTATGACGCCGGCTCGCCCGCTTCGGCGCTTGAGCATCTTGAAAGCTATTTGCGCGGCGTGTTCGATTTCATCGGAATCACGCCCGAATTCGTCGCTGCCGATGGGCTGAACTTCGGCCCCGAGCAGCGCGACGCGTCGGTCAAGGCCGCGCTCGGCGAAACGCTGCGGTTGGCCGCTTAGGCGGACGAGCGCTCCCGCTCGTTTCGCTCACTCCAGGACGCGAGCGCTCTTAGCTCAGCAGCCGCAGCGGGTTCTCGATGTAGGATTTGAGCGCCTGCATGAAGCTCGCCGCGTCCCAGCCGTCGACCACGCGGTGATCGCAGCTGAGCGACAGGTTCATCCGTTTGCGCACCTCGATCTCGCCGTCGACGACGACGACTTTCTCTTCGACCTTGTTGACAGCGATGATCGCGACTTCGGGGCGGTTGATCACCGGGGTCGAGGTGATCCCACCCATCGGGCCGAGCGAGGACAAGGTGATGGTCGATCCGGAAAGCTCTTCCCGCGCCGCCTTGCCGCTGCGCGCGGCATCGGCCAGGCGGAGCGCCTCGAACGCCAGCTGCCAGACGCTTTTGCCCTGCGCATCGCGAATGACCGCGACCATCAGGCCGTTGGGCGTCTGCGTCGCCATGCCGAGATGCAGGGCGCCGTGGCGCGTGATGACGCCGGCATCGTCGTCATAGGTCGCGTTGAGCATGGGGAAGTCGGGCAGCGTCTTGCCCATCGCGGTGATGAGGAAGGGCAGCAACGTCAGCTTGGGGTTCGAACCGCGGTCACGGTTCATCATCGCGCGCGTGTCTTCGAGGTCGGTGACGTCGAACTCCTCGACCAAGGTGAAATGCGGGATGCGGCGCTTGGCCTCCTGCATGTTCTCGGCAATCTTGCGCCGCAGCCCGACGACCTTGATCGTCTCGTCCTGGCGCGGCGCCGCGCCGCGCACGGACACGCCGCCGCCATTGTAGAGCAGATACGCATCAAGGTCGGCGTGACGGATGCGGTCGCTCGCGGTCTTCACCTCGGCAAGGTCGATGCCGAGATCGCGGGCACGGGCGCGGACGGCGGGGGAGGCCAGAACCTGGTGCCTATCTTCGTTCGTCCTGAGCGAGGTCGAAGGGCGTTCCTCGAGCATCCCTGTCTGGCGCGCTTCGACCTCGGGCTCCGCCCTCCGCTCAGTACGAACGGATGCGGGAGCTTCCTCGACAGCCATGGTCGGCAAGGCATCTTCCTGCGCGTTCGTCGGGGCTTCGGCGCCGTCGGCCAGCGGCATTTCTTCCGCAACTGGCGCATCGTCCGCCGCGTCGGTCTCAATCACCGCCAGCACCGACCCGATCGGAATCTGGTCGCCGACTTCGCCCGCCAGCTTCACGACTTTGCCGGCGACCGGCGATTCCATTTCTACCGTCGCCTTGTCGGTCATCATGTCGGCGATCTGCTGGTCCTCGCCGATCACGTCGCCAACCTTGACGTGCCACGCGACGATCTCCGCCTCGGCAATGCCTTCGCCAATGTCGGGCAGCTTGAATTCGTAGTTCGCCATCAGTCGGCCATGACCTTTTCTAGCGCCGTTTTCATGCGCTTCGGACCGGGGAAATAGGCCCATTCGTAGGCATGCGGGTAGGGCGTATCCCAACCTGTCACGCGCTCGACAGGCGCTTCGAGATGATAGAAGCAACGTTCCTGTACCAACGTCACCAGCTCGGACGCGAAGCCGGATGTGCGCGGCGCTTCCATCGCCACGAGGCAGCGGCCGGTTTTCTGCACCGACGCCTCGATCGTCTCAATGTCGAGCGGGACGAGCGTGCGCAGGTCGATCACCTCGGCATCCAGGCCTTGCTCTATCACCGCGGCGAGCGCGACGTGAACCATCGTGCCATAGGCGAGCACGGTTAGATCGGCACCTTCGCGGACGATCACGGCCTTACCCAGCGGGACGGTGTAATGGCCTTCGGGCACGTCGCTTGCGGGATGCTTCGACCAAGGCGTCACCGGGCGGTCGTGATGGCCGTCGAACGGTCCGTTGTAGATGCGCTTGGGCTCGAAGAAGATTACCGGATCGGGGTCTTCGACCGCCGCAATCAGCAGGCCCTTGGCGTCGTAGGGTGTCGAGGGCACGACCACCTTCAAACCTGCGATGTGGGTGAACAGGCTTTCCGGGCTCTGGCTGTGCGTCTGCCCGCCAAAAATGCCGCCGCCATAGGGCGTGCGGATGACCATCGGCATCGTCCATTCGCCGCCGGTGCGATAGCGCATCTTGGCGACTTCGCTGACGATTTGGTCGTAGCCCGGGTAAATGTAGTCGGCGAACTGGATTTCGATCAGCGGCTTAATGCCGTAGGCGGCCATGCCGACCGCGGTCGCGACGATCCCGCCTTCACTGATCGGCGCGTCGAACGTGCGCGTCTTGCCGAATTCCTTTTGCAGCCCTTCGGTGACGCGGAAGACCCCGCCGAAATAGCCCACGTCCTCACCGAAGACGACGACATCCTCGTCGGCCCGCATGACGACCTTGTGCGCGTCGTTCAGCGCCTGAATCATGTTCATCGTCGGCATCAGCGCGACTCTTCCAACGCGGCGTCGCGCTGCTCGGCGATGTGCCACGGCACCTCGGCGTAAACGTCGTCGAACATGCTGCCGATATCGTCCTTGCCCTGCTGCGGCAGGATGCCGATTTTTTCGGCTTCCTTTTGCGCGGCGCGCACCGCGGTGTCGGCCTCGGCGGCTAGCGCCGCGTGGCGGTCCTCATCCCATTCGCCGAGCGCAAAGAGATGCGCCTTCAGCCGCTCGATCGGGTCGCCCAGCGGCCACGCCTTGGCTTCGTCGCCGGGGCGGTAGCCCGACGGGTCGTCGGAGGTCGAGTGGCCCTCGGCGCGGTAGGTGAAGAACTCGATCAGCGCGGGGCCGTTGTTTGATCGCGCCCGCTCCGCCGCCCATTGCACTGCACCGTAAACCGCTAGCGCGTCGTTTCCGTCGACCCGCAACGAGGCGATGCCGTAGCCGACGGCGCGTTGGGCGAATGTGGCGCGCTCTGCGCCGGCGATGCCCGAGAAGCTCGAGATCGCCCATTGATTGTTCACAACGGCGAGGATGACGGGCACGTTGTAGACTGCGGCGAACGTCATCGCGCTGTGGAAGTCGCCCTCGGCCGTGGCGCCGTCGCCGATCCAGCCCATCGCGATGCGGCTGTCACCCTTGATCGCCGCCCCCATCGCCCAGCCGACTGCTTGCGGGAATTGCGTGCCAAGGTTGCCGGAGATGGAGAAAAAACCGTGCGCCTTGTCCGAATACATGATCGGCAGCTGGCGGCCCTTCAGCCGGTCGCCCTTGTTCGAATAAATCTGGTTCATCATGTCGACCAGCGGATAGCCCCGCGATACGAGCAGGCCCTGCTGCCGATAGGTCGGGAAATGCATGTCGTCGCGCGACATGGCGGCGGCGGTCGCGGTGGCGATCGCCTCCTCGCCGGTGCACTTCATGTAAAAGCTGGTCTTCCCCTGTCTTTGCGAGCGGTACATGCGATCGTCGAACGTGCGCACGGTGACCATGTCGGACAGGATCTTACGCAGCGTATCGGCGTCGAGCTTCGGATCCCACGGCCCCACTGCGCGATGGTCATCGCCGAGCACGCGTACCAGCGATGTCGCCAAGGGGTGCGTTTCGGCGGCGGGTGCGCTGGTATCCGGACGTGGCGCTTCACCCGCGGCGGCGATGACGATGCCGGAGAAATCGGGCGTGTCGCCGGGCCGGAATTTCGGCTCCGGAACGTGGAGCGCAAGCTTTGGCGCATTGCGGCGCAGCGCTGGGTCTTTATCACTCATGGTTGGAGCGAGCGCTTAAAGCGGAGCGGCGGCAGGAGCAATGGGAGGCCATATGGGCAGGACGATCGCAGCATTGCTGCTGTTACTGATGAGCGCGCTCGGCGTTCCCGCAATGGCTGCGGACGTGGTTTACGTGATGCGCCACTTGCAGAAGGCGACGGGCGACGACCCAGTGTTGACCCCGGAAGGCGTGGCAAACGCGAATGGGCTCGCCGCACAACTCGCGAATTCTAGGATCAGGGCCGTGTTCGCCACGGCAACTCGGCGCGCGGCACAAACCGGCGAGCCGCTGGCGCGGGCGCAGGGCCTGACCGTCACCACCTACGACCCGCGCAACGTCCCGGCGCTGGTGGCGGCAGTGAACGCGATTTCCGGCAACGTCCTAGTGGTTGGTCACAGCAACACCGTGCCCGATCTTGTCGCCGCGTTCGGCGGGACGAAACCCGCCCCGCTGACCGAAGCCGATTACGGGACGATCTACGTGGTCAAGGCGGGATCCACCGACGTCGTCACAATGCCGGTGTCGCCTGCCCCGTCCGGTCCTGAACGGGGCAGATGACCGGACGGCGATTAGTCTTCGTGCGGTAGCGTCTGCGTCGCGCCCGCCGTGTAACTGCCCCCCGCCGACTGTTCGAACCAGAAGGGCAGGCGACGCTTCGATCCGCCCGCGACCTGGTCCATGTTGCTGTCGTACACGACCCCGTTGGCGACGGTGTAGCGGATGCTGGTCGTGTTGCGGATATTCTCCAGCGGGTTGGCGTCGAGGATGACGAGATCGGCCAGCTTCCCGGGCTCGATCGATCCGATGTCCCGATCGAGGCCGAGCGCGCGCGCTGGATTGGTGGTTGCCGTAGCCAGGGCCTGATGCGGCCCCATGCCGCCGAGCGCGAAGTTCCAAATGTCCCAGTGCGCCCCCAAGCCCTCGCGCTGGCCATGTGCGCCGATCGAGGTCGGGATGCCGATATCGTTGATCCGCTTGGCGGTGCGCGAGATCGAGATCAGATTCTCTTCTTCGGGCGGGATCATCGTGCGCCGCCGCGAGCGCGCGTCGAGCAGCCGGCGCGGCACCCAGCGCGAAAGGATCGGCTCTTCCCACACATTGGTTTTCTCATACCAATGATGTTCGCCGAAACGCCCGCCGTAAGACACCACGAGCGTGGGCGTATAAGCGGTGCCCGACCCGCGCCAGAATTGCAGGACGTCGTCATAGATGTTGGCCACGGGGAGCGAATGCTCAATGGTCGTATGCCCATCGGCGATCATGGTCATGTTCGGCATGAAGAGCGATCCACCTTCGGGCACGACATCCATCTGCAGCTCGCGCGCGGCCTGGATGATCTGCTGGCGTTGCTCGCGCCGTGGCTGGTTGTAGCTCTTCACCGACCAGGCGCCCGACGCCTTCAGGCGGCGGAGGTGCGTACGCGCATCGTCGATACCGTCGATCTGCACCGTGTAGGGCGTAGTTGCGCCGTAAAGGATGTTGCCGGTTGAAAAGAGGCGCGGACCGACGATCATGCCGACCTTCTGCATTTCGGAGGCAGCGAACATCTCGCTGGTGTCGTTCGACGGGTCGTGCGCGGTCGTCACGCCATAGGCGAGGCCGGCGAACAGCACCCAATTCTGCTGGGGCACGATTTCTTCCGAACCGACCGAGCCGTGCCAGTGCGCATCGATCAGCCCGGGGATGATCGTCTTCCCGCTGGCATCGATCGTCCGCGTTCCGGCGGGATAGCTGATGGACGCCGTCGGGCCGACCGCGGCGATGCGGTTGCCGTCGATGAGCACGGTGCCGTTCTCGATCACCTCCTGCCCGCGCATGGTGACGATCCGCGCACCGGTGATGGCAAGCATGCCCTGCGGGCGCGCAGCCGCCTGCATGAAGCCAAGCGGGTAGCTAACGGCGGGCGCCGGCTCCTTGGCAGCAGGTGCGAACGCATTCTGCGGCGACAGGTCGCGGCGGAACAGGTTGGGCCCCTGTGTCCAGAACAGGCTGCGGCCGTTGCCCGACCAATGCACCCAATCACCCGAATCGGTGCTGACCCGCGCCTGCGGCACCGCCTTGCCCTTGGGGAGACGTCGAGCGAGCGGCCGGTCAGCGTGAAGGGCATGACATAGGCTTGGTAGCGTTCAGTCCAGGCAACGAACTGCTCGTCGGGCGAAATCGCGAACTCGGCCGCGTCCTGCGAAATGAGGTGCGTCATTTCTTTCGCACCGGACAATTCGGCGGAACGCAGCGACCGTTTGCCCTCGGCTTCATTGGCCATGAAGAATATACGGTCGTTCGATGCGCCGAAGTGCGGCAGCGTACCGTCCTTGCGCACCTTCTTGGCCGCACCCCCGCGGGTGGGTACGACGTAAATGCCGGGATCGCGGCCCCACAGCGGCGTCGTAAGATAGCCGTCGTTGGTCTTGCGAAAGACGATGGTCTGGCCGTCGGGGGAGAAATTGGGCTCGAGATAATGTCCCGGCTCCGTGGTGACGGCACGACCGGTGCCGCCGCCCGCGCCGACCACCTTTACGCGTCCGGCATTCTGGTCGTTCCAGCTGACGTAGACGATGTTGCGCCCGTCCCGCGACCAGGCCGGGTACAGCTCGAACTCGTCATTGGCGCGGGTCAGACGGCGTGGCGCGCCGCCGGTGAGATCGCGAATCCACAAATGGCCGAGCGCCTCGTAAACGACGCGGCGGCCGTCAGGGCTGGTGCGTGCGAAGCGCGTCATCTTAACTTCGAAGCTGTCCGGCGCGACCGCCTTGGGCGTGCGCACCGCATCTTCGACGAAGCGTGTGCCGGTGACGTGGAAGGGGATGTCGCTGACCGCGCGCGAAGCGACGTCGACTCGCTTGATCTTACCCCCTGCCCAGAAGACGATCGAGCGGTTGTCGGGCGTCCAGCTCATCCCCGGATAGACTCCGTGGATCGCCCAGGTTTCCTGCATGTCGCGGTCTAGCGTGTCGGTCAGCGGCGTCTCGCGGCCAGACGCAATGTCGAGCAGATAGATGGTCGACTTGTACCGGTCACGGCGGATGAAGGCCAAGCTCTTGCCGTCGGGGGAGGGCGTGGGGCGGATCGCGCCCCCCGGGCCCGTCACATACGGCTCGACCTCATTGGTCTGCCGGTCGAGCCGCTGGATGACGTAGATCTGCCCATTGGGATCCTTGGAATATTCGAAGATTTCGCCCGGCGTCGTGTCGTCGGAGAAATACAGGTAGCGGCCGTCGGGCGAGAAGGCGGGTTCGTTGGTGTCCTTTTGTTTGGTGCGCGCCTTGGTCATCTGCACGCCTTCGGTCACGCCGGAACGGTGATAGAGCCACATTTCACCAGCGCCGAGCGAGCGCGTTCCGGTGAAGTGCTTGCGCGCCACGACGAAGGCGCCATCGGGGGTCCATTCCGGCTGGTTGAGCAGCCGGAACTTCTCCTCGGTAATGGCGCGCGGAGCGGCGCCGTTACGACCCATTATCCAGATATTGTCGCCCCCGCCGCGGTCGGAAGTGAAGGCGATTTCCGTGCCGCTGGGGGAATAGCGCGGCTGCATGTCCCACGCGTGGCCGGTGGTCAGCGCGCGCGCCGCGCCGCCGGTCATCGGCATCACATAAATGTCGCCGAGCAGGTCAAATACGATTTCACTGCCGTCGGGCGAGACGTCGAGCGACATCCACGTCCCTTCGCGCGTGTCGATCGGAACGTCGCGGCCCGGGGCGTGGCGCGCATTGACATCCCACTTCTTGGGATCGGGGGTCGCCGCGACGGGCGCTCCGGGGCCGCCTTGAGTGGACTGCTTCTGCAATTCCTGGCTGACGGGGCGGGGTTCCTGCTCGGCCTTTTGCGGCTGGAGCGGATCGGCCTTGGTATCCGTCTGGGACGGCGGCGGCGCGACCGGCGGGGTCGGCGCCGGCGACGGTGCGGGCTGGGCATGCGCCGCGACGGCGAAGGCACAAGTGGCGGCAAGCAAAAGCGAACGACGAACCATGGATGAACTCCCCTCGTGGGGGATTCTTGGACAGGGCCGCGCCAAATCGCAACGCGTTTTCAGGCCGTTCGTCGAAGCCAGCGTACCGCCGGTTGACCTTGGCGCCCGCGCTAACTAGCCGCGACGCCCATGACCGACGAAACGCCAAAAACCGACGCGATGCCCGACCGGCTGTCGCTCGACCCGCGCAGCCCGCACTTCGACGAGGAGGTGCTGAACCGCGGGGTCGGGATCAAGTTCAACGGCCAGGAAAAGACCAACGTGATCGAATATTCGATCTCGGAAGGGTGGATCAAGGTCGCGGCCGGCAAAAGCCGCGACCGTTTCGGTCAGCCGATGACGCTAAAGCTCAACGGCAAGGTCGAGCCCTATTTCGAAGACGTCGCTCAGGCGTCCGGAGACGACGGGGTCGCGTCCGAAGGATAGACCGTACCGCGCCGGCGGGCGCGGCGTTCACGCAGCTTGTTGAAGCCCCAAAGAGCGCCCGCACCAAGCGCAAGCGGACCAAAGCCGCGGCGGGCGAGCGCCGCTGCGCCATAACCCAGCGCGGCGCCCTTGGCGCCTGAATGGCGGCCGGCGACTTTGCTGCCCAGCCATGCGCCTGCGATCTTGCCCAACATCACCCGATACTCCTGTTCAAATAACGCTGCCGCAATGACGCGCCGGGGCTGGTGAATGTTCCCAACCGCCGGATGGTGAAATGTCCCAAGCCTTGGGTGGCGCAAATTCCCAATACCGGTAGGCGAGAAGTGGTTTTTCGCAGTTTTCCGGGAATGGCACGAGTCTTGATTGGGAGTGGGCATCGACCCGCACACCGAACCAGCGGGCAAAAAGGGAGACTGAAGATGCAAAGCCGTTCGAAATTCCAACGCACCCTCGTCGCCATCGCCGGGGCGCTCGCCATGAGCACCGTCGCGGTTGGCGCTGCCGTCGGCCCGGCCCAGGCCGTTGCAAGCCCCATGAAAGTTACCGTCAATGCCTAACCTCGAAGTTCTTGAAGCCCAGGTCCCCGTCCGCACCCCGCGCCTCGCCGAAGTCGAGCGCGTGAGCCCTGCCGAGCGCACTTCGCCGGTGGCAAGCTGGCTCAGCGGCCCGGTGTTCAGCCGCGCTCGCGATATCTTCGCGGCGAACATGACCGAGCTTCTCGACCGGGCGGAAGACCCGGCGCGGATGATCCGCATGATCATCCTCGAAATGGAAGAAACTTTGGTCGACGTCCGCGCCACCGCGGCCCGCTCGATCGCCGACATCAAGGAGCTGCGGCGCGCCTGCACCCGGCTTGAGGAAATTCAGGCGGACTGGACTGCCAAGGCCGAGCTGGCGCTGTCGAAGGACCGCGAGGACCTGGCCAAGGCTGCTCTGACTGAGCGCCAGAAAGCCGCGGATATGGCCGCCGGACTGACGAGTGAGCTCGACCAGCTGCAGCAGGTACTGCGCGGCTACGAGGCGGACATCGCCAAGCTTCAGACGAAGCTGCGCGAGGCCCGCGCCCGCCAGAACGCAATTGCGGCGCGGATCGAAAGCGCGGTCACCCGCGCCAAGGCGCGCGAGATGATGCACGGGGGTCGCACTGCCGAGGCGTTCGCCAAGTTCGAGCTGCTCGAACGCCGTGCCGACTTTGCCGAGGGCCGCGCGGATGCGCTCGGCATCGGTTCGCTCGAAGACGAAATTCACGAGCTCCAGGCGGCCGAAGCGGTCGACCGCGAGCTCGAAGCGATGAAGGCCGCGCTGAAGGCGCGCGCGAACTAAGAAGTGGAAAAGGGGACGATGGACATGGCTCGCAAAATTTATCCATACTCGCTCGATCGCCACGACGCGAAGATCGCTGGCGTCTGCTCGACGCTCGGCACTCGGTTTGGGATCGATCCCACTTTCATCAGGATCGCGTTCGTTGCCGTGCCGCTGCTCACACCGATCGATCTCACGACCGCGATCATCGCTTACGCCATCATCGGCATTTACCTGGCGATCCAGCGCAAGCGTGAGGTCGATAGCAGCCGCCGCGTGAGCGACTTCGATCGTATGGAACAGGTGTCGCAGCGCAAGCCTACGGTGCATGCCATGCGCACCGAGCTCGATGAGACCGACCGCCGCCTGATGGCGATCGATCATCACATCAACACCCAGAATGACGAACTGGCGCGCGAGATCGAGGCGCTCCGGCAGGAGGAAAAGTGATGGACCCGATCACGATGGCAGTTCTGGCCGCGAGCGTCATCGCCGGATTGTCGGCGGCGGCGTGGGCAGGGCTCAAGGCCTGGAACGGCTGGCTAGACCTCAAACGCATGGAACTGCAGCAGAACAGCGGCGACCGGACCCTTCCCCCGGCAAGCGGGCGGATCGAAATGGCCGACCTCAAGGAACGGATCCGAAAGCTCGAGGCGATCGCCGCCGGAATCGACCTGTAATTTCCCCGCGCACTCCGCTCCCCAGGTGCGCGCTTGCCAAGAGGCGGTTCGGCTTCCCTTCGCCGGGCCGCCTCTTTCGTTTCCCGCTCTTGGAAGATCGACGAGCGCCTGCACGCAATCGACGACACGAGCCTACTAAGCACGATGCGGCTTGTATTGTTATAATGTCTCCGATACCCGGAGTCCTCAAGGGAGTTACCATTGAAGTTGTTAGCGATTCTGCTCGCCTCCGCGGCGGGCCTTACCACTCCAGCGCTCGCCCAATCCCCCGCTTCGCAGCCGCCGCCCCAGCGCCCGACGACGACGCCGGCCGCGGCGGATGCGCATTCGACGCATGCGGGCCATGAGGACGAGATCGTCGTCACTGGCCGCTACGTGCAGAATCTCGACTTGTTGGCGGGGACGTCAGTCCTGGACGGCGCCGACCTGCAGCGCGACATCCGCGGGCAGTTGGGCGATACGCTGGCGAAGCTGCCCGGCGTGTCCGCCACGTCCTTTTCCCCCGGTGCCTCGCGTCCAGTCCTGCGCGGCTTCCAGGGCGAACGCATTCGCGTCCTCACCGACGGCATCGGATCGATCGATGTGTCGAACACTTCGGCCGATCATGCCGTGACCATTGATCCGCTGACGGCAGAACGGATCGAAGTGCTACACGGTCCCGCCGTCCTGCTGTTCGGCGGCCAGGCGATCGGCGGTGCGGTCAACGTGATCGATCGCCGCATCCCTCATGTCGTGCCTGAAGGGGGCTACCACGTCGATGTTCTGGGTTCGCTGAGCAGCGCGGCCGATGAGCGTTCGGTGGGCGCGGGCGCCGACATCGCCTTGGGGCAAAGCGGCTTTGTCGCGCATCTCGACGGCAGCTGGCGCAAGAGCGACGACCTGCGCACCGGCGGCTATTTGCTGTCGCCGCAGCTTCGCGCCGAGCAACTCGAAATTGCCGAGGAGGAACTGGCCGAGGGGCATCCCGAAGAAGCGGTGGAAGCGCTTGCCCTCGCCGATCAGCGTGGCCGCATACCCAACAGCCAGACCGAACAGAAGGGCTTTGGCGCCGGACTGTCGTTCATCCGCGACACGTTCGAAATCGGCGGCTCGGTCGGCCGGTTCGAAAGCGTATATGGGGTGCCTGCGCGCCCCGGGGCCGAACATCATCATGGGGAGGGCGAGGGCGAGGACGCGGAAGAGGGCGCGGAAGAGGCGCCGGTGTCGATCGACCTCAAGCAAACCCGCTACGACCTGCGCGCCGAATATTCGCCGGACGCCGGCTTCCTCGAAAAGATCCGTTTCCGTGGAGCAACCGCCAAGTACCGGCACACCGAATTCGAAGGCGACGAGGTCGGGACCGTTTTCCGCAACAAGGGTCTCGAGGCCCGCTTCGAACTGGTCCAGCGCGACCGCAATGGCTGGCGCGGCGCAAGCGGTGCCCAGTATTTCCGCCGCAATTTCCAAGCGGTCGGCGCGGAGGCGTTCCTGCCCGCCAACAAGACGAACAGCTTCGGCTTGTTCACGTTGCAGGAATTCACCCTCGGCAAGGTCGGGCTGGAAGGATCGCTCCGCTACGACTCAACGCAGGTCGAATCCGACATCCTGGATTTCGACCGCAGCTTTAGCGCCATTTCCGGCGCGGCGGGCGCATCCTATGCCATCGCGCCGCAGGCCAAGCTGGGAATCAACCTGTCGCGGACGACCCGCGCACCCTCGGCGGAAGAGCTGCTGTCCAACGGCCCGCACATCGCCACCCAGGCGTTCGAGGTCGGTGATCCCGATCTGCGCAAGGAGAGAAGCGTTGGCGCCGAGGCCTATGTCCGCCTCGACCGCCGCGACTGGAAGCTGAGCCTGACCGGCTTCGCCAACTGGTTCGACGATTTCATCTATGACGACGCAACCGGCGCGGAAGAGGATGGCCTGCCCGTCTTCCAATATTTCCAGCGCGACGCGACCTATTACGGGGTCGAAGCGCAGGCGTCCGCCACGCTGACCCGCATCGGCGGCTTCACCATCGTCGGCGATGCCGTCGCCGATTATGTCCGCGCGACGATCAAGGGCGTCGGCCCGGTGCCGCGCATCCCGCCGTTTCGTTTGCTGGCCGGTCTTGAAGCGCAGTCGACCAATTGGGACGGGCGCGTGGAAGTGGAGAGGGTCGCCGGGCAGGATCGAACCGCCGCGTTCGAACTGCCGACCGAAGGCTTCACAATGGTCAACGCCTCGATCGCCTGGCGCCCGTGGGGCAAGAACCGGGAAACCGCGATCATGCTGTCCGCCAACAACATTTTCGATGTCGAAGCGCGACGCCATGCCTCTTTCACCAAAGACTTCGTGCCGCTTGCCGGCCGCGATATCCGCTTGAGCGCGCGGTTCAGCTTCTGACGGATTGATTGAGTCGCCGTCCGGCACGGGCTAGGTCCCGCGCCCCATGGGTGCAGGCCATAACCATCATCATAATACCGGCGACGATTATAGCCGTGCGTTCGCGATCGGCATTGCGATCAATATCGCCATCGTCGTCGTCGAGGCGGTGTTCGGCTTCATTTCCGGCTCGATGGCGCTGCTCGCCGACGCCGGGCACAACCTTTCGGACGTCCTCAGCCTGGTGGTCGCCTGGGCGGGCGCAAGGATGGCGCGGCGGTCGCCCTCGCCGCGCTTCACCTATGGACTCAAGAAAGCGTCGATCCTCGCCGCGTTGATCAACGCCTTGCTGCTGCTGGTCGCCGTGGGCGCGATTGCCGCCGAAGCAATCCGGCGGCTGTTCGATCCGGCGCCGGCGCACGCACCGACGATGATCTGGATCGCTGCATTGGCGATTGTCGGCAACCTGCTCACCGCCTTGCTTTTCGCGCGGGGCCGCAAGCGCGACATCAATGTCCGCGCCGCCTATCAGCATATGGCGGCCGACGCCGCGGTGTCGGCCGCGGTGGTCTTCGCCGGCATCGTCATCCTGTGGACCGGACAGGCATGGGTCGATCCAGTGATGAGCCTCGCGGTTGCGGCGGTGATCCTGTGGGGCAGCATCGGCTTGATGCGTGAATCGGTGGGGATGTCTCTGATGGGGGTTCCGGCGGGCATTGACCTCGACGAGGTCGAGCTGGAGCTCGGACGGCTCGAAGGCGTCGAGACCGTGCACGACCTGCACGTCTGGCCGTTGAGCACCACCGAGACCGCCCTGACCGCGCACCTCGTTGCGCCAGAGGTGGCGTCGACGGACGCCTTGCTCGCCAACGCGCGGCGCATGCTCCACGACCGCTTTCACATCGATCATTGCACGATCCAGGTCGAACGCGCCCATTTGGAAGATAGCCACTGCCGATGAACGTCACGCACCTCGAATGTTCGTTGACCAATGAGCATTATGCCGCCGGCGAGATCCATAATCTGTCGCGGGCCGGCAAGCCGCTGATCGTCCGCTACGATCTCGACCGGGCGCGCGAGAAGCTCACCCGCGACGCCATCGGACAGCGCCCCGCCGGCATGTGGAAATGGCGCGAAATCCTGCCGCATGACGGCGATCCGGTTAGCCTGGGCGAAGGCGAGACGCCGCTCATCGCGCTTCCGCGAACCGGCGGGGCGAATTTGCTGGTCAAGGACGAGGGACGGTTGCCCACCGGCTCCTTCAAGGCACGCGGGCTGGCGATGGCGGTGACCATGGCCAGGCAGTTCGGGATCGCGCGGATCGCGATGCCGACCAACGGCAATGCGGGGGCGGCGCTCGCCGCTTATGGCGCGAGGGCAGGGATCGAGACGATCGTCATCTGCCCGGCCGAAACGCCCGCGATCAACGTTACCGAAACCGCGGCTTTCGGCGCGCGAGTCTATGTCGCCGATGGCCAGATCGACGAGTGCGGCGCGCTCGTGGGGAAGGGCGCGGCGCAAGGCCTGTGGTTCGACTGCTCGACGCTCAAGGAACCCTATCGCCTGGAGGGCAAGAAGGTGATGGGCCTCGAGCTTGCGGAGCAGCTCGGCTGGACGCTGCCCGATGCGATTTTCTACCCTACGGGCGGCGGCACCGGCCTGATTGGCATGTGGAAGGCGTTTGACGAGCTGGAAGCGCTGGGCCTGATCGGTGCCGAGCGGCCGCGCATGTATGCGGTCCAGGCTGAAGGCTGCGCGCCCATCGTCCGCGCTTTCGAGCGAGGCGAGGAGTTTGCCGAGCGCTGGGAAGGTGCCGCAACGGTCGCGACCGGGATCCGCGTGCCGAAGGCGGTTGGCGATTTCCTCATCCTGCGTGCAGTGCGCGACAGCGGGGGCGCGGCCATTGCCGTGCCGGAAGACGCAATCCTTCAGTCGGTCGAGGATGTCGCGCGCGATGACGGCTTTCTGCTCTGTCCGGAGGGTGGCGCGGTGGTCGCGGCATGGCGGCAGGCGCGCGACCAAGGCCTGGTCCGCAGCGATGAGCGAGTCGTTCTGTTCAATTGCGCCAACGGCAACAAATATCCGCTTCCCGATCGGTCAAAGCGTCTGACGCTGGCGGAAGCCGAGGTGGGGGCGCTCTAACTCTCAGTTGGCGAGTATCTAGCTCCGTTCGTGGTGAGCGAAGTCGGAGGGCGATCCTCGGACGTTTGCGCGAGGCGCCCTTCGACTACGCGCTGCGCGCTTCGCTCAGGACGAACGAGGTTTGCGCGAGGATGTCGAAGGCTGCGCGACGATGTGGAGGAGGGGCCGGCACCAGAAATTTCCAGGCCCATAAACGCGTAAACCCCGGCAACCGAAGCTGCCGGGGTTCCATGCTTCTTTGACCGAAGTCTCCGAAGCACATGAGCAACCTAGCGCGAATCGGCCGGGCGTCCAGCGCTAAATGCAGAGCTCCCGCACTAAACGGGGGGCGAATCGGTGGATAAGCCTGTGGGCGAGCGCGCGACTCGGAGCGGGCGAACGATTTGGGGCTCCGCGGGTTGGTGCGGCGATGGCAAAAGCGAAGACATTGCGGGTCGCGAGCTACAACATCAACGGCGTCAACACGCGCTTGCCGGTGTTGATTCGCTGGCTGACCGAGGCGCAACCCGACATCGTCGCGCTGCAGGAACTCAAGTGCACCGATGAAGTTTTCCCGGCGGCGACGATCGCCGAGCTCGGCTATGCCGCGATCTGGCACGGCCAGTCGCGCTGGAACGGCGTTGCTATCCTCTCGCGCGTGGGCGAGCCCATCGAGACGCGCCGGGCGCTTCCTGACGATCCCGACCCAAGCCAAAGCCGCTACATCGAAGCGGCAGTGTGCGGACTCATCATCGGCAATCTCTACGCGCCTAACGGCAACCCGTGGCCTGGACCCAAGTTCGATTACAAGCTCGCCTGGCTCGACCGGCTTTCGGCCCACGCCGCCGATCTTCTCGCCAGCGGCCTGCCGACGATGCTCATCGGCGATTTCAACGTCATTCCCACCGACATGGACGTATACAAGCCCGAACGCTGGAAAAAGGACGCGCTCTTCGCGCCCCAGGCGAAGGCGGCATTCGCCAAGCTGGTCGGCCAGGGTTGGACCGATGCGTTACGCGATCGCCACCCGGACGAGCGGATCTATACCTTCTGGCCTTACTGGCGGCAGTCATTCGAGCGCGACGCCGGCATCCGCATCGATCACGCACTGCTCAGCGCGCCTCTGGCGGCCAGGCTCAAGAAGGCCGGCGTGGACCGCGACCCGCGTGGATGGGAACGGACCAGCGACCACGCACCAACATGGGTCGAGCTTGCGCCCTAGGGCGTGACGCTGCTGCCGCGGCGCCCTTGCTGGTCGGCCCAGAAGCCGTTCTGCTCGCTCGTCTTCGCCCAGTCGGCCTTGGTCCGGCAGATGCGGTCGAACGCGGCGAGGTTACCGGTGCGCGGCACCTTCTTGCAAATCTGCGTTTCGCCCGAAGCGCTCGTCAATTCGACATTCTTCGGCGCCTTGGTCTTGCGCGACCAGCCCCAGCGCGGGGTGGGTTTCTTCTTGGTCGCCGTCTGCTGGCGCGCCTCGACCAGCCAAGGGTCGATTTTCCAGTTAACGACGCCGGTGTTGACGAATTCGGTCGCGGCGCCATCGAGCGGCTTGAAGGTCGCATGGACCATGAGAAGGCGGCAGGTGTCGCTGTCCAGGAGCGGATAGCCGCTGCTGCTCGTGATTTGGCAGCTCATCGGGAAGCCCTTGGCATCGCTCTTCACCGCGAAGCCGACCTTGCCCTGCTCGTTCGCGGCCAGCGCGCGACCGGGATAATCGCGAAACACGATCTCGCCCGACGTCGATTGGGTGATCGCCGGCGTGGCTTCCAGGCTAAACTGCGCTGAAGCAGCGCTCGCCAGAAAGACCCCGGCGACCGGTGCTAGGACGAACATTTTCACGTGACGAACTCCCTAACGCTTACGCGCCGGCGGGTTGGCGCCGACTGATAGGCCGTCCTTAGCGAACGGCGTTGGTGCCTGCGCCCTTGCGGCCCTGAAGCTCGCCCCAGAAACCGTCCGACTCTTCTGAGCGTGCCCAAGCTTCCGGCGCGCGGCAGCGATATTCGGATCCGCTCAGCGTTCCCGCGCGTGGCACCCGCTTGCAGACAACTTTCTCGTTGGCGAGATTGCGATCGAGCTTCGGCTGGCGCTTCCAGCCCCAGCGCGGCGTCGGCAACTTGCGCGGTTGAGGTGCGGAAGCGGCGACGACCTGCCTTGGATTGCGCATCGCGGCGAGCGCCGCGGCAGCTTCGGAAGGCGACCACCTCACCAAGCCCTTGACCACCTGGATGCCGTTCTTGACCTTGATCGGCTTGAACTTCGCATACATCATCAGCGACCGGCATGCTTCTCGATCCAGCACGGCATTGCCACTACCCCTGGTCACTTCGCATGCCTGGGGATCGCCCTCGGCACTGGTGGTCATGCGGAAAGCCACGTTCCCGGTCTTGCCCATCGCTTGCACCGGATAGTCGCGAAACATGATTTCGCCCGACGGCATTTGCCAGATCGGCTCATCCACGACGGCCGCCGGCGCCTGGGCAGCCATCGCCACCGCGCTGAATAGAATAAGCATAAGCCACCCCCTGGCTTGCAAACGAGTTAGCAGCCGCCCCCGAGCATGGACTGCTACTACTACTTTGCCGCAGAGTGCGAGACGCCGCAAGTCGCGAATTTGTTACGGTTATTTCACGATGTGGGAACGCGGTCGCCATCGATTGCGCGGATGGTGCCGGATGCAGGATTCGAACCCGCGACCTTCGGTTTACAAAACCGCTGCTCTACCAACTGAGCTAATCCGGCCCGTGCCGCACCGCATTTGGGTCAAAGCACCCCGAACGTCCAGCCCTCGGTCCGCGCAATCTCGGGCGTCAGCCCGTCGGGGGCGAAGGCCTTCGCCTCCGCCCGAGTCAGCGCCCGCATCCCGGCCGCGGTAACGAGCGCGTCGGTCTGATGGTCGTTGGGCTCGAAGCGCAGACGGGTCGGCGGGCTGTCCAGCCCCTCAAGAGCGCGGTTGAGGTCGCCGCGGGTGCGCAGCTTTGCGCCGCTCATGCCCGCGCGGCGAAGATAGATGCGGGTGTAGATTTCGACCACGGCGCTCCCCGCCTCCGGAAGCGGGTCCATCGGAAAGATCGCGACCTTGCCGTCGATCCGATGCAGCAGGCGCATGCCCGAGAAGCTCGCCTTGGCAACCTGCGCGGCGCCGATGGCGTCGTAGGCGCTCGCGGTTTTTCGCCCACCCTGCGCATTGAGACGGGCGTCGCATTGCCGGAAGCGGACGAAATCCGCCTTCACGCCGTCGGCGATGCCGAAATAGAAATGCTTGCGATGGACCTGCTCGAGAAAGCTCGCCGCGCCGAGGTCTTCGTCGGGCGCGACCGCATCGACATAGGCCCAGAATTCGCGCGCCGTCCTTGGCACATCGGGCTCGCCGAGAAGATATTCGCCATGCTCGACGATCGGCGGGGCGAAGCTGAAGTCGAAGCCGAACAAGGTCGGCTCGCGCGCGGCACGCCTTATCAGCCAGTCCGCAACCTCCTCGCGCGACCAGACGTGGCCGGGGCGAACCAGGCGCGGCGCGGCATCGCCACGCGCCTCGGCGATGGCGATGCCCTTATGCCGGCGGCCCTTTGCGCCCGACCAGTCGATCGCGACGAAGGCCGCGAAGCGGTCGCTCACACGAGCGGGGGCTGGCTATTCTCAGTGCCGCCGGTGGCCGCGTTGCTCGCGGCGCGCGAGCGGGGAGGGGCGGGCGGGGCGGGCGGCGGGATCGTCCCGGCCTTGTCCGCCTTCCGTTCGAGGAAGCGTGCCGCGGCATCGCGCCCGCCAAGGCCGAACGCGAGCGCCGTCGCGACCGCGGCCGAGCCCAGGATCAGCCCGAAGGCCATCATCACGATGGCATCCGCCAAGCCCATGAAAGTCAGGCCGATGGCTGTGAACAAGGCGACGATCGCGTAGCGGACAATGGTCTGGGCGTAGCCGCCTTCGCCCGTGCCGCTGCCGACCAGATTGGCGACGATCCGCGCAAGGAAAACTCCGACGACGATGATCAGCGTGCCGAAGATGACCTTGCCGCCAAGCTCCGTGACCTGGGCCAGGAACATCGCGATCGTCCCGCCACCGAGCTGCTTGGCCGCCTCGATCGATGCGGCCAGGATGATGGCAATCAGTGCCACCGTGCCGACGATGCGCGACGGATTGGCGGTACCCGGGACGACGCCCGTCGAGCGAATGGCGTCGTCGAATCCCGTCGCGGGCAATACCGCCTCGATGATGCTCTTGACGAAGCGGGCAAGGACGAAGGCAATGCCGATCCAAAGTGCGGCGCTGATGATCCGCGGGATGGCTGCAAGAATCTGATTGAGCATGTTGATTGCAGGGCCGGAAATGGCCTCGATGCCCAACACCTGCAGCGCCGCGATCGATACGGGGATGATGATCAAGGCGAAAACGACAATGCCCACGGCCTTGGCGATGCTTGCCCGATAGGAGGTCGGGACCGTCTTGCCGGTTGCGCCCGCCTCGGTCGCCGTGGCAGCCGAGTTTCCAACAACGCCGGTCCGCGCCAAAAAGCCCTCGACATTGGCAGCGCCAATCAGTGTTTCCACCAGCTGGCGAACAATCCGCGCAACGATCAGGCCGATGAAGAAAATCAGCCCGGCGCCGATCAGCCGCGGCAGGAAATTGAAGATGTCGAGCGTCAGCGCGTTGATGGGCGCGAGGATCTGACCAATGCCGAGGAAGCTGAGTGCGGCCATGATGCCGACGAGCCAAACGATCAGCTTGGCAATCGTGCCGAGCTGGTGGCCGACCGTCTCATGCTGATTGCCGGGCGTATGCTTCTGCAGCGCGGGCGTGCGGGCGATGGCCTTCTGAAGCGCCCATTTGACGGCGCGGGCCACTGCCCAAGTCGCGATCAGGATAAGGATAGCGATGAGGATGCGCGGGCCCCAATTCATCGCCTGCGCCTGCCAATAGGCGCTCTGATCGATCTGATACATTTTCGTTCCCCTTTACTCGTCCCTGCGCTCCAAACCCGCGTCCCCAGGGGATTGTTGCAATTGCTGTCGGAGCTGGTCCCAATAATTCAGCCGCTCGCGGATTCGCGCCTCTAGCCCGCGCTCGGTCGGCTGGTAGAAAAGCTGCGGCGTCATGTCCTCCGGCCAATAATCCTGGCCTGAAAATCCTTCGTCGGCGTCGTGATCATAAGCATAGCCCTTGCCGTAACCGATGTCCTTCATAAGGCGTGTCGGAGCATTGAGGATGTGCGCCGGCGGGGCCAGTGACCCGGTCTCGCGTGCGCTTCGCCACGCCGCCTTTTGCGCCTTGTAGGTGGCGTTCGATTTGGGCGCGGTGGCAAGATAGATGCAGGCTTGCGCGATCCCGATCTCGCCCTCGGGCGAGCCGAGGAAATCGTACATGTCCTTGGCCGCGAGGCATTGAGTAAGGGCATTGGGGTCTGCCATGCCGACGTCCTCGACGGCCGCGCGGGTCAGCCGGCGCAGCAGGTACAGCGGCTCTTCGCCCGCAACGAGCATCCGTGCCAGATAGTAAAGCGCCGCCTGCGGGTCGGAGCCGCGAATGCTTTTGTGGAGCGCGGAAATGAGGTTGTAATGGCCTTCGCGGTCCTTGTCGTAGACGGGAACGCGCCGGTGCAGCAGCTCGGTTAGCTCGGCTGGGGCAAGTGGCGTCGTGATCTCGACCGAGAACAAGGTCTCGACCTGGTTAAGAAGGAAGCGCCCGTCGCCGTCGGCGCTGGCGATAAGGGCCTCGCGAGCTTCGGCGGTGACGGGAAGCCCACGCGCTTCGATGCGCTCCGCGCGCTGCACCAGCTCCTCCAGTGCGGAATGGTCGAGGCGGCGGAGGATGAGCACCTGGCAACGCGACAACAAGGCGGCGTTGAGCTCGAAGCTCGGATTTTCGGTCGTCGCGCCGACCAATGTCACCGTCCCGTCCTCGACAAAGGGCAGGAAGCCGTCCTGCTGGGCACGGTTGAAGCGATGGATCTCATCCACGAACAGCAAGGTCTGTTGTCCGGCGCGGGCGGCGGTCCGGGCTTCGGCAAAGAGCTTCTTAAGATCGGCGACGCCCGAGAAGACGGCGGAGATGGCGACGAAGCGCAGGCCGACCGCATCGGCGAGCAAGCGAGCGATGCTGGTCTTGCCCGTGCCAGGCGGCCCCCACAGGATCATTGAGGCGAGTTTCCCGGCCGCGACCATGCGACCGATCGCCCCTTCGGAACCGGTTAGATGGTCCTGCCCGACGACATCGCCCAAGGATTGCGGCCGCAGCTTCTCGGCAAGCGGCGCGGCGGCATTCGTCTCCTCGCGCGGCAGATCGGGCAGTTCCTGGTCGGCGAAAAGATCGGACATCGTCATCATCATAGAAACGTGCCGCAAGACTTTCCATCGCCTCACTTGCGCAAGATGCAACTAAGATATATCTTAGACACATCGAAAAAGGAGGGCTTCATGTCGCACCGCCGTCGTCATCACGACCATTCCTTCGTTCCGCCCATTCCCCCGATCCCGCCCATCCCGCCGATCGACAGCCGCGGCGCGCGATCATTCAACTTCGAAGATCTGCGGCGCCTGTTCGCCAGCGGTCGCTGGAGCCGGAACTGGGGGCCATTCCACTTCGATTTCGGTGACTACGATATGTTCGGCAGCCGCCGCGGACGCGGTGGCGGCGGGCGACGGCGCGGCCGGATGTTCGATTCCGGCGAGCTGCGCCTCGTCCTGCTCAAGCTTGTCGCCGACGAGCCGCGCCACGGCTACGACCTCATTCGTGCGATCGAGGAAATGACCGGTGGCGAATATGCGCCGAGCCCCGGCGTCGTCTATCCGACGTTGACCCTGCTCCAGGACATGGGCTTGATCGAGGAAGCCGCGGGGAGGGCGCAAGAAAACCCTTCCAGGTCACCACCGAGGGCCGCACGCACCTGGAAGAGCGCGAGGCGGAAGTCGAGGGGTTGATCGAGCGGCTGGAAGAGCTGGCGCCGACCCAGTCGCAAAGTGCGGGTCCCGTACTCGGCCGTGCAGTCAAGAATGTCATGACCGCGCTTTCCCACCGCATCAGCCGCGACGGGCTGGACGAGGACCTGCTGCACGAAATAGCGACGATCCTCGATGAAGCCGCCCAGCGGATCGAGCGCATCAAATAGGGACTATCGGCCCGTCATTCGCGCCAGCCGCTCGCGCTTGGCAATCGCGCGCAAATAGGTGCGGATGACCGCCGCGTTTATGCGGTCCCAGTCCATGGTCTGCGCGAAGGCGAGGCCGGCGGCACCGTGGCGGGCGCGCAGCTCGGCGTTGCGGGCATAAGCTTCAAGGGCGTCGGCGAAGCCTTCAATATCGGTCGGCTCGACCAGAATGCCGCTCTCTCCGTCGCGCACGAGGTTCGACGCGCCCGTGGAGTCGGCAGCAACCACTGGCCGGGCGCAGGCCAGCGCCTCCAGCGTGACGTTGCCGAAGGACTCGGTGATGGACGGATTGAGAAGAACGTCGGCGCTCGCGAGTGCAACCGCCAGCTCCTCGCCGGTGCGTTGGCCAAGGAAAATCGCGTCCGGCAATTGTTGCTGGAACCAAGGACGCGCTGGGCCGTCGCCGATGACCAGCACGCGATGCGCTACCTTGCGAGCCTCGAGCTCGTGGATTGCATCAGCGAAAACATCGAGCCCTTTTTCCATCACCGTCCGACCAAGGAAGGCGACGACCATTTCATCATCGGCAATGCCAAGGTCCCGGCGCCACCCCAGGTCGCGGCGTTCCGGATTGAAGCGGTCGCGGTCGATGCCGCGGGCCCAGATGGTGATGTCGCGATTCATGCGCTGCGCGCGAAGCACGGCGGCAGTCGATTCGGCGGGGGCCATGATGGCATCGCACCGGCGGTAGAAGCGGCGCATGATGGCGCGCGCCACCGGCTCCAGCCATTGCAGGTGATAATAAGCGAGATAGGTATCGAACCGTGTATGGACGCTGGCCACGGCAGCGATCTTGCGATTGCGCGCCCAACTGATCGCGCGGTGCGAAACGACGTCGGGGCTGGAAACGTGTAGGACGTTGGGCGGAAAGCTTCGAGGTCGCGGCGCACGCGCGATGTCAGCGCCAGCGGGAAGCGATATTCGGGTCGCAGCGGGATCGGCGCCGACGGGATGCTCACCAGATCTCCGGTCGGTTCGAACGCAGGCTCGTCGACGGTCGGAGAATAGACCCGGACCTGCGCGCCCTGGCTGAGGAGGTAGCCGACAAGCCGGTTCAGCGACAGGTTGGCCCCGTCGAGCACGTAGTTGTAATTGCCCGAAAAGAGGGCGATGCGGAGGTCGCTGGGCTGCACGGCGCTGCGCTGTAGGGGTTTCGCGGTGAGCGTCAAATATGGTCTTCCGCCAGTCGCTCGCCGGGATGCGCGCCTGTTCATCCTCGGCAGCCTCCCCGGGGACGCGTCGCTAGCCGCCCGGCAATATTATGCGCACCCAACCAACCAGTTCTGGCGGCTGCTGGAACATGCGCTGAGCGAGCCCCTGCACGCGCTGGAATATCCTGCGCGTATTGAGCGGCTCAAACAGCACGGCGTCGGCTTGTGGGATGTGATTGCTTCCGCACGGCGTAGCGGAAGCCTGGATCAGGCAATCCAGGAAGCCGAGCATAACCAATTTGCGCATTTGACGACCGACTACCCGGACATTTGCGCGATTGCATTCAACGGTGCCACCGCGGCCCGCGTCGGCAGGAAGATCATCGGCGCGCCGCGACCCGGCGTGACGCTCCTCGATCTGCCATCTTCAAGCGCTGCCAACACCCGCCCTTTCGATGAAAAAGCTGCAGCCTGGTCCAGGCTAGGCGAATTCACTTTGCGGGCGACGTAACCTTGCGCGAAAAGCCCGTAGCTGGGAATGATCGCAGCGATGCGTGAAACCGAAGATGAAACCGATCAGGATGACGGCGACAAAAGCCTGTCGATGATCGACGAGGCGCTGGTTGCCGGCACGATCGCGAACACCAATGGGCTATTGGTGATCCTCGCAAAGCTCGTCGCGCGCGGGGTGTTCGACCGCGCCGACCTGCAAGCCTTTTCCGACAGTTACTCGAAGCCGCTCGATCATGTCGGGATGCGCGAGAACGAACTGGTCACGCAGATGCAGGACCAGATGGAAAGCACGCTCGCCGAACTGATGCGCTTCCTCAGCGAACGCGAGCGCGAAGGTTGAGCCTTACCTGTTCGCTTGATTGACTAGGCGGCGGTCAGGCCACATATGGCGCGCCGCCGCCTGAGCGGCCCCTTCGTCTAGCGGTCTAGGACGTCGCCCTCTCACGGCGAAAACACGGGTTCGAGTCCCGTAGGGGTCACCAACCGTTCGTAGCGCGCATGGTAACTTTTGTCGAAATTGGCGTTACGGTTGTAGCTCGCTCGACTGTTTAAAATCCCGTGTGACACGCCCCGGCCAGCGATGGTTGGCGGCGATGTAAACGGGAGGGTGAGCTGTCGGAGTGTAATCCGCAGAAAGGTGATCGCGGCGCGGACTTCGGCGCCGATGTGCGCGATCATGATCCCGACGAGCGCTCGCCAATGTCCGGCTCCTGCGGCTGCGGGTCAAAGAGTTACGCGGCCAAGCTGAAGAAGCGGAAACCGGGACTATATTGAGCAGTGGGTGGGCGCCTGCGAGCGCTCAAAATCCGGCGGCGAGAGGGAAGGCCGGATCGCCGAGCGGCCGGGCCTGATTCGCTTTTCTTGGAAAAGGCACGGGAGGCTTCAGCGTCGTGGCAGCCTTGGGCCTGCTGCTTCGGGACGCGTAGACATCGGCAAGGGCAGCCGCGACGGCATCCACCGAGCCGTCGAAAAAATCGTCGGCACATTGACGAATCGCGCGTTCTTGCGCGCTGACTTCGGTCAAGGCTGGACCGTAGACGAAGGGGTTCGGAGCTTTCAGTTCCTGACGGGTAATCAAGCCTTTCCGGACGAGGCGGTTCAGCATCGATCGGACGGCCGCGTTGGTCAGGCTGCCGACCGCCGCTTCGACATCCTTCGCCGTCACGCAGCCATGCGCGTAAACGAACAGGGCGATTTCGCGCTCCCGCGGGAACAGCTGATCGATGTCGAACGGCGCCTGGTCGGCGGGAACGAGTCTGCCAAGACTGCCCATGTTCACTCCAATAGGTACGAAACGTACTAACAAGTGATAATCAGTTTTATGGTGCGGGGCAACCGCATGTGTGGCCGGCACCCATTAGACACAGAGTTCGAACAGTACTAAAACGGGCCGCATGCAAGAAGTTGATCCTGGCGAAGACGGGCGGTTCGACCGTCGTGATGATGCGACGCGATGGCCTCTGGAAATTCGCGCGCTCGCCCCGCGGATGCGTCAGATTGCGGAGATCGTGTACGAACGGGGGGCCGTGACACTGCGAGAAATCCACGAGACGATCGACGACGATGTGACAATTTACGGAATCCGAACACTGCTCTCGCGAATGGTGCGCAAGGGCTTGATCAGGCGGCGCCGAAGCGGCCGCCATGCCGAGATCACTTATCTTCCTGCGATCCTGACCCCGCAGGTCCGCACCGCCGCGCTGATGAGCATGATCGATGGCGACTTCGCCGGTTCGGCCGAGAACGCCTTGATCGCGGCTATGCGGATCGCGCAGCGACCGTCATCAAGCAGCGCCTAAACCAGGCCCATCCCCTCCCTGTCACCAATCTGTGACCAAAATGCCACGCACATCATCTTCCGTTCTCCCCCGGGTGGTCAATGCGTGCGAATCGAACTAATCCACGGGTCGTGTAGCGGCATGGGCAGGCTGCGGATTCCGCGAATCTGCACAGGCCGCACTTGGTTCGAGTCGATCCACTAAGGGGAACAAAATGGGACTGGTGAATTTCAAGGGATCGCTGCTGGCGACCACCGTGATTGCGGGCATGGTGCTGGCTGCGCCGGCCTATGCGCAAGCGAACCCGGCTGAGGGCGCTGCGCCCGCTTCGGACGAAAATCCGGAAGCTGGTGTCCAGACCAACGAGACCGCCGCACCGGCCGAGCCGACCAGCGCGGAAGAGATCGTCGTCACCGGTACGCTCATTCGTAACCCAAACCTTGTTGCCTCGGCCCCGGTCAACGTCATTGGCCAGGAAGAAATGCAGCTTCGGCAGACGAACGTCGCCGAAGAAGTTCTGCGTACCATTCCGGGCGCGGCCTCGAGCATCGGCTCGAACGTCAACAACGGCAACGCTGGTGCGTCGTTCGTCAACCTGCGCGGCATCGGCGTCAACCGTAACCTGGTCCTGCTCGACGGCGTCCGGCTTGTCCCGACCAACCTTGCGGGCACGACCGACTTGAACAACATCCCGCTGGCGCTGGTCGACCGGGTCGACTCGCTGACCGGCGGTGCGTCGACCACCTACGGCGCCGATGCCGTGTCGGGTGTCGTCAACTTCATCACCCGCAGCGACTTCGCGGGCATGGAGCTGGGTGTTTCCAACCAGATCACCGAGCGCGGTGACGGCCACTATCTGCGCGGCGATCTGACCATCGGCGCCAACTTCGACGATGGCCGCGGCAATGCGGTGATCGGCATTGGTTACCAGGAATCGGACCCCGTCTATCAGGGTGGCGATCGCCCGCTGTCGCAGTTTGCGTTCAACTCGCAGTCGCCCAACCCGGCCCTGCTCGGTTCGCCGACCGCGACCCCGTCCACCATCTTCGGCCTGTGTCCGGCCGTCGCGCCGAATGAGGGCGTGTGCGTACCCGTCGGCACCGCCGGGGCCACCACCAATGTCCAGGTCACCGACGACGGCACGTCGTTTGCGGCCGCCGACCGTCCGTTCAACTTCGCCCCGTACAACGCGTTCCAGACGCCGTTCAAGCGCTACAACCTCTATTCGGCCGGCCACTATGACGTGTCGGAAGCGATCACGGTCTATGCCCGCGGCCTCTATTCGAACAACACGGTCGACACGATCATCGCGCCGTCGGGTGCGTTCAACATCGCCGTCGCGGTTCCACTCAGCAATCCGTTCCTGAGCGCGGATCAACGCGCCATTCTCTGCACCCGCGCCGACTTCGGTGCGGCGGCAGGCATCCAGACCCTGGAGTCGCTCGGCATCACTTGCGCCGCTGCGACCGCGGCTCTGACGCCGACGGATCCGAACTTTGCGGTGGCACGTGTCAACCTGTCGCGTCGTGCGACCGAACTTGGACCGCGCGTCAGCAGCTACAACACGCAAGTGTTCGACTTCCGCGTCGGCGCCCGCGGCGACATCACTAATGAGATCGGCTGGGACGTCTGGGCTTCGCGCGGGTTCAGCAAGCGCACGCAGACAATCCAAGGCTATGCGCTCAACTCTCGCATCCGCGCCGCAGTGTTTGCCTCGAACCCCGACACCTGTCTGGCGCCGAATGCCAATTTCAACGTGACCACGGGCACGGGCACCAGCTCGCAGGCGGGCTGCGTTCCGGTCAACTTCTTCGGTGGCCCCGGCACGCTGACTCCCGAAGGCTTCGATTACATCTCGGATGAATCGCAGACCGCGAACAACAACAAGCGCACGCAGGCGCGCGCCACGATCAATGGCGACACGCCGGTGCAATTGTGGTCCGACCAGCCGATCTCATTCGCCGTCGGCGGTGAGTATCGCAAGGATTACGCCAACACCCGCGCCGATGCCCTGGCTCGCGCCGGTGACCTTGGCGGTTCGGGCGGCGCATCGCCGGACATCACCGGTCAGTTCGACGTGTACGAAGGCTTCGCCGAAGTCATCGCGCCGCTCGTCTCCGACCGTCCGTTCATCCAGGAACTCCAGCTGGAAGCAGGTATCCGCCGGTCGCACTACACGATCGACATCGCGGGCGCGCCGAAGTTCAACACGACCACTTGGAAAGTGGCTGGCAGCTGGGCGCCGGTTCGCGATCTCAAGATCCGCGGTAACTTCAATCGCGCGGTTCGTGCTCCCAACATCAACGAGCTCTTCTCGCCGGTGAACACGGTGCTGACGAACCTCGCGACCGACCCGTGTCAGGGTGCGGCGCCTCTGACCAACCCGGCACTTGCCGCGGTCTGTATTGCGCAGGGCGCCGATCCGTCGTTCATCGGGTCGATCCCGCCGCCAGCGGCTGGCCAGGTCAACATCACCGGCGGCGGCAATCCGTTCCTCCGTCCGGAGACCGCCAAGACCTGGACGTTGGGCGCGGTCGTTCGCCCCAGCTTCCTGCCGGGCTTCGATGCGACCATCGACTATTACAACATTCGGGTGAACGAGGCGGTTACGACGCCGACCACGGGCGACCTGCTCGATGCGTGCTTCGACACGCTGGATCCGTCCAGCCCGGCGTGTACGGTCATTCAGCGCAACCCGGCGACGGGCTCGCTGTCGGGTGATCCGACGACCACCCCGGGCCTGTTCGGTGTGTTGTCGAACCTCGGCAAGATCGAGACCGACGGTGTCGATCTTGTGGCCAACTATCGGCGCAGCCTCGGCACGCTGATCGGTTCGCCCGCGCGCATCAACCTCAGCTTCGCTGGCAACTGGACGCGCAGCAGCAAGTTCCAGGCAACGCCGACCTCGATCAATCGCGAGTGCGTTGGCTATTACAGCGCGAACTGCGGCTTTGGTGGCGGTTCTCCGAACCCGGAATTCACCTTCAGCCAGCGCAGCACGCTGTCGCTCGGCAAGGTCGATATCTCGCTACTGTGGCGTTACATCCACAAGCTGCAGTACGAGCCGCTCCAGTTGGAGACCGAGATCGCTGACGCCATCGCGGCCAATACCGACGCAGCGGGCAATCCCTTGCCGGTGGCGCAGCAGGGTTGTCCCGACTTCGACGGCTTCGACGCGGCTGCCTGCGTGACCGACGCACAATATACGCGGATCCCCACCTACCACTACTTCGACCTGTCGACCCGGTATAATGTGAGCGAGAATTTTGACTTCACGTTCAGCATCCAGAACCTGTTCGACAAGGATCCGCCGGACGTCGGTAACTCGGTCGGCACCACGGCGTTCAACTCGGGCAACACCTACCCGGCAACCTACGACTCCCTCGGACGTCGCTTCGGTGCTGCGGCCCGGATCAAGTTTTAGAACGCCGAACGGAAATTGGTTAAAAGGGGAAGGGCGGGTCTTGCGACTCGCCCTTTCCTTTTGGCGGCGCCACCGCAGTCACGCCTGGTTGAGCGCCGATTGCGCGGTTCCACTTCTCATCTGGCGAGGTGATGCTAAAGGGGCACAACCGACGGTTGGAAGCGAGGGGCACAATTGGCTGGCGCTGCGCGAGGGCTGACAGACGACGAGGGCACTTTCCTCGCCCTCCTTCTGAGGGTTCAGCCGGCCAGCGCGTACCAATTATCGAAGATTTACGAAGCCTCGCCGGTCAGCAATTTCGGGACGAGCAAGGGGAAGATCTATCCGATGATCTCCCGCCTTCGGGACGGCGGTTTGCTGACCAGCAAACGTGTGCCGCGCGGGTCGAGGCACGTCGAATTCCTGACCTGCACCCGCGAGGGGGAAAGCGCACTCAAGGTGTGGCTGCAGGAGTTCCGCCCCGAGCATTTGCTCCTGGAGGATCCCCTTCGGACCAAAATTCAATCGTTCGAGCTGCTGTCGCGGATCGAGCAGATAGAATGGCTTTTGGAGGCAAAGGCGCAACTGTCGAAGAAGCTGGATGACCTCGAGGCTTATGGGGAAGAAGTCGAGGTGCCGTTTCAGGAATGGGTCCACGATAATGCCGTCAGCGCCCTCCGATCGCGCCTGCAATGGATTGACCGAGTCCTCCTTGACCTGGGGCGATCAAAGGGCGGCTGATCCCTGGGCGTCATTCGTCGGGGGATGACGCCTTCGCATCGATTTCGGGATTCGGAGGTTTAGGCGGCGGCATATGGCTGCAGACTTGCGCCGAAGCTGTTCCCCGTTAGGAGCGCCTGGTGACGAAGTGGAATGATCAGACCGTTGTCGTGACCGGTGGCGCGGGGTTCATCGGCGCCAATCTGTGCGCGAGGCTGCTGGACGGCGGTGCGCAAGTGATCTGCATCGACAATCTCCAGACCGGTCGCCTCGAGAATCTGCGGGATTTCGCACATCATGACCGGTTCGAATTCATCCAGCATGACGTGATCGACCCGTTGCCGCGCCTGCGCCTTCCCGCGCGTTCGCGAATCTGCCGCGTTTATCATCTCGCCGGGGCCGCATCGCCCCCGCACTATCAGGCGGATCCCGAGCACACACTTCTCACCGCGGTCCTCGGGACGCGAAACATGCTGAGCCTGAGCGAACAGAGCGGAGCTCGCTTCTTTCTGGCTTCAACCAGCGAAGTCTATGGCGATCCCGAAGTGCATCCGCAGCACGAAGATTATCGCGGCTCGGTGAACTGCACCGGCCCCCGCGCCTGTTATGACGAAGGCAAGCGAAGCGCCGAGACGCTGGCCTTCGATTTCTATCGCGCCCGCCGGGCAGATGTGCGGGTCGCGCGGATTTTCAACACCTATGGGCCCAAGATGCGAAGCGACGATGGGCGCGTCGTCTCGAACATCGTGTGCCAAGCCCTTTCGGGTCAGGACATCACGATTTACGGCGATGGGTCGCAAACGCGCAGCTTCTGCTTCGTCGACGATCTGATCGAAGGTTTGACACGTCTGATGGAGAGCGACCGCGCGGCGGGAATGCCCGTCAACCTTGGCAATCCCAACGAATTGAGCGTCAGGCAGTTGGTAGACCTGGTTGTCGACAAGACCTCAACAACGTCGCGCATAACGTTCAAGGACCTTCCCGAAGACGATCCGCGGCGCCGCCGGCCCGACATTTCGCGCGCGCAAGAGTTTCTCGACTGGACCCCGCAAGTTACGCTCGACCACGGCCTGGACGCGACTGTTGCCTGGTTCCAGGCGGAGCAGCATCGCGCCGCTGCCCCGCTATATGCCGACGCGCCCCTGATCGCGGCCGCGGAATAAAGGGCTAGCCGGTCGCCGCGGCAGGCTGGGCGCGATCCGGCCAGTCCATGATCGCATCGGCAATTCGCGGCGCAGCGCGGCCATCTCCGAATGGAAAGGCGCGGCGCGACATCGCAGCGTGCACAAGCGGATCGGACAGGATCGCGCGCGCATCGGCAACGATCCGCGCGGTATCCGTGCCGACGAGCCGCGCGTTCCCGCATGCGATCGCCTCGGGCCGCTCGGTCTTCTCACGCAGGACCAGCAGGGGAATTCCCAACGCGGGTGCTTCCTCCTGAATTCCGCCCGAATCGCTCAGGACCAAGTCGGATTCGCGCAGCAATGCAATGAGGTCGCCATGCGGGCACGGGTCGAGAAGCTCCACGTTCGCGCGCGCCTGGAGCGCTCGCCGCATGGCTTGCGCGACGCGCGGATTGGGGTGGAGAACGAAGCGGATGAGCGCCACGCCATCCTCGGCAAGGCGAGTGACGGCGGCGGCGATGCTTTCCAACCCTTCGCCCCAGCTTTCCCTGCGGTGGCAAGTCACCAGGATTGTCGGGCGCCTGCCTTTCTGCGGGCGACCGGGCGGCAGGTTGCGCTCGGCTTCGACAAGTGCGTCGATGGCCGTATTGCCCGTCAGGATCGCCGATCCGGTCGTCCCTTCCTGCCGCAAGTTCTCCATCGCTCCGGCGGTCGGGGCAAACAGCAGCGATGCGAATTCGTCGATCGCGACCCGATACTGCTCCTCAGGCCAGGGTTGGCGTGGATCGTGCGTTCGAAGCCCAGCTTCGACATGAGCGACGGGTACGCAAGCGTCGCGCGCCGCCAGGGCGCCGCCCAGCGCGCTGGAGGTATCACCCTGGACGATGACAAGGTCCGCGCCGATCAACAGCGGCGCCGTGGCGTTGCGGACGAGGCGCACATGGTCATCCGGATTGGGCAATCCTAGGCAGCCGAGATCGTGGGTGGGATAGCGATCCAGCCCAAGCTCTTTGCCCAAATGATGCTGGCCGGTGAGGACGAGCGTCGGCAGCAGCCCGCGCTCGGCGAGGGCGTCCGCGACAGGCAGCAATTTGATGGCTTCAGGCCTGGTGCCGACGACTAGCCTGATATCTGAGAAACGCAGCCTTCCCCCTTACTCGGCGGGGTCAATCTGCCTTCGGCAATGTCTTAGTGCAAGCCGTCTCGCTTACTCAGCGGAAATTGTCTGCATAGGCTTGGAGGCGCAGCTTCACCGGTTGCGCATCGACCACATGGTGGGCCAGGCCGTGGCGGTCACAATAGGCAATGGCCGCGTCCTGGGTTTCGAACCGCAGGCGGACCTGCGTGCGAGTGTCGCCTGAACCGTTCCAACCGGTGAGCGGGTCGGGCCGCAACGGCATCTCCCGCTCAAATTCGAGCAGCCAAGCCCCGGCTTTCGCCTTCCCCGATTGGGTCGTCTTGCGCTCAGTCTCGGAAATGCGGGCGATGGGCATGGGTGGGCGATGCCAAGAGCAGCAGCGCAAATCAAGCTGCAGATGGCGGTGAGCCGAGGCCATATTTTCGCTTCAAGTGGGCGAGCGATTCCGCCGCATTGTCGCGAAAGATGCGATAGTGACGATCGAACGGGTCGCGCTGGTGCAGGATTCGCCAGCCGTCCCACTGCGCGGACACGATCCTGCCCCGGGCCCGCGAAAAGAAGTCGGCATGTTCAAGAAGCTTGAGCTCCGGATCCCAGCCGATGGCCTTTACCGCCGCTGTTCGGGCGAGGAAGAAGTTCGGGACTTTGTCCATCACCCGTACCGGGCCGACCATCGTCCCGGCGGCGATGATCGGCGCAGGCGGGGCGCCGAACAGCCGCGCATGGCTGCTGTCGTGCCGGATCAGCAGCGGCAGGTCGATGACTAGCCCCGCGAGAAGGTCGACCTGCGGGTGTTGTTCAAGCAGGGCCAGCGCACCGTCGACTGCAGTCCCCCGCTCGAAGAGGAAATCGTCGTCGAGATTGAGGACATATTCGGTTTCGACCGCCGCCAGGCCCGCGTTGCGCCCCGCGCTCAGGCCGACATTGAACGGCAGCCTGATGACCCGGCATCCCGGATAATCGCCAGGCGCGCGCGAATCATCGACGACGATGATCGGCAGGTCGGGCCAGCCGCGGCGGATGCTCGCGACGAGCGCTTTGCAGCGCCGCGGCCGCTCAAAGGTCTTGATGACCGCCGTGACTTTTCCCTCGGGAAGGGTGCGGGGCGCGCCCATCCGCGCCGCAAACCACTGCACCTGGCCCGCCAGAGCGGCCCGGAAGAGCGGCTTGGCAAAAAGGCGAAGAGGGCCATCGACGGCCAAGGCCCTGGCGATCTTGGCCTGGCGTTCGCTGAGCGGCTTCATGGGCGTTGCCGGGTTAGCGCCCCAGGCGGGCGAGCAGTCCTGGACGCGCCATCGGTTCGAAATCGGTGCCGGCACTCTCCGGGTCGAGCGCCTCGTTGCGCGCAATATTGCGCTCGATCGCCAGCGGCTTCTCCGGAACGAACGGAATGAGCGAGCGGCCCTTTCCGCGAGCGAAGGAGTCGATCGTTCGCACCAGCGATCCGGTCTTGGCCATTTTCGCCTCAATGCGATCCACTGAAACGCCCAGATGTTCGGCCAGCAAGTCGGCGCGCAGCTCGGCAATCGCCGGCGCCGCCGCGGCATTCCGCTTGCGCGTCGCATCGAGCATCAGGTCGCATTCGCTGTCGAGGCCCATCGAGCGGTTATTCAGATTGGCCGAGCCGACGCGGAGCATTTCGTCGTCGACGATGGTGATCTTGGAATGAACGTAAATGTCTTCGCCCTGCGCCGTCACGGGTGTGAAGATGCGGAAGCGATCGTGCACGTCGGCCTTCTGCAGCCTCCGGAAGAGTTCGGCGCGCGCCGGGCTCATGGCCGTTTCGTCGAGCCATCCCTGGCCTGATTTTGGATTGACGATGACGAACTCCGGCCCGTCTGGCTCGCCCAGCCGCTTCTCAATCGCCTCAGCAATCGCGCGCGACGCGAAATATTGATTCTCGGCGTAGATGAAACGCCGAGCGCGCCTGACCATGTCGATGTAAAGTGCCTCGATTTCCCGGATGCAATCCTCGTCGTCATAAGCGGCGCGCGTCCGGGCGATGGCCACATCGATGTTCTCGAATTGCGGTGCTAGCGCCTCCGGCCATGGGTCGCTCCTTGCCCGGGGCGCGCTGATCGGGGTTCCACCGGCCGCCTTCCAGCGGTTGCGGGCAAGTTCGCCAAGTCCCGCTGCGGCCGGCCCGTCGACCGCCATCGTCGCGTCGTGCCACGGCTGGTAGCGCCGCCGCGTCGTCGGCCGGCGGCGATGCTCGTCGCAATCAAGATGCTCGCGGGTGTCCCAGCGAGAGCCTGCCATGTCGATCCCCCCGCAAAAGGCGAGGGCGTCGTCGATGACCGCGATCTTGTGATGGTGGCTCGCCCCGACCGCATGGGCACCGTCGAGCTTGAAATGGATTTGGTCGCTCGCTGCCCAGCGCAACAGGCGCAGGATGGTGGTGCCGCGCCCGGCGAGCTTGATCGCCCCAATGTCCCATTTGAGGATGTGGATCTGCAGGCCCGGCCGCTGCTTGGGGAGCCAAGTCAGGAACTTCCCGAGCTCGTTGGGGGCACCGTCGTCGGCGTCATAGTCGAGGCAAATGCGGGTATCGAAATCCCAGCCAATCAGCAGGATCTGCGACTTGGCGCGCAGCATCGCCTGCCGCGCCAAGCGAAAATAGTCTTCGGCGTCGATCACCACCGCGGCGCGGTTAGCGCGCTCGATACGCCAGCAGTTGCGACCAGCTCTGAGCATCCGAACGTCCCTCCGCCGCAACTTGCGCGCTAACCATAACGCGAGACCCGCCTAGCAGTTTCGGACACGCAATGGTCAAGAGGAACGCCCCGCGGGCGCTGTCGTTGCCGACGATGAGATGATCGACAAAGCAAATGGCCGGTCCGCGCTTGCTTGGGCGGTGCACGCCTTCACGGCGAGCGGTGCAGTGCTCGCGTTTCTCGCGCTGCTTGCCGTCGAGCGGCAGGCATGGACCGAGGCGCTGCTGTGGCTTTTTGCGGCGCTGGTGGTCGATGGTGTCGACGGGTCGCTGGCGCGTGCCGCCCGCGTGCGAGAGCGGCTCCCGCGCATCGACGGCGACGCGCTCGACCTGGTGATCGATTATCTAACCTACGTCTTCATCCCCGCGATATTCTTATGGCGCGGCAATTTCCTTCCGCCGCCGCTCGCATTGCCCCTGTGCGCCGGCATTCTCGTCTCAGCCCTTTACGTCTTCGCGCGGCGCGACATGAAGAGCGATGACGGCTACTTCCACGGCTTCCCGGCCCTGTGGAACGTGGTCGTCCTCTATATCTTCGCGGCGACCTTTGATCCGCTGGTGAGCGCAGGGGTGGTCGCCGCCTTGATCGTCCTGACCTTCGCCCCGGTTCACGTCGCGCACCCGTTTCGAGTGCGCGATTATGGCTGGGTCCTTCCGGGCTTGGCGGCGGTGTGGGGCGTGTCGACGCTCGCGCTCTTGCTTCCTATGGGGGACATGCGGCCCATCCTGCTTGGAATGTCGGCCGCATCGGCGCTGATCATCGTGGCACTGGGCCTGCTGCGGACCGCGCGTGGTTCGCGCCCGCCTCAATAAGCGCGCGAAACCGCGAACTCGACCGCCTCAGTGAGGGCGGATTTTGCCTTGCTGACGGGGAAAGCAGCCAGCGCGTCGATCGCCCGCCGTCCATATTGGCGCGCGTGAGCGATCGCATCGGCCAGCGCGCCGGTTGAGCGGACGAGCGACACGGCGCGGGCAAGGTCATCGTCCGAGATGCGGTCCCCGCCGATCGCCTCCTCCCAGAAGCGACGGTCGGCCGCAGTGCCGCGGGCATAAGCAAGGATCACCGGAAGGGTCATCTTGCCGTCGCGGAAGTCATCGCCGACGCCCTTGCCCATGGTCGCCGAATCCGATGCATAATCGATCACGTCGTCGGTCAGCTGGAAGGCGATGCCAAGGTTCTTGCCGTAGGATTCCAGCGCAAGCTCGATGTCCTCGCTGGCCTCCGCAACCACCGGGGCTACGCGGCAGGCGGCGGCGAACAGGGCCGCCGTCTTGGCACCGATGATGTCCAGATATTGCTCCTCACCAGTCCCGATTTGCCGTTGCGCCGTAAGCTGCTCGACTTCGCCTTCGGCAATGACCGCCGAAGCGTGGCTGAGGATGCGCAGGACCTTGAGACTGCCGTCCTCGACCATCAGTTCAAAGGCGCGGGAAAACAGGAAGTCGCCGACAAGGACGCTGGCCGGATTGCCCCAGATGAGATTGGCGGTCCGCTTACCCCGGCGCATGCCCGATCCGTCGACGACATCATCGTGGAGCAACGTTGCAGTGTGGATGAACTCGACCGCGGCGGCCAGCTTGTGGTGGCGCGTGCCGGGGTAACCGAGCAGGTTGGCGCAAGCCAAAGTGAGCATCGGCCGCATGCGCTTGCCGCCACCGGCGATGAGGTGCCCGGCAAGCTCGGGAATCAACGCCACCTTGCTCTGCATCCGTTCGAGGATGACCGAATTGACGCCGTTCATGTCGCGCGCGACGAGCGCCATCAAAGGGTCAAGCGATGCGTCACGGCGCGATGTGATTGGGTGAACTGTTGCCGACACGGGCGAAGCCCTAGCGGCCAAGCGGCAGTTTTCCTAGCCGGCCGGAAGCGTGAGCCGTGCCAGAAGGCCGCCCAGGTCCTCACTCTCTTCAAGCGCGACTCTGCCGCCGTAGATTTCGGCAACGTCGCGGACGATGGCCAAGCCCAGCCCGGTGCCCGGCTTACCCGTCGTGTCGAGCCTCGCGCCGCGTGAGAATAGCGAGCCGCGATCGGCTTCCGGGATGCCTGGTCCATCGTCCTCGACCAGGACATCGACCGTTCCGCCCTTGGGTTCCACCGTCACGAAGACACGCCCTCCGCCATATTTCGCGGCGTTTTCGACCAGATTGCCAAGCATTTCGTCCAGGTCCTGTCGTTCGACGCGGACCTGCGCCGCGTGGTCCCCGGCGATATCCACGGTGACGTTCTCGTAAAGCCGGTCGACCGCGCGCTGTACGGCTTCCAGGCTGTCCCACACCCGCGCCCGCGCCTGCGTCGTGGCGCGCCGTCCAATCGCCCGGGCACGAGCGAGATGGTGATCGACTTGCCGGCGCATCACGAGCGCTTCACGACAGACGGTGTCAGACAGGTCAGGCGAACGTGCCGTCGCCGCGTTGGTGATGACGGTCAGGGGCGTTTTCAACGCATGTGCGAGATTGCCCGCGTGGCGCCGCGCTTCCTCCGCCTGGGATTCGCTATGCGCGAGCAGCTGGTTGATCTCTTCGGTCAGCGGGCGGATCTCGGTCGGAAAATCCGGGCCGATCCGCATCTTCTCACCCGATCGGATCATGGCGACCTCACGTCGCACCCGGCGCAACGGCCACAGTCCGTACACCGTCTGGAGGGCGGCCAATATCAAAAGGCCGGCGCCGAGCGCGCTAAAGCTCCACGTCAGCGTTGAGCGGAGGCGCTGGATTTGTTCATCGATCGTCTCGCGTGAGTGCGCCACCTGGAAGCGCCAGCGAACGTCCGAACCGGGAAGGATTGCGTCGCGCTCGGCAATGCGCAGCGGCTCGATATGGTCGGGGGAGGAAAATTCGTTGCTGTCATAGAGGTGGGGTTCCGTGTCCGTATGGGAATCGGTCACCCGCAGCCGCCGGTCCCACAGCGAGCGCGATGCGAACGTATCCGCCCCTACGCCGCTGATCTGGAAATACAGCCCGGAATAAGGTTCGATGAAGCGCTGGTCGGCGGGCGGCCGGTTGAAGCGCACCTCACCGTCGGGACCGATCTCCGACGCTGCGATCATCGAATTGAGTTCGAAGATCACGCGATTGTCGAAATTGTCGACGATCGACTGGCTGAGCAGGCGGTCGAGTGCGAACCCGCCGATCAGCAGCAGCGCGCCGATCCACAGCGCCGCAATGCCGATCATGCGGCGGGTGAGCGATCCGATGCGCGGCGGGCGCGCTGGCGCGGCCGGCTGAACCTCAGCCGCCGCCGTCACCGGGGCGGCCGCCTCATTCACTAGGCCGGCTCTTCCAGGCTGTAGCCAAGGCCGCGGATCGTGGTGATGACGTCCGCGCCCAGTTTCTTGCGGATGCGCGTCACGAACACTTCGATGGTATTCGAATCCCGGTCGAAATCCTGGTCGTAGATATGCTCGATCAACTCGGTCCGGCTGACCACCTTGCCCTTGTGGTGCATGAGGTAAGACAGGAGCTTATATTCCTGCGCGGTCAGCTTCACCGGTTCGCCCGCCTTGGTCACCTTGCCCGACCTTGTGTCTAGCCGGATGTCGCCGGCGATCAGTTCGGACGAGGCATTGCCCGACGAGCGGCGGATGAGAGCGCGCAGACGCGCGATCAGTTCTTCCGTCTGGAAGGGCTTGGCAAGATAATCGTCGGCACCGGCATCGAGGCCCGCGACCTTGTCCGACCAGCTGTCGCGCGCGGTCAGCACGAGCACGGGCATCTTGCGCGCTTCCTTGCGCCAGCGGTCGAGCACGGTCAGGCCATCGACTTCGGGCAGGCCAAGGTCGAGGATCACCGCATCGTAATTTTCGGTCGAGCCGAGATAATGGCCGTCCTCACCGTCGGTGGCGAGGTCGACGGCATAGCCGGCGCCTTCCAGGGTGGAGCGCAGCTGGCGCCCGAGGTTGGGTTCGTCTTCGACGATCAAGACACGCATCAAGGGTTCCTGGAGCCGTTCATATTCGCGCCGTCAACCCGTGGTGCGGCAATCGGTTGCTTATCCGCAACGAACTTGCGTGAAGCGACGGAATTACTTGTCGCGCGAACGGCGGACGATGCGGCCCTGGCCATCGACATCGACCCAGATCACCCGACCATTGCGCATGAACTTCATGCGCGTCGTCGATCCGTTCATTTCGGGGCCCAGATAGTCGGCACCGCCCATGAAGGGCATCACGCGACGCTCCAACTGCGGCAAGGGCATGGACCGGCCCTGCTGCGTTGCCTCGAACGCCTTGTCCGCATCGCGCGGCTTATCGGCCAGCGCAGGCGCGCTGGTGGCCGAAACGGCGACGGCCGCGGCCGCCAGGAAGATACGCAACAGGTTCATCTGGTGATTCTCGATGGGCGCATCTCTAACACACGGCATTGAATGCGCTATGAATGCGGCTGCACGGACGCGTTCAGGGTCACAGGCGTGACCTAAAATCCACATGTCCCTACGCGGCCGATCCGCTAGGGGAGCTCGCATGGCGGCACCCATTCTATCTTATGAAGGCCTCGGCTTGATCCAGGGTGAAGGCTGGCTGTTCCGCGGCATCGACCTTTACGTGGGCGAGCGCGACCGGCTGGCGCTGATCGGCCGCAACGGCGCGGGCAAGACGACCCTGCTCAAATGCCTCGCGGGGATGATCGAGACCGACGAAGGCAAGCGCACCATCGTCCCCGGGACGAGCGTGGTCCTGCTGGAGCAGGATCCGGTCATGACCGGCCATGCCACGCTGCGCGATTGGGTGCTGGCGGGCCGCGATGCCCCGCAAGCGCACGACGCAGAGGCGATCGCGCACCAGCTCGGGATCGACTTATCGCGCGAGGTTGGTACCGCCAGCGGCGGGGAGCGGCGCCGCGCAGCGATCACGCGCGCGTTGGCGCAAGAGCCCGACGTGCTTTTGCTCGACGAGCCCACCAACCATCTCGACCTTGGGGCCATCGAATGGCTCGAGGATTGGCTCAAGCGGTTCAAGGGCGCGTTCATCGTCATCAGCCACGACCGCACCTTCCTGACGCGGCTGACGCGTAGCGTGCTGTGGCTCGACCGCGGGCAATTGCGCCGCGCCGAAATCGGCTTCGGCGGTTTCGAAGCCTGGACCGAGCGGGTCTATGAGGAGGAAGCGCGCGCCGCCGAAAAGCTCGACGCCAGGCTCAAGCTGGAACTGCACTGGCTTCAGCGCGGGGTGACCGCGCGACGCCGCCGTAACCAGGGCCGTCTCGCCAAGTTGGGGGAACTTCGCGCGCAACGCGCGGCGATGCTCGGCGGGCAGGGCGCGGCCAAGATCGCGCTGGCCAAGGACGATACGAAGTCAAAGGTCGTGATCGACGCCGATCGCGTATTCAAAGCCTACGGCGATCGCCAGATCATCCGCGACTTCACCCTGCGCGTGCAGCGCGGCGACCGGATTGGCGTCGTCGGCCCCAATGGCGCTGGCAAGACGACGTTGCTCAAGTTGCTGACAGGGGAAATGGCGCCCGATAGCGGCAAGGTCACGCTGGCCAAGACGCTGAGCGGCATCGTCATCGACCAGCAGCGCAAGCTGATGGACCCAGCCAAGCGCGTCCGCGATGTCCTCGCGCATGGCGGCGACTGGATCGAGGTTCGCGGCGTCAAGAAGCACATCAAGGGCTATTTGAAGGAGTTCCTGTTCGATCCGGGGCTGGTCGACGCACCGATCGGATCGTTGTCGGGCGGTGAGCGGTCCCGGCTGCTTTTGGCGCGTGAGTTTGCGCGCGAAGCGAACCTGCTGGTGCTCGACGAGCCGACCAACGACCTCGACCTCGAAACGCTCGACCTGCTGCAGGAAGTAATTGCGGACTATGAGGGGACGGTGCTGATCGTCAGCCACGACCGCGATTTCCTCGATCGGACGGTGACGGTGACGCTGGGCCTGGATGGATCGGGGCGAGTCGATGTCGTCGCCGGCGGATATGAGGATTGGCAGAAGCGGCGCAATCCTCCCCGGCACGGGGAGGGGGACCGCGTCGCGAAGCGGCGGGGTGGAGGGGGTCCGACACAAGGCTCCGCCGCTCCTCCGTCAGCGCCTGCCGCGCTGCCACCTTCGCGTCCCGGGGAGGATCGCAAGAAGCTCACCTACAAGGACCAGCGCGACCTCGACCGACTGCCGGGCGAGATCGAGCGCATCGCGCAGGACATTGCGGTCGCCGAACAGCTTTTGACCGATCCCGATCTGTACTTGCGCGATCCAGGACGCTTCGCGGACCTCACCAAGCGCATCGAGCAACTCCGCGCCGAGAAGGACGCAGCGGAGGAACGCTGGCTCGAAGTCGCCGCGATGGCCGAGGCGCTGAACGCCTAGGGGGCGGCGAGCTTGCGCTTCACCTCACCGATCATCGTCCTGAGTTTAACGCGATCGCGCGCGTTGAGCGTCATGTCCTGCGCTGCGCGGAGCGCGCCGACTGCGCCCGCTCAGCGGCGGCGGGCGACCAGCAGCAGGACGACGCCGATGAAGACGAGCAGGGCGCCGCGCACCGCCCACGGTCGCTGGTCGAGCATGAAGCTCGACTGCGGCCACTGGATGATGCCAAGCCCCTGGCCCATCCACAGTATGCCGGTCGCGATCGCAATCCCGGCAAGGACGAAGAGGATCGGCTTCATCACCGGCCGCGCTCGCCCCGCCGCGGAGCGCCGCCGGGCATGCCGCCGGCTTGCGCCGCGGTGCGTTCCTTGATCCGCCGCTCAAGGATCGACAGCGGCATCGCGCCTTCGCGCAGGACTTCGTGGAACTGGCGGATGTCGAAGCGGTCGCCGAGCGTGCGTTGCGCTTCCGCGCGGGCGCGGGTCCAGGCGATGTGGCCGATCTTGTAGCTGCACGCCTGGCCCATCTGGGTGCAGTAGCGCTCGATCTCGCGCTGCGAGCGCGGGCGGGCGAAGCCGGTGGTGTTGACCATGTAATCGGTCGCCTGCTCGCGAGTCCAACGCTTGGCGTGAAGCCCGGTGTCGATCACCAGCCGCGCGGCACGGAACAGGAAGGACTGGAGATAGCCGGCTCGCTCGAGGCCGTCATAGCCGTTGAGCTCATTCGCGACTTCCTCCGAATAGAGCGCCCAGCCTTCGCTGTAGGCCGAAAAGCCGCCGATCTTGCGCAGGGTCGGGATGTCCTTCGATTCCTGCGAAATGCTGATCTGCAGATGGTGGCCCGGAACGCCCTCGTGATAGCTGAGCGCCGGCAGTGAGTATTTCGGCCAGTCGCCGGTGTCCTTGAGGTTGATGAAGTAGATGGCCGGACGCGACCCATCGAGCGCGGCGCGGCGGTAATAACCGTTGGATGCGCCGTCCTGAATTTCCGGCGGCACACGGCGGATTTCGAGCGGTGCGGTCGGCACCGTCGCGAACGCCTGGGGCAGCTTGGCCTGGAGCGTCGCGACATCCTCGTTCAGGCCGGCGAGCAACTCGGCGCGGCCGGCGTCGGTGTTCGCGTAGAGCTGAGACGGTTCGACGTTGAGCTGGGCAAGCCGCTGCCCGACGCTGCCCTGGGTGTAGCCCGCGCCGCGCAGGATGGTGTCGAGCTGCGCGCTCAAGTCGGCGACCTGCTGCAGGCCGATATTGTGCACTTCGTCGGGAGAGAAGTTGGTGGTCGTCGCCTGGCGCAGCGCCTCGGCATAGATCGCATCGCCGTTGGTCAGGCGCCACGCGCCATCGCCCGGCCGCGTGGTCGGGCGCAGTTGCTCCATCATCGCGATCTGGCGGTCGAGCGCGGGATAGACAGCGCTGCCGACGATCTGCGCCGCGCGGCCGCCCCAGTCGCCGGGGATGTTCTTGGCCGCAGTGCGGCGGACGATCGAATCGACCATCGTGCTTTGCGCGGGCGCCGACGCGCGCAGCTTGCGCATTTGGCCAAGCGTCAGGTCGATCGACCAGGCGGGGGCAAGGAAGCCGCGCGCGGCCTGCATCCGCTGCTCGGCGGTTTCATGGTCGAGCACGGTGGCGAACTGGCTGAGCCGCGACAGATAGGCTTCGGCGTCGGCCGCATTCTCGATCGTGTGCGCGCTGTTGAGGAAGTCAGGCAGCGAGAAATAGGCGCCGCCCTGCTGGAAGATCGGATAGGGGCGCTGCGCGGAGTCGATGTTCCAGCGCGACGGCGCGGCGATCGACGTTTCAAGCTGGTAAAGGACGACTTCGCGGTTTAGCTTTGCCGAATCCGACAGGCTTGAGGCCGGGATCGCCTGCAATCGGCTGATCGCGCGGCGCGTGCGGGCCAGGTCGTCGCGCCGCTGGACGGGGACCGGATCGGTATCGAGCTTGGACTTGAGCGCCGCGAGCGGGCCTTTGTCGAGGCCGAGTGAGGTTGCAAGCGTGGGCGACGTTCGCACCGCTTCCTGAAACAGCTCTTCGAACAAGGCATTGAGGCGCGCATCGCCGCTACCTGCGGCCTGCGCGAACGCCGGCGCTTCGAGCAGGGGCAAGGCAGCGACGGTGGCGCCGGTGGTCAGGAATGCGCGACGGTCCATGATGAAACTCCCGGAAGAACGATGATGAAAAAGGCTTAGCCGCGTTCGCCGCGGCGCGGTGAAGGCATGCCGTTGCTGCTGCCGGCAAGTCGCGCCTGTATGCGCTCGTCGACGCGGCGTTCGAGGATGGTCAGCGGCATCGCGCCTTCGCGCAGAATCTCGTGGAAGTCGCGGATGTCGAACCGGTCGCCCAGCGCTTGCTGCGCCTTGGCCCGCGCGCGAGTCCAGGCGAGGTGCCCGATCTTGTAGCTGCACGCCTGGCCCGGCGAGGCGCAGTAGCGCTCGATCTCACGCTGCACGCGCGGCCGGGCGAAGCCGGTCGCGGCAACCATGTGGTCGATCGCCTGTTCGCGCGTCCAGCGCTTGTGGTTGAGGCCGGTGTCGACGACCAGCCGCTCGGCGCGGAACAGGAAGGACTGGAGATAGCCGGCACGTTCAATCCCGATATAGCCGCCAAGCTCGTCGGCAACCTCTTCGGCATAAAGCGCCCAGCCTTCACCATAGGCCGAATAGAAAGCGATGCGGCGCAGCATGGGCAAATCGCCCGCCAGTTGGGCAATGCTGAGCTGAAGGTGATGGCCCGGCGTGCCTTCGTGATAGGTCAGCGCGGGCAGCGAATATTTGGGCCAGTCGCCGGTCGACTTGAGGTTGATGAAGTAGATCGCCGGACGCGATCCATCGAGCGTCGCCTGGCGGTAATAGCCATTCGACGCGCCGTCCTGGATTTCAACCGGCACGCGGCGGATTTCGAGCGGTTGCTTGGGCAGCGTGGAGAAAGCCCGCGGCAGCCTCGCTTCCATCGCCTTCGCGCTTGCGTTGAGGTCGGCGATCAGCTGCGCTCGGCCGGCGTCGGTGCTGGGGTAGAGCTGGTCGGGGCGGGCGTTGAGCTGGGTCAGCCGCTCGCCGACGGTGCCGTTGGTCAGGCCGGCGGAGCGCAGGATCTTGTCGAGGTTCGCGCTGATCTCAGCCACTTGCTGAAGCCCGATCTGGTGGATTTCGTCGGCGCTGTACGTGGTCGTCGTCGCCTCTGCGAGCGCGGCGGCGTAGATCTCGTCACCGCGCGGGACGCGCCACACGCCGTCTCCCGGCGCAGTCGTCGGGCGAAGCGCGATGACGCCCGCAATCTCGCGGTCGAGCGCGGGATAGACCTTTTCGGCGACGATCTTGGCCGCGCGTCCGCGCCAGTCGCCGGGGATGTTCTTGGCGGCGGCGCGGCTGGCGACCGAATCAGCCATCGTGCTTTGCTCCGGCGACGGCGCACGCAGTTCGCGCATCTGCTTGAGCGCAAGGTCGATTCCCCAGCCGGGCGCGAGATAGCCGCGCGCCGCCTGTCGCCGCGTCTCCACGGTCTCGTTGTCGAGCACCGTCGCGAACTGTTCGAGGCGCGACAGATAGGCTTCGGCGTCGCTCGCAGTGTCGATCGTGTGCGCGCTGTGAAGGAAGTCCGGCACCGAGAAATAGGCGCCATCCTGCTGGCTGATTTCGTACGGGCTTTGCGGATTTGAGATGTCGAAGCGCTTGGGCCCGGCATTGCTCGTCATCATGTCCCACAGCACGACTTCGCGGTTGAGCGCCGCGGCTTGCGACAGGCCCGCCGTCGGCACGGCCTCCAGCTGCGCGATGAACTTGTCGGTGCGCGCGGCCTCTTCACGTCGGGCCTGGGCAACCGGGCGCGTGTCGAGCCTGGAGCGGAGCGGTGCGAGCGCGCCCTTGTCGAGACCCAGCGAGGTTGCGAACTCGGGGGAATTGCGCACCTGTTCCTGGAAAATCGCTTCGAACAATCGGTTGAGCGCTGCGTCGCCGCGCGCCGGGGTGGCTTGGGCGAAGGCGGCGCCGAAGTCCGGCAGCGAAGCGAACGGCGCTGCAAGCGCGGCCGCGCCGGTGGTCGAAAGGAAGGTGCGACGGTCCATGATGCGAGTCCCCTGCAGGTTGCGGGGAACAGTAGCGGCCCCACGCGGTGGGGCAATTCCGCTCGTCGATCCCGCAGCTACGCTTGCAGACGATACTGCTTGATCAGGTCGTATAGCGTCGGGCGGCTGATCCCGAGCAGGCGGGCCGCGCCAGAAATATTGTTGTCGCTACGGGTCATCGCCTGGCGGATCGCGGTGCGGTCGGCGACTTCGCGCGCGGCACGCAGGTTGATCGCGGTCGCCGGGCCGGCCTCGCCGCCGGGAAGGTCAAGGTCGCTTGCCAGGACGCTCCGGCCGTCGGCCATGATTACTGCTCGCTTCACGCGGTTTTCGAGCTCGCGCACGTTGCCCGGCCATGCATAGGCGTCGATCGCCGCAAGAGCGTCGGCGGACAGCGACTGCACGCTGGGATTGAGTTCGCGGCTGAAGCGATTGACGAAGTGGCGCGCGAGCAAGACGGCGTCGCCCGCGCGCTCGGCCAGCGACGGGATCTTCACCACGATCTCGGCCAGCCGGTAATAGAGATCCTCGCGGAAGCGGCCCTCGGCCTGCATCGTGTCGAGATCCTGGTGGGTGGCGCAGACGATCCGCGTATCGACCGCAATCGGCTGGCGACCGCCAATCCGCTCGATTACGCGTTCCTGCAGGAAGCGCAGCAACTTGACCTGAAGCGGCAGAGGAATGTCGCCGACCTCGTCGAGAAACAATGTCCCGCCCTGCGCCAGCTCGATCTTGCCGACGTTGGATTTGACGGCGCCGGTGAACGCGCCGCGCTCGTATCCGAACAGCTCTGCCTCGAGCAGGTTCTCCGGGATCGCGGCGCAGTTGATGGCGATGAAGGCGCCCTTGCGGCCGCTCTTCTCATGCACCGCGCGGGCGAGCAGCTCCTTGCCGGTGCCGCTGGCGCCGAGCAGCATGACGGCGACGTCCGCACTGGCGACGCGCTCGACGGTCTTGGCGACCTTGGCCATTTCAGGCGCGCCGGTGACGATCGACCCGAGCACCGTGCCGCCGCTGGCGCTGTCACCCTCCAGGCGACGATTCTCCGCCTCGATCTCGTGCAGGTGAAAGGCGCGCGCGACGATGAGGCCGAGATCGTCGATGTCGACCGGCTTGCGGTAAAAATCATAGGCGCCCATGCCGACCGCCTTGAGTGCGCTTTCGCGCGCGCCATGACCGGTGGCGACGATGACCTTGGTCCCAGGCTGGAGCCGCAGGATCTCCTCGAGCGTCGCGAAACCCTCGTCGGTGCCGTCGGGATCGGGCGGCAGGCCGAGGTCGAGCGTGACCACCGCAGGTTCATGCATGCGCACCGCGTCGAGCGCACTTTGGCGGTCGCCGGCGCAGACCACCTGATAGCCTTCGTAGGCCCATTTCAGCTGGCGCTGCAGGCCTTCGTCATCCTCGACGACGAGCAGCACGGGGAGGTCGCTTTTCTGGGTCATGCGCGCTTCCGTTGACGGTGGGGCTGGGGTTCGCGCGCCGGTTCGGCGGCGGGCACGGAGATGGAGAAGGTGGTCCCTTGGCCGGGCCGGCTGTCGACGCTGATGTGGCCGCCCATTGCGGCGATCAGCGAACGCGCCTCGAACGACCCGATGCCAAATCCACCCGACTTGGTTGACACGAACGGCTGGAACAGGCGGTTGCGGACGAAGTCTCCGTCCATCCCGCATCCCTTGTCGGAGATCGCGATGGTGACGAAGGGATCGGCGTCGGTCACGCGCATCACGACTGGGGTCGTGCTGGCATCGACGGCATTCTGCAGGATGTGGCCGAGCGCTTGCTCGAGCGCCGACGCATCGACGTTCGCCCACATGCTCGAATCGCCGAGCAAGCGGATGTCATGGTCGCGGCGCTTGGCGGCGATGGCGGCGGACAGGATCGGGCGCAAAGGCTGCGGCTCCAGGCTCTGCACGCGCGCGGGTGCGTGCGGCGACAGGCGCGCAAGGAGGTCGTTCATCTTGGCGACCGAGCTTCGGAGCGTCGCGACCATATCGGCATGGAAATCGGGATTGTCGGCGTGCCGCTTCGCATTGCGGGACAGAAGCGACAGCTGGCTCACCAGATTCTTCACATCGTGAAGGATGAAGGCGAAGCGCCGGTTGAATTCCTCGAACCTTTGGGCCTTCACCAGCGCATCCTGGCCTTGCGCTTCGGCGAGTGAACTTGCCGCCTGCGCGCCCGCCGTGCGCAGGAGATCGAAATCCTCCCAATCGAGCGCGCGACGATATTCGGGCGCTGCAAGGATGACGACACCGACCAGCCGCTGCTGATGGACCAGCGGAATGCCGGCCCAGGCGCTCGGCTCGTCGATCAACCAGTGCGGCATGCGCTCCGACGGCGCGCCGCCGTTCGCCCAGCCGTGCCGGATACCTTCGAACTCGAGGATTCGGCCGCGGGCCTCGACATCGCTCCAGAAGTCGCCGGAATCGTGCAGCTGTTGCGGCGAAGGATTAGCGCCGCGCCAGTTCCACTCAGCGCCGACCTCGATCGACCCGCCGGGCTCACCCGCCAAGAGCAGGCCGCCGGGGGAATCGGCGATCTCGGCGAAAGCCTGCACGATCCGCTCGCCGAGCGGTGCGGCGTCCGGGCCAGCGCGACCAAGCGTTTCGGTGAAACGAAGCCATTCGCTGCGATAGTCGTAGCGATGCTCGAACAGATGCTTGGACAGCTTCACCTTGACCCAGCCGCGCGCCCATTGCGACAGCACCACGACCGCCGTCACGATCATCATGGTCGCGAGGAGGATGGCGGTCAGTGCGCTGCCCCAGTCCCAGGCACTGCGGCGAAGCGCCGTGGCAAGCACGGCCATGACGGCGAAATAAACGCAGATCGTTAGCAGCGAGATCGACTGGAAGGTCGCTGCGCGCGACAGGCGAATGCGCAGGATGCCTGTCGGCGCAGGTCCCGCCACGAACAACGGCGCGATCAGCGCGACGAATAGCCCGCGATAATTGAACAAGGCGGGCAGGCCCTGCGCATCGAGATAAGCTAGGGTATAAAGGTTGAGGTCGTAGCCCCAGATGAGCGCGAGGCCGAGCATTGCCGAGCGGATGTTCACCCGGCTTTCCGGCGCCGCCTGCCCATAGACGTTGTGCAGAAGGACAAGCGCGCCCGCGGCGAGGCTGATCCGTAGCAGCCAGGCGGTCGACAGGACATCGCGCGACAGGTCCGGCGGCATTGGGACCGCGAGAAGTAGAAGGTCGAGTACCAGTTGGATGCCCAGAGCAAGCGCAACCGCGCCAAAGACCAAGCGGATGGCGCGCCGCGGATCGCTTTTCAATTCGCCGGAAATGGAGTGGAGCAAGACAATCCAGGCAAGATTGCGGATCGTCTCGGAAACAACGCTCAGGATGTCGACGGGTCCGCGAATGGCGCTGACCGAAGCCCATACCGCCGTCGCGAAATAAGCCCCGAGCAACAGCCGCGATGGCCCGGCCGCGTGCGCGCGCAGCTGCCACAGCAGGATCGACACGAACAGGCATGCGGCCAGTGCGTAGCTCCAGAACGCGACGAGGCCGTTCACCGGCACGCTCCGGGTGCGATAAGTGTCAATTCCGCCGACATGGCGATAGGTGTCGCTAAATTTTACAAATAAGTGGTGAACGAAGTGAGGCGGTCGTTGCGAGCCACGTGAAGCCGTGCCGCGTCGATGTTGGATTGCGCCGTTGCTGCGCTCCTCGCAATGACGGCAACCAGTGGTGGTCAGGAGTCAGGTTATGCAACATCGCCCATTGGGAAGCAGCGGCATTGAAATCGCGCCCCTCGTGCTGGGCGGGAATGTGTTCGGCTGGACTGCTGACGAGGCGGCGAGCTTCGCCATCCTCGACGCCTTCGTCGCTGCGGGCGGCACGATGATCGACACCGCCGACGTGTATTCGGCCTGGGTCCCGGGCCATCAGGGCGGGGAAAGCGAAGGAGTCATCGGCCGCTGGCTGAAGCGCGATCCGTCAAAGCGCGACCGCGTCCAGATTGCGACCAAGGTCGGCTTCTTCGAAGGCCTGGCGCCTGAGGTCATTGCGCGCGCATGCGATGCGTCGCTGCTGCGCCTTGGGGTCGAGACGATCGATCTCTATTACCAGCACAAGGATGATGAAAAGGTGCCGCTGGCCGACAGCCTCGGCGCGATGGATGCGCTAGTGAAGGCCGGCAAGGTCCGCAGCATCGGGCTATCGCAGTTCACCCCCGCACGGCTCGACGAAGCCCTGCGCACCGCGGACAAGCAGGGGCTGACCAGACCCAGTGCACTGCAGACCTGGTACAACTTGGTCGAACGCGAGAAGCTGGAGGGTGAATTGCACGACGTCGCAACCGCGCACGGCCTCGCTATCCTTCCCTTCTACGGGCTCGCCAATGGCTTCCTTAGCGGCAAGTATCGAAGCAAGGATGATCTCGACAAAAGCCCGCGGGGCCTGCGCAACATTGCCTACCTCGAGGGGCGCGGTATGGCCGTCCTCGATGCGCTCGATGCGGTGGCGAGGGAAACGGGCGCGCCGCTTGCCACCGTCGCGCTCGCGTGGACGATGGCGCAACCCGGGATCGCTGGCGTGCTGGCCAGCGCCACCAGCACCGAACAGCTCGAGGAGTTGACGGGCGCGATGGCACTGACCCTCACTCCCGACCAGATGGATCGGCTCAGCGAGGCAAGCGCTTAGTTCGCCTTCAGCACGTCCAGCGCGGCAATCGTCATCGCCTCGGTCGCAGTGGCGATGACCGATTCGGCGTCGGGCGCCCAGAATGGCGAGTGGAGCGACGGCAGTTTCTGCGGATCGCCCGCGGCCGCGTCCCACTTGGCCTTGGGCGTGCCACCAACCCAGAACAACAGGCTCTCGATCGACCGGTCGGTCAGGTAGAAGCGGCTGAAATCCTCGCCGACCATCGCGGGCGGCGGGCTGGCCACGCGATCGGCGCCGAAATGCGCGGTGAACAAGCGCCGTACATGTTGCGACAGGCGGTCGGTGTTGAAGGTCGCAGGGGTGGACAGCTCCTCGCGAACGGTGACGACCGGCATGCGGTCGTCGGGCATCCCCGCGGCAATGGCTTCACCCCGCGCGATGCGCGCGATGCCGTCGAGCAAGGCCTTGCGCACTTCGGGTTTGTAGCTGCGCACGGTGAGCTGGAGCTTGGCTTCGTCCGAAATGATGTTGTGCTTCGCCCCGGCGTGGAAGCTGCCCACCGTCACCACCGCCGGATTGAGCGGGTCGTTCTCGCGGCTGACCAGGGTCTGCAGCGTGGTGACGATGCGCGACGCGAGCACAATCGGGTCCTTGGTCGTGGCCGGCAGCGCGCCGTGGCCGCCGACACCGCGGACGGTGATGTCGACACTATCGACATTGGCGAGGGCATAGCCCGGCGTGATTCCGATCTGCCCCGCCGGGAGGATGGCGGCATCGTGGAAACCGAGGACAGTGCTTGGCTTGGCGAAGCGCGTGAATAGCCCGTCCTGAAGCATCGCCTTGGCGCCTTCGCTGGTCTCCTCGCCCGGCTGAAGGATCATCATCAAGGTGCCGGACCACTGATCCTTCATCGCCGCCATTCGGCGCGCAGTGCCGAGCCAGGCGGTGACGTGGGTATCGTGCCCGCAGGCATGCATCACCCCGGTCTCCACGCCCTGCGCCGTGGTCACGCGCACCTTGGACGCGAAGGGCAGCCCGGTCTGCTCGACAACGGGCAAGGCGTCCATGTCTGCGCGCAGCATCAGCACCGGGCCGGGGCCGTTGCGCAGCATGGCGACGACGCCGGTCTTGCCGACCTTCTCGGTCACCGTGAAGCCGAGCTTGCGCATTTCGGGCGCCAGCTTGGCCGGCGTGCGCACCTCCTGCATCGACAGTTCGGGGTTGGCGTGCAAGTCGCGGTACAGCGCCATCAGCTGCGGCATGTCGCCCTGGATCGATTGCGCCAGGGTCGCGGCGGGAAGGCTTGCCGGGGTCGCCGCGGCTGCGGTCGCAAGCAGCACGAAACGCTTTACCATCAACGAACTCCTTAGGACGCGGGGACCAGCTCAAGCACGTCGAGTTGGGATTCAAAGTGCGGCCGCGGCATGATCATGCGCCAGCGGTTCGGCCCGATCCGTTCGATAAAGCCCGCGACATCGCGCGTCCGATCCTGTCCGTAACGGAGCGCGCCGCGCTCATCGCCCAGCACGAGCGTACCCAGGAAAACCTGGCGAACCTGGTCGACCGGATAGATCAGCCCAACCTGCCGCTGCGATCCGGTTTCCTTGATAAAGCTCTGCGCCATGCCCGAAGGCGAGATGCGGCAGCGGAATGCCGGGTAGGAGATATAGTCGAGCAACCCGGGCTGCTTGGCGCCGATCTTGATCACGCGGCAGCGATAAACGCCGTTGGGAATGGCGCCGGGTAGGGCGGCGTCAGGCTGAAGGAGCGCGCCTTCACGCCGTATCTCCGCCTCATGGCCGGCGCGGCGCGCTGCGTCCAGCGCGGCGATGAAAGTCGCTCGCCAGTCGCGCAGCCGCGCCCGATCGTCGTCCGTGGCGATGACCCGCCAGTTGGTGCGCGGCGGCGCCGCCGTGGCCGGTGGCGGCTGCATCGATGCGCAGCCGGATGCTGCGAGCGAAGCGAAGGCGAGTGCGAACTTCCAGCGCATGCGCTGCAGCCTAGGCCGCCGTCCAGCCGCCGTCCATCGACAGGTTGGCGCCGGTGATCGACCCCGCGTCGTCGCGGCACAGGAAGACGGCGAGCGCGGCAACCTCTTCGGGCGTGACGAAGCGCTTGGTCGGCTGGGCGGCGAGCAGCACGTCGTTCATCACCTGCTCGCGGGTCAGGCCGCGCGCCTTCATCGTGTCGGGGATCTGGTTTTCGACCAGCGACGTCCAGACGTAGCCGGGCGAAATGCAGTTGACGGTCACCCCGTCGCGGGCAGCCTCCAGCGCGACGGTTTTAGTGAAGCCGGCAACGCCATGCTTGGCCGCGACATAGGCCGACTTGTTGGGGGAAGCGACCAGGCTGTGCGCGGACGCGGTGTTGACGATGCGGCCCCAGCCTTGCGCCTTCATCGCGGGCAGCGCGAGCCGCGTGGTATGGAATACCGCCGTCAGATTGATCGCGATCACGGCGTCCCACTTGTCGGTCGGGAAGCTTTCGACGGGCGAGACATGCTGGATGCCGGCATTGTTGACGAGGATGTCGGGTGCGCCGAGTTCCGCCTGGCAGCGCTGCATCATCGACGCGATCGCGCTTGCGTCGGACAGGTCGGCGCCGTCGTGCACCGCGCCGAGTTCCTCGCAGATGCTGCGGATGTCATCGGTCGGGCCAAAGCCGTTGAGCATCACCTTGACCCCTTCAGCCGCGAGTGCGCGCGCGATGGCAAGACCGATGCCGGACGTGGAGCCGGTGACGAGAGCAACCTTGTCTTGAAGAATCATGCGCGCTTCTTCGCGGTGAGGGCAAAGCTTTGCAACCGTGGTTCGCTTCGAGCATTACGCTCCTGAAACGGGAGATAGGTGCATGCGGCTAGGCGGCGAGGGACCAAGCGGCAATTTCGAGGACCGCACAGGCAGTAGCGGCGGCGGCATGGGCCTCGGCGGCGGCGGCAATCTCTTGGGGTGCTTGTTGCCGATGGTTATGAGCCGGTTCGGCATCGTCGGCGTCCTTATCCTGCTGCTCGGCTATTGCGCGCTTACCCAATTGGGTGGCGGCGGAAGCATCATTCCGGGCGGCACCACGACCAGGGCGCCCAGTGGCCAATCGCGGCTCGACGCCAACATGCGCGACTTCCTGACGCGGGTTCTCGGGTCGACCGAGGAGACTTGGGGCGAAATCTATCAGCGCAACGGCCAGCAATATGTGCCGACGCGGATGGTCGCCTACACCCGCGGAACGCAGACCGGCTGCGGTTTCGGGCAGGCGGCGATGGGGCCGTTTTACTGCCCCGGCGACCGCAGCATCTACATCGACCCGACCTTCTTCAGTGAATTGACCAGCCGGTTCGGTGCGTCGGGCGACGCAGCCATGGCCTATGTCATCGCCCATGAGGTCGGTCACCACATCCAAAACCTCGAAGGAACGCTCGACCGGGCGCAAAGCGCGCAGGCCCGCGCCAGCAAGACCGACGGCAATGCCATCCAAGTCGGCGTCGAGCTTCAGGCCGATTGCTACGCGGGCATCTGGATGGCCCGGGCGCGCGATGCACAAGGCCCGATCGTCGAGCCTGGCGATGCCGAAGAGGCTTTGCGCGCGGCCGAAGCCATCGGCGACGACACGCTGCAAAAGCAAACGCAGGGCACCGTCGTCCCGGAAAGCTTCACCCACGGCACCTCGGCGCAACGGATGGCGGCGCTCCAGCGTGGCCTGCAAAGCGGCGACCCCGCGCAGTGTAATTTCGCACGCTAGATTTTCCTTCCCAGCAGCTGCTGGGGAGGGGAATCTCGAAGGCGGTGAAGGGGTTTTTCGGTTCGACCGGGCCGTCACGGAGGAAATCCGTGACCTTAGTCGGCTTCGCTCACGCGACCCGCTGGCCGGCCTTCGCCGTCTCTCCGCGCTGCTCCGGCGGAGCTTCGCACCTGCGTCGCTGCGCTCGGCGGCTACAGGCGGACCAACATTTTTCCGGTGTTCGCGCCGCTGAACAGCCCACGAAACGCCTCGGGCATCGCTTCGAGTCCGTCGACGATCGTCTCCCGCCCAGTCACTTGTCCGCGCGCGATCATCGCGCCCATGTCGGCATAGAATTCGCCCAGCCGTCCCATGTAATCGGTGTAGATGAAGCCCTGCAGGCGGATGCGCGCGGCGATCACCCGCATGATGTAGCGAAGCCTGATCGGCTCGCTGCTGTTATAGCCCTCGATCATGCCGCAGATGGCGAAGCGCGCGTTCTGCCGGGCAGTGGCTAGCGCGGCGTCGAGATGGTCGCCGCCGACATTGTCGAAATAGACGTCGATTCCCTTGGGCGCCGCAGCCATCAAGGACTTCACGACCGGGCCCGCCTTGTAGTCGATCACTTCATCCGCGCCGAGCGAACGGACGAAGTCGCATTTTGCGCCGCCCCCGGCCGAGCCGATTACGGTCATGTCCTTGGCCTTGGCGATTTGCACGACTGCCGATCCGACCGCACCCGCGGCAGCTGACACGAACACGATATCGCCCGCGTTCGCCGCGGCCACGTCGAGCAAGCCGAAATAGGCCGTCCCGCCAGTCAGGCCGAGGTTTCCGAGGAAGGTTTGCGGCGCGATCCCTGGAATGTCGGGCAGCTTGTGGAAATTGGCGGCGGGCTCGACCACTTCATCGCGCCATCCGGCCATGTGCAGCACGGTGTCGCCGGCCCGAAGCGTCGGGTCACGGCTCTCGACCACTTCGCCGATCGCGCCGCCGGTCATCGGCTCGCCAAGCTGGAAGCTGGGAACGTAGCTTTTCACGTCGTTCATTCGGCTGCGCATGTACGGGTCGACGGAAAGCCATTGATTGCGAACGCGCACCATGCCGTCGGCGAGATCGGGGAGAGCGATGTCCTTCAGCGCAAAGTCGGTGTCGATCGGAACGCCCTGGGGGCGGTTCATCAGATGCCAGGCGCGGGCCATGCTCGTCTCCTTTCCACGCCGCATAGGCGCGCCTCCCCGCACAAGAAAGGCCCGGCTGCGAAGGGGACGACGCAGCCGGGCCTGGGTTGCTCCCGCTGGTCGGGAGCTAGGGGTTCAAGAGCAGCTTAGCGGTAAGTGCCCTCGAAACTCCGGTCGAGCATGTGGGGACCGGCTTCGCCCTGGTCCTCACGTTCGAACAATGCACGGTCGCGGTTTTCGTCGCGCCAGCGCTTCTTGGCATCTTCGGCCGAGCAGCCGAGCATCACCTTGTCACCGTCGATCGATTCAACGTCCGTGCACATCAGAGAATGATGCGTGCCGCCGCTTTCGGGGTCGGACTTGGTGAGGATGATCCGGTCACCTGCGACGCGGTCGACGGTGCCGACATGGTCATTGTCGTTGCCAAGCACTTCCATATGCTCGCGGATCTGGCTCAGCAGGCCGCGCTTTGCCTGGCGCTGCTGGCGCCAGCCGGTGAACTCGTCCTCGAACCTCTTTTGGTTCTCGCGGCGATAATCCTCATAGTCGCGGTCGAGTTCGCTGACGTGGCGGTCGCGCCAGCTTGCATAATGGGGATCGAAGTCGCCGCGGCTGGGCGAGCGGTCCTGGCTGCCCAGCGATCCTGCCCGCCGCGAGACATTCCGCCGGCCGCGAAATATTGCTCCGAACGCCCGTAATCGCCGGTGATCGGGCGATAGTCCTGACGGCTGCGCGGAGCGGAGTCGCGGCTGCTTTCGCGTCCGCGCGACCCCCAGCCACTGGGCATCTCGCTGCGGTCGTCACGATCCGAATTGCCGCGGTCCCAATTGTTGTCGCTCCAGGACGAGCGGCTGCGATGATCGTCGTCGCGCCCGATGAACCGGCCGCGCGGACGCTCATCGCGATGCTGGCGGCGGCCGCCGGAATCGTCATCGCCGAACCACGAGGCGATCTCATCGCCGGCGCGCTCGAAAAAGCCGCGTTCCTCGCGGCCGGAATCGCTGCGTTCGCGATCGCTGCGCCAATTGCGCTCACCGCGATCATCGTCGCGCCATCGGGAACGTTCGTTGCGGGGATCATAACGGTCGTAGGCCATGCCAGTCCTCCATGCTTACAGGCCGCCGGGAAGGGGGTCGGCGGTACTGTTTGCAAAACGAACAGCGCCAATGGCCGTTCCTGTGCACCGCCCCTGAAAGGGGTCGATACGACAAGGCGAAAGCTAGCAAAGCCGAGTGCCGTGACAGGCAGTCCCGCAGACTGCCTGCGCCGAGCCCGATGCTCGATTGTCCCCCGGACAATCTGCGCGCCGGGCTGGTGGAGCTGAGGGGAATCGAACCCCTGACCTCTGCAGTGCGATTGCAGCGCTCTCCCATCTGAGCTACAGCCCCGCACCGGCGAAGCGGCTCCTTAGCCGGGCCATTTCCAACGCGCAATCGCGCGGTTTCCCCCACATCCGCCGGAACAAATTCCCAGTTCGCTGATCATTTACAGGGAATTTGCTGCGCCCGGGTCGCTGGGAGTCTTCACCCGCTTACTGGCGCAGGAGCCCCCATTTTGGCGTTTGGCGGCGTACCGGTCGCAAGCGTCATAACAGGGAAAGCCGGGATCTCGAACAGCCCGAAACATTGGCACGGAGCGAACTCAAGGATTCCCTCGCTACGCTGTGCCTGCGGCAACAACTCAGCTGGAAAGTTCCGCTTGTGCCACCCCTCGAAAAATGTTGAATCGTGACTCGGCCAATCAGCCTCGGGCCACCGTCTAGATCGTAAGTCCGAGGGATATGTCCGATTTTCCAAAACTTGAGCAAGCGGTGACCGACGGCCTGCCTCGTTCGGAGCAAGAGCCGGCGCCTCCTCCAGAGCCTGCGGATACGAACGAGGAGCTTCCGAAGGTCGGCTACTGCAAGCCGCCAAAGCAGCACCAGTTCAAAAAGGGGGAGTCCGGCAATCCGCGAGGGCGTCCGCGTGGATCAATCAATCACAAGACCACTGTGCTGCGAAGTTTCGAAGAAGAGATTCTTGCCGAAAGCAGGCGATTAGTTGCTGTGGGAGAGGGTGACACCCTTATGTACCTCACCGTTCAGGAAACCTTGGCGCGTCTGATCGTGGACGGCGCACTGAAAGGAGACAAATTCTACGTCAAGCTGACCCAGCAGGTCGTTACCGCCGCGCAGAAGAAAGAGGCTGATGAGAAGCGAGGGTTGATGGAAGCGGCTTTAGCGTACAAGGACAAGTGGGAATTCGAGTATGAACGACTGATCCGTCAGGGCTTGCCTGTGCCATTGCCGCACCCCGACGATATCCTGATCGATCCCGTCTCGGGGGATGTTCAGATCGTTGGTCCGACGACCAAAGAACAGAAAGCTGCAATGGACGAGCTTGTCCGTCTTCTAGACGCGCATATCGCGCGCTTTGAGGATCCGAAGAGCCTTTGGTATGCGTCACCGGAGATGCGTCGGCAGCTGCGCCGGCGGCAGCTCAAGGTAATCCAGAAATGGAATAATAAACTGCCTCCGCGGCTAAGGCGCACGTTTGACGAGTCGATCGACCGGCCGACGGACGAAGATTGGGCCGAAGGTTGGGCCGAGGACGATGATCCGGCAACGGACGGTCATCCGGCAAGGGACGATCCGTCACGCTAGAGTTCGCGGGCACTCAGTCGCGTCGTGTTGAACGCGAGCTGCCCTTCGCAATAGCTGAGGGTGACCTCGACGCCCTGGAGGGCGGGTGCGAGCCGGCGAACTGCCGCACCGCTCGTTGCAATTGGCGATCTCCAAGTGCCCGTCGCGGCAATGTCCATCGCCGCGTTGCTGGACCGCACGGACAATCCGCCGGCCCACGCGGCGAAGACGATCTCCCGTTCAGCCTGCCTCCCATTTCTCCTGAGGGTCGAGCGCCGGAGCGCCGTACCGACGGCGTCGATCAGGTCGCGCTTCGACACCGTCATCTTCCACGTGGCTTCACACGGGCTAAGCATGCGATAATCGGTCTCTGACAGTTTTGTCGCTTACGAGGCGTTATCGTAGCTGTTGCAGACGATGTCATTTATCGTATACAATAACGGGAGTCAATGTGGTACGTCCTCGTAAAGATCAGACCATGCAGGCAGTGTCGCTTCGCCTCCCGCGGCACATCCTGGACGCGGTCGACGAGTGTGCCGCGGATCTTCAGGACCAAACGCCCTTGCTCGAAGTTACGCGGACCGACGCCCTCAGATACCTCATCCAGCGCGGCCTCGCGGACTTTGCGACAAAAGGCGCCGCCAACTCGAAACGGAAGGGAGGCTAGCTGCTGCGGCAGCCAGGCGTTTGAGGCACGAAGATCGACGCCAGTGCGTCACAGGCGCGATCGGCAAGGCCGTTGCTTCTGACGGTGCGCGGTATCGATCCCTTCTGCGAGCTCCTGGACAAACTTCGCGTCGCCGCACGCTCCGGACTTTCGGTCACTTTAGAGCCCGACGAGGTTCTTCTGCTATTCTCTGACGAGCTCCAGTTCAACCGTGCCACTGACAACAACATTCAAGCGGTCGGCGTGGAGGAGCTCATATCGGAGTGGCTGAAATATCATGTGTCGCTCTTGGCTGCGCCTGAGCGATATCACTACTCGGCCGATCATCTTCGCAAGTTTTTTGCCGATGAGCGCTTGGCGGGCCGGCTCGGTAGCAAGGTCAAGATCCGAGATCTGACACCTGAGCTTCAGGCACGCTTTCGCGAGTGGCGGTTTGCATCTGGAGCGAGCGGCCACACTGTGAGCCGGGACTTGGCGGCGCTGCGCGGCGCCTTAACCTGGGCGTGGAAGTGCCAGCGCATCGCCAAAGCCCCGCCCTTCGTAGCAGATGTCCCCGCACACACCCGAGCCTCACCCCGGGATCGCGTTCTTTCGCCGAAGGAAATCGCCGCGATCATGGGTGTCTGCGCGGGGCGGCAGGACCGTGAGCATCTGATCCGCTTTATCGTGATAATGCTCGGCACCGCCGGACGACCTCAGGCCGTCCTTGAGCTTGATCACACCAACATTGACCTAGAACGTAATCTCATCGACCCCAGCGGACCAGGTCGAATTCATGTGCGCAAGCGCCGCGTGATCGTCCCTATGGCGAAGTCCGTGCGGCCGTGGGTGCTGGGCATCGAGGGCAAACTCATTAGGTATCGAGTCCCACTAGCCGTCGCGGGCGATATCCAGCCGGAGTTCTTCGAAAGGGAGACTAAATCCATTAAGAGGTGCTGGAACGCGGCGTGCGCCGAAGCGGGAGTGTCGGGGGCGACGCCCAAGACCCTGCGCCACACGATACTAACGTGGCTTGCCGAGCGCGGTGTTCCGTCGGAGCAACGACAGATATTCGCGGGTCATTCTAGGATTGGGACCACTGCGAGAAACTACGAACATCTGTCACCCGACTACCTGCAGAACGCCATCACTGAGGTCGATGCCTTCTTCGATGAACTAAGAAAGTATACCTGCGTCCTGAAGGTGCCGTGAGATAAAGGCCTTTCTGCGCCGGCTGAGTGTCCACACGCGAGAGTAACTACTTCGGCGCGGCTCCTTCCCGTTGATGATCGACGAGATGTCTGCCACCCATCGGTTACGCGGCCTGGCGGCTCACCGCTGGCACCGTATCAAATGAGGGGGCGATGAAACAATCGACCGAAAGCAAACGCCGTCTGGAGCAAGAGGATATTCACGATCAGTGGCTCCAAGATTATCTCAGCGAAGATCTGAACAGATTTTACGATGAGGCTTTCCAAAATATCGTGGAGCAATTGGGAGATACCCGAGACAAGCATTTATTAGATCTTGGTTGTGGTTATTGCTTCCATACGAGTCGTCTAGCGAAGAGCGATCTTCGTATTACGGCAGTCGATTTTTCAACAACTGCGCTGAGCGAAGCTCGCAGAACCATCACCAAAGCGGGCCTTGAGGGACGAGTATCACTGGAGAGGGGTGATGCCACCAGCCTTCCTTTTTCTAATGCTTCTTTCGATCACGTACTGATCTGGGGTGTGCTTATGCACGTCCCCGACATCGAGGCGGCACTTTCGGAGGCTGCACGGGTTCTCAAGCCCGGGGGAAGTTAGTTATTGCAGAAAACAATCACCGCTCGCTTGAAGTGATGTTTGTGGAGCCAGCTATAAATTTGGCCAGGCGCTTGTTCGGCAAGAAAGACCGCGTCCGCAACAGGCGGCAATTCGGCATAGAAGAGTGGCAAAGCTCATCGAACGGCCGGCTACTCATCCGAAAAACGGACATGAAAGCTCTAGAAAAAAGATGTAATGAGCTGGGTCTGACGCTAGAAAATCGTATAGCTGGTCAGCTCACCGAAATACATACCCGTCTGCCAAGTAGATCGTTGAAAAAGCTCGTCCATGCAACTAACATCGCTTGGTTCCGACATGTGAGGTCACCGACACTCGCCATGGGAAACATACTATTCTTTGCGAAAAGGCTGGGTTAGCGAAAGCGACCGGTCATCCCTCCTTCGTGCACGAAGAGGTGCCTCTCCCATAGGCGTCATCTATGCGGATAATGTCGTCTTCCCCTAAATACGGACCGCACTGAACTTCGATCAGGTGCAGTGGCACTTTTCCGGGGTTGGCCAGGCGGTGAAGCGTACCTGCCGGTATGTAGGTCGATTCATTCTCTTGAAGAAGGCTTACATCGTCTCCGACCGTGACCTCCGCTGTACCTTTGACAACGACCCAGTGTTCTGAGCGGTGATGATGCTTCTGCAGAGATAGCGAGGCTCCGGGCTTCACGACGAGCCGCTTGGTCTGAAAGCGCTCGCCGTAGTCGATGGTTTGGTAGGACCCCCAAGGTCGGAATACCTCCGAAGCGCTTACAGCGACCGCGTCGTCTCGCTCGCGTAGAATGTCGACCGCTTCCTTGACATTCTGAGAGCGATCCAAATCGGTCACGAGGATTGCGTCTCTCGTAGCGACCACACCGATCCGCCGTAGGCCAATCGTCACGACAAGTTTACCATGTTCCGAGCGCACGAGGCAGTCACGGCTATCTAACGGCAAAACGGTACCGTGAACCACATTACCGTTACCATCCTTTGATGAGATTTCCCACAATGAGTCCCACGAGCCAACGTCGGACCATCCGAAGTCGACCGGCACGACAAAGCTATTCGCGGTCCGCTCCATCACCGCGAAGTCTATGGAAGTACTAGGTGAAGAACAAAAAGGGCTACTCAGCGGCCTCACGAAGTCACCATCTCTTTGGAAGCCTTCACTCGCGTCGTCCACTGCTTTCCAAACACGAGGTTCGTGCTCGCTGAGCTCGTCTAAGATGGACCGACCTCGAAAGAGGAACATTCCACTATTCCAATAGAACTTGCCGCTTGCCAGGTATGCCTCGGCAGCTTCGACGCTCGGCTTCTCCACAAATCTACGGACGTGCTGAACACCCTCGTGTTCGGAGACTTGCCCAGCTTCCACGTATCCGTAGCCGGTGTGTGGACGGTCGGGTCTTATTCCAAACGTAACAAGCCCTCCCGTCATCGCAGCCGGTACTGCGGCAGAAACACCTGCCCAAAAGGATGCGACATCACGGATAACGTGGTCCGATGGGAGAACCAAGAGCAAGTCGTCGTCATGTGCTTGGCTTCTCACCCAGGCGGCCGCCAAGCCAATGGCCGCCGCGGTGTTCCGACCCTCGGGCTCCAGCAGAATTGCTGCCGGTGCGACACCGAGACCCTCCAGTTGATCCTTGACGAAGAAACGATGTTCCTCGTCTGCTACAATTATCGGGGCACTGAACTGGGCGCCGACAACCCGTGAAACTGTGGCTTGCAGCATGGTCTGGTCAGCCGCAATGGGTAGGAGCTGCTTTGGAAAAGCCAATCGAGAGATGGGCCACAGGCGCGTCCCCGCGCCACCTGACAGGATCACAGGGCGAACTAAACTCATACCGATAGTACCCTCGCCCGCCACCCGTCACCACATGCTGCATGTCGCAGCAGCAGCCGTTTGCTGCCTAAGCGGCAATCGCGTGTAAATCTGCCGCAACTTCGATAAGGATTGCAAGGTTTTTAGGAGCGCTTCTTTGGGTCGCCTTCGAGAGTCTGTGCCGATCTGGACTACTGCTGCCGCAGTGTTGACGCTTTCAGTATCACTGGGCCTGGCCTGGACGTCAGTTCCGGGGCGTAAACTTACGGGGGCGGCCATCGGGGGTGAACCGGACTCGCCGAATCCGTCCACGCCGTTTCGAATCGGCACGAACCTAGATGGAGTGGCGTATTGGAGCAGCGCTTTACCCTTCGTCGACCTCATGAAGTCCTCGGGCGACTGGTTCGTCCAAGCTCCTTATCGATGGAACACTGAGGAAAAGGTCGCCCTAGACGAGTCCGGGTGGCCGATCACCATACCGCGCGGCCGTGACGGGGCGTCACGGAATATCGGCCTGGTTGTGCTACGGGAGGCGGGCGGCGCTGATACGCCGCATACTCGCTACGTCGTGGGCTATGACGGCAGCGGCAGGCTCAAAGGCATGGACAGTCAGGGTATGCGAACCCTGAAAGGCTCAAAGCCCCGTCAGCTCATCGTTGAGACCGACGCTGAAGGCTGGGTCCAGTTGATGATCACCCAGACAGACCCTCACGGCCGCGGGGATTTTCTTCGGAACATCAGGGTCATACGGGAGGATCTCTTTCCCGAATACGAGCGTGGCTCAGTTTTCAATCCCGCGTTTGTCGAACGGATAGCGCCCTTTCGAACGATCCGATTCATGGATTGGATGGTCACCAACTCACTCTTCCGTGCTGACGGAAGCAGGGCTAAATGGTCAAGTGGTCAAGGCTGGAATGCCAATGCCGCAGGGGAACTGGGCTGGTCCAGCCGGCCACTCCCGGGAGACGCGCGCTGGACTAGCGGCGTGCCGGTCGAGATTATGGTTCAATTATTGAATACGACAAAAGCAGACGGCTGGTTCAACATGCCGGTGAATGCCACTGACGATTACGTAAGAAACTTCGCTAAATACGTTCGAGAACATCTAGATCCGAAACTGAACATACACGTCGAGCTCTCGAACGAGGTTTGGAACTGGGCGTTCCCGCAAGCTCACTACGCGAAGTACCGCGCGGAATCTGAGGATGGCAAGGACGCGAACTGGATGGAATGGTACGGGAAGCGTTCGGCACAGGTCGGGGAGATCTGGAACGCTGTCTTCCGAGAGCCCGCCCGTGGTCAGGGGCCTCCGGGTCGGGTTCGCATCGTTTACAGTACGCAGTTCGCATACAAGGGGCTGGAAAAACTCGGTCTCGAAACGCCGCGCTGGCTGGACAAGAATGGCCAGCATCGTCGAGGAGCCGACTTTTTCGACGAGTATGCAGTCACCGGATATTACGGAGCAGGCCTAAGTGATGACAAACAGGTCGCCGCAGTACTGCAATGGCAGCGTGACCCAGACGGTGGCTTTCAAAGAGCCCTTCTCGCACTTCGAAAATCAATCGAGCAAAACAACGCTCCGTTGTACGAATACCACGCTAAGCGCGCGCGAGAATATGGCCTCGAACTCGTTACCTACGAGAGCGGTTTCGGGGAGCGAACGCCGCCGAGCCAGCACCAAAATGAGGATTACACTAACTTCCTGATCGCACTGCAGCGGCGTCCAGAGATCTACAATCTTGAACTAGCGAATGCAGAAGCCTTCAGACGCGCCGGCGGCTCCCTATTCATGAATTTTGGGATCATTGGGAAACCGTCCAAGTGGGGCAGTTGGTCCGCGCTGGAGCATATCAATCAGAAGGACTCGCCGCGCTATCGAGCGCTGATCTCGCTAACCACCAAGTACAACCAAGACCAAAAAACCCGACACTGAGCCGATCCGGCAGAGGCGAATTCAAGGACTAAGAACCTGGCGCTGCTCGCAAAACTCGGTGGTGTCCAGATAGTTGGGCACGGACGGCTCGCCGAGCGGGAAGTTCAATGTAGCGGTTTAGAACTTCGGCAGTCACCAAAACTGCGGCGATAATCAGCGTTATCCACAATGACCGGATAATTGAAGGATCTGAGAGCCCTGCAATATTGAGAATCTTTGGCCAGATCAGCGCAGCTACCGTAAGGATGGGCACGTGGACGAGATAGATGCCGTATGACAGGTCGCCTAAGCGCATTCCTGCACGTCCGATCAGCAAGGAACAAACCGCACCCCTATCCGTCGCAGTTGCTGCGACTAGAAGCAATGCCGGCGGAATAAAGAGAACATCTGGGACCTCGAACGCGAGTACAAGGCAGAGTGCCATCGCGGCTCCGACTTGCACCAAGGATAGCTGTAAGGAATCTAGTGCGGCTAAATACCTCCGGTAGTTGAAGCATAGAATGCCAAGCAAGAAGCCCGCGAAACACCTCAAGAGCGCAGTTCCGCTTGTAAGATCCAGGCTCCCCGCCTGAAAGCCTATCAAAAGGTAAAATGCACAAGCTGCGGTCAAAATTGCAAAATTGGTTAAAGCTGCGGCCTTAGACAAGCACCAGACGATCGCCGGAAATAGCAGGTAAGCATGCATCTCTGCACTGATAGACCAGCTAGGTATGTTCCATCTTGGCATCGAGTCCACGATGGGCCACAAATGCAAGAGCGGAACAGTTAGCAACAAACTACCTAAGCCAGGCGGTTGCAGATGTTCGTCGACCGCGCCTTGTGCCACTGACTTCATCATAAAGAAGACGAGAAGCGCAAGAAGTAAAAAGATATGGAGTGGAACAATCCTAGCGATTCTGGCAGCGAAATACGACCGCAAATCTGCTCGCGTCAGCGCCCTTTCGTTAACGACGTAAACATGACTCATGACAAAGCCGCTAAGTATAAAAAAGAAATCCACCCAGAGGTATCCACGATCAAAGAAGGAGGTAACGGTTTCAAAGTGCAGCCTTTGATTGGCGCCGAACTTCAGGTGGTAGAACACGACAAGTAAAGAAGCCACGCCGCGAAGCACAATGTGCGCTCTTAATGTCTCACGATCTTTCGATCCCGCCCCCGCGGCGATAGCGTGGTGAGGCGTTGCGCAGCGTTTTTGTGACACCCCGCGGACGTAAATCATCGGAACGGGTTCAGCCTACGTCCGTATCGCTGCAGCCGCGGCGGTACCCAGTCGGAGATTACATGATCGAATTTCACCTTCCAATCAACTCGATCCTTTGTTCCAGGTCGGACTTGGAAGGTGGTCGTCCGCTTTCGCACCTCATCGGGTTGCACTGGGAGGGCTGTATAATAGTAAGTTGCAATTGAACGCCGATCGCGCTCCGGCGGACAGTCTAGGGGATCGGGATGGCCATGATAGCTGTCTAGGTTGGTGCTGAATATGACGGCTCTGCCTAAGACGGGATCGACCTTTTTTTCGCAACGCTGCATTGCGCGATCCCACAGTTCCAGCGCGCCACCGTACGCCTGATCCCAATCGTCGTTGAGGTAGATGAGGAGATTAAGCCGGCGCTCCACCTTCATCGGCTCATGGACGTTGAAGTCTGCATGCACTCCTAGGTGTCCGCCTCGGCGGGTCAGATGAAGTCCCCCGCCAACTAGGTACGGATCAGAGATGAGGCCCCTGATGCCGGTCATCTCTTCAAGAAAACCGAGGAAAGCTCGTCCATTCAACTCAGCTAGGAGGTTGCGGACGATGCCGCTTTCCGCCTCGTCAGCATGGAATTGGTACTTCAGTCGTTCCTGTTCCCGGTCGAAATGCTTCCGATCCACGGTCGAAGGGTATGCGCTTGCCACTGCGCGCAGGACGTCGGCGTCCAGAAAGTCGTCGATTACGACGTGGGGGAAGGGCGAGGCATTTCGATAGTCGTCGGCAAGCGCCCGGCCGGCCTTACGGCTCTCATCCTCCTTGAACGCAAGGTATCCATCAAAAGAATGCAGATTGAGCACACGGGCCCCCACCCACCCATTAAAGATCTATGCTTTTCATCCATTTAACAGATTGACAAGCGAAATCCGCCTAGTGAACAAGGATCGGACGGACCGACGGGCGGGCTCGCTCATTTGAGGTCATACCCTCCGAGGATGCGCGCAACTCTACTATACGAAGCACGGGCGCGAAGAGCGAAGACACGGGGATCAGCGAATGGAGGGGCTGCGGGGCGCACCGGCAGGAAGGCAGGAGAGTTATCGCCGGCGACTGTTCGGCGTCGACGTCTCGCCGGTGACTGCGGCGGAGTTGATCAAGGAACTTCTCGCATCTGTGCAACCGGGCTGCGGCGCCAGGCTGATTGCGACGATGAATCTCGACCATGTCGTCAATCTTCGTTCTAATCCGAACTTCCGGGCAGCCTATGCTTCCGCTTGGCGAGTGACGATCGATGGCGCGCCAGTTTACACGTATGCTCGACTGGTGGGCGTGCCCGTGCCAAGCCGAGTGCCAGGCGCGGACCTCTTCGAGGAACTCTTTCCGCTGCTCGAGCCTAAGCTCCACCGGCTGTCGTTTGTCGTCAGTTCGGCCGAAGTTGCAGCCGAGATGAGGCGTTTACTCTTGAATCGCGGCTTCAACGATGCGGAGGTGCAATTCCACATTCCCCCCTTCGGCTTCGAGCAGGACGCGGCCCTCAGTACCTCAATGGCCGACAGCATTCGCGGATTTCGAGCAACGCATCTGATTCTCGCCGTCGGAGCACCGAAGTCGGAAATCTGGGCGCATGCGCACCAGGAGCGCTTGGGCGATGTAAACGTGTTGTGTATCGGAGCCGCGGTCGAATTCGTCACCGGGCTGAAGCGCCGCGCACCGCAATGGATGCGGCGCGCAGGCTTTGAATGGCTATGGCGCGTCGGCAGCGAACCGCGGCGGCTGTTCAAACGATACTTCGTGCACTCGTTCAATTTCCTGTTTGCAGTGGGCACCGATATCCGTAGCGGCGGCGCACGGGTGGTCTGAGCTGGTGGCACGGTTGTCAGCACCTGCGGACCAAATCCGGATCGCCGTCGTAACGGTAAATTACCGGACGTCTGATCTCGCGATCCGGTGCCTTGAGGCGCTTGCGCCAGAGCGCGCCCTCCTACCCAAGCTCAAGGCACTAGTAGTTGACGGCGGTTCAGCGGATGGATCAGCCGACAGGCTGACCGCCTTCGTTGCCGAGCGTGTCTGGACTTCATGGGTGACCGTCGTCCCGCTCGAACTCAACGGCGGCTTTGGCTGGGCGAACAATCAAGCAATCCTCAGGTTACTGAAAGATGAGGAGCCGCCTGACTTCATCCACCTGCTCAATCCCGACGCGGAAATCGAAGTGGGCGCGGTGAAGGCCCTTTTAGACGATCTACTGGCGCACCCTTTAGCTGGCGCTAGCGGAAGCCAGTTATTGAGCGACACCGGTGAGCTTGAAGGAAGCGCATTCACATTTCCGACGCTGCTAGGTGAATTTTCCCGCGGCGCTCAGACCGGCATCATCGATCGGCTTTTGTCCATCCCGCCCGTCGCACTGCCGCCCGCAAGCGACAGCGTTGACGCTGACTGGGTTACAGGCGCGAGCGTGATGTTCCGAACTGAGGCGCTGCGCCAGGTTGGGCTCTTTGATGATGGATTCTTCCTCTATCATGAGGAAGTGGAGCTGATGTGGAGACTGCGACGGGCCGGTTGGATGATCCGTCATGTGCCGCGGAGTCGCGTGCGGCATATCGGTGGCGCCGCAACTGGGCTGCAGAACGCTGCTACTTCCGGTTCGAGCAGGCCCCGGCGTCCCGCGTATTGGTACGAATCGCGTCGTCGCTTCTTTTCACTGACGCGCGGCCGGGCAGCCGCAGCCGCTGCAGCCTGCCTGTGGCTCATGGGGTACGTTGCATGGACCGTGCGGAGAGTGTTTGGACTGACGCGGGGCGGCTCGGTTAAGAGAGAGTTGTGGGATGAACTGCGGCTGGTCATCCCCTGGCGCCGCGATGTGCCAAGTGAATCAACTCGATGGGACGAGCCACGTAGCGAAATTCCAGCATGGATGAGTCGCAAGTGACGGTCTCAAGTAAGACAGCGATTGTCGTTATCGGACGAAACGAAGGCCGACGGCTGAATGGAAGTCTCCATTCGGCTCGTGTCACCGGCTTGCCGACTGTCTACGTGGATTCGGGTTCCACGGATGGCAGCCTGCGACGCGCACATCAGCTTTCCCTACCGATTGTCAGTCTTGACGCCTGCAGGCCATTCTCAGCCGCAAGGGCCCGCAATGAAGGCCTCGACGAGGCGCTGCAGAGATGGCCAGAGCTTGATTACGTCATTTTCCTCGACGGAGATTGCGAGTTGAACCCCGGCTTCGCCCGCGCGGCATCGGCGGCACTGGAGCAATCGCCTGAAGTCGCGATAGTTGTGGGTCATCTCGCGGAGAAGCACCCGGAGAAGTCACCTTATAACCTCCTATGCAGCTACGAATGGCAATCTAGCGCGGGCAGAATCACAAACTTTGGTGAGCTGGGCGGAATCATGGCCGTCAACATTGCTGCCGTTCGCTCGGTGGGTTGTTTCAACACAGATCTGATTGCCGGCGAGGATTCCGAGCTGGGCGTGCGGCTGGCACTAGCAGGCTACTACGTTGAGAAGATCGACTTTCCGATGGCGGTTCACGATGCGGACGTTCTCCGCTTCGCTCAATGGTGGAAACGGTCGGTACGAGCCGGGCACTCCATCGCTCATCGGTATGCCCTACACGGGCAGTCAGACTTACGCGATTGTCGGCGGGAACTTGGCAGCACCCTGTTCTGGGGGCTTGTCGTCCCGCTGCTGACGCTGGGCTTGACTGTTGTTATCGGCCCGGTTTGGCTGCTCCTCCTCGGCTCTTACTTGTATCTTAGCTATCGCGTAGGAGCACACTATCGGCGAATGGGCCTTTCCAGAGGGGACTCCACGATAGCCGCAGCCTACATGGTGCTAAGCAAGTTCGCGAACTTGGTCGGTGTTCTTCGTTTTGCTCTGAACTCACGATCAGGCACGTTCACGCTGATCGAGTACAAACGACCATCATGAGTTCTAGATCGATCAAAGTCGGCATGATCGGTGCCGGCTATATACTTAAATCGCATGTCGCTGCGGTGTCGGAGCTGGAACAAACCGTCCTTCACGCAGTCGCTGACATCTCCGAGAGTCGGGCACGGCTGGCCGCTCATCGGTTCGGATTCGAACGAGCCTATTCGAGCGTGGAGCAACTCGCCCAATCCGAATGCGATGTTGTCCACGTTCTCGTGCCGCCATCGTCGCACATTGCGGTTGCTGAGGCCATGCTGCGCGCCGGAAAGTCAGTATTCCTGGAGAAGCCCATGGGCCTGTCCGGGGACGAATGCCGTCGACTGGCGTCCTTCGCAGCCGAACAAGGGTGCCGGATCGGTGTCAATCACAACTTCCTCTTCTTACCGGGCTATGAAGAGGTCAGGTCCTTCGTTTTGGATGGCGCTCTCGGGCGAATTGACCATCTATCCTGCAGTTGGCTCTACGAGCTCCCTCAAATACGTAACGGCCCTGCCAACGCGTGGATGCTGAGCGCACCGGCGAATCTAATCTACGAACTCGGACCGCACATTGCCGCGTTTGTCTTAGACATAATGGGCGATGTGGAAGTCACAGGAGCTTCGGCTGGGGACTCACTTCAGCTTGCAACGGGACAAACGGTCTATCGTAGCTGGAACATCCACGGGCGGAGCTCCTCAGGGACCTTCACACTGTCGATATCCACCAGGCCCGGGCAGCCCGATCGTTACCTTCGTTTGCGGGGGGCGGGAGGCAGCGCGCAGGTGGATTTCGGGCGCGACATTCACTGGATAGAGGGTACTCAAAGTACGAATCCGATCTTTGATGCTCTCGCCATGTCCAGGTCCATTGCGAGGCAACTTCGTTCCGGCGCGCGAAAGGATCTGGTTCGACGATTTCGCGCTGCGATCGGAAAGCGCGCTGGCTCAACCTCCTTCGACGAGAGCATGCTCCGCAGTATCTCTGTATTCTATTCTCTCGCTGGAGTGGATTCACGGCACGACGGCGAGTTTGGCGCGAAGGTCATCGAACTCTGCGACGCGATTGCGCGTGCATCGAACACGGGATCACCAAGTACAGGGCCTATTTGCGTGCCCGAACCAGTACCCGAGATCCGCGACCCGGCCCGAGTGCTGGTTGTCGGCGGATCCGGGTTTATCGGCCGCAAGCTAGTAGCCAAGCTTGTCGATAAAGGACAGTCAGTGCGAGTGCTTACGCGCAGTCGTGCTTCGGCCGCCATCGCATTTGCCGGACTTCCTATTGAGATTCACGAAGGATCCCACGGCGATCCCGCGACCGCAAAAGCAGCACTTGTTGGTATTGAAACGGTTTATCACCTAGCGAAGTGCGAGGGGAAGAATTGGGCTGATTACGAGCGCGATGATATCGAGCCAACTGGGGTACTGGCGGACGCTGCGATCGCTGCCGGAGTGAAGCGCTTCGTCTACACTGGAACGATCGACTCTTACGCGTCCCACAGTTCAGAGCTTCGCATTACCGCGGATACGCCACTCGATCCGAAAATGCACAGGCGCAACTTCTACGCCCGATCGAAAGCAAGGTGCGAATCACTGCTCCAAGATCTCTCCGTAAAACGGGGACTGCCGCTCATAATCGCAAGGCCCGGCATCGTCATCGGTTCGGGCGCACCAGTTGCTCACGTAGGTGTTGCGCATTTCGACACTGCGACGAATGTTCGATTCTGGGGGGATGGCGAAAACAAGCTGCCCCTAGTGCTGGTAGATGACGTCGCCGATGCCTTGGCGGCGGCATTGGAGGCTCCGAATGTCGTGGGAAGGTGTGTGTTGATTACGAGCTGCCCATTGCTGAGCGCTCGTGAATACATTGCAGCCGCAAGCGCAGGCTCTGGATCGAAGATTTCTGTCGCGAACCAGCCGCCATGGCGATGGTGGATCGGCGACCTCGTGAAGGAGTTGGTCAAGAATGCCATTCGGCATCCCAATCGTCGATGGCCAAGCTTGCACGATTGGCGCTGCCGTACGCACCGCGCAGTCTACGACAGCACCTCGACTCGTCTGGCCCTGAACTGGAGTCCTGCATCCAACCGAGAGACTCTTGTGAACTGTATCTACGAAGCCGCACGAGCAGAAATGAAGTAGCTCGTACGCGGTAAGCGGGGATCACTTAGTCCCGCTCGGTCCGGACCCACGTATGCTGCCTTCGAACAAGCAGGCGAGCGTAAATCGGCAACTTCCAAAGGAGGTAGACGGGCACTTTCACAAGCGTCTTGAGTGATAACACTCGCCGGCCTTCTGAGACCCACGCAAGGAGGACACCGGTCACCATAACTACCAGGCTGGAGGTGAGAACGGCGAGCGGTGCAGCAGTTCCGCCCGTCACGGCGAACAGCCCCGCGGCAACCCAAGCGGCAACCGCGAGCATTGCAAAAAGGGCCAGCGGCGGTACGAGGAGATCTATCGCGAACAACGCCATGTCCAAACGCCGTCGCAAGATGGCCGTTACCAGCAGACGTGGTACACTGGTGAGAGCCGATACGACAAAGCCGTGCTCCCAGCGCGTCCGCTGCGCGATAGTTGCTTTTCGACTTGCGGGAAGACTGTTGACCCGTGCGTTTTCTATCCAAGTAATTCGGTGTCCTTGGTGAAGAAGAGCTATCCCAAGATTCAGGTCCTCGACGATGTCATCTGTTGCCAGTGGGGCAGCGGAAAAGATCCGCCAAGGGAATGCCATGCCTGTGCCTTGCAGAAGCGCCGCCGCGCCTAGCCGTGCGAGCCCACGTTGCCGAACTAAGTTTCGGACCATAAAGGCGAAGCTAGAAAGAGCCACGAGTTCGTCTGCCTGGGATGGCTGCTCTAACAGGTAGGCCGCCTGCACCGCTGTCTGACCGTAGAACGCTTCAGCCGCCAGGCGCGCAAGGCCTCCAGGTTCGACGCGGCAATCAGCATCAATGATCACGATCGTCGGGGGCGCGTCCACCGCCAAGGCCTGGCGTCCGTAGGCGAGCGCGTAGCCCTTGCCGCGCCGGGCAGGATCGTGCCGTTCGACGACGTCAGCGCCCGCCAAACGCGCAATATCAGCGGTGGCGTCACTGCAATTGTCGGCGACGACCAGAAGTCGATCGTCCGAGCGAAGCTGCGATCGCAGCGCAGCAACCGTAGCGGCGATGGCGGCCGCCTCATTATGCGCCGGAACCAGCACTGCGAAGGCGGGGACGTCGCCGAGCGGCAACTCTGGACGACGTAGTGGACGAAGCCCGAATACGCATTCGACGGCGAAGATGAACCCGGGTAACGCAATAACGACGGCCGCGATTGCAATCACTGGTCACCAAGTGACAGGCACGGCCGCAATCGCTGTAGCAGCTCGGCAGTGTTACGGCGTACGTCATGTTGCTCCACTACGCGGCGCCTTCCTTCCTCGCCCAGCCTCGCTAACTCATGCAAAGGCGTGTCGAGCGCTTGCGCCATCGCTGATGCCAGTGCCTCCGCCGATCCCGCCGGGACGAGCCAGCCGCACTCTCGGTCCACCAACTCCGGTATCCCTGCGATTGCCGTCGCTATGACAGGACGGCGCAACGCCATTGCCTCCATAAGAACGACCGGCAACCCCTCCGCCAGACTTGGCAGGACGAACGCGCGACTCTGAATCAATTCGGTCCGTATTTCCTCAGCCGACAGCCAGCCAAGGAGCGTGAAGCAGTCGGCAACGCCTCGATCCGCAACCATCGCCTCTATAAGGGAACGAAGTTCTCCGTCGCCAATCACGCGGATTTCGAATGTAGCCCCCGCATCTTTGGCCACCCCGGCTGCCTCGACGAGGAGTGGCAACCCCTTCTGCGCGCTCAGCCGCGCGACACAAACGAACCTGTTCCCTTCCGGCATGCGGTTCGCGGCATGCTCCAGAAAGACATCGTCGACACCGCACCGCACAACGTGGATGCGATCCCAATGTTGCGGCTCTGCCCAGCGCAATAACTGCCCGCGACCAAAACTAGAGACGGCTGCGGTAAGTACTCCTCCTGCGATCTTGTCCGGTAGCCGTAATCCGCGCGGATCGTCGAATTCGTCCGGTCCGTGAACAGTCATGCTGTAGGTAACGCCAGTCAGTGCCGAGCTAATGAGAGCGACTGTTGCGGGGTTCGTTCCAAAGTGCACATGTACGTGCGGAATCTGCCTTTCGCGCAGGATTCCAGACAGTTTGCACGCCTCTGCGAAATAGACGAGGTGGCGAAGGAGTCCCGGAGAGCTCCCTTGCCCAAGTCGCCAAGCTTTGACCATAGCGCGGACAAACCGACGTGGCGAAGCTGCACTCTCTCGCAACATCGCGAATATCAGTGAGAGCAGCGAGCTTGGATGCAGCAATGCAATCGTGCGGGCCTGTTCGGCCTCGTCGGCAGTGCCCGGCAGAATCTCGGCAGTAGGACGAACGGAGATGCGCACGACCTCCACCCCTAGCTGTTCCAGGGCCGTGATTTCCCTCCGAATGAAACTGTGGCTTATTTTCGGGTAGGCGTTCGTCAGATACGCGATCCGCAAAGAAGACCCCACTACGTTCCGATGCGTGTCTAACGGTATGCGCAGGTTCATGCGCTTGCCGGGCGAGGCAAGCTAGACGCCATCGCTGCAGGAGCGTTCTTCGCCTCGTGCCTCCGCCGTACCGAGAGACCTGCAGCGAAGGCGAGGAGAACGACGAACCATAACAAATTGCGTCCAATTAGTGCGGTTGTGAACAGCGCCGCCTGCAGCGCTGCCATACTACTGAACACAGCTGCACTAGATCCATCGTGCTGACTCCGACGGTCTCGCCAAGTACTATGCAAAGCAAAGGCAACTGCGAGCATTAGGGCCAGCCATCCTGCTACGCCAGCTTGGAGCATGACGGCGAAATGTCCGTTGACAAGGTCAATTATTCCCTCGCCTTGACGCAAGTCGTCCAGCATGATCTGGATATCAGTTCTGCTCACTCCGAAAAACGGATGCTCGCGTATAAGCGCGAACATTCGTTCACTCAGGCGCCGGCGATACTCGACTGTGATCACTGCGTCGCCACTTAAGCCTATCATTTCCCCAATGGTTGGAATTGCGGTTCCTAGGGCTCGCGTGGAATACCAAATCGGGGGAGCGCTCGCGGCAATCAGGGCAACCAAGCCCCAGCGCCGTTCGTAGATAAGGCAAGCCACCAGCCCAACAATCGAAACCAGAAACCCAACGCGAGCGAACGTGAAAACAAGGCCGAATGCGAGCACAACAAACATCAAGGCTCGAGCAACAGAGCCGACGGACCTTCGCAGCGCAAAGAGCATCACTAGCGCCAACCCCAAAAATAAGGAAAGTGTCGTTGGTTCCGGGAAGGTGGCCTGACCGCGCAATGCCCCCGCGCGTTGTTTTGTGTAGCCCGAAAGCATTTCGGGATCCGCGCCGACGTCCATGCCGGCGTAAAGCAGCCAGTGCCGGAGACTTTCAAAGCCTGCGATTCCTGCCAGAATGCACGCCGCGAGAATGAGGCTAAGGAGAACGCGAGCCGGGAACACTGATTTACTTAGTCCACGGCTCAAGATGAAATAGGGTAAGCCGATGTTCAGCGCCTGTTGTAAGGCGGACCGCATGAAATTGGTTACGCTTGTCTCTCGAGCGTCAATGATCAAGAAGACCGTCGCTACGAGGAGTATGAGCATATCCCAGCGCCCAACTCCCGCTCCGGCGCGCTCGGACCAGGCAGCGAAACTCCCCACTAAACAGCCAACCATCAGTAGAACGGTATAACTCACCTGCACCAATTGATTGATTGGGGGCGGCGCGACCACGTACAAAGAAAATGCAGGCAACAGAGTAATGCTAAAAAGTAGCAACCTAGTCCTGTGCTCCAAACTGGCCGGAACAAACACCAGAAACGAAAACACAGAGATGGCAAAGACTGCATAGTTAGAAGTGACTGATGCAGCTGCCGGTAGAATCGAAACGGCAGCAAATTCCCGCACACCGATTAAGTGGCGCAACTGCCCGGAGTCGAGAGCACGGATCAGCGCCAGCATCGAAAACGAAATAAGCAGGATATAGGCCAGCCCGATCATTTTAAGACTCTGCTCAGTCAGGCTGGTTCGTAGGTCGCGCAAGTCGCGACACCCGACCTGGAAGTCCAACAATAAGCACTAAGACTCCAGCCACTGCTGCACTCAGAGCCGCGGTGATAACCAAGGATGCAAACGCGCCCAAACTCGAGCGTATCACTTGGTCGACGCTGACCAGCAGGAGAGACACACCTACGAAGGTTAAATGTCCTGGAAGATCATCGCGGATGCCAATTAGCCCACGCAAACGTCCGAGTATTACTACACAAAAGTAAACAGCAAACTGCGACACAGCATAAAGGAGAGCGTATTCAGTCCAGTCGACTTGACCGAGTGTAATCGCCAGCCCAATTGCAGCTGCGAAGAGAAGGAAACGAGAGGCTTCGATCAAGACCTCAAATTGCATCATTCCATGATAGAGGAACTGCCGGCGGTGGATGTACGTCAGCAAAGTTGTGTAGGCGGCGACGGAGAGGATGCTTACGAACAATCCCGCCTTCATAAATGCAGGTGGATACAGCGCCGAGAAAAGCGGATTGCCGAGTCCGGTGGGGACCGCCGTAGCTAATGCAGCAAAAACGGCAACTTTGCGCCGAAGCAAACGAAGATCCTTGTGGTCCCTCTTGGCCCCCGGGGCGGATGCGGTAGCAATCCAGGGCAAGTAAACCCCGTCCGCCCATTTCTGGCCGATTTGAAGGGGTATCATCGCGATCAATCCTGCCGTGCTGTAAACGCCGAACGCCGCTGTACTAAACAGTGCGGGGAACAGTGCCCGATCCGCTTGACTTGCAAAAAAACCGATGCCGCTTGAAACGCCGATCCAGCGAGCCATACGCCATTGATCTTTCAGGAATCCTGGCGTCAGGATTGGCCGCGGCGGGCGCTCGCCCGACCATGCGAAGCTCAGGATTGTACCGATGCAGGAAGTCGTAATGACGCCTGCGACTAGGCTCCATACCGTTGGAGATGCCAATGCGGAAAGAATTGCTACCAGACTGCCGGCGATTTGTGCCGTTAAACTGACTTTGAGCTCCAATGCCGGCAGCATTTCATATGTTAACACCCTTGGGCGCAACCACCGTAGCCCGTCGATAGCAAGCGAAGCCCCGATGGCGGGCAAAATAACCTTCAGTTCCTGAGCGTCATACAAACTGGCGGCCCAGGGCGCCGCTAGCCAAGCGGCGCACCAGAGGACTGAACCCCTGAGAATTTGTAGTGTCCAAAGTTGCTCGAGCCACTGCGCTTCGTACTTTCGTTGCTTGCGAGCGATGCTGATCCCAGCTCCGGTGTCGGAAAGCATCGACATCGCCGTCATCAGGACCGTGGCCATCGCTATGAGGCCAAAATCGAAAGGCAAAAGCAGATGCGCCAGAACAATATTGCTTATGAATCGGAATCCGATCGACGCGCCAGAACTCAACAGGAGGAGGGCGGAAGGATTCTGCATGAGGCTACAAAACAATGGCATCGGAAACCCACGCGTTCTTTCTGGGTGAGCGGTAGTCAAGGATGCTTGGGTTGGTGAAAATCGACGCTCATTGACTGCCACTACATTCATTCTCCACCAGATCCAAAGTGCGCCGTAGCCTACTAGTGGAGAGCTTAAACCCTGAACCACACGGTTCAGCCACGACATAACCGAATTTGCCCGACAGAATATCTGTCAGCGCCTTATGGAACATGTAGAATCGGGTGGCAGGTTGAATCACCACAAGCGCCGCTCGCTCCGGCATCGAGAACTGCGCGTGATTGAGATGCGATCCTTCAAACGATACGACGATGCGTGCTCTGCCCAATGCTTGGACTAGCGCGCGTGGCGAAAGCTTTTCGGGCTCGACGATGGTGAAGCCGGCCCGTGCCAGCTCCGCAGTAATCTCATGTTCGTTCACCAACGTCCTGGCTGCCCCCAAGGAGCCTCGCGCCAAGTACACACGATCCGCGTCCCCCATAGTGACTTTCGAGCGAATGCGTTCGCGCACGAGACGAAAGCGGCGGGCCCATTCACCGTTGAGCCCGCGATCATCGACTACCCACAACGAACTAGCGCGAGCTACGAGGACGGGTGCTCCGGAAAGGTCAGCAAGCTCTCTATACCCCGGTTCATGGAGCCACGGCGTTCGGGCGAAGCTTACTGGCACTAGGTCGCGCTCATGTGCCAACTGCTCGAGACAAAGCCCATCGCGCATCCAATGCCCGAAAAACGTGCTACTTGCTGCACTGACGCAAAGCTGCGCATTAGCGAGGTGACTACCCTCGTCAAACAGGATAGCCCGCCGATCGGCGACGCCCCAAGGAAGGCGTACGTTTTTCGCATATACAGTTCCGTCTGCAATCAATGCATCGCAAAGCCGATAAGCCACCGTCGGCCCATGCACATGTGTCCTGGCTTTGCTCTCCGAAAGCTCCTGCTCGACCGTTGTCCAAGGACCAGTGCCCAAGACCCGTGCCATTTCACCATCGAGCGTTATTGCGGGCGACACATCGATCGTCTCTCCAGGGTGCAGGACCTCCTTCTCAGTCACGGCGTCATCGAGCTCTGGAAAGCCCCTGAGCCTTTCCCTTATGTACGCTACGAGTGGACGCGCCGTAACCATATGCTCAGCGCGCACAGCATGGATTGGGCGTGGAAGTGGAGGAGCTACTGTCTGTGAAGAGCTGATAGGCTACACTTGCCCACCCGGCGCGATTGTCGGTCAGCTTGTTCCTAAGTGATTCGGTCGCGGCTACTTTGGCCTCGTACAGGGCCCGATCGTGTTGCAAGTTGAGTATTGCGGAACAATATGCCGCAATGTCATCAGGAGGCACTTCGATTGCCGCTTCGCGCACTAGGTCCAATGCAGGACAAACGCGTGAAGTCACCACCGGCGTTCTCGCCAGTACTGCTTCGACAACAACTTGATTGAAGCCCTCAGTAATGCTGCTTTTCGTCGGCACAACTACGACATGTGCCCGCTCCATAAAGGTGATTACTCGCGGGCGGTCAGCACGACCGTGGATGGCGAAGCTGTCTGATAGTCCGCATTTCCGCGCCGCCTCGCGAAGAGAGTCCAACTCGCCTCCATAACCCACAACATCGAACACAATGTCGACGTGGCCGCTTTCTCTGAGCTCCTCTGCAATCGAGAGCAGATCGAAAACGCCTTTTTCCTGTTCGATCCGTCCGACGAAAAGCACCCTGAACGGCCGCTGCGACCACTTCCGAGCTTGCACATCTTTGAAGTCCGAAAGCCTGTAAGAGGGCATGAACACTTTTACTGGAAGTGAGGAGCGCTTCGCCAAAGCGCTAACCTGAGAGGCAACTTGGGGAGAAGCGACCAAGGCGCCGCAGCAATGATGCCGCAAAAACCAACCCTCGAGTGCCAACACGAATCGACGACCGATCTTTGGATGACGGCCGACTGCCCAGAGGCCGCAGTGAACCGACACCCAGACTCGAGTTCCTAATAACGCTGCAGGGAGAAGCAGGAACCAGTAGGTGGCACCATCCATCACAATTATGTCGGTTGCCCGAAACTTCCACCCGTCAAGCAAGATGCGCCAAGCGCTCACCAACATATTGCAATGGAAGCGCAGCCCCCTCGCCGACTTCAAACTAGTACGGCTTCGAACCGTGAGATTCTTACCGGTGAGGACTACCTGATGTTCCCAAGGATAAGAGGCCACGCCAGAGCGCCCCAAACGCTGGCACAGCTCGAAGAAACTACCGGAGTAAGCTTCTGAGGTCCCGCTGTCGTCGCTCTGCCCGCACAGCCAGAGTCGAAAGGTCTCCGCAACGTCGCCTGCAACGGCAGCGTAGTAGAGCAGCCCGACTTCTCGATTGTCGTGTCGAGTCGCGTCCAACATCATGAAGGGTCCGAGAAGAGGCGGGTGAAACGCGGTATGAATAGACCAGGTCGCACACGAAACACGGCGGACCTGCCCACGCACTTGGGGACTCCGAGATATTTCTCGAGCACGGAATACTGTGGTCGATCACGATAATCATCGACGATGATCGTAGCCACTGTGCCTGTTTCTGAGGCCTTTTTCGCGGCGGCAAGTGTGCAAGCGATACGGTATCGACCGTCAACCAGAACAAGATCTGCGCAAGCACTGTTAAGACACGAGAACGGCGCCTCAACGTAACGACGGCCTTTCTGTGCAGCGCGGAAGAGCGGCATGCTCCATTCGCCGGTAATTCCCATGTGCGGCGCGATGATCCGAACGGATGAATTGAGCCGTAAAGCGGAGCGCACGGCCTTTGCGTAGAATCGGTCACCTTCCACGCTGATCGTTCGTACGCCCAGCCGGTCAGCAAGGATCGTGCTGCCCCCCGAGCCGTACTCCAGGTAGAGCGAAGCCTTCGCCAACGCTTCCTTGAAAAATTGTTGAGTGTCCTCGTCGAAATGCGGGTCAGTCGGCGGATCGAAGCCACGCACCCTTTGGACATAAAGAAAGCGTGCGAGATCGCGCACTCGCCTGAGGCGACCCCGCATCATCAATAGGCACCCTTCTGCCCCAAGACCGTCGCAGCCGTGCGGATCAGGATGTACAAGTCAAACCATACAGACCAATTGTCGATATAGTGCAGGTCATATTCGAAGCGCTTCTGCAATTGCTCTTCCGTCTGCGTCTCACCTCGCCAACCGCATATCTGGGCCCATCCCGTTAGTCCCGGCTTCACATTGTGCCGTGCCGCGTATCGCGCGATCACCTCAGAGAAAACGCGCCCGCCGGCTCGCGTCGAAGCGGCGTGCGGCCGTGGTCCGACCAAGGACATTTGGCCAAGCAAGACGTTGATCAGCTGAGGCAGTTCGTCGAGGCTGCTCCGGCGAAGCAACGCGCCTACGCGTGTAATGCGCGGATCTCGACGCGTTGCCTGCGCAATATTATCCCCTTCGCACCGATCGGCGAACATCGTGCGGAACTTCCACACTAAGAACGGGCGATTGTTAAAGCCCTCGCGCTGCTGGCGGAAGAACACTGGACCCGGCGTATCTAGTTTTATTGCGATGCCGATCACCGCCATCAGGGGCGCCGCAACCGCGAGGATGAGCAAACCGAGAACCTTATCTTCGAGCCATTTCAGGGCTTGATCGACACCTGAGATTGGCCGTTCAAACACCGTGACGACGGGGACTTCGCCGAGCAACACCACTGTGCGCTGGGCAAATACGAACCCCGCGATATCTGGAGCCAAGCGAATGCGGACCGGCGTTAGCGCGATGAGTTCGACGACCTCCCGAAGTCGCTTTTCGGCCGACCAAGGCAAAGCAACAATCACCTGATCCACAAGGCCCTGGCGAATGTCGGCGATCAAACGTTGCGACCCCCCAAGCACGGGCAATCCGTGCGTCTGGACGTTTGCAGGCACCCGATCGTCGTAGAAACCATTTATGCTAAGTGTCAGCTTCTCGTGCCCGAGAATATACTCGGCCAAGCGAGAGCCCTGTGGACCGGCGCCGTAGATGGCAACACGCTGATTGAAGACACCTTGGCGTTTCAAGCGCCGAGTTAGTGGGATAAGCGCGGCACGCGTTACTATGAGACCTGCGGCACTCAAGGCGAAGAAGGTCACCACCCAGATACGCGAGAATTCTTCGGTCGCCTTTAAAAAGAAGCCGACGGTCAGAAGTGTCACCGCCGTGAAAACCAGGGAACTCAGGACCCGGCCAAGGGCCTTTCGAAAAGACAATTGGGCTTCGACATCGTTTGCACCCATCGATTCCGATAGGACGAGGTACACGATGCCAGTGAGGAGCGTCAGGCGGCCATAGTTGATCGCCAGATCCTGCGGCACTCGCAAGTCGTAAATCAGGGTCGCCAGATAGCTCGCGCCGAGAACTGCAGCCAGTTCGACTAGACGTGATACCCAGCTGATTGCCGGCAAGCTCAACGGCAGCCTGACGGCAGCCTTTGACTCTTCCAGCGGCCGCTCAGCCGCTTCCGCCCGCACCGACGCAACCCTTACCAACTCAGCATCCCCCGGCGGCCTATGACAGGCGTCTCATGACTCCCCCTTTAGGCCTGATGTCGCACCGTCACAGAGCTACTCGACTCGCGCTGGGCGACGGCGCTTATCGTGCTTAAAATTTACTTTAACACAAGGAATTAGTTGATATTGTTCCGGATCAGGACAGCGGCCAAACCCGCTGAGCGGGGGTTATTTTGGAGTTTGTCCGAGGCGTCCTATCAGTGATAGCCATCCGCTGATGTCGTCCGTAGCGCCTTCTCCGCCGACGCGAGAGCCAGTTGGCATATGGCCCGCGTTGCAAAGCCTTTTTAGGCGGCTGGGGTCCCACTGGCTACTCGCCCTCGGAGTTGCCGGACTTGCCGTACCCACGATCATAGCCGTGGCCCGGGAGATCTGGTCGACGGAAGACGGATCTCACGGCCCGATTGTCCTGGCATCCGGTTGTTGGCTGCTCGCGCGGCAATGGCCGGAGATGGTGCAAGTCGCCAAGGCACCGGCGCTTTCGCGTGCACTGGCCTGGATGATCCCGTCCCTTCTCGTCTACCTCTTCGGCCGAATGATAGGTGTGCTGGGCGTTGAAGTCTTCGGACTCATGCTCTCGCTTTACGGTTTGATCTTCGCATTCGGTGGGAGCGCGTCACTTCGATCTTTATGGTTTCCTCTTCTGTACCTCGCGTTCCTGGTTCCGCTTCCAGATACCGTCGTCGCGATCCTGACCCAGCCGATGAAGCTGGCCATCTCGCAGGCAGCAACCAGTCTCCTTCAGGCTGTCGGATATCCCATCGCCAATACGGGTGTGACCTTGCAGGTGGGGCCCTATGAGCTGTTGGTTGCTGCCGCATGTTCCGGGCTTAACGCGATCATCAGTCTTTCGGCGATTGGGCTTTTCTACGTCTACCTGCTTCACCGTTCTGATTGGCGCTACGCACTGCTGTTGCTCGTGTTCGTGCTGCCCTGCGCAATCTTTGCGAACTTCATTAGAGTCCTGATCCTCATCCTCTTAACCTATCACGCCGGCGACGACGCGGCGCAGGGTTTCCTTCATAATCTTGCTGGCATCTTCACCTTTGCCCTCGCGCTCGCAGCCATTTTCGCAATCGACAAGGTCCTCACTCCGGTCAGGTCTCGGCTAGCTCTGAAATGAACGACGTAGGGTATCCTGGCGCCCTGTCCCGGCGCAGCCTTCTCATGGGCAGCCTCACGGTCGCCACGGCGACGGCGGCGGTGGGTTTGGATCTTCGCGCGCGTACGCAGAAGCCGGTGCAGGCGGCGCTCGCCGAGCAGTTTCCGGAACGCCTGGGTGCATGGGTGGCGCTCGAGCAGGAGGGCATCGTCCGGCCTCCGGAGCAGGGAGCCAAGTCCCGGTACGACCAGGAAGTTAGCCGCGTCTTTGCTGCGCCTGACGAGCCGAGTGTCATGCTCCTTGTTGCCTACGGTAGCACTCAGAGCGACACTCTCCAGGTGCACCGTCCTGAGTTTTGCTACCCAGCTTCAGGATTTAAAATATTGGAGACGCGGGATGTGTCGCAGCCGGTGACCTCCGGATTGAGCCTTCCAGCGGGCTTCTTTACCGCCGTCCGCGGGCAGCGTGTTGAGCAGGTGCTCTACTGGGTGAGGCTAGGGGACTACTTCCCCGACTCCTGGCTCCAGCAACACCTCGCTCGCCTCAAGAACAGTGCTCGCGGCTTGGTTTCAGACGGCATCCTGGTGCGTGCCTCAGTGATTGACGGCGATGCCCAGCGGGCGAGCGTCTTGCTGTCCCGCTTTCTTCAGCAGCTCGCCCTTCAATCCACGCCGCTTGGTCGGCAGGCACTGCTAGGACGCGCGCTGGCCTAGCGGGTCCAGGCGCTCAGCGGTTTCAGTGTCATTTGAATGAAGATCAGCACACCCAGCAAACCGATGATCGCCAAAAGGTGCATTCCCTCATTGCCGAGGTAATTCACCGTGGCGCAGCCAGCTCCCGCAATAAGGTAGTGCAGAAGCCGGTCGCGTGGCTCCTCGGCCGACGATCGCTGCAGGAAAAGCACTACTAGTCCAGCGAAAATCGCAAGGGTGACCCAATCATAGACGGTTTGCATGAGCTTTCGTTAACCCTCAGAAAATCTTTGACGTTTGAGGCAATGTAAACCTAGGTTCGCACCCGAAGTCCGTTTGCGTCAAGCGTGGTTGAGTAGGGAGCAGGCTTTGAGAAAAGATGTGTCACGAGCCATCGCGCTCGCGGTCCTGTGCGTGGGTCTCAGTGCCTGTGGCGGATCCAAGGAAAGTCCTTCTGGTCAGGTGGTCGCCCGCATCAACGGGCAGGAGATCACCCTCTCAGAATTGAACAGTGAGTTGCTCGCGAACAATCTGGGCAAGAAGGCCGAGGATCCGGCTGTCCGCCAGCAAATGATCGAAAGATTGATCGCCAGAAAATTGCTCGTTGAGGCCGCTCGTGACGAGGGTCTCGATAAGTCGAGTGAGTACATTCTCGCGCGGCAGCGGACCGAAGAGAACGAACTTGCCGGACTGGCCCAGCGGCAGATGATGAGCAAGATTAAGCCACCGACGCGTCAGGAGGCGGAAAAGTTTATCGCGGATAACCCGGCGCTCTTTAACAACCGCAAACTCATGATCCTCGAGCAGATCCGCTTTCTGCAGCCTGCAAACAAGAACGACGTTAAATTTCTCGAGCAGGCCAAGTCCTTGGACGAGGTTGCTGATCTGCTGAAGCAGGCGGCGATTCGGTTCGAGCGCGCGCCAACGGTGTTCGACACGACCAGCGTTAGCCGGGAGCTAGCTGACCGGATCGATAATCTTCCCCCAGGCGAAGTGTTTGTGATCTCAAACGGTCAGATGGTCCTCGCTAACGTAATCCGCGAAAAGCAGCCAGCAGCCATCCCGCAGGAGGCTCGGATCCAATATGCAAGTCAGCTGATCCAGCAGCAGAAGATCGGTAAGGCGATTGAGCGGCAGGTTGCGGAGCTGAAGAAAAAGGCTGAGATCAGTTACCAGCCAGGCTACGAGCCCAAGAAGTAGGCCGAGATCCGGCGCCATATGCAGCTGAAAAAATTTCGGCGCCGGCACTCTTCTCGGGGAGTGCCGACGCCGATTTTCCCGCCATCGCCGACGCTTCTATCGCGCGCCAGGATCGCAGAAGAGTTAGGCAGTCACCGGCTGCAACTCCTGACGCCGACGCATTTGCCAGCCGATGCCAAGGAAGCCGAGCAGTAGCATCGCCCAGACTTCAGGCTCAGGTATTGAGGCAACGAGAACGTTGTCGAAAATCGCGTCAACATTATCGATGCCGCCGCTGTAGACCTTCAGGGTCGTGGATCCTCCGATTCCGGCGAAATTGAAGGTCTTGGTGGCCCAGTTTGAATCCATGTTCGGATTGGCGTTCGGTGTGACGGTGAATGTTTCGCCAGCGACCTCCAGGTATAGATTCTCGCTGCCGGCACCGAGGGCTGCGTAATCGAAGGTGAGCGAATACATGACGTTCAAAGCCGTGTTGAACGTCGTGCTCAGGATATTGCCGCTGGGCTGATTACCACCGCCAAATGCAATGAAGTAATTTGCCATGGCTCCCGGTGAGCCAAACGCTAAGCAGCACGTCTGATATCCGCCGGTTGCTGTGGTCCGAGCAACTTGTCCATCTGGCGCGAAAACACCGTAGCCGGCTTCGAAATCCTCGTCGATGATGATCGCCGCGCTCGTCGGCGTTGCGCACAGAACAGCCAAACTAGCGATTATCGGTAGGCTCCGCTTCAGCATCACTGTCCTCCTCTGACCAACTCGGCAGCAAGGGCGCCCCTCACGAGGAGAAGCGCTCGCAAGGTTCAGGCTGTAACGACCTGCAGACGATTGCGCCGGCGCATCTGCCAACCGACCGCACCCAAACCGAATAGCAACATCGCCCAGATTTCTGGCTCAGGAACCGCAGCGATGCTCACGTCGTCCAAAGCAGGGCCCCAGCAGCACCCGCCGGTCGTCGCGTTGCCCGAAAACGACAGTAGCGTGTTCGCGCCCGATGCGGTGAAGTAGAACGTGTACAGCTGCCAACTCATATTCGCGAGCGTGTTTGAAAGAGCATACGTGAAGGTCTGCGTCTGACCGCCGAACGAAATTGTTCCAGTGCGGGTCGGCGCTCCAGCGTCGGGATTCTTGGACGCATAGAAGCTGATCGCGTAGCTTTGGCCGCCAACAGTGTCGGCGATGTTCTGGGAGATGGTCCCAGGCGATGTGCCGTTCAGATCGAGGCTCTTCGAGCCCGTGTGAGGCTGCCAGTAGCTGCCGATCCACTCGACAGTGCCGCCCGTGACTTCCCAGCCATATATATCGTCGTACGTGCTGTTGGCGCTGCTCAACGTGACGTAAGGCTGTGTAAACGTCCCGCCCTCGAAGCCCCCATTGATCAGCGTCGCTGCACTTGCGGGTGATGCAGCAATCGCGAGTGCGGCTGCCGCTCCTAGTAAGTAGCGCTTCATCATCCCCGTTCTCCTTGCCTTTGGCTCGCCAAACTCAACGCGACGAGCAGGACCCGATAAGCTGGTGCGGAAAGCCCCCGCATCAGACTGCTAAGACCTTGCGCACGCGGGAGCGGCGCATCTGAAATCCAATGAAACCGAAGCCCAAGAGCATCATTGCCCAGGTCGCCGGCTCAGGTACGCCCGCCACCGTGAGCGACCGCAACCGATATCCGTCACCGCCATACTGACCGTTGGTGGAGACCTCTGACATGTTCGTGAAGAAGTACCGGGAGTAGGTCCCCAGGGCTGGGGTAAACGTCAGCTGGTACTCGCGGTTGGTGTTGTCGCCAATGAAGGTGACAGTGAAACCGCCTCCTGGGTTCGTGATCGTCCCGTCTGCGAAGCCAAGAAGGTCCAGAACTCCGGTGTCCCTTACACCATAAATGCCCAGCGTGTCGTTCGCGTCGACAATGTTGAGCACTGCCCCCAAGAGGTCCACGGCAGGCACGCCAGTGAACGAAAGAAGCAGTCCCTCATTGTAATTGGTCGCGTTACGGCCGCCCTCATCTGCGCTGTCAATTTCCGGGCAGCCGGCGCTGTTGCCGGTGGCGCTACCATTCTCGCCCGAGCAGACGCCGACGCCGCGGTTGCTGTAACTGAGCGTCACATTTCCGGTCAGTGCGGAAAGGTTCGTCCCGTTCAGTGTGCCGGGGGTGATGCTGTCGGCGAATTTGTAGCCCTTAAGGCTGGTGGTGATTCCATCCTTGGTGAAGCTCAGGCTCGTCGCAGTCGTGCCGCTGCTGGGACCACCATCGAAATTGAACGTCGTGGCACTCGCTGGTGTTGCAGCAAGCGCGAGCAGTCCGACAATGATGGAAACTCGCTTAAGCAACACCACAAGCCCCTACTCGGCGTGACGCTTCGTTCTCGGAAGGTCCGCACAGTTATCCGTTCGCCGCGGCGGTCACCGCGACGACGTTCCAAACATGCAGGATGCCCCGAGAATCGCCCCCTGTAAGCCGCAAAACATGCCACCGTCGCACGCCGAGTCAAGCTTGATTAACAAATTTTTAAGATCCGTATCATTTTGGGACGAAACGGCTTTCTCTAGTTGTCCACAAGCCACGATTAACGGTGGGCAAGCGTCCTCTATAACAACAGCGGCTACTATCAGGTGTTGGCGAGGGCACTGCACTCGTCGCCGGGCTCGACCGCCGTCAGCAGGACTTTCTGGATAATCGCGCGTCCCTCCGGCAAACCTTGCTCCTGGCGCGAATAAAGAAAGTCACGCTTGCCGGGCGCCGTGACGCGGAAGGCCTGCACCGACTCAGAAGCCGTGATGGTCAGCTCGGAACAGAATAATTCGGAGCGGAGAACCGCCTGTCCAGCAATGGGCTTGAAAAACTCGTCGTCATCCGAGCAGCAAGCCTGCAAATGGAGAGCCTTGGCACCTTCCTCGCTCAGGAAAATTGCGATTCTAACTGCTGGAGCGCCTTCGACCGCGGCTTCAGCATCGAGGTTACACCGCCCCTCCAACTTGTCGATCCCTCGGAGCGCGCAGGCCCGAAAGGTAGATTTGACGGTGCTCGCAGAGGGCAGGGCAATACTGTTGCGATCGGGCACGAGGCTGAGTATCTTCGCGCCCCAACCTTTCGCCGCCTGATCCTGAGGCTTCGGTAGCGTTGAGATCTGCATGTTAGTCAGGTTTGCTTGCGGCTCGGCGTCTTCACGGCAGCCACTGACGGCGAAGCACACAATCAGCACGCTGATCGCTGTGCCGAGCAGAGCCGGGAGCCTAGCCGTGGATGCCGCCAAAGGGCTTGATCGCTTTGTTCAGCAATGTTCCGACGACCGGCGTCCCGTTTAGAAGCCGGAATGACTCAACCAATTCGCTCTTCGTTGTCTTTCCTTCTTCGATCACGAAGAGCACGCCATCGACCTGTTTCGAGATCAACAGCATGTCGTCGCTTTCGAGAACCGGCGGCGTGTCGATGATGCAGATCGCTTCTTCAGGCCCAGCGTGGAGAGTCGAGAAGAACTTGCCGAAGCGGGGTGACAGCAGCAGGTCGGAAGAATCCTCGCTTGCCGTGCCGGCCGCATGGATGGCTAGGCGCTCGTCCTGGAGGCGGAAGCTTAGCTGCCCGAGATCATTGCTGCCTTCCAGGTAGGATCGGATCCCGTCCACAGCCGGCAGGCCGAAGCGAGTGCCAATGACCGGCCTGCGAAGATGGAGATCGACCAGAGCCGTTTCACGCACGCGACTAATTGCGCATGCGAGATTAGCGGCAACATGCGACTTACCGTTTAAGGCGGACGCCGAAGTCACCGCGAGGACGCGGCCCTCAAGTTTTTCGAGAGCATTCAGGACCTGCGAGCGCAACAGGATGAACGGTCGTGCCCGCGGATCTTTGTGGTCGAGCGCATAGATGCCGTGGTCCAGCAGGTGATCGCCCTTGGCGACAATATTCCTCGAGTTCAGGCGCCAGTCGCTTGCGACCGCTGCTTGATCGGGAGAGGAGGCGTCCCCGCCGGTCACGGTCAGGAGTGCGCCCTGCGAGGCAGCCATTGCAGAATCCTTGTCTTGAACGAGCGGTCGTCATTGGCGGCGAGGCCGTGGCGCGTGAGTGGCACCGATCCAAGTGGCGTGTGGCCCGTCAGGCGGACGATCGCAGCACGACCGTGAATTGGTTTCAGAAGCAGTTCGATGAGCAGCGTCAGGGCAACGCCGAAGCCAAGTCCTCCAAGGAATCCCAGAAACACGATCATCGGACGATTTGGCTTGATAGGCTGCTCGGGCATCTGAGGGGCGTCAACTAGGGTAAACCGCTCGCCCTTCTCCTCAGCTTCCAGGTTAGCGGCGACTTGAGCTTCCATCTGCCGGTCGCGAATCTTCTGATACTGGTCGTTGAGATTTTCGAATTCGCGCGTGAGATTGTTGAGTTCGTAGGCAGCTTGAGGGGAGAGACCTACCAGACGATCCGCGCGAGCGACCTGCGCCTCTAATTCGGAGCGGCGCCGATCGAGTAGAGCCAACCGTGAGCGACCAGCCTGAAGCTGTTGCGTCATCACGGGACGTACTGGAGCGACCGCGACATAATCGGCTTCGCGCAGCCGCATGACCAGTTCCTGCGCGGCGCGAACATCCGGGTGATTATCGGCATATTGGGCCGAAAGCTTGGCAAGATTGGCTTCGGCCTGCGCAAGCTCTGACTGGGAGCGCTCGCTGCTCCGTTCCTGAATCTGGCCCGCGAGCATCGCATTGCTTTGGACTACGCCCTGCGCCTCGATATCGATACGGGCGATCTCGCTACGCAGCGAGGCGCTATTTTGCGAACTTGCCAGGACCTGATCTGGCAGCGCCCCATTGAAGCGCGAACGAACCTCGGTAATTTGCGTCTCGATCTTGTCGAGCCGCTCGCGGAGCTCGTCGGCTCGACGGGATAGGAAGGACGCCGTGCCCGAAGCTTGTTCGGTCCGGCGTCGAACGTCCGCATCGATGAACATACCGGTAAGCTGCTGCGTGACGTCCTGCGTCACAGCGGCGTCTGAATACTGGTATCCTAATGTAAACGCGATGGTGGCTTTGCCGCCCTGAGCGTTGCGGGACCCCACGTTGGCGCTGACCAGGTCAACCTGAATTGCCGAGCGCATCATCTCGATGATGTCCGCAAGCTGTTTCTTGCCGCGCTCATCCGGGTACAACTTATTCTTATTGATAAGCTCGATGAGGTTATCGCGACTCAGGATCTGCTGCCGGATCTTAGCGATCCGCTCATCGGCGTAGCTTGTGATGGGTGACGCAACGAGCGTTGTAGGTATCTGTTGTGATTCGATCAGAATGGTCGCGGACGACTGGTAAATGGGGTCCATAAGTAGAGCGACAACGGCAGCGACCCCGGTGCCAACTACAGCAGGGACCGCCAGCCAGTACTTCCGGCGCCATAGCGCCGCAGCTGCTTCCGCGGCCGAAAGGCCGCCCTCGTGCTCTTCCATGTTCAATTCCGCCCCACCATCAAACGCAGGTTAACCCCCGCCTGCGCCGAGCCGGCAGTTTCAATGCCGGCTCGATGCCGGTATCGCAAAAAAGTGTCAAAAGTCAAAGCTTTGGTAATGCGCCTGTCGAAACTCGCGCTTGCCTGGAGATACTCAATCGGCTCATTCCCGAGGAGCGAAAGGCCTGATGAGCGCTGATAGTTCGCGGCAATGGAGATGTTTGAAAACTCCGCAAGCCGCAACCCGTAGCTCAATCCGCTGGAGTAGCGCCGCTCGATCGAACCGAGGCCGCTCGGCTCAGAAGAAACTGCTCCTGTCAGGCAAATGTTCGTGGCCGCTCCGCGCCGACAAAATTGCACGTCTCCTTGAAGCAGCAGCTTCGCCTTTCGCTCAAGCTCTATCCCGTCGAACTCTGTGAACGTCACACGTTGCGCGCCGAGCGATCCCTCGATCGCCAGGACTTCGGAAAATTTGTGATCAACAGTCGCTTCGGCAAACTGGATGTCAGTGTCCGGGGTGTCGCGAAACTTGAAAAGCGTGACGCCCGCGCCAATCCCGACGCTTGTGTACGGGCTCAAGCGTCGGTTGTACCCGAGTGCTCCACCCAGACGATCGTATCTCGTAAGCTCGTCTGTGCGATCGTACGAGACACGCTCAGCATTAAAGCTCGGCGTAAGGGACGACAGCTCAGAAATCTGCCAAGCGGCCGTTCCGCTCGCGCCAAAGGACCGCCGAACACTATCAGGATCGATTGCACCAGAAACATCTTCGACGGTGTCGGTGCTGACCTCTTGTCGATAGTGAAGTGCTCCGCGCAAAGACAACCTCTCATTCTGACGAGAGGAGCCTGATAACAGCCCGCTGCCGAAGACGTATGAGCCATAGTCGTTGCTGTACCGTCGGTGACCAAGCGTGCCCGAAAGTTCGACCGCGGTGGTCTCCGTTTTGTTCGTAAGAACGGGATGCAAACTCAGCTCAGCAAGCATTGCAGCTGCATGATTTTGCGTTGAGAGAAACGGGTTGTTTGACGCGCTGACGCCTGCAGTAGCGGTGGCGCTAACCCTCGTCTCGGCTGCCATCGCAAAGCTGGGCAGGATGAACATGATCGCAGCCGCGCCACTACCGACTAGGCTTATTTGCCTCTTAGGGAATGACAAGAACATCGCCACTTCGCAGAACTGGAATGATGCGCGCTTGATTCCCCGCATCAAGACCGCGTGCGCCCTTGAGGACGTCCGATAAACTGACGCGCTCGACATTCTGCCCCGTGCGGGTTTCGCGCAGGATCACTGCCTGATCCACATTTGCAAATTCGGCGGGCCCGCCGGCGAGCGTCAACGCCTGGAGCGCATTGATCGAACGTCCAATAGAATAGCTGCCGGGTGAGCGAACCTTACCGATCACATAGAAGCGCATTCCGGAGGTATCTTTGACGGACACGGTGACTTCAGGCGTCCCGGCGCGAAAGTACCCCGCGATCTTGGTCTGGATTTCGACGCCAACTTCCCGCGCCGTCTTGCCTTCGGCCTGGATGGTTCCGGCCAGCGGAAAGGCGAATGTGCCATCAGGAAGCACACGCGCTTCGCGCTGCATCCTTTCTTCGCCCCAAACAAACACCTCGAGGGTATCACCGGCGTTGAGCCGATACTCGGCGCGTGCCGGCGGTGCAGGCGATTGCGCATGCACCGCACCGCCGCCTGCGAGCAACAAACTCAAAGTTATCCAGTGCGAGATGAGGCGCTTTGATATCGTCGAGAGCGGAGCAAGGTATCGACCCTGCAAAACACGAACCATGGCTGCCCCCGAAACGCAAAAACCAAATGCGCACGTGGCGCTCGATTATATTCTCGTAAAAAGCCCAATGAATCAATCCCGTGGCCGTCAAGGGGAATCCCGCTCCGGGACTACACCTTCAAATGGCAGATGAGCCTGTGTTCCGGCTTATGCAGAAGGGAAAACAAACGGCGATCTTGATCTCCGTTTAGATTCTGTTAACCTGATCTTTACGTCAGTGTCTATAAACAGGCCGGTAGAGGGTTCGCCTGTGTCCCTAGGTTATCCTGTAGATCGCGAGAGATTCTTACGACGAAACGATCCTAACGCGTGTCGCGTACGTGCGGCAGCTGATCTCGCAAGTGCATCGCAAGAATCGGATGCGAAACAGCGGCGGGAGTTGGAGGCCAGTGCAGCCGTCTGGCTGGCGCGTGCCAAGCTACTTAAGGATTTGCACGACAGCGAGATTAAGGTGTCGGAGCTCGTTCAAGATTTATCTTAATCGTCACGGACGCGCGTCCCAAGCAGAAGCTGGGGTCAATTCTTGCCGTCGTCGGCGTCGAGCACGGTTGCCTGGCGCCCGGTCGAATCCTGGGTCACGCCGGCCTGCGTCACCAGCACCGTCGTGCCCGGCTTGATGACCGAGCGCATGCCGCGGACGAAGGCTTCGGGCAGCTCCATCTCATTCACTTGCTGGGTCGAGATGATCTCGGCCGGTTCCCCGGTGAGGTCCGAAACGCCGACCTGGATCCATTGCGGCCGCGCGCCGCCGGCCAAGGTCATGACCTGGCTTTCGGAGGTTTGCTGCTGCACCACGGCCTTGGCACGTCCGATTTCCACGCCATTGCGCAGCACCACGACCTGCTGGTCTCCGGTCGAGATGATGATCGACACCGGGCCGTCCGGCGCGGCCTCGGGGGTCCAGGTGAAGGTACCGTTTTGGGTCAGGATCGCCTTGGGCTGGGCCGTGACGCCCGCCATCGCCGGGGCAAGCACGCCCGCGGGCGGCCGCTTGACCGGATCCTCGTGCCCGCCGGCGATCACCACCGTCCCGCCCATCGGCATGTTGTCGAACAGGATCTTGGCGAATTCGAGCGGCAAGCGGACGCAGCCGTGGCTGGCCGGGTAGCCCGGAAGGTTGCCGGCGTGGAGCGCGACACCCTTCCACGTCAGCCGCTGCATATAGGGCATCGGCGCATTGTCGTAAGTCGACGAACGGTGATCCTTGTTCTTCTGTAGGATCGTGAAGACCCCGGTCGGCGTCGAATGCCCCTCCTTGCCCGAGGAGATGGTGGAAACCGCGATGCGCACGCCGTTGCGATAGACCGTCGCGCGCTGCCGCCCGAGATCGACATAGACCAGGATCGGCCCGGTCGGCGCGACCTTGCCCGCCCAAACCCATTCGCCCGGCTTCAGTTTCTCCGCCTGCTTGGCGAGCGCGAGCGGCGATGAGACCTTCGAACCGCTGGCAAACGCGGGAGAGGTGGAAATCGCAGCGACGAGAAGGGCCGCAGCGGTCGCGGCGAGGAATTCACGCATGATTGCCCCCAGCAATTGCGATTCAGGCATAGCGTTGATTTCTCGCCCGAAAAAGGGGAGGGCTTCGGGCAGGCGCGAGCATGTGGTCGAGTCGTAGTGCAGAAGGGACGTTTATCGCCAGCCTGCCCACTTCAGGGCGGGGGCGTAGCTTCGGCTTACAGGCGCTACGATCCCGCCGCTCAGCCGCACCTCGCCCCCGGTACGAGTCCACCTCACGTCTTCAATCGCGTCGCCGACGACCCACCACGACCGATGCACGCGATGGCCGTACGCCCGACCTAGTTCTTCCAGCGCGTCTGAAAATCGCATCGTGACGAGCTCCGAACCCGTATCGGTGTGCACGCGGACGTAATGGTCTTCCGCTTCGATCGCGAGCAGCCGCGCTGCGCGACGTTTCGCCGACAGCCGGAGCCGAAACTCGCGCTCCGCTTCTGGGAGCGGCGGCATAACGATTGTTCGCGTCTCGACCAGCCGCCGCCACAACAGGGCGCGCAAGGTCATCAGCAGTAGCATCACGACCAGCACTTGCCAGGCGAGCTGCGGCATGAGCCACCATCGCCTGGGAAGGTCGAGCATCACTGCGTTCAGGGCATAGATGTACAGCGTGACCGGAGGCGTGACGAGGAGAGAGGCGGCCGCGATTCGGGGCCAGAAGCGACGGACGCGGCCCGCGATTGCGCGCTCGGCGACAATGGCCGCGAGGCCGGCGCCGAACACCGCCAGCAGCCAATAGGCGGTTCGAAACAGCGGCGGCGCCTCTAGAGTGCGGTAGGGCCCGAGCTGCGCCATCACCAAACCTAAGAAGACGAACAATGCGATGTCGAGCGAGACCCGTCGCCAAATCTCACGCGGGTTCATTCGCGAAGCAGAAGCACCGTTCACGCAGTTCCTCCTTCCCACGACGGGGCGGCGGGGCAAGTCTTGAGCCTGTAGCTTTGGAAGGACGAACACATGTCGCGAACAATCTATCACATCTCGATGGCCGTTTCGGTAGCCTGCGCTTGCGCGGCGCCCGCAGTTAGCCACGACGGCCACGAGAAGGGTGTAGCGGTCGTTGATGCAGCAGTCCCGAGCGGCGGCAAGTTGAGCGTCATCGCGTTCACTCATGCTGCGGTCGTGCCGATGGACCGCGAACGCGTCCTGCGCGATCAAACCGTGGTGGTGGTCAACGGCAAGATTGCCGCGCTGGGACCGGCATCAAAGGTCAAAGTCCCCGCGAAAGCTGTCAGGATCGACGCAAAGGATCGCTTTCTGTTGCCAGCGCTGAGCGACATGCATGTCCACGTCGAGGGCCCGTCCTGGAACAAGCTGCTCAGTCCGGAAGCCCTGGCTGCGAGCAAGAATATCTCGTTCGAGAACTTCCTCTTTCCCTATGTCGCGAACGGGGTCACGACCGTGCAAGTCCTGTCGGGGACGCAGGAACTGCTTCCGGTGCGCGAGCAGATCGCGAAGGGAGACTTGCTCGCGCCCAGGCTGATCCTGGCGCGGATGATCGACGGGCCCGACAAGGCTTGGCCGCCGCCGTTGGCCGACTGGGTCAAGACAGCCGCCGAGGCGCGCAATGCTACGCGCAAGGCCAAGGCCGACGGCTACGACAAGATGAAGGTCTATTCCTTCCTGACCAAGGAAACTTACGACGCAATCATGGCGACGGCCAGGGAGCAGCAGATGGATGTGGTCGGACACATCCCGTACGCGCTTTCGGTCGAGTACGTCGTCGATGGCGGCCAAAAGATGATTGCCCACACCGAAGAGGTCGCGAAACATGCTGGCGGCGATTATTCGGCCGAGAGGATTTCCTATTTCGCCGGACGGATCGCCAATAAAAAAGTTTGGTTGACGCCGACGCTGGTGACGACGCGGCGTATCCTGGAGGAGTTCTCAGATCCGAATGGGCTCTTCGCCCGCCCCGAAGCCGCCTACGCGGCTCACCCGATGCAGAAGGAGATCTGGTCCTTCATCTCGAACATGTACAAGGGCATTCCGCCGGACGCGCGGACCAAGCTGCGCGACGATTTCGAGAAATTCCAGAGGCCGTTCACTAAAGTCTTCCACGACAAGGGCGGGCAGCTGATGACCGGCACCGACGCGTTGATGCCGCGCCTCGTCTCCGGCTTCGCCTTGCACCAGGAGCTGCAGGAGCTCGTCTCAGTCGGGCTGACGCCCTATGAGGCGCTGCGCACCTCAACGACGATACCCAGCGATTATCTCGGCGAGGCCAAGGACGCCGGCACTATCGAGGTCGGCAAGCGGACAGATCTTCTTTTGGTCGATGCCAATCCGCTTGAAGATATCTCGGCGGCTTCGAAGATCGCCGGGGTCATGATGCGGGGCAGGTGGATCGGTCGGGACGAGATAGACCGCAGGATGCGGCACGTTTCGGCCCAGGTTGGCGACAGGACGAAATGAAGAAGCAATGAGCCGAGCGATCGTGGCGACATACGCAAAAAGGCCCCGCATTGCTGCGGGGCCTTCGCGTTTTCCTTCTCGCTGACGCGAGCGTCTAGTCCTCGTTATTTCCCGTCAGAAAGGCGGGTGCGAACTCCGGCGCGGGGCCGTTGTCGTCGCTACTTTCCCGGCGGGGACCACGATCACCGCGATCGCCGCGCGGGCCACGGTCGCGGTCGCCGCCGCGTCCGCCGCCACCACCGTCGCGGCGCGGGCCGCGATCGCGGTCACGGCCGCCGCCACGATGACGGTCGCCACGGCCTTCGCCGCGCGGACCACGGTCGCCGCCTTCACGCGGTTCGCGCGGGGGCCGGGTGTCCTCCAGCTCGGCGCCGGTTTCCTGGTCGACGAGACGCATCGACAGGCGAACCTTGCCGCGCTGATCGACTTCGAGCAGCTTGACCTTGACCTCCTGGCCTTCGGACAGGACGTCGCGGACGTTCTCGACCCGCTCGTTCTTGATTTCCGAGACGTGGACCAGGCCGTCCTTGCCCGGCATGAAGGTCACGAACGCGCCGAAATCGACGATGCTGGCGACCTTGCCGGTGTAGATCGTGCCCGGCTCGGGCTCGGCGACGATGCCGCGGATCCACTGACGCGCCGCCTCGATCTGGTTGACGTCGGACGAGCTGATCTTGATCACGCCCTCGTCGTCGATGTCGACCTTGGCGCCGGTCTCCGCGACGATTTCGCGGATGACCTTGCCGCCGGTGCCGATGACTTCCCGGATCTTGTCCTTCGGGATCTGCATCGTCTCGATGCGCGGAGCATGGGCCGACAGCTCTTCACGGGTGTGATCGAGCGCCTTGGCCATTTCGCCGAGGATGTGGGCGCGGCCGTCCTTCGCCTGGGCGAGGGCGGTCTTCATGATCTCCTCGGTGATGCCGGCGACCTTGATGTCCATCTGCAGCGCGGTGATGCCTTCCGACGTCCCTGCGACCTTGAAGTCCATGTCGCCGAGGTGGTCTTCGTCACCCAGGATGTCGCTGATCACCGCGAAGTCCTGACCTTCCAGAATGAGGCCCATGGCAATGCCCGCGACCGGGCGCTTCAAGGGAACGCCGGCGTCCATCATCGCGAGGCTGCCGCCGCACACCGTCGCCATCGACGAGCTGCCGTTGGATTCGGTGATGTCCGACAGAACGCGCACGGTGTACGGAAATTCTTCCACGCCCGGCAGCATCGGGTGAAGCGCGCGCCAGGCGAGCTTGCCGTGGCCGACTTCGCGGCGGCCCGGCGCACCGAAGCGGCCGACTTCACCGACCGAATAGGGCGGGAAGTTATAGTGCAGCATGAAGCGCGAGTAGCTGAGGCCGTCGAGGCCATCGATCATCTGCTCGCTGTCCTTGGTGCCCAGCGTCGTGGTGACGATCGCTTGCGTTTCCCCGCGGGTGAACAGGGCCGAGCCGTGCGTGCGCGGCAGGAAGCCGACCATGCTTTCGATCGGGCGAACCGTCTTGGTGTCGCGGCCGTCGATGCGGCGGCCTTCCTTGAGGATCGCACCGCGAACGACGTCCGCCTCGAGCTTCTTCACCAGCTTGAGCGTGCCGAGATAGGCGGCGGGATCGGATTCCTGCAGGTCGGCGAATGCCTCGCGAGCCTTTTCGCGGGCGGCGTTGATGGCCGTCTGCCGCTCCTGCTTGTTGGTCAGCTTGTAGGCCGCCTCGAGATCCTTGCCGATGACGTCCTTGAGCTTGGCCTTGGTTTCGGCTTTGTCTTCGAGAAGGTCGAGGTCCCACGGATCCTTCGCCGCCTTTTCGGCCAGGCTGATGATCGCACGGCAGACGTCCTGGCTGGCCTTGTGGCCGAACATGACGGCGCCAAGCATCTCCTCTTCGGACAGCTCCTGCGCTTCGGATTCGACCATCATGACGGCGCCGGGCGTTCCGGCGACGACCAGGTCGAGCTTGCCCTCGGCAATCTGAGTCTGGGTCGGGTTGAGGATATATTCGCCGTCCTGATAGCCGACGCGCGCGGCGCCGATCGGGCCCATGAAGGGCACGCCGGAGATGGTGAGGGCGGCCGATGCCGCGATCATGGCGACGATGTCGGGCTCGTTCTCGCCGTCATAAGACAGCACCTGCGCAATGCAGAGAATCTCGTTGTAGAAGCCTTCCGGGAAGAGCGGGCGGATGGGGCGGTCGATCAGGCGGCTGGTCAGCGTCTCCTTTTCGGTGGCGCCGCGCTCACGCTTGAAGAAGCCGCCCGGGATGCGCCCGGCGGCCGAGAATTTTTCCTGGTAGTGGACGGTCAGCGGGAAGAAGTCCTGGCCCGGCTTGACCGACTTGGCGGCGGTGACCGCACAAAGGACAACGGTTTCGCCGAGGGTCGCGAGGACCGCGCCGTCGGCCTGGCGGGCAACGCGGCCCGTTTCGAGCTTGAGGGTCTTTCCGCCAAGATCGATTTCTACAGTTTTCGTATCGAACATATGATTTCCTTTGCCCGCGGGCCGGATGCCGGCGGGGTCAGCTAGTGGCAGACGAAGCCGGTCTGCGAGCGGATTGGGGCGCTGCATGGCCCCACTTTGCCCCGCCGAATTGCGGAGCTTCAGATAAGCGAAACGGCCCGTTTCCGGGCCGTCCCATATTATTTGCGAAGACCGAGCTTCGCGATGAGATCGGTGTAGCGCTGTTCGTCCTTGCCGCGCAGATAATCGAGCAGGGAGCGGCGCTTATTGACCATCATCAGCAGGCCGCGGCGCGAATGGTTATCCTTCGCGTGGCCCTTGAAATGCTGGGTAAGGTTGAGGATGCGCTCGGTCAGGATCGCGACCTGGACCTCGGGAGAGCCGGTGTCGTCCGACCCGCGCGCATGTTCCTTGATGAGCGCTTCCTTGCGCTCCGCAGTAATCGACATCGCTTCACTCCTGTCTTGTCAAAGGTTGAACCCCCGGACGACCTTCAGGCCGTCGGCCAAAGCTTCGACCAGCGCCACCGGACGTCCGTCGGCGGTTGCCAGCAAAAGCCCCGGCTGCGCGGGGAAACCGGCCAAGCGCTGTCCGTGGCGGAGCAGCTGTGCCTGGTCGGGGGTGACGGGGAGGGCCGGGATGTCGTCCAGCGCCGCTTCAAGCGGCATGACCACCCTCGTCAGTGCGCGCGCCTTAGCGGTTTCTTCCAGAAAGTCCAGCGAAACGGCCTGTTCGAGCCCGAACGGCCCCGCGCGGGTGCGGCGAAGATAGGTGACATGGCCGACGGTGCCCAGCGCATGGGCAATGTCGCGGGCGAGGCTGCGGATGTACGTGCCCTTGGAGACGGTGGCCGAGAGGGTGATAAATTCCTCCCCGGGACGGGGAGGGGGACCGCGATCGGAGATCGTGGTGGAGGGGTTGATGCCGCGCCCGGCCCCTCCACCAGCTTCGCTGGTCCCCCTCCCCGTTCCGGGGAGGAATTGAAGGGCGTGCACCGTCACCTGACGCGATTTGATCTCAAGCACCTCGCCCGCGCGGGCCCGGGCGTAAGCCGGCCTGCCGTCGATCTTGAGCGCCGAATAGGCTGGCGGAATCTGCGTGATCTCGCCGGTGAAGCGCGGCAGCACCGCCTCAACCTGGGCCAGTGTGGGCCGAACGTCGCTGGTCGCGATCACCTGGCCTTCGCCGTCGAGCGTGTCGGTTTCCGCGCCGAAGCTGATCGTGAAGTCATACACTTTGGTCGCGTCGAGCATTCGTCCAGCGACCTTGGTCGCTTCGCCAAGCGCGATCGGCAGGACGCCGCTCGCCAGTGGATCGAGCGTGCCGCCATGGCCGACCTTGGTCCTGGGCTCGCCCGCTTCGCGCAGGATGCGCTTGACCGCGCTGACCGCCGTGGTCGAGCCGAGCCCGAGCGGCTTGTCGAGAATGATCCAGCCGTGGATCACACCGGCCATTCGTCCTTGAGGATCGCAAACAGGACGGTGTCGCGGACGTGGCCGTTCCAGGTGATGCGGTCGGCGCGCAGCACGCCTTCGCGCACCGCGCCGAGCTTGGTTATCGCCGCCTGGCTGCGCGTGTTGCGGCGGTCGACGCGGAACTCGACACGGCGAATCCCGCATTCGAAGGCGCGCGCGAGCATCATGTCCTTGATGCGCCGGTTGAAGCCAGTGCCGCGCAGGTGCGGGCGGTAATAGGTCGCGCCGATCTCCAGCGTCTGGCGACTGTCATCGACGGCGATGAAGCTCGACATCCCCGCCAGCTCGTCCCCGTCAAACAGCACGAACGTCCGGTTACGCGTCGCGCCGGCGAAGGCATCGATCGTCGTATCGAAATCTGGCGGCCCGAAGTTGATCGAATAGATCTGCCAGATGTCGAGATCTTCCGCGCACGCAGCTCGAAGGGCGTCGCGGCGCCTGACGTCGAACAATTCGGCATTGCAGCCGTCGCCGGACATCGGCCGCGCGAGGCAATCGATCATTCGTCGTTGAGGTCCTGCGCCACATGTTTCGACCGCAAGATCCGGTCGATGTGGCCGCCCTCGTCGAAGCTTTCGTCGGCGATGAACTTGAGGCGCGCGGCATATTTCATGCGCACGCGCTGGGCAACTTCGCGCTGGAGGTAAGCGGTGTTGGTGCGCAGCGCCTTGAGCACCGCCTCCTCGTCCTGGCCGAGCAAGGGCTTCACGAAAACGGTGGCGTGCCGAAGATCGGGCGACATGCGCACCTCGGTGATGCTGACGAGGTGCGACTGAAGCGTCGCGTCATGCACGTCGCCGCGCTGCAGCAGCTCGCTCAGGATGTGGCGCACCTGTTCGCCCACGCGAAGCAGGCGAACCGAACGGCCTTCGGGGGTTTCGACGCGGCGCATTCAACTACTCCTACGCGGCGTACCGTCGCGGAGTAAATCCGCGCCGTCGGTCCTGTCCGCTGCGCGGCAGGCCGTCCGAGTGCGCCGTCTCTCGACGTAACGACGCTCGCTTCGCTCCGCTCTCCTTACGCTCGGCGGCTTACAGCGTCCGCGCGCGCTCCTCGACCTCAAACACTTCGAGGCTGTCGCCCGGCTTGATGTCGTTGGTGTCGGCCAGAAGCACGCCGCATTCGAGGCCCGAGGTGACTTCCGCCACGTCGTCCTTGAAGCGCCGCAGAGAGGCGATGGTCGTCTTCGACACGATGACATCCTCGCGCGTGAGGCGGGCGTTGACGCCCTTGCGGATGACGCCTTCGAGGACGAGCAGGCCGGCGGCCTTGTCCTTCTTGCCCGCCGGGAACACTTCCTGGACGCGGGCGCGGCCGATGACCGTCTCGATGATCTCGGGCCCAAGCTCGCCCGCCATTGCACCCTTGGCCCAATCGGTCAGGTGGTAGATGACGTCGTAATAGCGGAACTCGACCTTGTTGCGGTCGGCCACTTCGCGCGCCTTGGCATTGGGACGGACGTTGAAGCCGATGATCGGCGCGCCGCTGGCGCTGGCCAGGGTAACGTCGCTTTCCGTGATCGCGCCGACGCCCGAATGAAGCACGCGAACCTTGATCTCGTCCGTCGACAGGCGGTTGAGCGCATGGACGATCGCTTCGACCGACCCCTGCACGTCGGCCTTCACGACCAATGGGAATTCCATGGTCGTCGAAGCGTGGCTGGCGAACATATTTTCCAGGCTGACCGGCGCGCTGGTGGTGCGCTTCCGGTCGATGACGCCCTGACGATAGGCGGCGACTTCGCGCGCGCGCCCTTCGTTCTCGACCACCGTGAACGGGTCGCCGGCGGCGGGAACGGCAGACAGTCCAAGCACTTCGACCGGGAAGGACGGTCCGGCTTCCTTCACCTGGCGGCCCTTGTCGTCGATCATCGCGCGCACCTTGCCGCTCGACGCGCCCGCGACGAAGACGTCGCCGACGCGCAGCGTGCCGCGCTGGATCAGCACGGTGGCGAGCGGACCGCGGCCCTTGTCGAGCTTGGCTTCAATCACCGTGCCTTCGGCGGCGCGGTCGGGATTGGCCTTGAGCTCGAGGATTTCGGCCTGGAGGTGAAGCGCCTCCAGGAGCTTGTCGAGGTTGGTCTTGGCCTTGGCCGAGACTTCGACGTCCTGCACGTCGCCGCCGAGATCCTCGACAATCACTTCGTGCTGCAACAGCTCTTCGCGGACTCGCTGCGCCTTGGCTTCGGGCTTGTCGATCTTGTTGATCGCAACGATCATCGGCACGCCCGCCGCCTTGGTATGGTTGATCGCTTCGACCGTCTGGGGCTTGAGGCCGTCGTCGGCGGCAACCACCAGCACCACGATGTCGGTGACATTGGCGCCGCGCGCACGCATTTCCGTGAACGCCTCGTGACCGGGCGTGTCGAGGAAGGTGACCTTCGAATTGTCGGGCAGCGTCACCTGATAGGCGCCAATATGCTGGGTGATCCCGCCGGCTTCGCCTGCGACCACGTCGGCACCGCGAATGGCGTCGAGCAGCGACGTCTTGCCGTGATCGACGTGGCCCATGATCGTGACCACCGGCGGACGCGGCTGGAGCGTGTCGTCGGCATCGACATCGGACGAGCTGTCAATGTCGATGTCGCTTTCGCTGACGCGCTTGATGGTATGGCCGAACTCGGTGACCAGCAGCTCGGCCGTGTCCTGGTCGATTGTCTGCGTCAGGGTGACGGGCGAGCCCATCTTGAACAGGGCTTTGACGAGGTCGGCGCCGCGCTCGGCCATGCGGTTGGCGAGTTCCTGCACGGTAATGGCTTCGGGCACGACCACGTCGCGGACCTGCTTTTGCGCAGGACCCGATTCCATGTGGTGGCGCTTTTCCTTTTCGCGCGCGCGGCGCAGCGCAGCGAGCGAGCGCGCGCGGCTATCGTCCTCACCCGACAAAGCGCGCGTGACGGTCAGCTTGCCGCGCTGGCGCTGGTCGTCGCCGCGGCCGCGGCTCGGGCGGGTCGGCTCAGGGCGCTTCGGCGCAGGGGCGGGACGGGAAAAGCGGCGATCGTCCTGGCCGGCCGCCGGCGTTTCCGCCTTGGGCGCGGCAGCGGCCTCAGCGGCGCGCTGCGCCTCTTCGGCGGCCTGGCGCTGGGCCTCTTCGGCAGCAGCTTCCTCGGCCTTGCGGTTATCTTCGGCGCGGCGACGCTCTTCCTCGCTCTGCTCGACCTTGCTGCGTTCTTCGCGGCGGCGCGCTTCCTCAAGCGCGGTGAGGCGCGATTCCTCGGCCTCGCGCTGCATGCGCTCGACGTCCGCGCGGCGCTGCGCGATCTGCTCCGCTTCGGACAGACGGCGCGGGGCCGGGGCCGCGGGCGCTGCCGGCTTCGACGCAGGCTTGGGCGCTTCGGCGACTGGCTCGGGCTTGGCCTGCTCGGCCGGCGGGGCTTCGCCCGGACGACCGAGGATGCGGCGCTTCTTGACCTCGACCACGACCGTGTTCGAGCGGCCGTGGCTGAAGCTTTGCTTGACCTTGCCGGTCTCCACCGTGCGCTTGAGCCCCAGCGGCGGCCGGGTTCCGAGCTTCGGCTTTTCGGTCTGGTCTGCCATTCTATTCCTTCGTCAAAACGTCGTCAGCCGAGCCGGTCCTCGAGGCGGGTTCACCGCCTTCCAGACCACGATCGGGGCCAGTGAAAGCAAGCCACCGTCCAAGCGCGTGGCGAACACGCGATGCGGCGGCGGGATCGGTCAGGGCTACATGTACCACATTTTCGCGGCCAAGTGCCATCGACAAGATAGTCCTTTCCTCGGGGAATATCACCCCCCGCTCCTCACCCCCGCCGACGCGCCAGGCCTGGTCGAGCTTGCCTCGCCCGTCTTCGCCGGCGTCGGCGGCGTGGATCAGCATATGGACTTTCCCGCCGCGCGCCGCCTGTTCGACGCGGTCGGCGCCGTTGATCAGGTTGCTCGCGCGCGCTTCCATGCCAAGCCGATCGAGCGCCCCCTGACGCAGCGCCTGCGCGGTGCGAGCCCCAAGGTCGGCGGGCACGGTCACCTCATTGGTCTTGAACGCGCGCTGCAGCGCGGCCTTGAGCTTGCCCTTGGCATTCGCGGCATCGAGCTCGGCCTGCGTCACGCCGATCCACGCGCCGCGTCCCGGCGCGCGGGCGCGAACGTCGGGCGCGACGCTGCCGTCGGGGCCGAGCGCGAGGCGGATCAGATCGTCGCGCGTGCCCTTGCGGCGCGAAAGGATGCAGGTGCGTTCGGGGCTGTTCGCCTTGCCCGCACCACCGTTGGTGTCGAGCGAAGTTGAGACACGTCCTGCCTGCGTCCCTTGACTAGGCTCGGGACGAATGGGCTTGGCAGTCGGCTTCGCGCTCCGCTCAGGAGAAACGGAGTTCTTCCGGCCTAAGCGATCATTCTGAGGGTTCCGCATCGGCGGCCTCCTCAGCTTGCGGCTCATCTTCAAACCAATGCGCGCGGGCGGCCATGATGATCTCGTTGCCCTGCTCTTCGGTCAGGCCATATTCGGCGAGGATCCCGCCCTTGTCTTCGGGCCGGGTGCTCGGCTCGCGGCGGCGCGGTTCGACGCGCTTCTTCTGGATGAGCTCGTCGGTAGCGAGGTCGGCGAGGTCGTCGAGCGTGCGGATGTTGGCCTTGCCCAAGGTCACCAGCATCGCTTCGGTGAGGTGCGGGATTTCGGCCAGCGCATCGTCCACGCCAAGCGCGCGGCGCTCCTCGCGGGCTGCGGCTTCGCGGCGTTCGAGCGCTTCGCCAGCACGGCTCTGCAATTCGGTCGCGATCTCATCGTCGAGGCCTTCGATCGAGGCGATCTCGTCCTGCTCGACGTAGGCGACTTCCTCGAGGCTGGTGAACCCTTCGGCGACAAGCAACTGCGACAGCGTTTCGTCGACGTCGAGTTCGCTCTGGAACATTTCCGAGCGCTCGACGAATTCGCGCTGGCGCTTCTCGCTCGCATCCGCCTCGGTCAGGATGTCGATCTGCGACGCCGTCAACTGCGAGGCGAGGCGGACGTTCTGGCCGCGACGGCCGATCGCCAGGCTGAGCTGGTCGTCGGGAACGACGACTTCGATACGCGATTCTTCCTCGTCGATGACGACGCGGCTGACGGTCGCGGGCTGGAGGGCGTTGACGACGAAGGTCGCCAGATCCTGGCTCCACGGAATGATGTCGATCTTTTCGCCCTGCAATTCCTGGACCACTGCCTGGACGCGGCTGCCCTTCATGCCGACGCAGGCGCCGACCGGATCAATCGAGCTGTCGTGGCTGATGACGCCGATCTTGGCGCGGCTGCCCGGATCGCGGGCCGCGGCCTTGATCTCGATGATCCCGTCGTAAATTTCGGGCACTTCCTGCGCGAACAGCTTCTTCATGAATTCGGGGTGGGCGCGCGACAGGAAGATCTGCGGACCGCGCGCTTCGCGGCGGACGGCGGAGATCAGCGAGCGGATGCGGTCACCGACGCGGACCATTTCGCGCGGGATCTGCTGGTCGCGGCGGATGACACCTTCGGCGCGGCCGAGGTCGACGACGACGTGCCCGAACTCGACGCGCTTGACGACGCCGGTGATAATCTCGTTCGCGCGGTCCTTGAACTCTTCGTACTGGCGCTCGCGCTCGGCATCGCGGACTTTCTGGAAGATGACCTGCTTGGCGGCCTGGGCGGCGATGCGGCCGAATTCGATCGGCGGCAGCGGATCAACGATGAAATCGCCGACGGCGGCGCCCTTCTGCAGCTTCTGCGCGCCCTTTTCGTCGATCTGCTTGAAATGATCCTCGGGCTCCTCGACGACTTCCAGCACGCGCCACAAGCGCAGGTCGCCGGTTTCGCCGTCGAGCTTGGCGCGGATGTCATTTTCGGCGCCGTAGCGGGCGCGGGCAGCGCGCTGGATCGCATCTTCCATCGCCTCGATGACGATCGCCTTGTCGATCAGCTTCTCGCGCGCGACGGCGTCGGCGATCGCGATCAGCTCGGCCTTGTTGGCGCTGACGGCGGCGGGGGCTGCAGTGGCCATGAAAGTCTAGTCCTCTTGCGTCAAAATGGAATCGGCGCCCTCGGTGCTGAGCGGCGCGGTGGCGGTGATGAGCTTGTCGGTCAACAGCAATTTGGCCGACGCGATATTGGCGAAATCGACAGTGCGTTCGCCCTTGGGCGTGGCAATGCGGATGGTCTGGCCGTCGACGCCGGCGATATCGCCGCTGATCTGCTTGGCGCCGTCCTGCGGTTCGGCGAGCTTGATGCGCGCTTCATGTCCCGACCAGTCGGAATAATCCTGAAGGCGGGTCAGCGGGCGGTCGATCCCGGGCGAACTGACTTCGAGCCGGTAGCCGCCGTCGATCGGATCGGCGCCCGCCGCTTCGAGCGCGTCGAGCTTTTCCGACAAAGCGCGCGACAGCGCTTCGCAGTCGGACAAGTTGAGCTGGCGCGTATTGGGGCGCTCGGCCATCACCTGCAGCGTCGGATCGCTGGTGCCGCCGATCATCGCCACGCGCACAAGGTCGAAGCCGAGCGCTTTCGCCTCGGGCTCGATCAGGGACGTCAGCTTGGCCAAATCGGTCACTTGGGGCCTTCCGGAAATTCCAAACCTCTCTCGGACCGGAGCCGAGGGGCCCCAGCCTCAGGCATCTCACGATGTCGAGGAGAGAGCCGCGATATAGGCCGAGTGCCCGCCTAGGGCAAGGCGAGTTCAGCGCGCTGGATTTGCACCCGCCGGCGTGAATTCGACGCGGAAGAAACGGCCCGGACGGCGCAGCTCGTAAGCGATGAAATTGGGCGCGGCCTCAAGCGCCCAGACATTGGTCACCGACACCGCGCGGTTCTCGCACACGAACAGGTCCTTGGAAAATTGGTCGGCCGGAAACTCCTGGCGCTGCGCCGTGCCCGGCTGCACCGTCTCGCCGCCATATTGCGACAGCTTGTCCTCGGTCCCGTCGTCGTGGCGATGGTCGTGCTTGAGCGTCAAACCGGTCGGGGTGCGCGAGATCACCCAGGTGCGCGAACGATCGTCGCCGACCGCGAAGGGGATGCGGAATTCGCTTGGCGAGCAGTCGCGAACGTGGATCTGCAGCTTCTTGCCAACGAAGTCCGCGTCGGCGGGGACGGCGGGGCTGGCGATCCGGCCATCGAGCGTCTTCCCGCACAGCGCCAACAAGCGGTCCATGAACGCCTCCTGTGGCCCCACCGGGCGCGGGGTTGCGCAACCGGCGAGCAGGGCAAACGCGAGGATCGCGAGATATTTCATGCGCGAAACCTAGTCGGCGGCGGTTGCGCTGGCCAGCGCCGCATTTTCCGCGCGAATCCGGATGAACAGCACCGCCGCGTTGAGCAGGCTGAACGCCAGTGCCAGCTGCCACAGGCCAAACACCAGCGGGAGCGCGGCGATCTCCCCGATCACGACCATGTAATTGGGGTGTCTGAGGAAGCGGTAGGGGCCGCGGCGGACGAGCGGCGCGCCGGGCAAGATGAAGATCCGCGTCGTCCAGCGCTCGCCGAGCGAGGCGACGACCCAGATCCGCGCAATCTGGAGCAGGATGAACAGCGCCAACCATCCGAGTTGGATCGGCAGCCCGGGCGCGAACCACCATAACGCGGCAAGCCATGACGCATGAACGGCGACGATCAGGGGATAATGGGCAGCGCTGACCTCGCGGGCGCCGCGGGCGAGAAGGCGGCGGCTGTTGCGCGCGGCGAGCCACAATTCGCCGAGGCGCTGGAGGGTAACCAGCGCAAGGATGACGACCGCGCCCGTCATGCGGCTTCGAGCAGCAGTCCCGCGCAGGTAAAGCCGGGGCCGAAGGCGGTCATCATCACCCGATCGGGCAGGCCGCGATCGATCAGCCGGTCGAGCGCGAACATGACGGTGGGCGCGCTCATATTGCCATAGTCGCGCAGTACCTCGCGCTCGATATTGAGCTCGCCCTGGTGGAGCTCGAGCGCAGTCTCGATCGCGTCGATGACCTTCACGCCGCCGGGGTGGCAGCAGAAGCGGTCGATATCCTCGCGCGCGATGCGCAGGTCGGCGCACATCGCATCGACCGCCGCGGCAAGCTCGGCCTCGATGAACGGCGGGATGGCGCGGTCGAACACCACGGCGAGCCCGGGGTCCTCGACCCGCCAGCCCATGATGCCAAGCGTGTCGGGCCACAATTTTTCGCCCGATCCCATGATCGACGCGAGCCCGCCATTGCCCGCGCGCACCACCGCCGCCGCCGCGCCATCGCCGAACAAGGCGGTGGCGACGATTGCCGCGGGGTCGTCGCTTTCGAGGCGGATCGAGATCGAGCAGGTCTCGACCGTGACGAACAGCCAGTTGCTGCCGGGATCGGACACCGCGAGCCGCGATGCCAGCGCAAGCCCGCTGACTCCGCCCGCGCAGCCGAGGCCGAAGACGGGGGCGCGGCGGACATCGTCGCGCAGCCCGATGCGGGGACCGACGCGGGCATCAAGGCTGGGCGTCGCAATGCCCGTCGTCGAAACGGTGACGACGCCGTCGATCTCGCCCGGAGCGAGGCCGGCGCGGTCGATGGCGGCGCGCGCGGCCTCTTCGAAGAGCTTTTCCGACGCTTCGAGATAGACCGCGTTGCGCTCGGCCCAGCCGTGCGGCGTTTCGTACCAATCGGGCGGTGCAACGAGATGCCGCTGTGCGATCGCGGCATTGTCGAACACGCCCGCAAGCTTGTCGAACAGCCCTTTGCGCCGGAACGCCCGGCGCCCGATCTCCTTCGCTTCGGCCTGGCCGATGACGAACGGCGGAACCGCCGTCGCCAATGAGAGTAAGCTACAGGGCTGCATGCGAGGCCTTAACGACGGGCGGCCGGACATCGGCCCGTGCCAGAGAAGGGATAAGTGGATGGTTCGCCGTTTTGTTCAAGCTGGGCTTTTGCTGGTGGTCGCCGCGTGCGGCAGTACGACACCCACCACGGCGCAGCCCGCCGGTACTTCGGGCGGACGTCCCTTCACCACGACCGAGGTCGCGACCTTCGATGCGCCGTGGGCGATGAGCTTTCTGCCCGGGTCCGGCGTCCCGCTGACGAAGATGGCGCTGGTCACCGAAAAAAGCGGCAAGCTGTGGCTGGTCGACACCGCCAACGGCCAGAAGCGCGAAGTGGCCGGCGTGCCGGCGGTCGTCGCCGAAGGGCAGGGCGGGTTGCTCGATGTGGTGGCCGCGCCGAGCTTCGCGGGCGACCAGATGGTCTATTTCACCTTTGCCGAAGCGTCGCAGAATGGCGGCAGCCAACTCGCGCTGGCGCGCGCCAGGCTTGCCCTGCAGGGCGCGCCCTCGCTCCAGCAAGTACAGGTGATCTGGCGCAATCCCACGGGCGGCAGGGGCGGCCACTTCGGCGCCCGCATCGCCTTCGCGCCCGACGGCCAGTCGCTGTTCCTCGCCGCCGGGGACCGGCAACGCTTCACCCCGGCGCAGGACGTCAACCAGCCGCTCGGCAAGATCCTTCACCTGACGCTCGACGGAAAGCCCGCGGCGGACAATCCGTGGGCGGGCCGGACGGGAGCGGCGACCGTGCAGGTGACCGATCCGCCGAGGGACAGCGAGCAGGCAAAGACCGCGCAGGGGCGGCCCGTCACCTGGCCGGGGCCGAACCTGACTCCGGCGGAGACCTGGACGCTCGGCCATCGCAACCCGCTCGGCCTGGCCTTCGCGCCCGACGGCCGCCTGTGGGTGGCGGAAATGGGCCCCAAGGGCGGGGACGAGCTCAACCTGATCGTGAAGGGCCGCAACTACGGTTACCCGCGCGTGTCGAACGGCGACAATTACAACGGCGTCCCGATCCCCGACCACAAGCCCGGCGACGGGTTCGAGGCGCCGAAGCTGACGTGGACGCCGGTCGTCTCTCCGGGCGGCTTGTTGATCTACAACGGCGACCTGTTTTCGCAATGGAAGGGCGACGCGCTCATCGCCGGCCTGTCCGGGCAGCGGCTGGAGCGCGTCGACCTTGATGGCGAGACAGCGCGCAAGGCCGAGCAATGGGACATGGGCAAGCGCATCCGCGCAATCGCGCAGGGCCCGCGCGGCGAGGTGTATGTTCTGGAAGACGAAGACGGCGCTAGGTTGCTGCGGTTGGAGCCTGCCCGGCGCTAGCCCGCCGTCCGGCGAAAGCGCAGATAATATGGCCGTCGTCCCTCGCGACGCGACTTGGCGCCGTAGCGGGTTTCGATCCAGCCGCCGGGTGGTTCGAGGAAGTCGCGCGGGGATTCCGCGAGCCATTCGAACGCGCCCGCGTGGCGCTGCATCACCATCAGCGACCAGTTGAGATAGGTCGGGTCGTCGGTCGCGAGGCGGAATTCGCCGCCCGGCCTCACCTTGGCCGCGAACAGATCGACCGGGCGGTCGTTGACCATTCGGCGCTTGGCGTGGCGCGCCTTTGGCCAAGGATCGGGGTGGAGCAGATAGAGGAAGCTGAGCGCGCCGTCGGGAATGCGCTGGAGCACGTCGAGCGCATCGCCGCGCCACAGCCGAACGTTGGTGAGATGCTGGTCGCGGATGTGGCCGAGCGCAGTCGCGACGCCGTTGAGGAAGGGCTCAGCGCCGATGAAGCCGTGATCGGGCAGCATGTCGGCACGGCTGGCAAGATGCTCGCCCGATCCGAAGCCGATCTCGAAATGCAGCGGGCGGTCCTCACCGAACAGCCGCGCGGCGGTGATCTCGCCCTCGGCCGGCACCTCGATCTGCGGCAGCAGGCGCTCGACCAGTTCCTGCTGGCCCTGGCGCAGCTTGTGCCCGGTCGACCGGCCGTAAAGGCGGTTGAGGGTGAGCGGGTCGCCAGGTTTGAACGCGGTCATCGGCGCCGGTTAGTCGCTCCAGCGGCGGTTCATCAAGCAAGCGGCAGAATTGGCGGATGAAGAAACTGATCTTTGCCGGGATGGTCCTGGCTGCAGCCGCGCCGGCGCACGCCACCGGCGGCTTCACCTGCCGCACCGCGGGCGCGCGGCCGATCGATGTGACGGTCGGCTTCGGGCACGTCCCTGGGGCAGCGCTACTCACGGATACGGTGCGGCTGCGTGACAATGGCCGCAACGTGCCGGTGACCGCCCCGCAATGGTGGCTCGACGATCGCGAGATGCGGCTGGTGCTGACCGACCGCAACGCCACGCGCCGGGAACTCGTGCTCAAGGTGCGTCGCAACGGCCGGGTCTATGACGGTGAGATTTGGCGCGGCGGGCAGCGCCGCTGGGTACGCTGCCGCGAAAGCTAAGGCTTGCAGGCCTTGCCTTCATATTGATGGCGATGGGGACGGTAGGCCGTGCCGTCCCAGCGCAGCACCGGGAAGCAAAAGCCCGGTCCGCCGACCTGAATGTCGGGCCAGCCATCGGTGCCGCTGGTTTCAAGGAAGTCGGGCAAGCCGATTTCCGACGCCATGACCCGCCATTTTCCGGCTGGGGACTTCGCGAGGAACCAGAAGCGGCTGCCGGTCAGGCCGTAGCAGACCGCGCTCCCCTCGCTGATCACCGCCTCGGCGAGGTTGAGACGGAAGCCGTAGGAATCGATGGTGCCGGGCGAATAGGACGCGCCCTCCAGCCCGCGGCAGTCAGGGGTGCGCCACGCGTCGCCGACCCTGACGAAGCCCGCGACGCCATACATTTCCGCCTGCTCCTCAGGCGAGGGAAGGACGGTCGACGTGAAGGCGGCGGCAAGCAGCAGCCCGGTCAGCCCCGACATTTCATCCTCCCCGTTACAGCAAGGATGTCATAGCAGATTAGGCGAACGCGGCCCTCAGATCATCGACCAGGTCGGTCTTTTCCCACGGGAACAGGTCGCCGTCGGCGCTGCGCCCGAAGTGGCCGTACGCAGCGGTCGCGCGGTAGATCGGCTTGTTGAGCGCAAGGTGGGTGCGGATGCCGCGCGGGGTGAGCTTGCCGAGCTTGTCGATCCGTCCGATCGCCTGTTCGAGCTGCTCATCGCCGACGGTGCCAGTGCCGTGCGTGTCGACGTAGAGCGACAGCGGCTCGCTGATGCCGATGGCGTAGGCGAGCTGGATCGTGCAGCGGCGCGCGAGGCCCGCGGCGACGATATTCTTGGCGAGGTAGCGCGCGGCATAAGCGGCCGAACGGTCGACCTTGGTCGGATCCTTGCCTGAGAAGGCGCCGCCGCCGTGCGGGGCCGCGCCGCCATAAGTGTCGACGATGATCTTGCGCCCGGTGATCCCGGCGTCGCCGTCCGGGCCGCCGATCTCGAAGCTGCCCGTGGGGTTGATGTGATAGACGGTTTCGTTGCCGAGGAGCTCGGCCGGAAGCACCTTGGAGACGACGTCCTTGACGTAGGCGTGAAGCTCGGCGCGCTTCTCGCCCTGGTCGTAGCCCGGCTTATGCTGGGTCGAAACGACGATCGCGGTCGCCTTGGCGGGCTTGCCGTCCTCGAAGCGCAGCGTGACCTGGCTCTTGGCGTCAGGCTCCAGGAACGGCGCGCGCCCCGCGTGGCGGTCGGCGGCCATCTCCATCAGGATCTTGTGGCTGTAATCGAGCGTCGCCGGCATCAGGTCGGGCGTTTCATCGCAAGCGAAGCCGAACATGATGCCCTGGTCGCCCGCACCCTCTTCCTTGTCCGCGCCGGCATCGACACCCTGCGCAATATGCGCCGATTGCGGATGAAGATGGTTGGCGAAGTCGAGCCGGTCCCAATGGAAGCCTTCCTGCTCATATCCGATGTCGCGCACGACCTTGCGGACTGCCGCCTCGATCTCCTCGCGCACGCCCTCGGCCCAATTGCCTTCCTCGTCCATGATCCCCTGGCCGCGGATTTCGCCGGCAAGGACGACGCGGTTGGTCGTGGTCATGGTTTCGCAGGCGACGCGCGCCTCCGGATCCTTGGACAGGAAGAGATCGACGACGGCGTCCGAAATCTGGTCGGCGACCTTGTCGGGGTGGCCTTCGGAAACGGATTCGGAGGTGAACAGATAAGAGCTGCGCATGAGGGGCGGCGAGTCCTGACGATGATATAAGGAAGTCTTTATATGACGCCCTCTAGCCGCGCCTCCGCCCTAGCACAATGCCGCCGATGAGGAGGATAAACCCGAGGAACAGCGGGATCAGATTGCCGCCGCGGGCGAACGGCGTGCGCGCATTTCCGGACGGTGGAAGCACGGCGTCGATCACGCCTGCGGCGCGCCAGGGCAATTGCTTTACGACATGGCCGCGGGCATCGATCACGGCGCTGATCCCGGTCGGCGTGGCGCGGATCACGGGTAAGCCTTCCTCGGCGGCGCGAAGCCGCGCCTGGGCAAGGTGCTGCGGTGGGCCCCACCGCCCGAACCACGCATCGTTCGACGGGTTGAAGATGAAGCTCGGCCGGTTGTTGGGATCGACCACCTGGCCCGAAAAGACGATTTCATAACAGATCTGGATGCCGACCTTGCCCCACGGCAGCCCAAGATCGATCGTGCGTGGACCCGGACCGGGCGTGAAGTCGGTGTCTCCGGGCGCCAGCCGCGACAGGCCCAATGCCGACAGCAAGGGCCGCATGGGCAGATATTCGCCGTAGGGGGTGAGGTGCGCCTTGTCGTAGCGAGCCAGGATCTGCCCGCCGGGGCCGATCACGAAGACGCGGTTGGCGGCGCCGGTGACGTTCCTTCCATCGGTCGAGGTGAGCGCCAGGCCGCCGGCAAGGAGCCTGTCGCCCGGACCAACGACCGCCGCCGCGCGCTGCCGTTCGAACTGCGCGGATGCCTGGGCCGCACGGCGTTGATCTTCGAGCGGCGAGGTGACGGCGGACTCGGGCCAAAGGACGAGTCGCGGCTCGGCGGTTGGCGAGCCGGACAGTGTCGCCAGCCGGCGGGCATTATAGTCGGCGAAGCCGGGGTCCCAGCGGTTTTCCTGGCCGATGTTGGGCTGGACGACGCGGATATTGCGAACGGTCAGCGGGTCGGTGGGCACCGCCGAGGTCGGCAGCAGCCAGACAAGCAAGGTGACCGCGAGAATGACGACCAGCGGGAACCACTTGCGATAATATTCCAGCCATACGGTGCCGCCGAGAAGGACGACGAAGGCCGACAGGCCGTAGGTGCCGATCAGTGCCGAAATGCTGATCAGCGGCGTGTTGGCGAGGACCGATGCCGCGGGGTTCCACGGGAATCCGGTAAACATCGTGCCGCGCAGCCATTCGGTGATTGCCCAGGCACCGCCCAGGATCAGCACCAGCGCAACGCGATTGGCGCGGCCGAAGCGCCAGGCGAGCCCGGCGGCGATCGCCGGATAGACGGCGAGGTAGAGCGACAGCAGGACGACCCCGACCCAGCCGAGCCACGCGGGCATGTTCGACTGGAAGGTGAAGGCGGTCGCGATCCAGTTGAGGCCGACGATGAACTGACCGGCGCCGAACGCCCAGCCGGTGAGCAATCCGCGCGCCAGCGTCTTCGCGCGGCAGATCAATTCGCACAGGATGGCGAAGGCGACCGGCAGCAGCGGCCACCAGCCGACCGGCTCGAAAGCGAGTGCGGACGCGGCCCCAAGGCCAAAAGCGAGGAGGATTAACGGCATTAACGCCGATCATTGCGGGACTGGGGCGGCGAAGCAATCCCTCGAACGCGGTATGGATTGCGTCGCGTCGTCGGCGCTGACATTCGTAAGCGCATGAGCCTGCCTCCCTTCCATCTCGCTTTCCCGGTCGATGACCTTGCCGCCGCGCGCCGCTTCTACGGCGGCCTGCTCGGCTGCCCCGAAGGGCGGAGCGCCGATCATTGGGTCGATTTCGATCTCCACGGGCATCAGATCGTCGCCCATCTGGCACCGGACGCGGTGCGCGCCCGGGCGACCAATCCGGTCGACGGCGATGAGGTGCCCGTCCCGCATTTCGGCGTCGTCCTGCCGATGGACGCGTGGAAGAGGCTGGCGGATCGGCTGGAGGCGGCGGGGACCGCCTTCGTCATTGCCCCGACCGTCCGCTTCGCCGGCGAGCCGGGCGAGCAGGCGACGATGTTCCTGCTCGATCCCGCCGGCAACGCGCTGGAATTCAAGGCGATGGCGGATCCGGGGAAATTGTTCGCGGCGGCCTAAGCGGCGTCGGGCGCACCCTCGGGCGCGTGGAGCCGGACCCGCTTGATCTTGCGCGCATCGGCCTCGACCGATTCGAGCCGCCAGCCGCTCGGGTGGAGCACCGATTCGCCGGGCAGCAGGATGCGGCCGGCAAGCACGAAGGTCAGCCCGCCAACGGTATCGACCTCATCATCCTCCGCGGTCAGCCGGGCATCGACCGTCTCGCGCAACTCCTCGAGCTCGAGCCTGGCGTCGGCTTCCCACAAATTGTCCTCGAGCATGGTCAGCAGCCCGCACTGTTCCTCGTCATGCTCATCCTCGATGTCGCCGACAATCTCCTCGACCACATCCTCGATCGTCACCAGCCCCTCGGTACCGCCGAATTCGTCGACGACGATGGCGAGGTGGATGCGCTCGTGCCGCATCCGCGCAAGCAATTCGATCACGCCCATCGATTCGGGCACGAACAAGGGCGTTCGCATCAGCGCGGATATGGAGCGGTCGCGGCTTTCGTCGAACTTGGCGACGAACACGTCCTTGATGTGGATCATGCCGATCACTTCATCCAGGCTGTCGCCATAAACCGGCAAGCGACTGTGACCGGCATCCGCGAAGGCGGCGATCAGACCGTCAAAGCTGATCGTTGCGGGAACGGCGATGATTTCGCCGCGGGTGACGCAGACGTCGGATGCGGTCTGATCGCCGAAGTGCAGCAGATTCTTGAGCATTTGCCGCTCGGTCGGGGACAAGTCGCCGGCGACCGGGCGCGATTCCTCGGCTTCCTCGATCGCTTCCTCGATCTGCCCGCGCAGCGTCGGCTCGGCATCGTCGCCGAAGATCAGCTGGCGCATGCCCCGCCACAGTCGGGAGCCGCCGTCCTCGTCATCATTGCGGGTCGCCATCAGGTCTTGACCTCGTAGGGGTTGGCGATGCCGAGGCGCGCCAGCGCACGGACCTCGCGCGCCTCCATATCCGCCGCCTCGACATCGTCATGATGATCGCAGCCGAGAAGATGGAGCGTGCCGTGGACGATAAGGTGCGTCGCATGGTCCTCGACGCTGATGCCCTTGTCGGCGGCTTCGGACGCGCAAACGCCGTGGGCAAGCACGATATCGCCGAGCAAGATTTCTGGCCCTGCAACATTTGTCGATTGCAAATCTGCCGCGTCGGCCAGAGGAAAGGACAGGACGTTGGTCGGCTTGTCCTTGCCGCGCCATTGCGCGTTGAGCGCGCGCACCGCCTCATCGCCGGTCAGGCGCACCGAGATTTCTATGGCGCGGCACGCGCTCGCCAATTGCGGAAAGGCGCTTTCGGCGACGGCGGCTTCGGCGGCGGTTCGAACGAGCGGCTCCCAGGAGCGGCTACTGTCCCATTCCTCGTCCGATTCGATGGCAACGTCGAGCATCATTGGCCGGGGCCTTCATAGGCCTCGACGATCCGTCCGACGAGCGGGTGGCGAACGACATCGGCGGCGGTGAAGCGGACCATCGAAATTTTGGGAATGCCCTCCAGCTTGCCGACCGCGTCCTTGAGCCCGGACATGACGCCGTTAGGCAAATCGGTCTGGTTGGGGTCGCCGCAGATGACCATGCGGGCGCGCATGCCGAAGCGGGTGAGGAACATCTTCATCTGCTGCGGCGTGGTGTTCTGGGCTTCGTCGAGGATGATGAAGGCGTCGTTGAGCGTGCGGCCGCGCATGAAGGCAATCGGTGCAATCTCGATCTCACCCGAAGCGATGCGGCGTTCGACCTGCTCGGTCGGAAGCATGTCGTAAAGCGCGTCGTAGAGCGGGCGGAGATAGGGATCGACCTTCTCCTTCATGTCGCCGGGCAGGAAGCCCAGGCGCTCGCCCGCCTCGACCGCGGGGCGCGACAGGATCAGGCGGTCGACCTGGCCGGTGATCAGCATCGCCACCGCCTGCGCGACAGCAAGATAGGTCTTGCCGGTGCCCGCGGGGCCAAGCGCGAAGATCATGTCGTCGCGCCCGAGCGCTTCCATATACACCGTCTGTACGGTCGAGCGCGGGACGATGGTCTTCTTACGCGTGCGGATCATGACCCGCGGCGGCGTTGCAACCTCATCCGCGATGATGCCGTCGAGGCTGGGCTGGGCGGCCATGCCGAGCACCGCCTCGACCGCCTCCGCATCCACATCATGGCCCTGGTCGAGCCGATTGTAGAGGCCGACGAGCACTTCGCGCGCACGCGCCGCGGCATCGGGTTCACCTTCGATCTGCACGCGGTTGCCGCGCGCGGCGATGTGCACGCCAAGCCGCTGCTCGATAGTGATCAGATGGCGGTCATAATCGCCGAACAAGGGCCCAAGCAAATACGGCTGCTCGAATTCCAGTTCGAGGCGGGCGCGGCCCTCATTCGCGGCTACGGCGGCAAGGTCGCGGCGCGCCATCAGGCAGCCGCCGCTTGCGCGAGCGCCACGCCGCCAAGGCTGTTGGGCAGCGCTTCGGTCAGATGCACGTCAACCATCGCGCCGATCGGGGCGGCGGTTTCGACGAACACCGATTGCAGCCACGGCGACTTGCCGATCATCTGGCCGGGCTTGCGGCCGACGCGGTCGATAAGGATGCGCGTGTCCTTGCCAATGCAGCGGCGGTTGAAGGCGGTGCTATGCTCGGCGAGCCGCCGCTGCAGGCGCTGCAAGCGGTCGTCCATGATCTCGGGCGCGATCTGATCCTCCATCGACGCGGCCGGAGTTCCCGGGCGCGGGCTATATTTGAACGAATAGGCCGACGCGTAACGCACATCGTCGACGATCCGCAGCGTGTCTTCGAAGTCCGCTTCCGTCTCGCCCGGAAAGCCGACGATGAAATCGCCCGAAATGGCGATGTCGGGCCGGGCGGCGCGAACCCGGGCGATGGTCGCCAGATAGCTTTCCGCACTGTGGCTGCGGTTCATGGCCTTGAGCACGCGGTCGCTGCCCGACTGCACCGGCAGGTGAAGGTAGGGCATCAGCTTGGCGACCTCGCCATGCGCGGCGATCAGGCCGTCATCCATGTCGGTCGGGTGGCTGGTGGTGTAACGGATGCGCTCCAGCCCGCTAATCGCGTCCAGCGCGCGGATGAGGTCGGCAAGGCCACGCGCGCCGTCGGCCCAGGCATTCACGTTCTGGCCAAGCAGGACGATCTCGCGCGCGCCGGCGTCGACCAGCGCCCGCGCCTCGGTGACAATGTCGTCCCACGGCCGCGAAATCTCCGCTCCACGCGTGTAGGGGACGACGCAATAAGTGCAGAATTTGTCGCAGCCTTCCTGCACGGTGAGGAAGGCGCTGGGGCCCGAGCGGCGCCGCGCGGGCATGGCGTCGAACTTGGAAATCGCCGGCATGTCCGTATCCACCGGGCGGCCGCCGCGAGCCACCTGCGCAACCATCTCCGGCAGGCGGTGATAGGCCTGCGGGCCGACGACCAGGTCGATCATCGGGGAGCGGCGCTGCGCCTCCGCTCCTTCCGCCTGGGCGACGCACCCCGCAAGCGCGATGAGCGGGCGCGATCCGTCTTCGCGGCGCAGGCGCCCGACATCCGAATAGGCCTTCTCCGCCGCTTTCTCGCGGATGTGGCAGGTATTGAGGACGACCAGGTCCGCGTCCGCGCCATCGGCGGCCTCGGCCATGCCCTGGGCGTTGAGCAACTCGCCCATGCGCTCACCGTCATAGACGTTCATCTGACAGCCGAAGCTTTTGATTCGGTAGGTGCGGGGTGTCATTCGGGTCCGGCTATAGGCGAGTGGCTCACGGACTTGAAGCCGAGCGCGGCGGCAATCGCGCTCCTCGCCTGTCCAGTGAGCTGCTTGCGGTCGCCGCCGCGGTCGAGCGGATCGAGCAGGTGGATCGTCACGGGCAGCGTGCCGCGCCGACCGAGAATGCGCAGCACGTTGCGCTTACCCGGTTCCTGGTACCAGCCGACGGCCGCCCTGGGCTCGCCGAAATCGATCGCGACGGGCCGGATCTCGACGTCCTTCGCGGCGAAATTCGCCGCTTCGAGCAAGGTCGAGCGAAAGGGCAGGAGATGCGTGCCCGGCCCCGTCGTGCCTTCGGGGAACAAGGCGACCGGCCTGTCGCCTTCGAGCGCGCGGGCGATCGCGGTGGCCTGGTCCTTGGCGCCTTTTACATGGCTGCGTTTGACATAAACAGTCGCCTGCTGGTCGGCGAGCCAGTGGATGAAGCCATGGCCCAGCCTGTCCTTGGACACGAAGGCGCAACCCGTGCCGCCGCCGAGGATCAGGATATCGAGCCAGCTGGTGTGATTGACGATCAACAGGCTGTGCGGTCGCAGCGGCCGGCCGGTGAGACGAACCCGGATTCCGATCAGCCAGGCCGCGGCGGCAAGAAAGCGCCTGGGCCACGGCGACCGGCCGGCGATCCATTTGGTGGCAAGGTGGAGTGGGGCGCAGACGACAAACAGCAGCACCAGCGCAAGGACGCGCCGGCCGGCGCGCACGCGCGCGGGCAAGTCCAGCTCAGCGGTCGCGGTTGAGGGCGACGCCGTACAGCTCCATGCGATGGTCGACGAGGCGGAAACCGAGCTTCTCGGCAATCCGCTTCTGCAGCAGCTCGAGCTCGTCATCGACGAATTCGATGACGTTGCCGGTCTCGACGTCGATCAAATGGTCGTGGTGCGCTTCCGACGCCGCTTCGTAACGCGAGCGGCCGTCGCCAAACTCATGCCGCTCGAGGATCCCGGCTTCCTCGAACAGGCGCACCGTGCGGTACACGGTGGCGATCGAGATATTGGGGTCGATCGCTGCGGCGCGGGCATGGAGCGTTTCGACGTCGGGATGGTCCTCGCTATCGCCAAGCACGCGCGCGATCGTCTTGCGCTGTTCGGTGATCCGCAGCCCCTTGTCGGCGCAGAGGGCTTCGATGTCGATGTTGCGGCTCATGCCCGCCTAGGTAAGCACCGATCCGGGTGGCGTCAAAGGCAACCTCCCCGTCGCCGGGGAGAAACCGCCTTGCCAGCGCGCAGTCGGGCGCGGGAGTAAATCCCGCGCCGTCGGTCCCGTCTCGCCAACGCGGCCCAAGCCGCTCGTCGAGCAGGCCGTCCGCGTTGGCGCCGGCTCTACGCGTAACCTTCGCTCGCGGCGCTCCGCTACGGTTTCGCTCGGCGGCTTACTTGCGCGTGCGTTTGCGCTTGGTGCCGAGGCCGATCGACTTGGCGAGCGTGCGACGCTGTTCGGCATAATTGGGCGCGACCATCGGATAATCTCCGGGAAGTCCCCATTTGCGACGATATTCGTCCGGCGTCATATTGTGATTGGTCATCAAGTGACGCTTGAGCATCTTCTGCTTCTTGCCGTCTTCGAGGCAGACGATGTAGTCGGGCTTGATCGACGCGCGGATCGAAACCTTGGGTTCCGGCTTCGGCTCCGGCCCGGAAGTCTGTCCCGAAATGCCGCTCAAGGCGCCGTGAACATTCTGAATCAGGTTCGGCAGGTCATTGACCGCCACCATATTATTGCTGACGTGCGCCGCGACGATGTCCGCGGTCAACGTCAGCAAGGTGTCGTCGGACCCATCATTGTCGATCATGTTGAAATTTCCCTAAACGAGCAGAGGCCGTCAGTCGTTTGACTGCGCGGTTTCCTTAGTAATACGAGCGCAACGGCGCAACATTATCGACCGTTAACGGATGACGACTCCGTCAGGTCTTGCGCGCCAGGGTTATCGCGTCGAATCGCTCGCCGCCCGGCCCGCGATAATATCGTGTCCGCCGGCCGATCGGCGCAAAGCCGTGGGCCGTGTACATGGCCACCGCCGGATTGCCGTCACGAACTTCCAGATGCACCTGGCGCGCGCCCTGCGTACGGGCGCGGTCGATGAAGGCGTCGAGCAATCGGGCGCCGATACCTTGCCGGTGCCGGTCGGGATGGACTGCCAGAAGCAAGAGCTCGGCATCGTCGGCGACGGTCCGGAAGAGCGAGAAGCCGATCGTGTCCCTGCAGTCATCGTCGCGCGCGAGCATCAGCGCCACGCCGGTCATCGGCAGGATCCCCGCGCACTGCGAGCGCGTCCACGCTTCCCCGTAGGTCGACCCGAAGGCGGCTTCCATCACGCGCATCACGCCGTCGAGGTCAGCTGAGCTGCCTGCGTGGAGCTGGATCGGGCGAATGAGCGTCGCCATCAGGCCGCGACCTTCGCGTCCGGCGCGCGCGCGTAGAGCGGCGCAGCCGGCAATTGCCGCATAGATTCTGCAAGACCGAACACAGCAGACGCCGACGGGAAAGCCTCACGCGCCTCGCCCCAGCCGCGCGCGGCAACAAGCTGCGCCGCGCCCGGCCCGACGACCAGGCTCGCACGGATTGCCTGTCCTGCCAGGGGGGGTGGCGCGTTGTGCAGCGCGCCCAAGGGGGCGAGTGAAGTGCCGTCGAATTCCTGGACGAACAATTCGCCGTGGCCGCCGAGCATTGCCGCGGCAATGGGCTCGCCGGCGGCGGACCCGGCGGCGAGCAGCGCCAGCGAGGAGAAGCCCATAACGGGCGCTTCCCAGCCAATCGCAAGTCCATGCGCCGCGGCAATGGCGACGCGGATCCCAGTGAAGCTGCCCGGCCCGACACCGACGAGGATCGATTGCGCGCGGCGCTCGCCCAGCATGTCCGCAATCATCGGTACCAGCCTTTCGGCATGGCCGCGTCCCAGGATTTCGTCCCGGCGTGCGATGCACGCCCCCGTCCCGTCGAACAAGGCGGCGGTGCAAGCAGCGGTCGACGTGTCGAGCGCGAGGATCATAACGAGCAGATAGTGGTCACAAGCAGCGAATGGCCGCAAGTCCCGAAAGTTAAGGGGTCCCGGAAAGCGGCCTAGACCGCTTCGACGGCGACGACTTCGGGGACATAGTGGCGGATCAGGCTCTCGATGCCGCGCTTGAGCGTCATTTCCGACGACGGGCAGCCGGCGCAGGCGCCGTGCATCGATAGGAACAGGCGCCCATCCTTGTAGCCGCGATAAGCGATGTCGCCGCCGTCCTGCGCGACGGCAGGCCGGACGCGCGTTTCAATGAGATCCTTGATCTGGTCGATGATGTCGGCATCGGCCGGATCGTCCTCGAACATGTCGTCGGGCGCGACCTGGATCCCCGCCGCCGTGCCCGGCGTGAACAGCGGCGCGCCGCTGACGAAATGGTCGAGCAGGGTTTCGAGCACCAGGGGCTCGAGGTCGGTCCACGACGTACCCGGCGCGGCGGTGACCGAGATGAAATCCTGGCCATAGAAGACGCCTTCGACCATGCCGCTGTCGAACAAGGCGGCCGCCAGCGGCGATGCGCGCGCGGCGTCTGCGTCGGCGAAATCGCGGGTGCCCGACGGCATGACGGTCTCGCCCGGCAGAAATTTACGGGTCGCGGGGTTGGGGGTCTGTTCGGTACGGATCAGCATTGGCCGCGGTGTGGCGGCGCGACCCGTTTCAATCAAGAACTAAATGGCGGTAAACCCGCAATGATCCAACGGGTTATTAGCAGCGCGGCAGCCAGGCAGAGAAGAGCCGCCCACCAGCGTCCGGGGCGCATCGGCGCGGGGCCGGGATCGAGCGTGGCGCGGCCGGTGATCATCGGCCCGAGCAGCTTTTTGCCCCCGACCAGGCGGTAGAACAGGATCGCGGCGACGTGCAGGCCGATCAGCACCAGCAACACGTCGAACAAGGTTTCGTGAAGGTCGTGGATCTGGTCGGCAAGGTCGCCGCTGACCCAGGTGACCAGCGGTCCCTCGTTGAGGCCGTCGCGGTCGCTGTTGAACAGGCCGGTGCCGACCTGGAGGAACAGCATGCCCATCAGCGCAACGACGCTGAGCGCGCCGAGCGGGCTGTGGCCGACCGCGGTCCACGCCTTGCTGTCGCGCAGGTAAGCGACGACCGCGCGCGGGCCACGTATGAAATTGACGAAGCGCGCGGTCGAACTGCCGAAAATGCCCCACAGCAGCCGGAACAGCAGCAGGGTCAGGACCGCGAAGCCGGACCACATATGCCATTCGATCTCTTCGTCTTCGGCCGACCACCAGCTGAACGCGATCAGCGCGACGAGCATCCAATGGAACAGGCGCGTCGGCAGATCCCAGACCGCGATGCGCGACGGCGCACCGCCCGGGTCCGCCAGCGGCTCAGTCGTGCTCTTCACGATAGAGGTCGTGACAGGCCTTGCAGCTCTTGCCCAGATTGCCTTGGGCAGCACGCATCGCAGCAACGTCCGTGCCGCGCGTCGCCGCCTGGAATGCCGCCGCCGCGCGCTCGAATTCGGCGGCCTTGGCAGCAAAGTCCTCGGGCTTTTCCCAGATTGCGGCAAGCGCTTCGGTCTTGCCGACGTCCGGCCCGGTGCCCTGCGGGAACCAGCCCTTCACCTGCGGCGCCAGCGTGGCGATGGCGTCGGCGTTGGTGCGCACCGCGGCGAGATCGGGGCTGTCGCTCTTCAATTCTCGGCCGATGACCTTCATCGCATCGCCGATCTTTTCGTAATTTTCGTGCCGTTCCTTCATCAGGGCGAGCGCCTGCTCTTTCTGAAGCGGCGTGGCCGGGGCCGCCGCGACGGCATTTTCGACCGCTGCAGCGGCGGCGTTGCCACTGGCATTGGCGTCGGCGAGAGCCTCGTTCGCGTTGTCGGACTGATTACAACCCGCCAGCAATGCGGCGGCGGCAACGGCGGTGAACAGGCTCTTCATTCGCATCTCCTGGTTCGGTTCGGACGTCAGTTATTGGGCACTTTCCAACTGTCGTCGATCATTTTGATGATTCCGGAAAAATCCTTCGATCCGCCGCCGCGATCGACGAACCGCTGGTACAGCTCCTCAGCCTCGCCGCCCATCGGCGTGTAGGCGCCCGCAGCCTTCGCCGCTTCCATCGCCAGCTTGAGATCCTTGAGCATCAGTGCGGCGGCGAACCCGCCTTCATAGTCATGGTCGGCGGGGGTGTCGGGGCCGACGCCGGGGACGGGCGCGTAGCTGGTCATCGACCAGCTCTGCCCCGAGGCCTTGGACGAAATGTCAAAGAAGACCTGCGGGTCGAGCCCGAGCTTCTGCGCGAGCACGAACGCCTCGCAGGTCGCAACCATGGTCGCGCCGAGGATCATGTTGTTGCAGATCTTCGCCGCCTGGCCCGCGCCCGCGCCGCCGGCGTGGATGACGGCCTTGGCCATCGGATCGAGGATCGGTTGCGCGCGGGCGAAGGCCTCATCGGATCCGCCGACCATGAAGGTGAGCGTGCCGCCGGCCGCGGCGGCGATGCCGCCGGAAACGGGCGCGTCGACCATCATGTAGCCCTGCGCCGCCGCTTCTTCCTCGACGCTGCGCGCGGTGGCGACGTCGATGGTCGAGCAATCGATGAGGAGGGCGCTTGCCGGCGCCTTCCCAAGTACCTGGTCGCGATAGACCGCCGAAACATGCTGCGCGGCGGGGAGCATGGTGATGACCGCCTCGGCGTCCTTGACCGCTTCTTCGGTCGACCCCGCTTGGTGGCAACCGCCGGCAACGGCCTTGGCCAGCGCGTCGGCGCTGAGGTCGAATGCGCGGACGTCATGCCCCGCCTTGGCGAGATTGGGCGCCATGCCGCCGCCCATATGGCCGAGCCCGATGAATGCGATACGCGCCATACTTATTTGCCCTTCCAATTCCCTGGCCGCTTTTCGACGAAGGCGGTCATGCCTTCCTTCTGGTCCTCGGTGCCGAACAGGCCGTGGAACAGGCGGCGCTCGAAATTGATGCCTTGCGCCAGCGGCATTTCGAACGCGGCGTTGACCATTTCCTTGGTCGCGATGGCCGCTAGCGGGGCCATGCCGGCGATTGTCTCGGCGGTCCTCAGCGCCTCGTCGAGCAGATCGGCGGCGGGGACGACCTTGGCGACGAGGCCACTCCGTTCGGCCTCGGCGGCGTCCATCATCCGGCCGGTCAGGCACATTTCCATCGCCTTGGCCTTGCCGATCGCCAGCGTCAGGCGCTGCGACCCGCCCATTCCCGGCGTGACGCCGAGCTTGATTTCGGGCTGGCCGAACTTGGCGGTGTCGGACGCGATGATGAAATCCGCCATCATCGCCACTTCGCAGCCGCCGCCGAGCGCGAAGCCGTTGACCGCGGCGATCCATGGCTTGCGGGTGCGCGTCACCTGCTCCCACCCGGCGAAGAAATTGGCCGAATACATGCTGGCGAAGCCCTGCGGCTGCATTTCCTTGATGTCCGCGCCTGCGGCGAAGGCCTTGTCGCCGCTGCCCGTGAGGACGAGGCAGCGCTGGCTGTCGTCGGAATCATAAGCAGCGAAGGCGTCGATCAGCTCGCCGAGCACCGCCGTATTGAGCGCGTTCAGCGCCTGCGGACGGTTGAGCGTGACCAAAGTCACTGCGCCGCGCTGTTCGACCAGAATATTCTCGTACTCGCTCATCACTCTTCCTCACCGTCACCCCGGACTTGATCCGGGGCCTGCCTTGCGTTGACCGCCTGAAGAAAAGGCGGGTCCCGGGTCAAGCCCGGGATGACGAACTAAAAATCGAATGGGCGCCACTGCTCCTCGGGGGCAGGGGCTCGAAGAAGGCGGCGACATCGGCATCGCCGATCACCGCGGGGTTGGTCGGCTGCCAATTGGGCTTGTTGTCCTTGTCGATCAGCAGCGCGCGGACGCCCTCGCGGAAGTCGGGGTGATGGATCAGGCGGATCATGATGCCGTATTCCATCCGCATTTCGTCAACGAAGTGCAGCTGGTGCGGGCTTTCCTGGAGCAGGCGCAGGCTGACCTTGCACGCCATCGGCGACTTGGCGCGGATGGTCGCGGCTTCCTTGGCCGCCCATTTGTCGCCGTCGGCGGCGCCGGCATCGAGCGCGGCGAGGATGTCCTCGAGCCGATCCGACGCGAAGTAACGGTCGATCCGCGCGAGGTTGTCCATGATGCGTGCGGCGGGGACGTTCTCCTCGCTCAGCTCGTCGAGCACCGCCTGCGTGCGGAAGGGCTGAGCGATGATCCGCTCCTTGGCCTCCTCCAGCCGGTCGGACGGAATGTAGTGCGTAGCGAGGCGCAGCTTGAGGCATTCGGCGCCGTCGAGCCGGGCACCGGTGAGCGCGAGGAATTGCGCGAGCCGCCCGCGCAGGCGCGACAGATAGCGGCCGCCGCCCACATCGGGGAAGATGCCGATGGTCGTTTCGGGCATCGCCAGCACCGTCCGCTCGGTCGCGACACGGTAGCGGCAGGGCAGGGCAATGCCGACGCCGCCGCCCATCGTGATCCCGTCCATGAAGGCGACGCCCGGCTTGGCGTAGGTATATTCGAGGTGGTTGAGGCGATATTCGTCGAAGAAGAACGCGCGCGCCGCCTCCTCCGCGCCGTCGACGCTGTTGGCGATGGTGACGACATCGCCGCCCGCGCAGAACCCGCGCCCCTCGGCATGATCGATGAGGATGATGCGCACGTCCGGATCGCTGCGCCATTCGAGCAAGGCGCGCGCCATCTCGCGCACCATCGAGCGGTTGAGGCTATGCAGGGCTTTCGGGCGGTTGAGGCGGAGGCGGCCCGCCTGGCCCTGCTTGACCGCAATCACGTCGGCGGACGTCGTCATCGCGTCCATCACGGCATCATCACGTAGCGGCCGGGGGCGGGTTCGATCGCGTGCTTGGGAGCCCGCGGGGCGACCGACTTCTTGCTGCCCTTGGCGTGGAGCCATTTGGTCCACCACGGCCACCAGCTGCCTTCGTGCTTCTCCGCCGTCGCGAGCCATTGCTCGGCGTCGGCGGGCATCTCGCGGTTGGTCCAGAAGCCGTGCTTGTTTGCGGCAGGTGGGTTGATCACCCCGGCATTGTGGCCCGATCCGCCAAGCACGAACTCGGCGCCGATGTCGCGCGCACCACGATAGACCGCGTCCCAGGCCGAGACGTGATCGTCCTTGAGCGCGATGACCAGCATCGGCGTTTCGATCGCGGCGAGGTCGATGGCGACATCGCCGACCATGAAGCCGGCCGGATCCTTGAGGCGGTTCTTCAGTAAAAGCTCGCGGTTGTAGCTCTTGAGGAAGGCGGCGGGGATGCGGGCGCCATCCTCGAACCAGTAGAGCAGGTCGCTCGGCGGCGCCGGCTTGTCGAGCAGGTAATGGTTCACCACGCTCGACCAGATGAGGTCGTTGGCGCGCATCGCCGCGAACAGCCGCTGCAGCTCCAGGCTGTCGACGAAGCCCTGCCGCTCGAGATGCTCCTCGAGCGCGACAAGGTGGCTTTCGTGCACGAACGCGGCCCAGTCGCGCATGTCGGAGAAATCGACGAGGCTGCCGATGAGCGTGGCGCTGTTCACTTCCTCGGCGCGTCCCTTGGCGGCGAGCCAGGCAACGGCGATCGCCGCGAGCGTCCCGCCAAGGCAGAAGGAGAAAAGGTCAGGCGCCGCGCCGGTGCGCTTGGAGACCTGCTCGATCGCCTCGACGATGCCGGTCAAAACATAGTCGCCGACGCCCATATCCTTGAGCTCGGGACCGGGATTGACCCAGCTGATGACGAACACGGTGCGGCCTTCGTCGACCAGCCATTTGACCAGGCTCTGCCGCGGCACGAGGTCAATCATGTAATAACGGTTCACCAGCGGCGGCACGTAGAGCAACGGCTCGGCGGCGACCTTGTCGGTCGACGGATTATACTGGATCAGCTGGAACAGCTTGTTCTCATAGACCACGGCACCGGGCGTCGCGGCGACGGTCTCGCCCTTCTTGAACGCGTCAGGATCGGTGCGGCGCTGGACGATGCCCTTGCCGCTGCCGATGTCCTCCAGCAAATGCTTGAACCCCTGGACGAGGTTGGCGCCGCCCGTTTCCTTCGTCCGTTGAACGACCTGCGGATTGGTCGCCGCGAAGTTGGTCGGCGACACGGCGTTCAGATATTGGTCGAGCAGGAAGCGCGCCATCGCGCCGCTTGAATTGTCCCCGGTGGCCTTGGACACGCTGTCGCGCAACTGCTGCGACGCGAGCAGATAGGCATCGCGGATCGCGCGATAATATGGATCGTCCTGCCATTCGGGCGCCGAAAAGCGGCGATCGCGGGGCTTTTCGCTGGCCTTGCCGGTCATCGCGCCGGTCCAGAAGTCGGTCCATTGCTGGGCGGCCTTCATCTGCACTTCGAGCAGTTCGGCGGGGCGAGCGGCAAGGCCCACCGCGGCTTCGCCGGCAGCCTGTGCGAGCGCGAAGGGGTCGAAGGGGAGATTGGGTTTGGCGGATTTCAATCGTGGGTCCTTCGATACGGGTCTTCGGCTTCGCTCAGCCCCTACTCAGGATGAGCGGAAAAGTAAGGTGTCTCCGATCCGCTCATCCTGAGTAGCTGCGCAAGCAGCGTATCGAAGGACGCACAACATCACTGCCGCAGCATGTCGCGGCTGACGATGACGCGCATGATCTGGTTGGTGCCCTCTAGGATCGAGTGGACGCGCAGGTCGCGCCAGAAGCGTTCGATCGGGTAATCCTGCAGATAGCCGTATCCCCCGTGCAGCTGCAGCGCGCGGTCGACCACCGAGCTTCCAGTGTCGGTCGCAAGCCGCTTGGCCATCGCCGCAAAGCGCGTCTTGTCGGGCGCATTGGCGGTGACCTTGGCGGCGGCGACGTAAAGCAAATAACGCGCGGCCTGGAGCTCGGTCTCCATGTCGGCGAGCGTAAACTGCGTCGCCTGGAAATCGGCGATGGCGGTGCCGAATTGCTTGCGCTCCTTGGTGTAATTGACCGCTTCGTCGAGGCAGCGCTGCGCCCCGCCCAACGAGCAGGCCCCGATGTTGAGGCGGCCGCCATCAAGGCCCATCATGGCAATGCGAAAGCCTTCGCCCTCGCCTCCGACGCGGTTGGCGACGGGCACGCGGACTTCATCGAAATTGACCTGCGCGGTGGGCTGCGAATGCCAGCCGAGCTTCTTTTCTTGGGCCCCGAAGCTGACGCCCTTCATGTCCTTTTCAATCAACAGGCAGGAAATGCCCTTGGGGCCCTCCTCACCGGTGCGGACCATGGTCACGTAAATCTCATTCTCGCCGCCGCCCGAGATGAAGGCCTTGGAGCCCGAGACGACATAATGGTCGCCGTCCAAGACCGCTTTCGTCTTGAGCGCCGCGGCATCGGAGCCCGAAGACGGCTCGGTCAGGCAATAGCTGCCCATCCGCTCCATCGGAATCATCGAGGGCAAATACTTCTGCTTCACCTCATCGCCGCCGAAGCGGTCGATCATCCAAGCGGCCATGTTGTGGATCGAGATGAAGGCACTGGTCGAGGGGCAGCCATAGGCCATCGCCTCCATGATCAGCGCGGCCTCGAGCCGGCCGAGGCCGATGCCGCCGCTTTCCTCGCCGACGTAGATCGCGCCGAAGCCCAGCTCGGCCGCCTCGCGGATCGTGTCCTTGGGGAATATGTGCTTTTCGTCCCATTCGGCGGCGTGCGGCGTGATGGCGTCGGCGGTGAATTTGCGCGCCATCTCCTGAATCTGGAGCTGGTCTTCGGTAAGGTCGAACTGCGTCATCGCGTGGCGCTCTAGGCGCGAATGCGGGGCATCGACAAGTGGGCCTTAGAGGCTGTTATTGCCGGCCGCGCGATCCGCCTCGACCGCGCCGTTGGCCAGCTCTTCGCTCGGCGTCGCGCTACTCTCGTCCGCAGGCAGTTCCTCGATATCCGCGTTGGCAGAGACATTATTGTCGATGATGATGTTCTGGTCGCTGTGGTCCTGCGCACAAGCGGCAAGCGCCGCGACGGCAATTGCCAGAGGCGCGGACCTAGGCACATTTGACATAATTATAACTCGCGGTTGGGTTGCTTTCGGTGCGGGTCAGGCGGTTGCCCTCGGCCCGCAAAGTAACGAAACGCGTCCATTCCTGGCCTTCGCCGGTGAAGTTGAACGTGCCGCGCACGGAATTTCCGTCGCCCTCGACATCGCTGCCCGGGACGGCGCGCGATTCGTAGAAACGGAGCTGATCGGCGCTGATCGTCAGCAGCCCCTTGGCGTCGCCGCGCGTCGACGTGCAGTCGCCCGGGACCATGCCCCAACGGCCCTGCAGCGCGGCGGGAATCCTGGCACCGGGTGCCGGCGGATCGGCGCCCGCCGGGATCGGGGCCGCGTCGGCCGCGGCCGAAGCATTTTCAGGCGGCCCGCTTTCGGGATCGGGCGCATTGGTCGCGATGTCGGGCAAGCCGGCAACGTCGTTGGCGCCATTGGCGACGGGGTTTCGACCTTCACAGGCCGCAAGTATCAAAACAGCGGCGATAAAGACGGGGAAACGCTTCATGGCGTCCCCAACGCCCGCGGCTACGGCTGTATCCCAAACGCTGCCGGCGAGCGCGCCATCACCCCATGGTGGGGATGACGAAGGCATTGCCGCCGTCGGCCGAACCGTCGGGCCAGCGCTGCGTCACCTTCTTCGACTTGGTCCAGAAGCGCACGCCTTCCGGGCCATGCTGGTCGATGTCGCCGAAGCCGGAGCGCTTCCAGCCGCCGAAGGTGTGATAGGCAACCGGCACCGGGATGGGCACGTTGATTCCGACCATCCCGACATTGACCCGCGCCGCGAATTCGCGCGCTGCGTGGCCGTTGCGGGTGAAGATGGCGACGCCATTGCCGTACTGGTGCTTCGAGGGGAGCGCGACCGCTTCCTCGAAATCCCTGGCGCGGACCATTTGCAGCACGGGGCCGAAAATCTCTTCCTGGTAGCTCTGAAAGCTCGGCTTCACATGGTCGAAGAAGGTCGGCCCGACGAAGAAGCCGTTCTCATGCCCCTGCAGCTTGAAGCCGCGGCCGTCGACGACCAGCTCGCCGCCCTCATCGGCGCACATCTGGATGTAGCTCTCGATCTTTTCCTTGTGCGCCCGCGTCACGACTGGGCCGTAATGCGCATCCGGGTCGGTCGACACGCCCACGCGCAGGCTCTCGATCGCGGGGATGAGCTTGGCGCGCAGCGCGTCGGCGGTTTGCTCGCCGACTGGAACCACCACTGGCAGCGCCATGCAGCGCTCCCCGGCCGAGCCGAAGGCCGCGCCGGCGAGGTCGTTGACCACCTGGTCGAGGTCGGCGTCGGGCATGACGATGCCGTGGTTCTTGGCGCCGCCGAACGCCTGTACTCGCTTCCCGTTCGCGGTGCCGCGGCTGTAGATATATTGCGCAATGTCGGACGATCCGACGAAGCTGATCGCCTTGATGTCGTCATGGTCGAGGATCGCATCGACCATTTCCTTGTCGCCGTGGACGACGTTGAGGATTCCGTCGGGCAGCCCGGCTTCCTTCATCAGCTCGGCCAAGCGCACGGGGACAGTCGGGTCGCGCTCGCTGGGCTTCAGGATGAAGGCGTTGCCGCAAGCGATGGCGACCGCGAACATCCACATCGGAATCATCGCCGGGAAATTGAACGGGGTGATTCCGGCGACGATGCCAAGCGGCTGGCGCATCGAATAAACGTCGATGCCGGGCCCGGCGCCGACGGTATATTCGCCCTTGAGCGCGCTCGGGATGCCGCAGGCATATTCGACCACTTCGAGCCCGCGCTGGATATCGCCCTTGGCGTCGGCGACGACCTTGCCGTGCTCGCTCGACAACAGCTCGGCGAGCTCCTGCATGTTGGCTTCGACCAGCGCCTTGAAGTTGAACATGACGCGGGCGCGGCGCTGCGGGTTGGTCGCCGCCCATTCGGGCTGCGCGGCGCGCGCGGCGTCCATCGCGCGCTCAAGATCGGCGGCGGTGCCGAGGCGGACGTGGGCCTGGACCGACCCCTGGTTGGGGTCGAAGACGTCGCTTTGGCGCTCGCCCGAAGCGAAGCTGGAACCGCCGATGTAATGATCGATGCTGCGAAGCATGGAGATACGCATCCTGATTTACGGAGTGGGAAGTCGCGGCTCCACTAGACCGCAGGAACGGCAAATGCCAACACGCTCAACCCCTCCCCTCGATGGGAAGGGGCAGGGGTGGGGTGATTGTCGACGTAGAGTTCGACGTCCGGCGTCACCCCCACCCAACCCTCCCCCATCCAGGGGAGGGCTCAAGGAGTGGCCGATGCGTAAGTTTTTCATCCTCGCAAGCCTTCCAGTGGCGACCTCTGCCGCCGCCATCCCGCCCTTGCCGCCGCCCGAGGCAGTGGTCGCCGAATATTCGCGTGCCGTGGATGCGGCGCGGATGCGGGCGACGGTCGAAAAGCTGGTAAGCTTCGGCACGCGCCATACGCTCTCCTCCCAGACCGACCCCAGGCGCGGGATCGGCGCGGCGCTCCGCTGGGCGGAGGGCGAGATGCGCCGCACCGGGCTGCCGACGAGCCAAGTGTGCGATACCGTGGTCAAGCTGCCGCGCATCCCGACGCCGACGCGCGTGTGCAACGCCGTCGCGATCCAGCGCGGGACCGAGCGGCCGAACGACGTGGTGATCATCACCGGCCATATCGACAGCCGCGTTTCCGACCCGATGAACGCCACCGCCGATGCGCCGGGCGCGAACGACGACGGCAGCGGCACCGCGGCAGTGATGGAGGCGGCGCGCGTACTGGCCAAGCGCAAGTTCCCCGGCACGATCGTCTATGCCGTGCTGTCGGGCGAGGAGCAGGGGCTCAACGGCGGCAAGATCATGGCGGACTATGCCAGGGCGCAGGGCTGGAACGTCATCGCCAACCTCAACAACGACATCATCGGCAACAGCTGCGGCTCCGACGGGACATGCAACGACAAGCAGGTGCGCGTCTTCTCCGAAGGCCCGCGCTGGCAGGGGCGCGAGGACCTTGCGGCGCGGCAGCGCAGCCTGGGCGGGGAGAATGACAGCCCGTCGCGCAACCTTTCGCGCTTCCTCGATACGCTGGCCGAGCGAATGGGGCCCGACCTAAATCTCGACGTGATGCCAATCTGGCGCAACGACCGCCACGGCCGCGGCGGCGACCACACCGAATTCCTCAACGCCGGCTACTCCGCGATCCGCATGTCGGTGGCGGTCGAGGATTACGACCACCAGCATCAGGATCTGCGGGTCGAGAAGGGTGTGAAATATGGCGACACGATCGACGAGATGAATTTCCCGTATCTGGCGAAGGTGACCAAGCTGAACGTCGCGGCGCTCGCGTGGCTGGCGAGCGCCCCGCCGCCGCCGGAGCCGACGGTGGAGGGGGCGGTGAGCACGGATACGACCGTAAAATGGCGGGAGATTCCGGGCGCCGATGGCTACCCAGCTTACAAGATCTGGCGGCGCAGAACTGACGCGAGCCGTTGGGAAATCGGCGAGGACGGAGATATTCGGGTGACTGGATGCACACCCGGTCCGTGCCGTAATCCTGACCCAGGAAGTCGTGGAATCATACTTCCAGGGATTCGCGTCGACGATTGGGTGTTCGGTGTGTCCTCGGTGAGCGCAAACGGCTTCGAAAGCCCGGTCGCGAGCGCCGTGCCGGGCGGGGCGTTCAAGCCCTACACCCCGCCGCCTCCGCCACCCGCGCAATAAGAACCCTCCCCCTTGATGGGGGAGGGCAGGGTGGGGGTGCGGTTGGAGCTGCCCGCGACTTTTCCGGAAACGTCACCCCACCCCAACCCCTCCCCATCAAGGGAGGGGCTATTATGTTGCTCTGCGGAGGTGCCCATGGCCGGCGGATGGACGCGCGATGGCGCGGTGCAGGACCAGATCGACGATACGGTGAAGGATGCGGTGGCGCGGGCGCGTGCGCTGACGCCGCAGGGCAAAAGCGCCGAGGACTGCGACGATTGCGGCGAGCCCATCCCGAAGAAACGCCGCGCCGCGCTCCCCGGCGTCCGCACCTGCGTCGCTTGCCAGTCGGAGCGCGACAAGGCGATCACCCACTCGACCATCAACCGCCGCGGCAGCAAGGACAGCCAGTTGCGGTGATTGACCCCTCCCCTTGATGGGGGAGGGCAGGGTGGGGGTGATGGTGGAGACAGCCGCGACTTATTCGGAGACGTCACCCCACCCCAACCCCTCCCCATCGAGGGGAGGGGCTCAGCGGTGAAGCAACATCCGCCGCCCGGCGCCGTCACGCGCGCCCGCCGACTTCGGCGCGACATGACCGACGCTGAGCGGGCGATGTGGCGGCTGCTGCGTGAGGGGTTCCCGGAGCATCATTTCCGACGGCAGGTGCCGGTCCGTCATTACATTGCCGACTTCGTTTGCCATCGCGCGAAGCTGGTGATCGAGGTCGATGGTGGGCAACATCGCGAAGACGTGGATGGAGTGCGCACCGCCAATATCGAGGCTGAGGGTTATCGCGTCATCCGTTTCTGGAACAACGACGTGCTGGGCAATCCGGATGGCGTGTGGACATTGATAGATACGGCGTTGCGCGGGCGTCACCCCACCCCAACCCCTCCCCATCGAGGGGAGGGGCTTTAGTGCGCGGCGCGACCCAAGACACCGACCGGCCCGCCGAGCAGCGTCCGCTCGCAGGAGTGGCGCTGCGGCTCGTCACCGCATTGCTGCTCGCGGTGATGTTCGCGCTGGTGAAGCTGGCCGCAACGCGCGGCGTGAACCTGGTCGAGACGGTGTTCTACCGGCAGATCGGGTCGGCGGCGTGCGCGGCGGCTTTGGTGGCGGCGGGGCCGGGGTTTGGCTCATTGCGAACGAAGCGTGTGGGTGCGCATGTCGGGCGGATGGCGCTGGGGGTGACGGCGATGGCGCTCAACTTCCTGGCAATGATCATGCTGCCGCTGGCCGAGGCGACCGCGATCGGTTTCACCGTGCCGATCTTCTCCGTCGTGCTGGCGGCGCTGGTGCTGGGTGAGCCGACGGGCCGGTGGCGCTGGGGCGCGGTCGCAATCGGGTTCGTCGGCGTGCTGCTGATCGTCCAGCCGGGCCGAGATGCGGTCCCGTTGGACGGCGCATCGGTGGCGATCCTCGCCGCACTGCTAACGGCGTCGGTGACGATCGTCATCCGCCGTCTCGGCGCGACCGAGCGGGCATCGACCACGGTCTTCTGGTTCGCGGTGAGCTCGCTGGTGCCGCTAGCGGGGATGATGCTGTGGTTCGCGCAAGCGCATGAGGCGGCGACGTGGGGCGTGCTCGCGGGGATCGCGCTTGCCGGCGGACTCGCACAGCTGACGCTGACCGGCGCGCTGCGGCTCGCCCCGGTCGCGCTGGTCATGCCGATGGATTACACCAGCCTGCTGTGGGCGACCCTGCTCGGCGCGTGGCTGTTCAGCGAAATGCCGACGCCCAGCGTGTGGATCGGCGCGCCGGTGATCATCCTCAGCGGGCTCGTCATCGTGTGGCGGGAACATCGGCTTGCGCGGCGCGCTGCACTGGCCGCAAAGGCGGAAGTCGCCACGACCTAGGACATTCATGCCCAAAAAGCGCCCCGCCGGCCTGCCCAGCCGCAAGCAGATCCTCGATTTCATCGCCACCTCCGACCAGCCGGCAGGGAAGCGCGAAATCGCGCGTGCCTTCGGCCTGTCGGGCGCGGACAAGATCCAGCTCAAGGCGCTGCTCAAGGACATGGCCGACGAAGGGCTGATCGACCATTCGCGCGGCCGCGCCTTCCACCAGATGGGCGGCGTGCCCAAGGTAACGGTGCTGCGCGTGGTCGAGGTCGACGACAGCGGAACGGCGCGCGCGGTGCCCGAGCAATGGCATGCCGAAACGGCGCCGCCCAAGATCCGCATCGTGGAGCGCGAGCGCAAGGGCGCGCTCGGCATCGGCGACCGCGTCCTGTCGCGGACCGAGCAGAAGGGCGATAGCTATATCGCGCACCCGATGAAGAAGCTCGCCAAGTCGGCGGAGCTGGCGCTGGGGGTGGTGCGCAAGGAGGGCGAGCGCTTCTGGCTATCACCGGTCGACAAGCGCGAGCGGCGCGAATTGTTCATCAGCGATTTGAAGGATGCGGAGATCGGAGACCTCGTGCTGTGCGAGGTGTCGGGCCGTCCGCCGCGGGTGAGCGCACGGGTCGACGCGGTCCTCGGCGACCCGTTCGCGCCGCGGAGCTTCAGCCTGATCGCCATTCACAAGCACGGGTTGCGCCATGAGTTTGCGCAGGAAGCGATCGATGAGGCGCATCGGGTTGCGAAAACGCCGCTCGGCGAGCGCGAGGACCTGACGCATCTGCCGATCGTCGCGATCGATCCGGCCGATGCGCGCGATCATGACGACGCCATCTGGGCCGAGGCGGATGGCGAGGGTGGGTGGAACGCAATCGTCGCGATCGCCGACGTCAGCTTCTACGTCCGCCCCGGCAGCGAGCTCGACCGCGAGGCGCGGGCGCGGGGCAACAGCGTCTATTTTCCCGATCGGGTGGTGCCGATGCTGCCAGAGGAATTGTCGGCGGACATCTGCTCGCTGAAGGCGGGCAAGGTGCGCGCGGCGATGGCCTGCCACCTCAAGATCGCCAAGGACGGCGAGCTCAAAAGCTGGCGATTTACGCGGGCCAAGATCTGCGTGGCGGCGAACATTGCCTACGAGGATGCGCAGGCGGCGATGGATGCGGCGGGCGAACCCCAACCGTTCTCCATCGAGGGGAGGGGCTCTTCCGAGGGCATCGAACTCGCCTCCTCGCCCTGCTCCATGCCCGAGATCGAAGGGCCGGTATCGCGCGAACTGGTCGAGGAGGCGCTCAAGCCCCTCTGGGGCTGCTGGCGCGCGCTGCTCGCCGCCCGCAACAAGCGCGGGCCGCTCGAGCTCGACCTGCCCGAGCGCGTGGTGCAGCTCGATGAAAAGGGCCGCATCACCTCGGTCGCGCCGCGCGACCGGCTCGATGCGCACCGACTGGTCGAGGATTATATGATCGCCGCCAATGTCGCTGCGGCGCGCGCGCTCGAAGCGAAGAAGACGCCGGTCATGTACCGCGTCCACGAACCGCCGAGCCGCGAGAAGCTCGTCGCGCTCAAGGACTATCTCAAGACCTTCGGAATCGAGTTCGCGCTCGGCCAAGTCGTGAAGCCGAGCACCTTTACCCGTGTCATCGAGCGCGTCGGCGACGGCGACGGGCGTGAGGAGATCATGGAGCAGCTGCTGCGTACGCAGATGCAGGCGCGCTACGGGCCGGAGCGGCTCGGCCACTTCGGACTCGCGCTCGCGACCTACGCGCATTTCACTTCGCCCATCCGCCGGTACGCCGACCTGCTCGTCCACCGCGGGCTGGTGAAGGCCTACGGCCTTGGCGAGGGCGGTCTTCCGCAGGGCGACGAGGAACGCTTTGAACAGATCGGCGAGCAGATCTCGATGCTCGAGCGGCGCGCGATGGAGGCCGAGCGCGATACGATTGACCGCTATGTCGCGGCCTATCTCGCCGACCGCGTCGGCCAACTGGTAGATTGCAGGATCACCGGCGTGCAGCCGTTCGGTTTCTTTGCGACGGTGCTCGACCTTGGCGGCGACGGGCTGGTGCTCGCCAAGGACCTGGGCAACGAATATTTCCGCTTCGACGAAGGCGCCAAGGTGCTGGTCGGCGACGAGACCGGCGAGACCTATCGCATCGGCCAGAAGCTGCAGCTGCGGCTGGCGGAGGCCAATCCGGTTTCCGGCTCGCTGCGCTTCGAATTGCCCGAAGGCAGCTATGGCGGACCGCAACCCGCACGCCGCGACCGCGTTCGCACAACGAGCCGTCGCGGACGGCCGCCCAACATCCGCCACCAAAGTCGCAAGGGACGCTGAACGCCATGGCCACGTACAAGATCGCGATCCTCGTCGGCAGTCTTCGCAAGGACAGCATCAACCGCAAGATCGCCCGATCGATTTGCGCCATCCGCGGCGACCATCTGGAATGCGGGATGGTCGAGATCGGCGACCTGCCGCTGTACAACCAGGACTTCGACAAGTCGCCCGACGAGCCGGCGACCTACGGCGCATTCCGCGAGAAGATCGCCGCGGCCGACGGAGTCCTCTTCTGCACGCCCGAATATAATCGCGGCGTACCCGGCGTCCTCAAGAACGCGGTCGATGTCGGCTCGCGCCCCTATGGCAGCAGCGTGTGGAACGGGAAGCCGGCGGCGATCGTCAGCGCCTCGCCGGGAAGCATCGGCGGCTTTGGCGCCAATCACCAGCTGCGCCAGGCGTGCACCTTCCTCAACATGCCGGTGATGCAGCAGCCCGAAGCCTATTTGGGCCACGTCAACGACGACAGCTTCGATGCCGATGGCAGGCTCAAGGACGGGCCGCTCAAGGACCTCGTCGAAAAACTAGCGCATGCATTCCACGACTGGGTCGATATGGTGCACCGGGCGCGCGCCGCGCTCGCGTCGAGCTGAGGGGACAGTCAAATGAACATGCTTTCGCGTTGGCAGCCGCAACTTCACGCAATCCTGCGCATCGTCAGCGGCCTCCTTTTCATGGAACATGGGACTCAGAAATTGCTGTCTTTCCCGCCCGGTGACATGGCGGGGATGGGCACGGGGCTGAACAGCCTGCCCGCTTATGCCGGGGTGATCGAACTGATCTGCGGCTTCCTCATCGCTATCGGCCTGTTCACGCGGCCCGCGGCGTTCCTCGCCTCGGGCACGATGGCGGCGGCTTACTGGATCGCGCACGCGCCGCAGAACCCGTTCCCGGTCAACAACATGGGCGACGCGGCGATCCTCTATTGCTTCGTCTTCCTCTATTTCGCGGCAGCCGGGGCGGGGCCGTGGAGCGTCGACGGGTCGCGCCCGGCGCTGATCAGGTGACCTTGGCCCGCGCGTGAAAGCGCGGATCGTCCCACGCGCGGCTGTCCAGGATTTCGCCGAGAATTTCCGCGGCCCGCAGCACGTCGCCTTCGTCATTGTAGAGCGGCGCAAAGCCGAAGCGCATCAGGTCGGGCGCGCGGAAGTCGCCGATCACCTTGCGCGCGATCAGCGCCTGCATGACCGCATAGCCGTGCGGGTGTGCGAAGCAGACGTGGCTGCCGCGCGCCGCCGGATCCCCCGGGGAGGCGAGGGAGACGGCATCGCCGCAGCGCGCTTCGACGGCGTCGATGAATGCCTGCGACAGCCCGCGCGAACGCGCCGCGACGTCGGCCATCGCGATTCCGTCGAAGGTCGCAAGGCCGCAATCGAGCGCGGCGATCGCCAGGATCGACGGCGTGCCGGTGAGAAAGCGCGCGATTCCCGGTGCTGGCTGATAGCCATCCTCGAAGGCGAATGGCTGCGCATGGCCCATCCAGCCCTGCAGCGGCGGGTGCATGGTCTCCAACAGCCGTTCGGCGACGAAGATGAAGGCCGGCGCCCCCGGGCCGCCGTTGAGATATTTGTAGCCGCAGCCGACCGCGAGATCGCACTCCGTACCGGCGAGATCGACCTCAATCGCGCCCGCGCTGTGCGACAGGTCCCAGCAGGTCAGCGCTCCGGCATCACGCGACGCGCGGTTGATCGCCGCCATTTCGTGGACTGCGGCGCTGCGATAGTCGACATGCGTCAGTGACACGACTGCGACATCGTCATCGATGCTGTCGCGCACGGCATCGGCGTCCACCGCTCGCAAGGTCAGGCCGAGCATGTCGCACAGCCCCTGGGCGACATAGAGATCGGTGGGGAAATTGCGCCGCTGGGTGAGGATCGTCTTCCGTCCCGACCGGGCGCGCGCAGCCGCGGCGAGCAGTTTGAACAGGGACACCGAGGTCGAATCAGCGATCAGCAGTTCGGCAGGTTTGGCGTTCACGATCGGCGCGAGCCGCGCCGCGATGCTCATCGGCAGGTCGATCCAGCCATGCTTGTTCCAGCTGGCTATGAGGTCGCTGCGCCATTCCTCGCGCATCAGCGCGCGCAGCCGCTCGGGTGTCGCCCGCGGCAGCGCGCCGAGGCTGTTGCCGTCGAGATAAATGACGTCGTTGGGGATGCTGAAGCGCTCGCGCGCGAGGGCTTCGATACGGCTCACAGCTTGGGCAGCGTAACGCCCTTCTGCCCCATATATTTGCCGGCGCGGTCGGCGTAGCTGACCTCGCACGGCTCATTGCCCTTGAGGAACAGGAACTGGCACGCGCCTTCGTTGGCGTAGACCTTGGCGGGCAACGGTGTCGTGTTGGAAAATTCGAGCGTCACATGGCCCTCCCAGCCGGGCTCGAGCGGAGTGACATTCACGATGATCCCGCACCGCGCATAAGTCGATTTGCCGAGGCAGATGACGAGGACGTCGCGGGGCACGCGGAAATATTCGACCGTTCGGGCGAGCGCGAAGCTGTTGGGCGGGATGATGCACACGTCAGTCTTGCGGTCGACGAAGCTGTTGGCGGCGAAATCCTTGGGGTCGACGATCGCATTGTCGACGTTGGTGAAGATCTTGAATTCGTCGGCGACGCGCGCGTCATAGCCGTAGGATGACAGGCCGTAGCTGATGCAGCCGTCGCGCCGCTGCGCTTCGACGAACGGCTCGATCATGGCGTGCTGCTGCGCCTGCTCGCGAATCCAGCGGTCGGAAAGGATCGACATGCGACGGGCCTAACGGCCGCTCATCGGCCCATCAATGGGCGATCCTTTTAGCTGTGGATAGGCCGCCCGTCGGCGATGGCCATTTCGCAGACCACGGCGCACGGAACCCACAATCTATCCACAGTTGTGCTATGTTTGTTCTCGTTGAGCATCGGGCTCGGACGCCTAGGAGCAGATCATGGCTGAAATCCTCCGTATCGCCGAGTCTGCGTCCGAACCGGGCACCCAGGCCCTCCCGCAAAATATCGAAGCCGAAGCCGCGCTGCTGGGCGCGCTGATGATCGACAACCGGCTCGTCGAGGATGTCCAGCTCAAGCTCCAGCCGCATCATTTCTTCGAGCCGCTGCACGGCCGCATCTACGAATCGATCCTGCGGCTGACCGACAAGAACATGATCGCCAATCCGGTGACGCTGAAGCCGCTGTTCGATGCCGACGAGGCGATGAAGGAGGTTGGCGGGCCGTCCTATCTGGCTCAGTTGACAGGATCGGGCGCAGCCGTGATCGGCGCCCGCGATTTTGCCGCACAGATCTATGATCTGGCGTTGCTTCGCGCCCTTGTTGGCGTCGGCCGCGACCTGGTCGAAAGCGCGCTGGATACGAGCGAGGAGGTCGCCCCGCTCGCCCAGATCGAGCAAGCCGAGACCGAGCTGTACAAGGTCGCCGAGGAAGGCGGCGCGGAAGGGCGCGCAAAATCGTTCGGAGAGGCAGCGCTCGCCTCGATCCGCAATGCCGAGGCGGCGCTCAACCGCGGCGGCGGGCTGACCGGCATCACAACCGGCTTTCAAGGCCTCAACGGGCGCATAGGCGGCCTCCAGCGATCCGACCTGATCATCGTCGCGGGCCGTCCGGGCATGGGCAAGTCGGCACTGGCGACCAACATGGCCTTCGCGGCGGCCGAGCGGTTCATGCAGGACCAGTCCGATGGCATCGACGCCAAGGCCTCGGCCGGCGCGCCGGTTGCGATCTTCAGTCTGGAAATGTCGGCCGAGCAGCTCGTCACGCGCGTCCTCTCCGAACAGGCCCAGGTCACCGCCGAGCAGATCCGCACCGGCAATATCGCCAAGCAGGAATTCGCCTCGTTCGCGCGAACCGCCGACCGACTGCATTCGCTGCCGCTATACATCGACGACACGCCCGGCCTGACCATTGCGGCGCTACGCACGCGCGCGCGGCGCTTGAAGCGGCAGAAGGGCATCGGCATGGTCGTGGTCGACTATCTCCAGCTGCTCCAGGGCACCGGCCGCGGCGGCGCGAGCGAGAATCGCGTGCAGGAAATTTCAGAGATCAGCCGGGGTTTGAAGCAGTTGGCCAAGGAGCTCGACGTTCCGGTGATTGGCCTGTCGCAGCTCAGCCGTGCGGTCGAGCAGCGCGAGGACAAGCGCCCGCAACTCGCGGATCTGCGCGAATCGGGCTCCATCGAGCAGGACGCCGACATCGTCATGTTCATCTATCGCGAGGAATATTACGTCGCCTCGCGCAAGCCGGCCGAGGATCATCCCGATTTCATGGCGTGGCAGGAGCAGATGGAGCGCGCTTACGGCCGCGCCGAGCTGATCGTTGCCAAGAACCGTCACGGCGCGACCGGCAAGGAGCCGCTGCGCTTCCAGGGCCGCTACACCAAGTTCAGCGATCCCGCCGACGAGGATCGCCTGCCGGAAATGCGCAGCTAGCGCGAATGCCTTGGGGGGAGGGGACGAGGGCGTCGGGGCTTCGGCTCCGGCGCCCTTGGCTTGTTAGTCTTCCTGCTTGTTGGGGTCGCGCAGGCCCTCGCCGATCGCGGCGCGGGGTGCCTCGGCCTCGCTGCTCGTCACCGGATAAGCGCAATAATCGGCAGCATAGAAGGCGCTCGGACGGTGATTGCCCGACAAGCCGATTCCGCCGAACGGCGCGTTTGAGGGCGCCCCGTTGGTCGGCTTGTTCCAGTTGATGACGCCGGCGCGGACATTGGCCCAGAAATTGTCATATTGTTCGGGCGTGCCGCCGATCAGGCTTGCGGCAAGGCCAAAGCGCGTGCGGTTCGCTTCGTCGATCGCGGCGTCGAAATCCTTGACCCGGACGACCTGCAGCACAGGGCCGAAAATTTCCTCATCCGGGCGGTCCTTCGCCTCGGTCACGTCGATCAGCGCGGGCGTCAGGAACGGCTTGTCCTCGACCAGGCGGTCGAGGCGGCGAAGCGGCTTGCCGCCCTTCATCATCAGGTCGAGCCATTGTTCCTGCACCTGGTCGGCGGCGGCGAGGTCGATCACCGGGCCCATGAACGGCTGCGGATCGGCGAAGGGTTCGCCGACGATGATCCGGTCGATCAGCGCCTGGACGGCGTCGAGCAGTTCCTGGTGCTTGCCGTCCTCGACGACCAACCGGCGCGCGGCGGTGCAACGCTGGCCCGCGGTGAGAAAGGCCGACTGAACCGCAATCGCGGCGGCGGCAGCTATGTCCTTGGCGTTCCACACCACCAGCGGATTGTTGCCGCCAAGTTCGAGCGCGAGGATCTTGTGCGGGCTTTCCGCGAATTGCTTGTGGAGCGACATGCCGGCGCGCGCGGAGCCGGTGAACAGCAGCCCATCGATCCCCGGCTGGGCGGCCAGCGCGCGACCCTGGTCGCGCCCACCGATCAGCAGCCGAACCGCACCTTCCGGGACGCCGGCTTCGTGGAAGCAGCGGACCAGGAATTCGCCGGTCGCAGGGGTCTTTTCGGACGGCTTGAACACCACGGCATTGCCGGCGATCAGCGCCGGGACGATGTGGCCGTTGGGCAAATGCGCAGGGAAATTATAGGGCCCGAGCACGGCCAGCACTCCATGCGGCTTGTGGCGCACCGCGACCTTGTTGCCGAGCGCGGCTTCGAGCCGGCGTTGCCCCGTCCGCTCGGCATAAGCATCGATCGAAATCTGGACCTTGTTGACCACCGCGCCGACCTCGGTCCGCGCTTCCCACAGCGGCTTGCCGGTCTCCCGGGAGATCAGTTCGGCGAATTCGCCTTCCTTGGCGCGAACGACATTGGCGAAGCGACGCAAGGTTTCGATACGGAAGGCGACGGCGTGCGCCGCCCAGGCGGGCCAGGCCGCGCGCGCGGCGGCAACCTCGGCCGCGGAGTCGCCCGGGGTGCCGGACCAGACGTCCTCGCCGGTTGCCGGATTGGTCGAGATGAGCGGCGCCACGTCGACGCGCTTCACGTCCGCCGCACTTTCGTCAAGCTGCCGGTGCATCCTGCGCCATCGCCTCCCCCATGTTGCGGATGGCCTTAACCTTGTCCTCGAATGGCTGCCAGTCGTCGCTAGTTGCAATGGCCGACCAGATCGCCTCGACCTCTTCAATAATCATCGAGCATGGGCCGGGGCCGGACCAATAAGGATGTGATGGGGGCCGGGCGCGGCCGTCGAGCAGTGCGGCCAGTTCGCGGAACGGCGGCGACGGATAGGCTTGCACTCCCGGATCGCGCCCGCCGCGCCAGTCGAAGAAGATGCGGTCGATCGTCGCCTCGCGCGATGCGAGCGCCTTCAGCAGGGCAGACGCCACGCGGGCATCGTCGGCCACGCCAAGCCGACGGCAAAGCGCGGACGTCAGTGCCCGGTCGAAGCGCTCGCTCCAAGCACCTAGCATGTCGGACAGCGCCGGCGCTTCGGCGATGAGCGACAGGCAGCCGGCAAGCTGGGCGAGGTCCCAGTGGATCGCCTCGGGCTGGCGGGCGAAGGAATACAAGCCGTAGTGGTCGAAATAAGCGGCAGTGAAGTCGGGATCCCAGTCGGGCGTAAAGCGCCACGGGCCGTAGTCGAAGCTTTCGCCGGTGACGTTGATATTGTCGCTGTTGAGCACGCCGTGGACGAAGCCGGCGGCGAGATAAGACGCCGCAAGCTCGGCGGTGCGCGCGCTCGCAAGATCGAACAAGCGGAGAGGATCGTCGCCCGGCTCGCCGAACAAATGCTCAAGGCAATAGCGGACGAGCGTCTTGATGTTCTCGGCCTGGCCGAAAAAGGCGAGGCGCTGGAAGGTGCCGATGCGGATGTGTCCGTGGCCGAGGCGCGTCAGCACGGCGGAGCGCGTGGGCGAAGGCTCGTCGCCGCGCTCCAATTGCTCGCCCGTTTCGAACAGTGCGAAGGTCTTGGACGTGTTGACGCCCAGCGCTTCGAGCATCTCGGTCGCAAACACTTCGCGCACGCCGCCCTTGAGCGTCAGGCGGCCGTCGGCATGGCGGCTGTACGGCGTCTGGCCCGAGCCCTTGGTGCCGAGGTCGAGCAGCCGTCCCCGGTCGTCGCGCAGCTGCGCGAACGTGAAGCCGCGCCCGTCGCCGATATCGGGATTGTACACGCGGAACTGATGCCCGTGGTAGCGCAGCGCAAGCGGCTCGGGCAGGTTGTCGGGCAGCGGGTCGAACCGGCAGAAGTGCCGCGCCCAATCACTTTCGGACAGATTGAGCCCGACCCGCGCGCTCCAGCGCCGATTGACGAAGCGCGGCGTGCAGGTGGGGAAGTCGGCCGGACGGACCGGGTCGGAAAATTCGGGCCCAAGATCGAGCAAGCGAGGATCGGGCTGATAGGCGGTCACGCGGTCAGGCGATCAGCGCGCGAAGTTTTTGCAGCGCCGCCGAGTCCGGCTCGTTCCCCGAAATCGTGCCGGTGAGATTTCCATCGCGGTCGAACAACATCACGCTCGACGTATGGCTGATCATGTCGCCGTGGCCGGTCGATTGCGGGTTGGGCTCGGCATAGACGCCATACTGGCGCTTGACCTGCGCGATCTCGGCTGCCGAGCCGGTGAGCCCGATGATCGGCGTTCCGAACAATTTGGCATATTGTCCGACCTCGGCCGGCCCGTCATTGGCGGGGTCGATGGTCACGAAGACGATGTTGAACGCGTCGTCGCCGCCCACTTGCCTCCGCAGCTTGGCCATTCGTCCCAGCGTCACTGGGCACACGTCGCCGCAGCGCGTGAAGCCGAAAAAGATGGCGTAGGGCTTGCTTGCCAGCGCGCTGCTGGAGAATTTCTTGCCGTCGCCGCCGGTCAGGGTGAACGGCCCGCCGAGCGTGGATTGCGGTTCCGTTGGCGTCTGCTGTCGCATCGAATAGGTCACTGCAAAGGCCACAGCAGCAAGCGCGACCAGCACCCACAGGATCGTCCGCACATGCCTGAGCGGCGATTGCGGCGACGGGTTGGGTTCGTCCATGTTCAAATCACCATGCGAATATTGGCGCCGCCCTCCGGCGCTTCGAGCGCGGCGATCGACCCGCCGTGCGCCAGGGCGACCTGACGCGCAAAGCTGAGGCCGACGCCGCTGCCGCCTTTATGCGTGGTGTAGAAAGGGAGGAAGATGTCTTCGCGCCGGCCGGGCGGAATGCCGGGGCCGTTGTCGCTGACCTCGATGCGGTAATTGCCGGTCGGCTCGCGCGCCATGCGCAGGGTCACGACCGGCCCGGCGACATCGCCCGTGGCGCGGATGGCGTTGCGCAGAAGATTGAGCACTGCCTGCGCAAGCAATTCGGGATCGGCGTTCAGCGCCAGCGATTTGGGCTCGACCTTGAGCCGGGCCTCGACCGGGCGATCGCCGGCATTGGCCGTCGCCAGCCGCAACAGCTCCTCGCCCCACGACTGCGCCTTGAACAAGCGGCGATTGACGTCGGGCGACTGCGAAAATTCGCGATAGCTTTCGACGAACTTGAGGATGCCTTCGGCCCGCCGCGCAACGGTTTCGGTCGCAACCTTGGCATCGGCCAGGCTGCCGCCCGACTTTTCGGCCGCCGCGACCATCTCCGCGCCGGTCCGCGCGAGCGACGTCACCGGGGTCAGCGAGTTCATGATCTCGTGCGTGAGGACGCGGACCAGATCGGCCTGCGCCGCGACCTCCAGCGCGCCGAGCTCGCTTTGCACCGGCAGGATCGACAGGATCGTCACCGGCTCGTCGAGGCGAGCGACCTGCGCCGAGGCGAGGATCGCCTTCTGCGGCACGCCATCGAGCATCAGCCGGGTGATCTTGCGCGTGCCGACTGGGAGCCGGGCCGCAGCCGCAAGCTCAGGCCCCAGGGTTTCGAGATCGGCGGCGCGGTGGATCGGCTGGCGCGCGAACAGCTCGCGTGCCGCCTTGTTGAGCATCTCGACGCGGCCGTCGGGATCGATCGTCAGCAGCGCGCTGGGCGAATCGTCGACGATCGCGGCGAGGTAGCGTGCCTCCGCCGCCGCCTCGACATTGCGCGCCTGAAGCGCCTTGATCGCGCGGTCGAGCGTGTCGCCGAGAACATCGAAGCCGCCGCCGCTAGGGTCGGAGAAGCGCTGCGAGAAATCCTCGAAGCGGACCGATTCCACAAAGCGCGAGACGATGAAGTTGGTGCGGCGGATGTAGCTCCACAGGCTCGCCACGGCGATCGCGGCGATGATCAGCGCAACAATCCGGCCGGCGCGCAAGTCGGGGGCGGACATGGACAGGCTGAGCAACCACAGCGCCGCCATCAGCGCCAGCGTGCGCCACCCCAACCCGAATTCGAACCGGTGCCTAAAGGCCATGCTTTTCCATGCGGCGGTAAAGCGCGCCGCGGCTCAGCCCCAATTCGGTCGCGGCGAGCGAGATGTTGAAGTGATGCATGCGCAACGCGCGCTCGATCATCTGCTTTTCGAGCTGGTCGAGGTTCAGGCTTTCGGTGGCGATCGGCACCGCCGAGGCGCCGGGCCGGCTGGGCAGCGGGAAGTCTTCGATCCGGTAATTGACGCCGTCGGCCATGATTACCGCGCGCTCCGCCGCGTGCCGCAAGGCGCGGACGTTGCCCGGCCAGTCATGCTTGGCCAGGATGTCGCGCACTGTGGGCGGCATCTGCCGTTCGGGCCGGTCATATTTGCGCGCGTAGATGCCGAAATAATGGTCGAGGAGCAACGGGATGTCCTCGCGCCGCTCGCGCAGCGGGGGCAGGTGGATTTCGATCGTGTTCAAGCGGAACAGAAGGTCCTGGCGGAAGCGAGTCTCGTCGGCGAGCGTGTCGCCTGACGCATTGGTTGCAGCGACGATGCGGACATCGATCGCGACCGGGCGGTTGGCGCCGACGGGAACGACCTGCCGCTGTTCGAGCGCGGTGAGCAATTTGGGCTGCAGGTGAAGCGGCAGGTTGCCGATCTCGTCGAGGAACAAGGTGCTCTTGTCCGCCGCCTTGAGGCGCCCGATTCGTTCGCCCGCGGCGCCGGTGAAGGCGCCCTTCACATGGCCGAACAGTTCGGATTCGAACAGGCTTTCGCTGGTCGCGCCGAGGTCGATCGAGACCATGGGATGCGCGCTTCGCCGCGACAGGCGATGGATCTCGCGCGCGACGATCTCCTTGCCCGTGCCGTTCTCGCCAAGGATGAGGACGTTAGCGTCGGTCGGCGCGGCGCGCTCGATCAGCGTGCGGACGCGCTGCATCGCGTCCGTCTTTCCAAGAAGCGGCGTCTCCCCGCTCGGTGCGAGTTCCGACGCGCGTCCGCGCTCGACGCGGGCATCGACCCGGCTGCGGCGCAGGCTGGCGGCGCTGCGAACCGTCGCCGCGAGCCGCTCGTTGCTCCACGGCTTGGCGACGAAGTCGCTGGCGCCGCGTTTCAGCGCGTCGACCGCGATCGACACCGCACCATGCGCCGTAATGATGACCACCGCGGAATCAGGGTCCTTGGCCATGATCCGGTTGAGATAATCGAGCCCCTCTCGCCCGTCGGTCGCGCCGCGCTCGAAATTGAGATCAAGCAGGATCGCATCGGGCGATTCCTGGTCGAGAAGCTTCAGCAGTTCCGCCGGTGACTGCAGCGAGACGATCCGCGCGAACTGGTCACGCAGGGCGAGACGGGCCGCAAGCGCAATGTCGGGATCGTCGTCGACGACGACGGCGAGATTGAATTTCGAATCCATCGTTACATTTGTAGCGCCAATGTCCGGAAATGGACAAGTGCGAATAGGTCTCTGAGGGAAATAAATTGGCACGCGCTTTGCAGCGTTAGGGCCATGATTGGTCGATCCCCTCTCTGTACGCACCCGCCGAGCATCGCGGCCCGAGCCAGAAACCTGTCCAAAAGCGGACACGCGCTGACCGGGGGCGAACAATGAGCCTGGTCGAATTGCGCAGTACCAGCGGCGGCGGGTCGGATGCGGTCAGCGGCGGCAACATGGATCGCGTCGTCGTTCGCAAGAAGATCGACAAGCGGATCCTGATCGCCGGCGGTGGCGCGGCCGCCATGCTGCTGATCATCTTCTTCTGGATGTTCGCGCCGAGCGCGGATTCGCAAACCGTGGCCAAGGAGCGCCTGACCATTTCGGCGGTCGAGCAGGGCGTGTTCGAGGACTTCCTGCCGTTGCGCGCCCGCGTCGCGCCGCTGCTGACCGTCTATCTCGACGCGGTCGAAGGCGGGCGGGTCGAGCAGATGATGGTCGAGGATGGCGCCCAGGTGACCAAGGGGCAGCTGCTTGCGGTTCTGTCCAATGCCGACCTTCAATTGTCGACGCTTGCGCGCCAGACCGAGGTCGAGCAACAGCTCAACAACATGCGCTCGCAGGAGCTGGCACTGGCCCAGACACGCAGCGCCAACCAGCGCGACCTCAACCAGGCGCAGACCGAGCTTGCCAAGGCTCGGCGCCAGCATGACCTGTACGAGCCGCTCGCGAAGCGCGGGTTCGTTTCGTCCAAGGTGTACCGCGACTCGCGTGATGACCTGGCGTTCCAGAACAAGCGACTCGAAATCCTCCGCCGCAGCGTCGCGCAGGACGAGGCGCTGCAGGCGAGCCAGCTTCAACAATTGCGCGCATCGGCACAGTCGCTGAGGAGCGGGCTCGACATCGCCCGCGGCAGCCTCGGCCAGCTGAACCTGCGCGCGCCCGTGTCGGGGCAGCTCAGCGGCTTTTCCATCCAGCTCGGCCAATCGGTCCAGCAGGGCGAGCGCGTCGGGCAGATCGACAGCGCCGGGCGCAGCAAGCTGGAGGCCGATGTCGACGAATATTATCTCGGCCGGGTCAACGTCGGCCAGACGGCGACCGCGGACATCGACGGCAAGACGTATCGGCTCCGCATCAACAAGGTCTATCCGCAGGTGCGCAACGGCCAGTTCAAGGTCGACCTCGTGTTCCTCGAGGCGGAGCCAAGCTCGATCCAGCGCGGGCAGACCGTGCAGCTCAAGGTCACGCTGGGGGACAGCGCGCGCGCGGTGCTGATCCCGGCCGGGGCCTTCTTCAACGACACCGGCGGCAATTGGGTGTTCGTGGTCGACAAGGGCGGCAACAGCGCGACCAAGCGGGCGGTGCAACTGGGGCGCCGGAACGCCGACTATATCGAAGTGGTGAGCGGCCTGAAGCCGGGCGAGCGCGTCATCACATCCTCCTACAGCGGGCTGATCGACAAGGATCGCCTGTCCTTCGACAGCGAGTGAGAAAGGGATCGTAACTCATGCTGACCATGACCGGACTGACCAAGAGCTATCGCACCGACACGGTCGAAACGACCGCCCTCGATTCGATTGACCTCGACATCGCGGACGGCGAGTTCGTCGCGATCATGGGCCCGTCGGGCTGCGGCAAGTCGACCTTGCTCAACGTCATGGGCATGCTCGATAGCCCGACCGAAGGATCCTACGTGTTCAACGGGCAGGAAGTGGCGGGGCTCAACGAATCGCAGCTGTCGGAGACGCGCAAGAGCAACATCGGCTTCATCTTCCAGAGCTTCAACCTGGTCGACGAACTCAGCGTTCGCGAGAATGTCGAACTGGCGCTGCTCTATCACAATCACAGCGCATCGGACCGCAAGGCGCGGGTCGATCGCGTGCTCGACAAGGTCGGCATCGCGCACCGCGCCAAGCACCGGCCGACGCAATTGTCGGGCGGCCAGCAGCAGCGCGTGGCGGTCGCCCGCGCGCTGGTCGGCGATCCCAAGCTGATCCTGGCCGACGAGCCGACGGGAAACCTCGACACCGCGCACGGCGAGGAAGTGATGCGCATGCTTCGCCAGCTCAACCAGGAAGGATCGACCATCGTCATGGTCACGCACTCGCCGGCGCACGCCGACTTCGCGAGCCGCGTCGTCAACATGCTCGACGGCCGCATCCTCCAGGAACGCCGCCGCGCTGCCTGACACGACTTCGACTTGAAGGGGCTTTGATAATGACGATGTGGCGCAATTATTGGACGGTCGCGATCCGCGCGCTGGCGAAGAGCAAGACCTATTCGGTGATCAACATCGCCGGCCTTGCGATCGGCATGGCGGCCTGCATCCTCATCCTGCTCTACCTGCGGTACGAACGGAGCTACGAAAACTGGCTGCCGGACGTTGCGAATACGTATCAGTTCCAGACCCACTTCAAGAGCGACGAGGGCGAGGAATTCGACATGCAGATGGCGTCCTATACGACCAAGGAACGCATCGAAAAGGACTTCCCGCAAGTCGAGAACGCGGCTTACATCCTAGGGACCGAGCCCGTTTTCCTGAAGGACGGGCAGGCGTCGGCAACCGAAGACTGGAAGTATGCCGACGAGGATTTCCTCAAGGTCGTCAACTTGCCGCTTGTCGCGGGAACGACGTTGACTGCGCCGCAGACTGCGGTGCTGACCCGCACCGAAGCAATGCGGCGGTTCGGTACGGAAGATGTTGTTGGCCGGACCTTCACGATCATTTCTGTTGGCAAGAAGGTCGACTTCAAGGTCAGCGGCATCATCGAGGACCTGCCTAAGAATTCGCACATGCGGATCAATGCGATCCTGCGTCGCGACTTTCCGACTTTCTTTGCCGACAATCCGCAGTTCCTGACCTGCTGGGGCTGCCAGTCGGGCTGGGTCTATGCGAAGCTCAAGCCGGGTACCGATGCCGAGCAGCTGAATGCGCAGCTCCCTGCATGGGAAAAGCGCAATATCCCTGATGAGGATATCGGCACGGGCAAGCCGTACAATCCGGGCGACGATCAGGATTGGCGGTTCACGAATGTCAGCGACGTGCATCTCGGCGCCGCGCAGGATGGCGAGATGGCGCCGGGCAATGACCGGCGGACGATCACGACCTTCACCATCATCGCCATCCTCATTCTCGGCATGGCGGTGGTCAATTTCACCAACCTCGCCACGGCCCGCGCGAGCCAGCGCGCGCGCGAAGTCGCATTGCGCAAGGTCTTGGGCGCCAACCGCCGCCAGCTGATTGTCCAGTTCGTCAGCGAATCGGTGCTGATCGCGGCGGCATCGATGCTGATCGCGCTGGCGTTGGTCGAATTGCTGGTGCGTCCGTTCGCCGCCTTCCTCGATGCCGATCTCCAGCTGTCATACCTGGGGTCGAACGGCATCCTGCTGCCGGCGATCGGGCTGACCTTGCTGGTGGGCGTCCTTAGCGGCCTTTACCCCGCCTTCTTCTTGTCGCGCTTCCAGCCCGCGCAGGTGCTCAAGGCCAATCGCTCGGCGGCGGAAACGCCGGGCTCCGGACGGCTCCGCACTGCGCTCGTCGTGCTGCAATTCGCAGTCTCCATCGGCCTCATCATCTGTACCGCAGTGGTGTACGGCCAGACGGTCTACGCGCGGTCGGTCGACCCCGGGTATAACCGCGACAACATCCTCCAAGTCGATGAAATGGCCCGCGCCCAGCTGATTCCGATGGGCGAGACGATCGTCGAGCGGATGAAGCGTGTTCCGGGCGTGAAGGCGGTCGGCCGGACGGACATCGGCGTCGCCACCGACAATAACAATAACACCTTCATCATTCCGCCCGGGACCAACAACAATGTCTCGATCGGCCAGTATAATGTGGACGAAGGGTTTTTCGACGCCATGGGCCTGCGCCTCAAGGCGGGGCGCTGGTTCGACCCCAATCGCCCGATGGACGATATGACGCTGACCTTCCCGCCCAAGATCGAGGAAGAGAAGGCGTTGGCGGCCCGAGGCATCAACGTGGTCATGAATGAGTTCGCTGTCAAAAAGCTGGGCTTCAAATCGCCCCAGGATGCGGTCGGCAAGACCGTGCGCAGCGAGTTGTTTCAGGAAGGCACGGGGATGGTGAACATCAATATCATTGGTGTGGTCGCCGACAGCCGCTTCCGCTCCGTGCGCACGCCGATCGACCCGATCATGTTCCGCAACGCCAACCTTGGCCAGAGCCACATGATCATTCGCTACGACGGCGAGCCGGCGCAAGTTCGCGCTGCGGTCGAGGCCGAATGGAAGAAGATCACCAATGAGGTGCCGTTCAACGCGGACTTCAGCGAAGATGTGATGGCCGAGCTTTACGAAGCCGAGGATGCGCGTGCGCAGATTTTCGCCGGCTTCTCGTTGCTGGCGGTGATCATTGGCTGCCTTGGCCTGTTTGGCCTAGCCGCCTTCACTGCCGAGCGCCGGACCAAGGAAATCGGCATCCGTAAGGTGCTGGGCGCGCGCACCCGCGACATCGTCCAGCTGCTGGTGTGGCAGTTCAGCCGCCCGGTGATCGTCGCCAACCTGATCGCCTGGCCGGTGGCGTGGTGGATGATGCGCGATTGGCTGAACGGGTTCGACCAGCGCATCACGCTTGGCCCGGGACCGTTCCTGATCGCCGCGTTGGTCGCCTTGGCGATCGCGGTCGGGACGGTGATGGGCCACGCGATCCGGGTCGCCCGCGCCAATCCGATCCACGCGCTGCGTTACGAATAAAGGGGGAGGGGCTGCCCGTGCCGTTCTCGCTTTCCGGACGGCACGGGCAATTCCTCCGACGTCCGGTGGACTGACCCTTCTCACGCTCGCCCCCGGCCCGTATTCCGCCGCGGATGTTTCGCGTTGAAGCCGAGGACCTGGGCGCGGGCGTGCGCTTCATCGTCACCAGTGATGATGCCGCGCGATCCTATGTGCTCGCGGGGCGCGAGGCGCAGGATTATGGCGGCCTGTTCCGCGACCTCCACCGCGACTTCGGCACACGGCTGCCGCACCTCGACGCAGCACCGGACGATTTCGACGAAACGCCGGACAGTTGGCAGCCGCTTCTGACCGAGAATGTCTCGCCGTCCATCCTGGTCGGCTATGGCGACCCTGCGGTGCTGCGCGTTGACGATGGCTACGTCCTGCTCGCCACTTCCAACGATGCGCCGGATGCCTTTCCCATCCTCCATTCGCACGACCTCATCCACTGGCATCATCACGGCTTCGTCTTTCCCGAAAGCCGCACACCGGACTGGGCGGCGCGCGGGCGGCAGGTCGCGGATTTCTGGGCGCCGGAAATGGCGCGCGCGGGCGACGAATATTGGGTCGCGTTTACCGCGCGGCAGAAGAGCAATGCGCTGGCAATCGGCCTTGCCCGCGCGCCCAGCCCGTTCGGGCCGTTCACCGACAACGGCGCGCCGCTGCTGCGCGGGCAGGAAGTCAACACCACCGGCATCCCGAATGGCGCGCTCAGCGGCGGCGTCATCGACAGCCACATCTTCACCGACGCCGATGGCGCGCATTATCTGTTCTGGAAGGACGACAGCAACGGCATTTGGCCGCGCCCGCTCGCCGCCGTCCTGCGCGACCGCCCCGGCCTGATTGACCGGCTGTTCGCACACGACGACGATCGCCGGTCCGCCGCCTTTGCCGCGAGCGTGGTCGACTGGGCCAATCGCCAGCGCCCGATGGAGCGCTTTTTCCTTATGCACAATTTCATCGAGACGGTGCTGGCCAACTGGGCCCGCGCCCGGTCGGTGCTGGACGGCACCGAAGGCGCGCAGGCGATCGTCGCGGCGATGACCACCCCGGTGTGGGCGCAACGCCTGGCGGACGACGGCCGCGCGCTGATCGGCACGCCGCGCCGCGTGCTCGAAAACGACCAGGACTGGGAAGGCCATTTGATCGAAGGTCCATTCTGCACGCTTCAGGACGGGCGCTACTGGCTGTTCTACGCGGGCAACGACTTTTCGTCGCCCGCCTACGGGATCGGGGTCGCGGTCGCCGATCATCCGCTCGGTCCCTATAGCAAGCAGGGTGCGCCCTTGCTCAAGTCGACGCGGTCATGGACCGCGCCCGGCCATGCCTCGGTCGCGCTCGGCCTGGACGGCGAGCCGCGCCTGTTCTTCCACGCCTTCCACCCCGGCACGGGCGGCTACAACAGCTTCCGCGCCTTGCTCACCGCACGGCTCAGCTTCGACGGTGGGCGGGTCGCTTTGATCTAGGCTGGCACGGCGTTTGCCGTGTTGGCGGGGCAAGCCGGCACCTTTGCCGGAACGCCCTTGGGAGACTGGGCGGCCGGTTTGCAGCACGCTGTCCGGTTCTGAACAAATCCCCGTTCGGAACCGGACAGGAACCGGGAGACAGTCATGATGATCCGCACCTTGATCGCTGCCGCCGCGCTGCCGCTGACGGCGCTGTCCGCTTCGGCTTTCGCCCAGGAGCGGTCGATTGAATGGAGCATCGAGCGTGCGGCGAGGATTCCCGCCGGTGACCGCGTCCAGCTGACCATTGAGCGGCGCAGCGGGCGTGACCACAGCGTCTGGTCGAACAACTACCCGGTCACCGATTTGCAGGGCCTGAGTATGGCGCAGGTGACGGGGCCGCGCCGGCCGGTCCGCTTCGCTTTGGTGCGCGACGCAGGCCGCCTCGATTGCGGGGGCGAGCTTGGCGGACAGAGCGGTCGCGGCACGTGCAGCTTCACGCCCGATGCGGGCTTCGCCGCCTATCTCCAGGTGCGCGGCATCGGTCGGCCGAACGAGCGCGAGGCCTTCACGCTCGCCATGAGCCGGGTCAATCGGGACCTTGTCGATGCGATGCAGTCGATCGGCTATACCCGCCCGACGGTCAGCCAGCTGACGTCGATGGCGGTGCACGGCGTCGCCGCCGATTATGTACGCGGGCTGGCGTCGTCGGGCTACCGCCTCAAGTCGGCCGACGACCTCGTCAAGTTCAAGATTCACGGCGTCACGCTCGACTACATTCGCGAGCTTGCCGCGATCAGTCCCGAATTCCGTCAGATCCCGGCCGACGACCTCGTCAGCCTGCGCATCCACGGCGTTCGTCCCGATTATGTGCGCGAAATGGCGGCGATGGGGCCGGAATTCCGCAATGTCACCCCAGCCGATCTGGTCGCCTACCGAATCCACGGCGCCAAGCCGGAGATGGTCCGCGCCTACGCCAGGATCGGCGACGGCAAGCTGCGCCGCGACGACGTGACGTCGATGGCGATCCACGGGGTCAACGCGCAATTCATCGATGGCCTCGCCGCGTTGGGCTATCGCGGCATCAGCGCCGCCGACCTGGTGCGGATGCGCATCCACGGCGTCACGCCCGAATATATCCGCTCGCTGCAGCAGGAAGGCATGGTCCGCCTCAGCGCCGACCAGATCGTGCGCCTCCGGATCGCCGGCTATCGCCCGCGGGGACGCTGATGAGCGCCCGCAATCGAGCGCAGCTTGCTGCTGAGCGCGTCGGCATCCTTGCCGCTGCGGCAAGCGATGAAGACGGTGTCGTCGCCACAGATATTGCCGACGACTTCCGGCAATTGCGATTGGTCGAGCGCGACTCCGATGAGGTGCGCAGACCCCGGCGGCGTGCGCACCACAACAAGGTTCGCAGCGGGCTCTACTGAGCGGGCCCAGTAACGCAGAACGGCGGCAAGGCCCGCCGCCGGCGCATCGGACTGGCCGGCGAAAACATAAGCGTAGCGGCCATCGCGGCGAACTTTCATTGCGCCGATCTGCTCGAGATCGCGCGAAATCGTCGCCTGCGTCACTGCAAATCCGAGGTCGGCGAGGCGCTCGGCCAGTTCGTCCTGGCTCGAAACGGCGTCGGCGCGGATCAGGTCGGCGATGGCGCGCTGGCGCCGGTCCTTGAGTTCAGCCATCTGCATAAATATGCACTGTATTGCATAAACATGCAATCGGCCGCATATGGCCCGCTCATGATTCGGACGGCAATCCTTGGAGCTTCCGGCTATGTCGGCGGCGAACTGCTGCGGCTTCTTGCCGCGCATCCCGCGCTCGTGCCCGCCAAATTGTTCGGGGAGAGCAAGGCGGGGCAGCCGGTCTCCTCGGCGCACCCCCACCTTGCCGCCGCCTTTGCCGACCGAAGCTTCGAAAAGTTCGGCGACAGGGCGCTGGACGACGTCGACCTCGTGTTCGCCGCGCTCCCGCACGGTCACAGCCAGCGGCTGGCCGCGACCATTCTCGACCGGCAAATTCCCTTCGTCGATCTCGGCGCGGACTTCCGGCTCAACGATTCCGCGACTTACGAGCGCTGGTATGGCGATGCTCACGAAGCGCCCGAGCTGCTCGACCGCTTCGTGTACGGCATTCCGGAATTGCATCGCGACGCGATCCGCTCGGCCAAGGCCGTCGCGGCCGCAGGCTGTTACGCGACGGCGGCGATCCTGGCGCTCAAGCCGCTGGTCGACGCCGGAATGATCGATCCCGCGTCGATGATCGTCGATGCCGCGTCCGGCGTCAGCGGGGCAGGCCGCGAAGCGAAGGAAGCGACCGGGTTCAGCAACGTCGATGGCAGCTTCGCCGCGTACGGCCTCGTTTCGCACCGCCATACCGCCGAGATGGAAATGGCGACTGGCGGCACGGTGCTGTTCACCCCGCACCTGGTGCCGATGACGCGGGGTATCCTCGCTACCTGCTACGCCACCACGACGGGGGAGGGCGATCCGCTCGACTTCCTGCGCGTCGCTTATGCCGACGAGCCGTTCGTCCACGTCACCGACCAACCACCCGCGACCAAGTGGGTCGCCGGGTCGAACGGGGTGCAGGTCACCGCTCGCCGCGACGATCGCACGGGCCGCATCCTTGCACTGTCGGCAATCGACAATCTGGGCAAGGGCGCGGCGGGTCAGATGATCCAGTGCGCCAACCTCATGCTCGGCCTCGACGAAGGCGCGGGCCTCTCGCCGATCGGAGTCTTTCCATGAGCGTCACTGCTGCCGAGGGCTTCGTCGCCGCCGGGCATGCCGCAGGGATCAAGACCGGCGGGCGGCGCGATACCAGCCTGCTCGCCACCGACGACGGCAAGCCGGTGCCGACCGCCGCCGTGTTCACCCAGAACAAGTTCCGCGCCCCGCCGGTCGATGCCAGCCTGGAGCGGCTCAACGTGTCGGGCGGCATGGCCAGCGGCGTCATGGTCAACAGCGGCAACGCCAATGCCGGCACCGGCGCCAAGGGCCGTGAGGACGCCGAGACGATGTGTGCCGAGGCAGCCAAGGCCGTCGGCTGCGACCCGCGCGACATGCTCGTCTGCTCGACCGGGCTGATTGGTTTCCGCCTGCCGATGCGGCGGATTCTTGCCGCCATCCCGGCCCTCGGCGAGACGCTGAGCCGTGACGGGCACCGCGATGCTGCCAAGGGCATCCTCACCACCGACACGCGCCCCAAGGAAGCGGCGATCGCGCGCGACGGCTACACCGTAGGCGGGATGGCCAAGGGCTGCGGGATGCTTGCGCCGAACATGGCGACCATGCTCGCCTTCATGACTACCGATGCCGAGCTAAGCCCGAGCGAGCTCAAGCCGATCCTGCAGCGCGCGACCGACGCGACGTTCAACGAATTGATCACCGACGGTGCGACCTCGACCAACGATACGGTCATGCTCTTCGCAAGCGGCCGCAAAGGGCGGCCTGCCGACCTTGCCGCTTTCGAGGATGATGTGCGGCAGGTGTGCGAAGAACTGATGCTGATGATGGCGCGCGATGCGGAAGGGATGACCAAGCTGGTCATCGTCCGGGTCGTCGGTGCCAGGAGCGATGCCGAGGCGCGGCTGGTCGCGAGGTCGATCGGAAACAACAACCTCATCAAGTGTAGCTGGTACGGCGCCGATCCTTATTGGGGCCGCTTGCTCGCCGAAGCGGGATCGTGCGGTGCGGAGTTCGACACGCTGACTTCGGCGGTCAGCTACGGCGGCGTCAAAGTGGCGCAGGCGGGCGTCGAAATTCCGCACGATGCCGATGCGGTGCGCGCGCACGTCGAGGGCGCGGAGATCGACATATTGATCGATCTGGGCCTCGGCAGCGGCAAGGGCCGCGCGGTCTCGGTCGATCTCGGCCCCGGCTACATCAAGGAAAATGCAGCGACGTCATGAGCCTCACTCCCCACGATACGGCGCGCATCCTCGTCGAGGCTTTGCCCTACATCCGGCAATGGGCCGGCAAGTCCGTCGTCGTGAAGCTCGGTGGCGCGGCGATCGACCGCGACAGCGACCTTGCGCTGGCGCAGGACGTGCTCCTGCTACGCAGCGTCGGCGTGCGCTGCGTGCTGGTCCACGGCGGTGGGCCGCAGGTCGACGCGATGCTGCGCCGCGTCGGCAAGGAACCCGAGTTCAAGGACGGCCTTCGAGTCACCGATGCCGAGACTCTTGAGATCGTGCGCATGGTGCTGGTCGGCAAGATCAACCGCGACCTCGTCGCGACGATCAACGGCCAGGCGGGGGACCATCCCGTCGCAGTCGGGGTGTCGGGCGAGGATGCCGGGCTTTTGACGGTGACGCCGCGCGATCCCGCACTCGGCTTCGTTGGCGACGTGACGGCGGTCCGCGCGGAATTGTTGCATCGGCTGCTGGACGATGGCCTGACCCCCGTGGTGTCGACGGTAGGCGCAAATCCTGATGGGCAGCCGTTCAACGTCAACGCCGATGAAGCGGCGCGGGCGATAGCCGTGGCGATGGAGGCGGAAAAGATCGTCTATTTGACCGCGGTGCCCGGGCTGCTCGAAGATCCGAGGGACGAAAGCACTCTGGTGCAACGGCTAACCTCGACCGACCTGCGCGGCCGGCTGTCGCACGAGAGCATCGGCAAGGGGATGATCCCCAAGCTCCGTGCCTGCGCCGATGCGGTCGACCAAGGGGTCGGCTTCGCCCACATCATCGACGGGCGCGTGCATCATTCGCTGCTGATCGAACTTCTGACCGATCACGGCGTCGGCACGATGGTCACCAGGGACGCGGCATGAGGCATCTGCTTGCCATCCGCGATCTCAGCGCGGCGGACTTGAAGGCCATCCTCGCGCTATCGGAAGCGGCGCCGTCGCCCGTCCTGCAGGGCAAGGGCGTCGCGCTCTACTTCGAAAAGCCGAGCGCACGCACGCGCAACTCGATGGAGCTGGCGACCGCGCAGCTTGGCGGGCATCCGGTTTATTTGCAGCCGGCCGAACTTGGCATCGGCACGCGCGAGAGCGTCGAGGACATTACCCGCACGTTGGCCTGCTTTCACGCAGTGATCGCGGCGCGCGTGTTCGACCATGGATTGCTCGAAAAGATGGCGGCGCTGAACGTCGCGCCGGTGCTCAACATGTTGTCAGCCACCGATCACCCGCTCCAGGCCCTGGCGGACTTGCTGACGATCAAGCAATTGCTCGGCCGTATCGAGGGGACGCGCATCGCTTATGTCGGTGAGGGCAATAATGTCGCGCGTTCGCTTGGTCAGGCGTGCGCGCTGGCGGGCGCGGAATTCGTCAGTGCAAGTCCGGCTGGGCATGGCCTCGACGGCGCGACCACTGATCCGGACGAAGCGGTCGAGGGCGCGGACATCGTCTATACCGACGTGTGGGTGTCGATGGGCGGCGAGGACAGCGACGAACGCCGCGCGCTTTACGAGCCTTATCAAGTCGATGAAGCGCTGATGGCCCGCGCACCGGGCGCATGGTTCCTCCACTGCCTGCCCGCGCGGCGCGGCGAGGAAGTGACTGCGCCGGTCATCGATGGGCCGCGCTCGGCGGTATGGCGACAGGCGGAAAACCGGATGCACACCGCACGCGGCGCGATGCGCTGGCTGCTAGGCGAGAAGGCGTAATGACGAACAAAAAAATGAAGGTCGTGCTCGCCTATTCGGGCGGGCTCGACACCTCGATCATCCTCAAGTGGCTGCAGACCGAATATGATGCGGAGGTCGTCACCTTCACTGCCGACCTGGGGCAGGGCGGCGAGGTCGAGCCCGCGCGGCGCAAGGCCGAGATGCTCGGCGTCCGGCCCGAAAACATCTTCATCGATGATCTGCGCGAGGAGTTCGTGCGCGACTTCGTCTTCCCGATGTTCCGGGCCAACACGGTCTATGAAGGGCAGTATCTCCTCGGCACGTCAATCGCGCGGCCGCTGATCGCCAAGCGCCAGATCGAGATTGCGCGGCAGGTGGGCGCCGATGCGGTCTGTCACGGCGCGACCGGCAAGGGCAACGATCAGGTGCGGTTCGAGCTTGGCTATTATGCGCTTGAGCCCGACATCAAGGTCATCGCCCCGTGGCGCGAGTGGCCCTACGCCAGCCGCGAAGCGCTGATCAACTTCGCCGAAAAGCACCAAATTCCAATCGCCAAGGACAAGCAGGGCGAGGCGCCTTTCTCGGTCGACGCGAATTTGCTGCACTCATCGTCCGAGGGGAAGGTGCTTGAGGACCCGGCGGTCGACGCGCCCGAATATGTCCACCAGCGCACGATCTCGCCCGAGGACGCGCCGGACGAGGCGACGACGGTGACGATCGACTTCGAGAAAGGCGATCCGGTTGCGGTCGACGGTAAGGCGCTGTCGCCGGCGTCGCTGCTCGAAAAGCTCAACAGCCTCGGCCACGACAATGGCATCGGCCGCCTCGACCTGGTCGAGAGCCGCTTCGTCGGCATGAAGTCGCGTGGGGTCTACGAAACACCGGGCGGGACGATCCTGCTTGCCGCGCATCGCGGGATGGAGAGCATCACGCTCGACGGCGGCGCGATGCACCTCAAGGACGAACTCATGCCGCGCTATGCGAGCCTGATCTACAACGGCTTCTGGTTCGCGCCCGAACGCGAGATGCTCCAGGCCGCGATCGACCATAGCCAGCAGCATGTCACCGGGCGCGTCACGATGAAGCTGTACAAGGGCAACGCCACGGTGATCGGGCGGGAAAGTGCGCATTCGCTTTACGACCAGGATCTGGTCACCTTCGAGGAAGGCAGCGGCAGTTACGACCACCGCGACGCCGCAGGGTTCATTCGGTTGAATGCGCTGCGGTTACGCACGCTGGCGCAGCGCAAGGCGCGGCTCGACCCGACAAAAACCCGCTCATCCTGAGTAGCCGCGCAAGCGGCGTATCGAAGGCCGTGGTGCGTCCTTCGATACGGGTCTTCGCTTTACTCAGCCCCTACTCAGGATAAGCGGGGTGGCAGGCCGTCAGTCCTCCCGCGCCCGCGCGACCTGCTCGCGGACACGCTCAGGCGCGGTGCCCCGAAGCTCGTGCGGCTGCGGACCGACGCGTCGACGCTGAGGACGTCGAACACGCGCTCGTCGATGCGCTGGTCGATGTCCTTGAGAACATCAAGCGGCAGCGCGTCGAGGTTGCAGCCGCGTTCCTCCGCCACCTTCACCGCGCGGCCGGTGATGTGGTGGGCCTCGCGGAACGGCACGCCCGCCTCGCGCACCAGCCAGTCGGCAAGGTCGGTGGCGGTGGAAAAGCCCTGCTCGGCGGCGGCGCGCATCCGCTCCGGCACGAAGGTCACCGTGGCGATCATGCCGGTCAGCGCCTCGAGCGACAGCATTAACAGGTCGTACGCCTCGAACACCGGCTCCTTATCGTCCTGCATGTCCTTGGAATAAGCGAGCGGCAGGCCCTTCATCGTCACCATCAGCGAGGTCAGGCAGCCGATGATCCGCCCGCTATGCCCGCGCACCAGCTCGGCGGCGTCGGGATTGCGCTTCTGCGGCATGATCGAGCTGCCGGTCGAATAATCGTCGCTGAGTTTGACGAAGCCGAACTGCGGGCTGGCCCAGATAATCAGCTCCTCGGCCAAGCGCGAGAGGTGCAAACTGCAAAAGGCCGCGGCGGCCAGGAAATCGAGCGCGAAATCGCGGTCGGACACGCTGTCGAGGCTGTTGGCGGTCGGGCCGCTGGTAAAGCCGAGCGCTTGCGCCGTGGCTTCGCGGTCGATCGGGAAGCCCGTGCCTGCGAGCGCGGCAGCGCCGAGCGGGCATTCGGACATGCTCAGCTCCGCATCCATCAGGCGGACGAAATCGCGGTCGAGCATGGCGTGATAGGCCATGAGATGGTGGCCGAGCGTCACCGGCTGCGCGACCTGCAAGTGCGTGAAGCCGGGCATCACCGTTTCCGCATGTTCCTCGGCGCGCGCGAGAAGGGCGTCTTGCAAGTCTGAGATGGCGCGCTGCACATCGTCGCACGCGCGCATCGTCCATAATTTGAAATCGGTCGCGACCTGGTCGTTGCGCGAGCGCGCGGTGTGCAGCCGTCCGGCGGCGGGGCCGATCAGTTCGCTCAGCCGATGCTCGACGGTCATGTGAATGTCTTCGAGCTCATCGCGCACGGGCACGCCGTCGCGCGCATATTCCTCGGCAATCTGATCGAGGCCCTTGAGGATTGCGTCAGCGTCCTCGGCGGGGATGATCTTCTGGTCGCGGAGCATCGCGGCATGCGCCTTCGACGCTTCGATATCTTCGCGCCACAGGCGTTTGTCGAAGCCGATCGAGGCGTTGATGCGGGTCATCAGCTCGGCGGGCTTCGTTTCGAAGCGGCCGCCCCAGGTCGGCTGCGAAGGAGGCTTGTCGCTCATGCCCAGCGCCGTGACACGCACCTTTGCGCGGGTCAAACCGCGCGACTGGCACGTCGCTTGCAGCTTGAAGGGCGATGCTAGCTTTGCCCGCGCCACCCGACCACCGGCACCGCCCGGGCGCCTGTCCGATTCCGAACAAGGCGCGTCCGATCATGGACGCCAGTGCAGGAAGAGAGTGGAGGCCCGAGCCGGAATCGAACCGGCGTGCAAGGATTTGCAGTCCTCTGCGTAACCACTCCGCCATCGGGCCGAGAAGGAAGGCCTTTCCAAGAGCCTGCCGCCACGGTCAAGCCCGAACTGATCCTGCTGCCGGCGCACGCATCGCTCGGGAGGACGTTTCGTTCGACCAATGGCGGTTGGCTGGCGCGCCGCTGCCCGATAAGGACGGATCCACGATCGCGCGCGGGATTTCGCCCGGCGCGGGCTTGAACCTCAGGTGTATTACTGGCATATAACAGCTATGACTGCGCAATCCCCCATACCCGACTTTGGTGCCGCCCGCCGCGCCATGATCGACAATCAGTTGCGCCCGCAGGGGGTGACCGATCGCGGCGTCATCGACGCCATGGGGTCGATCGAGCGCGAGAACTTCCTGCCGTCGCATTCGCGTCCACTGGCTTATGTCGACCGCGCGGTGACGATCGGCAACGGGCGGTTTCTGTCGGCGCCGGCCGCGTTCGCGCAACTTCTTCAAGGCCTGATGCCGGTGAAGGGCGAGCGCGCGCTCGTGATCGGGGCGGGTACCGGCTACGCGGCCGCAATCCTCGGCGCGATGGGCGTCGACGTGACGGCGGTGGAATCGGACGATGAACTCGCCGCGCATGCGAAGGACGCCGGCATCGACGTCGTCAGCGGTCCGCTCGATGCGGGCCACGCCGCGGGCGCGCCGTATGATCTCATCCTGATCGACGGCGCGGTCCCCCACATTCCCGAAGCGATCGTCCAGCAACTCGCCGAGGGCGGCCGTCTCGGCACGGCGCTGATCGACCGTGGGATCACGCGGCTCATCGTCGGGCTCAAGTCCGGCGGGTCGTTCGGGCATCGATCGATCGGCGATGCCGGCGTTCCGCCGCTCCCCGGGTTCGCCCAGGCGAAGGCATTCACTTTCTAGGGGTTGGGTCTCGTGTATCGCAAAATCCTTTCGGCCGGCATCCTGGCCGCGCTCATGGCAGGGACGGCTTCGGCCGACACGCTGCGCGAAGCGCTGATTTCGGCCTATCGATCGAACCCGACGCTGACCGGACAGCGCGAGGCGCTTCGCGGGACGGACGCCGCAGTGGCCATCGCACGCGCCGCGGGCCGGCCGTCGGTCAGCGGCACGGTCGGACTGAATCGAGACCTTACCCGCAGCGGCATCCTCGATACCGGTACGAACAAGGGTCCGACGCTAAGCGGCGGGGTCGACTTCAGCTATCCGTTGTTCAACGGCGGCAGCGTTCGCAATTCGATCCGCGCCGCGGAAACCCGGGTCGAAGCCGGGCGCGCGACTCTCCGCGCGGTCGAAGGCGATGTCTTCACGGAGGCAGTCGCCGCCTACATGGACGTGATTCGCGATCGCGCGATTGTCGAGCTCAACCAGAACCAGGTGCGCGTCCTGACCACCAACCTCGAAGCCACGCGCGACCGGTTCGAGATTGGCGATTTGACCCGGACCGACGTCGCCCAGTCCGAAGCCCGGCTCGAACTGCAGCGCTCGCGCCTGGTGACGACGCAGGGTGTGCTAACCGCCTCCGAGGCCAATTATCGCCGCGTGATCGGGCGCCCGCCCGGCCAGCTGGCTCCGCCGCCGCCGCTCCCGCCGCTCCCGGCCACCGCCGAGGAAGCGGTGCGCGTGGCGCTCAACAACAATCCCGACTTGATTGCGATTACCCGCCAGGCCAACGCCGCGCGCTTCGATGTCCGAGTGGCGCAGGCGGGGCGGCTTCCGACCGTGTCGGGCGTCGCCAGCGGCACCTATGTCAATGCGCTCGGTGGATCGAACGGCAGCGATCCCGTGACCGGCGAGTCCTTTCCGCGTGCCGGTACGGAAACCAGCATCGGCCTCAACTCGCGCATTCCGATCTTCCAGGGCGGACTGCCGGCGGCCCGCACGCGGCAGGCGCAAGCCGCCGAGGGCCAGCTGGTTGAACAGGTCGTCGGTACCGAACGTGCGGTCGTCTCGACCACACGCTCGGCCTTTGCCACCTATCGCGCCGCCGTGCAGGCGATCGAATCGAATACGGTGGCGGTGCGCGCCAACGAACTCGCGCTGGAGGGCGCCCGCGCCGAGCAGAGCGTCGGCACACGCACCGTCCTCGACGTCCTCAATGCCGAGCAGGAATTGCTCAATTCGCAGGTGCTGCTCGTGACCGCGCGGCGCGATGCGTACGTCGCCGGTTTCCAGCTGCTCAATGCGATGGGCCAGGCCGAAGCTCGCGACCTCGGGCTCGACGGCGGGCCGCTCTACGACCCGCTCGGCAATTACCGCCGCGTCGCGGGCAGCTGGAACGACTGGGCGTCCGACCCGCGCCGCCCGGCAACCGCTACGCGCACCGTCGACCCGGTCGAATTGCCCGCGCAGCCGATCGTCACGCCCGATGTCACCGGCCGCACCCTGATCGAGCCGGTGACCACGTCAGGGGTGACTCAGCCGCCGCAATAAGCAATATCGCGGCCATGCAATCGCCCGGTCGCGAACCCTCGATGGAAGACATCCTCGCCTCGATCAAGAAAGTGATCGCCGAGGAAAAAGAGCTGCGCTCGCCGCCCGTGACGCCCGCCGACATGCAGGCGGACAGCGCCGAGGATGACGATGTGCTCGAACTTAGCGAACCGCTAGCCCCGCCCGCCGACCTCGGCCCTCCGCTGGTGGACGAAAGCGTCGCCGGCCAAAGCCGCCAGGCGCTCGAGGAGCTGACGACCATCGCCGCAAGCGTGCCCGCGGCGCCGCAGGTCAACCCGCTGGAGGAAGTGGTGCGCGAAATGCTGCGCCCGATCCTCAAGCAATGGCTCGACGAGCATCTGCCGCAGATCGTCGGCGAACATGTGAAGCGCGAGATTTCCCGGATCACGGGGAAGCCGGTTTAACCGTCATTGCGAGGAGCTGCAGGCGACACGGCAATCCATGCGTGGATTGCTTCGCTCTGCTCGCAATGACAAAAAAAGCCCGCTAACCGCCCCACCATGAGCGAACTCCCAAAGACCTTCGAACCCCGCGCGATCGAGGATCGCTGGTATGCGCATTGGGAAGAACGTGGGCTGTTCCGGCCCGAGCGCTCCGACGCGGAGCCGTGGACGATCGTCAATCCGCCGCCCAACGTCACCGGATCGCTCCATATCGGGCATGCGCTCGACAACACGCTTCAGGACATCGCCACGCGCCACCAGCGGATGCTCGGCAAGGACGCGATGTGGGTGGTGGGCATGGACCATGCCGGGATCGCCACGCAAATGGTGGTCGAACGCCAGCTCGAGGAGCGGCAGGACAAGCGCACCAATTACAGCCGCGACGATTTCATCGCCAAAGTCTGGGAGTGGAAGGAGGAGAGCGGCGGGCAGATCACGCGCCAGCTGCGGCGGCTCGGCTGTTCGATGGACTGGTCGAACGAACGCTTCACCATGGACGACGGATTTTGCCGCGCGGTGACCAAGGTGTTCGTCGAGCTGTACAACCGCAAGCTCGCCTATCGCGACAAGCGCCTGGTCAACTGGGACCCCAAGTTCCAGACCGCGATCAGCGACCTTGAGGTCGAAACGCGCGATGTCCAGGGCAAATTCTGGACCCTGCGCTACCCGCTGGAAGACGGCTCGGGCGCGATCGAGGTCGCCACGACGCGGCCCGAGACGATGCTCGCCGACATGGCGGTCGCGGTGCATCCCGAAGATGCGCGCTACGCGGCGATCATCGGCAAGCAGATCAAGCATCCGATCACCGGGCGGCTGATCCCGGTCGTGGCGGACGAACATGCCGACCCGGAACTGGGGAGCGGCGCGGTCAAGATTACCCCGGGCCATGACTTCAACGATTTCGAGGTCGGCAAGCGTGCCGGTTTCGCGCCGCGCGACATGCTCAACATGTTCGACGGGCAGGCGCGCGTGGTGCAGACGCAGGACGGGCTGCTCCCGGCCGACCTGATCGGCCTGACGCGCGAGGAGGCGCGCAAACGGGTCGTTGAGCTGCTCGAATCCGAAGGCGCGCTGGTGGCGGTCGAGGACCGCACGATTCCGACGCCTTACGGCGACCGATCGGGCGTGGTGATCGAGCCGTGGCTGACCGATCAATGGTATGTGGACGTCAGGCCGCTCGCCGAGCGGGTGGCGGCGGCGACCAAGTCAGGCGAGATCAAGATCGTGCCCGAAAGCTGGGCGAAGACCTGGTATCACTGGCTCGAGAACATCCAGCCGTGGTGCGTGTCGCGTCAGCTGTGGTGGGGGCACCGGATTCCGGCGTGGTTTGCGGAAGACGGCACCGTGTTCGTCGCCGAAACCGAAGAAGAAGCGCGGGCGCAGGCGGGTGATCGGCCGCTCCGCCAGGACGAAGACGTGCTCGACACCTGGTTTTCATCCGCGCTGTGGCCGTTCGCGACGCTCGGCTGGCCGGAGGAGACCGAAGACCTCAAGCGCCATTATCCCAACGACCTGCTCATTTCCGGCTTCGATATCCTGTTCTTCTGGGATGCGCGGATGGCGATGCAGGGGATGGAGTTCATGGGCGAGGTGCCGTGGCGCACCCTCTACCTCCATGGGCTGGTGCGTGACGCCAAGGGCCAGAAGATGTCCAAGTCGAAGGGCAATACGGTCGATCCGCTCGGCTTGATCGACAAATATGGCGCGGACGCTTTGCGCTTCACCATGGCGGCGATGGAAAGCCAGGGGCGCGACATCAAGCTCGATGAGAAGCGGGTCGAGGGCTATCGCAACTTCGCGACCAAGCTGTGGAACGCCGCCCGCTTCCTGCAGATGAACGGCGTCGGCGCGAGCCAAACTATCGCAGCGCCCGAGGCGACGCTGCCGGTCAACCGCTGGATCATCGGCGAGGTGGTCGAGACGCTCGCCAAGCTCGACAAGGCGTTCGCCGAGCTGCGCTTCGACGAGATGGCCGACGCCATTTATCACTTCACCTGGGGCACCTTCTGCGATTGGTATGTCGAGCTGGTGAAGGGCGCGTTCGACGAGGAGACCAAACGCGTAGCGGCTTGGGCCTTCGACCAGATCCTGGTCATGCTCCACCCTATGATGCCCTTCATTACCGAGGAGCTTTGGGGTTCCAATGAGCGGCCATACGAGCTCATCATTGCCAAATGGCCGGCGCCCGAGGCGGCGGTCGATCCCGACGCCAAGGCGGAGGTCGAATGGCTGATCGAACTGGTCAGCGAGGTTCGCTCGGCGCGGACCGAGCTGAACGTCCCGCCATCCGCCAAGCTGCACCTCTTCGCCACGGATGCCTCAGACGACACCGGCGCGCGGCTCGATCGGCAGCACCAGACGCTGTCGCGACTGGCGCGGCTGGATTCGATTCAGTTGTCGCGCTTCGATGGCGCGGGCGCGGCGCAGGTCGTGGTCGGCGAGGCAACGTTCGCGCTGCCGCTTGAAGGCGTCATCGATCTTGGTGCTGAAAAAGCGCGGCTCGCGAAAGGCGCCGAGGCTGCGGAAAAGGAGCGCGACAGCCTTGCGCAGCGGCTCGGCAATTCGGCCTTTACGGAGCGCGCCAAGCCCGAGGCGGTCGAGAAGGCACGCGCGGACCATGCGGCCAAGGCGGCCGAGGCCGAGCGGCTGCGTGCCGCGCTCGAACGCCTGGGCTGATGGATACGCCCGGCCCCCGCGGAGTTAAGCGTTCCAAGTCTTGAAGGCAGGAGAATTTTTCACATGGCGAGGCAAACGACGAAGACCGGCGGAACGACGCGCAAGCCGGCGGCCGCGAAAACCGCGACGCGCAAGCCGCAAGCTGCGCGCAGCAGCGGACGTTCGAGCGGCGGCAGCAGCTCGACCGCCGGCGACGCCTTCATCAACCTGCTGCAAAGCCCACTGGTTGCCGACCTGCTCGCCGTTGCCGCCACCGCTGCGCTGGCCGCGCTTGCCGAACATGGCTTCAACAAGTCGGGATCGGGCCGTCAGCGCACGAGCAAGGCCGTCAAGGAAGCCGGCAAGGCCGCGGCGGGCGCGATCGGACGCCGCCTGAGCAACGAGTTCGACGAGATCAAGAAGGCGTCGAACGCTAAATCCCAGGGCGGCGCAAAAGCGTAAGCTTGGCCTTGCCGACGTTCCGCTCGGCATCAACGATGAGCCCGCCGGGGTCGACGATTTCGCCCCGGCCGGTTTCGACGCTCAGCCACCCGCCCGGCGCGAGCCATTCGGCGCGTAGGACGGATTCGATCGCTGACGTGCCCGATCCGTCACCATAAGGCGGGTCGGCGAGGATCAGGTCGAACGGTTCGCTTTTCGGAAGACTCAGCGCCGAGCCGCCGAGGATTTGCACTTCCGCGTCCAGCTTGGCGGCGTTGCGTTTGAGGATCGCCAATGCGGCGGCATCACTCTCGACGAAGGTAACGTGCGCCGCGCCGCGCGACATGGCTTCGAGGCCGAGCGCGCCGCTGCCCGCGAACAGGTCGGCGACGCGCAAATGCTCGAAGCTGCCAAGGCGGCTGGTGAGCATGGAGAACAAGGTTTCGCGCGTGCGGTCGGCGGTCGGGCGGGTGGCGAGCCCCGAGGACGCTTCGATCGTGCGCCCCCGCCAACGGCCGGCGATGATCCTCATACGACGTCCTCCCCGGCAGTTGCCGGGGAGGGGGACCGCCGCAGGCGGTGGAGGGGTTCTTCAGCCCTAGAAAGAACCCTCCACCATCCTGCGGATGGTCCCCCTCCCCACGAACTCGTGGGGGGATGTCACTTCAAGGTCCTTCGGAATTCGACGAGCTCGTCCTGCGCCACCTCGTCGACTGCGCCGGGCGAAAGCCCTTCCAGCGAGAGCGGGCCGTAGGACGTGCGAATGAGCCGCGAGACCTGCAGGCCGAGATGTTCGAGCACGCGCCGGACTTCGCGGTTCTTGCCTTCGGTCAGGCTCATCTCGATCCAGCGGTTGCGGCCCGAGCTGCGCTCGAGGTTGGCGTTGATCGATCCGTAGCGGACGCCTTCGATGGTGAAGCCCTCGGCCAGGCTTTCCAGCTGGTCCTGGGTGATTTCGCCGTAAGCACGCGCGCGATAGGTGCGCACGACCCCGGTACGCGGCAGCTCGAGCTGGCGCTTGAGTTCGCCGTCGTTGGTGAGGAGGAGCAGCCCCTCAGTCATGAAATCGAGGCGCCCGACCGGCACCAGCCGCGGCAGCCCCGGCGGCAGCACGTCGTAAATTGTCCGGCGGCCCTTGGGATCGAACTCGGCGGTCAGCGCGCGCTGCGGCTTGTGAAAGCGATAAAGCCGGGTCGCCTTGGGCGGGCGGACGGGACGGCCGTCAACGGTAACGCCGGTGACGTCGTGGAGCAGGGTCGCGGGGGTGGTGATCTTTTCACCGTTAAGCGCGATTCGCCCGTCGGCGATCATCCGCTCGATCTCCCGCCGCGAGGCGATTCCGGCGCGGGCGAGTAATTTAGCGATGCGCTGCTCGCCGCCCTCGCGCTGTGGCGCGGCGGGCACAGCTGTGCTGCTCTTGCGCCGGCGCGGCACCCGTTTAGGGTTCGTTCGTTGCGGTGGGACGGTCATTTGCGGGGTATTCCATGCTGTTCGGCAAGCGGAAGCAAATCGTCAAGCGTATCCTCATCGTCGAGGACGAGCCGCTGACGGCTTTCGACAACGAGAATTTCCTCGGCGATGCCGGCTATGAAATCGTCGCGACGGTGGATGATCTGGACGAGGCGCTCGACGTGCTCAAGCGCGAGCAGATCGATCTGATCCTTAGCGACGTTCGACTGCGCAAGCAGCAAACCGGGATCGAACTGGCGAAGGAGGCCAAGAAGCGCGGCGTGCCGACCCTGTTCGCAACCGGTCATCCCTACCCGGGCGCAGCCGAAATTGCCGTCGGCTGCCTGACCAAGCCTTATTCGGAACGGCAATTGTGCAAGGCGATCGAAGCGGTCGACAAGCACCTTCAGCGGCAGAAGGTGAAGCCGTTCAAGGGCCTCGAACTGTTCCTTCACGACGACGAGCAGAAGTAGGCGGGCACTAGCCTCTCGCCGCGTTGTTGCTAGCATGGCGCCCTCGACGGGAGGGTGAATGGCCGACGCACACGCACAGGAAAAGCCCAAGGGCTGGCAGCTGCTCAAGGTTGCGCTGAAGAACCGCAAGACGGCGATCATGCTCGTCTTCGGCTTCGCTGCGGGGCTTCCCTACACGCTGCTGATTGGCACGCTCAACGCCTGGCTGGGCGAATGGAAGATCGACCTGGCGACGATCGGCGTGCTGTCGTGGATCGGACTGGCCTATGCTTTCAAGTTCCTGTGGTCGCCGCTGGTCGACCGGGTGAAGCTTCCGGGGCTCGAAAGGCTCGGGCGGCGGCGCAGCTGGCTTTTGTTGTGCCAGCTGCTGCTGACACTGACCTTCTTCGGGCTGGCGCTGTCCGACCCGCGGCTGGCGCTCGGCACGTTTGCGCTGATTGCGGTGATCGGCGCCTTTTCTTCCGCCACGCAAGATGTGGTGATCGATGCCTGGCGCATCGACGTCGCGGACGAGAAAGCGCCGGTCGAGATTCTCTCTTCCATCTACCAGTTCGGTTACCGCATCGCGGCACTGATCGGCGGCGCGCTTGCGCTCGTGCTGTCCGAACGCATGGACTGGCCCACGGTTTATGCCGTGATGGGCGGGTTCATGGCGCTGACTATCATCGCCACCCTGATGGCGCCCGACACGCCACGGCTGGAACGCGAGATCGAGCAGACCGCGTTGCGCAGTCGGGGGGCGCTCGACCCCAAATACCGGCTGATCGGCCTGGTCGTGGTCGCCATTGGCTGGACGTGGGCGATTTATATGGTTGGCAGCTTCATGGTGACGATGCTCGGCGGGTCGGTTGACCCGGCGACGGGCAAGCCGCCGTCGGTCGGCGACTTCACCAAGCTTTACGGGCCGTGGATCGTGGCCGCGACAGTGATCGTGCCCGCGATCGTCGCGGCGGTGCTCAACTGGATGCAGTCGCGCGGGCAGCATCTGCTGACCAGCGACGACCCCGCGGTGACCGCGTCCGAGCGGACCGCGGATCACGCTTATTCGGCGCTGATCCTGCCTTTGTCGGAGCTGGTGCGGCGGATCGGCTGGGGCGTGATCATCGTCATCGGCCTCATCCTGTCCTACCGCATCACCGACCTTATCTGGGGCAGCTACGCCTTCCCCTTCTATCTCGAAGAGCTGCAGTACACCGGCGACGAAGTGGCGTTTGCGTCGAAGATCTTCGGCGTGTTCATGACCATGGCGGGGATTGCGCTCGGCGCGACCTTGTTTGCGACGCTGGGGCGGATGCCGACCTTGCTCATTGGGGCAATCGTCGCGGCCGCTAGCAATTTGCTCTACGCCGACCTCGCTTCGGGTGCGCCATATATCGATGCCTTCGCGCGCACCTTCGGGCTCGACGCGTTCGGGCAGGACTTGCGGATGGTGCGGCTGCTGATCGCCATCTCGGGCGAGAATATCGCCGCCGGCCTCGCCGGGGCAGCGTTCGTCGCATATCTGTCGTCGATCACCAGCCGCGAATTCAGCGCGGTGCAATATGCCTTGCTGTCATCGCTGACCTTCCTCGTCGGGTCGCTTGGCCGGGCGGCGATTGGCGAGCGGATCGAGCAAATCGGCTATGCGCCGGTGTTCATGCTGTGCGCGGCGATCGGGCTGATCGCGGTCGGGTTTGTCCTCCTCGAATGGATGCGCCAGGCGTGGGCCGACCGCCATCGCGCGGCGAACGGACCGGTGCTGCAGGCCGACGCGGCGAAGGCCGTCGAGGGCGACACGGCCTAGTCCGGGATCTGGCCGCTCAGGCGGAGGATTTCGCCCGCCAGATAAAGCGATCCCATCACGATGGTGCCGGTCGTGGGCTGCATGGCGCGGAGAGCCGCGAAGGCTTCCTCGATGGACGGAGCCGCGATGCTGTCGGACCGCCCCAACAGCCGGTCGGCGATCGCCGCAAGCGCTTCGGGGTCGTGGTGGTCATGGCCGGGGATGGGTAGTGCGATGAAGCGCTCGACGATGCCGGCAAAAGGGCCGAGGAGTGCTTCCGGCTCGCGATTGGCGAGGATGCCGGCCATCAGCACATACCCCCGCTCGCCCCGAAACCAGTCCATCCATCGCATTGCAAGCGCTTCCGCGCCCTGCGCATTGTGCGCGCCATCCAGCGTTACGGGGCAGGGGAGGCCTTCGACGAGCGGTCCAGTGAGCCGCTGTAAGCGCGCCGGCCAGTCGAAAAGCTCGGGGGCCTTGACGGGATCGTATGCCGTCACCGTCGATTGATGACGCAACATGGCCGTCGCAAGTCCCCAGTTGCCGAGTTGATGGGTGAGGGCGCCCGGCGGCACCTCGATTTCGCCGAAGCGGTCGATATAGCGGTTCACGCCGCGGTCCAGTTCGACATTGAACCGATATTCCAGCGGTGCGCCGACATCGGCGGCGTGGGCGGCGATCACGGCACCCGGTCCCGATCCCTTCCATATCCGCGTCACCAATGGGACTCCCGGCTTGGCAATGCCGGCCTTTTCGAAGGCAATCTGTTCGAGCGTGTCGCCAAGGATATGCGCATGGTCGATGCCGATCGTCGAAATGCCGGTGATCACGGGGCTAACGACATTGGTCGCGTCGAGCCGGCCACCGAGTCCAACCTCGATTAACGCCGCGTCGGCCGGCGTCCGGGAGAAAGTGACGAACGCAGCGGCGGTCGCGACCTCGAAGAAACTGGCGTCGAGCCCTTCTCCGGCGTCGATCACGTGTTCGAGCAAGGGCGCAAGCTCGCGATCCTCGATCAGTCGTCCGGCAATCCGGATACGCTCGTTGAAGCGGACGAGGTGGGGCGAGGTGTAAGCGTGAACCGTCCCGCCCGCCGCTTCGATCGACGCACGCAGCCAGGCGATGGTCGATCCCTTGCCGTTGGTTCCGGCGACATGGAAGACGGGCGGCAGGCGGTCCTGCGGGTTGCCGAGCCGCGCGCATAGCTCGCGGATCCGGTCGAGGGTCAGGATGTCCCCGGCGGAGGAGGCCTTGGGCAGCCGGTCGAGCTGGGCCTGGACGGTCGGGTCGGTGGAGGTGGCGAAGTCCATCAAAGCCCCTCCCGCTTGCCGGAGGGGTTGAGGAGGGCCTGTCGAAGGCCAGCCCGTGACAGGCCTACCCTCCGACCCCCTCCCGCAAGCGGAAGGGGGAGAATGCTCACGCCGCCCGCTTCTGAGGCGTCAAGTACGATACCAGCAGCGCCAGCCGTTCCTTAAGCTCGCTGCGCGGGACGACCATGTCGATCATGCCATGTTCGAGCAGATATTCGGCGCGCTGGAAGCCTTCGGGCAGTTTCTCGCGGATCGTCTGTTCGATCACGCGCTGTCCTGCAAAACCGATCAGCGCGCCCGGCTCGGCGATCTGGACGTCGCCAAGCATCGCATAGGACGCGGTGACTCCGCCCGTCGTCGGATCGGTCAGGACGACGATATAGGGCAGGCCGGCATCGCGCAGGTCGGCGAGCGCGACCGTGGTGCGCGGCATCTGCATTAGCGACAGGATTCCCTCCTGCATGCGTGCGCCGCCCGCGGCGGTGAACAGAATGTATGGGCACTTACGCTCGACTGCCGCCCTCACGCCGGCGACGAAGGCGGCGCCGACGCCGACCCCCATCGACCCGCCCATGAAGGCGAAGTCCTGCACGCCGATCACTACCGCATGGCCGTCGATCGCGCCCGCCGCGTTGAGCAGCGCGTCACGCTCCTCGGTCGCGCTTCGCGCGGCCTTGAGGCGATCCGTGTAGCGCTTGGTGTCGCGGAACTTGAGCGGGTCTTCGCGCACCTCGGGCGCGGGCAGCAGTTCATATTTGCCGCCGTCGAATAGATGTTCGAAACGCGTCTTGGGGCCGATCCGGTCATGATAATCGCAGCGCGGGCAGACGCTGTAATTGTCTTCCCATTCCTTGACGAAGACCAACGTCCCGCACTTGCGGCACTTGTGCCAAAGATTGTCCGCGGTCTGCCGTTTGGGCAGGAAAGGGATTCCGTTGCGGACGCGGCTCAGCCAACTCATTTCACTTGTCCCACTGGTCGGCCGCGCGGCGCAAGCTCGCGGCAATTTCAGATGCGGCCTCGCCAGGCCGCGTCGCTCCGGTGATCGGACGGCCGATAACCAGGATCGACGCTCCGTCGTCCAACGCCTGGCGCGGCGTGACGACGCGTTTCTGGTCGGCGGTCTCGGCGCCGTCGGGGCGAATGCCGGGGACGACGAAGAAGCCGTCCGGCCAGGCCGCCCGCGCGGCGGCGACTTCGGCGCCGGAACAGACGATGCCATCGACCCCGGCGCTCTTCGCAAGCGCCGTTAGTCGCTCGACCTGCTCGACCGGCGATCCGCCGATGCCGCAGTCGGCAAGGTCCGACCGGTCAAGGCTGGTGAGCACGGTGACTGCAACCACCTTGGTGCCTGCAGGTGCCGCCTCCTTCGCCGCGGCGAGCATCGCGCGGCCGCCGGCGGCGTGCACTGTGAGGATGGCAGGCTCGAGCGGTGCAAGCGCGCGCACCGCCTTGCCGACCGTATTGGGAATGTCGTGAAGCTTGAGGTCGAGGAACACCGGAAGCTCGCGCTCGGCCAGGCGAAGGACGCCTTCGTGGCCGTTAGCGCAGAAAAATTCGAGGCCAAGCTTCACCCCGCCGATGGCGCCTGTGAGGTCGCGCGCCAGGGCCGCGGCGCGATGGACGTCGGTCGTATCGATGGCGACGAAAATCGGGTTCAAATTACGGGTCCTTCACTGGCCGGTGCCACGCTCTCGGCCGCTGTTGCCTGATGACGCTCGAGCGCCTCAATGCGGCGGTTGGTCGACCACATGCGCGCCCGCATCACCAGCCAGGTGGGGATGAGTCCGAGCAGGAAGACAATCAGCAGCAAGAGCGGGATCTTGATATCCGCCTGAATATCACCCCACAGGTTGAGCGTGACGTCTGCCCAGTTGCGCGTGCCGAACAGGACCAGCACCACTGCGAGCAGCACCCAGAACAATGTCTTCAGAAATTGCATCTGCCCTTTGCTCCCAAGGGCGCCTTTAAGCGACGGCTCGGCCCAAGGCCAGACGCAAGGGGTCAATGCGTTCGTCGCGCCAGGGAATCGGCTCGTCGCAGGCACGGCCAAGCAACGTTGAGGGCCGTCCCCGTGCCCGCCACACAAAGGTTGGGGCGGGGAGAGGCGAATTTGCAGAGAGCGCATAAATACGGGTTGGGCGCGTTCGTCCTGTTGATGGGCGCGTCGCTGCTTGCCATGCGCCCGGAGACCGCGCAGCAGGACGAAGCACAAAAGGTCGCGCAGGCCAATCTCAAGTTCGCCGCCGTCTCGACCGCTGCGCGCCGCGATGTCGACTATGCACTGCTCGACCAACGGCTGCAGCAACTGATGACCAAGCCGGCGATGGTCGGCCTGGCGGTGGGCGTGGTCGAAAACGGCCGCATCACTTTCCTTCGCGGCTACGGCGAAACCCTGGAAGGTTCAGGCCAGCCAGTGACGCCCGAGACCGTGTTTCGCTGGGCCTCGATATCCAAGGGCGTTGCCGGGACAATGGTCACCAAGCTGGCGCAGCAAGGCAAGGTCCAGCTCGACGCCCCGGTGGTTAATTACGCGCCGGGCCTCAAGCTTCCCGCGCAGGCGGAATATAGCGCCACCGTCGGCCATCTGCTGTCCCACCGCGTCGGCCTTTACCGCAACGCCTATGACAACAAGCTGGAAGAAGGGATGGATCCCCACATCCTCCGCCAGTCGCTCGGCCAGCTGAACCTGACTTGTGCGCCCGGGACCTGCTGGTCATATCAGAATATCGCCTTCGACGCGTCGAGCGACATTGTCGCGGACGCCACCGGCCAGACCTACGAGCAGGCGGTCAAGCAGCATTTGTTCAACCCCATCGGCATGACCAGCGCCAGCATGTCGCTGCCCGCGCTCACGGCGAACAGGAGTTGGGCACGTCCGCACGGCACCGGCGGTCGCGAGCTGCGGCTGGTCGATACCTATTACAAGGTGCCGGCGGCGGGCGGCGTCAACAGCAACATCAAGGATTTGACGTTGTGGATGGTCGCGCAAATGGGGGAGATGCCCGCTGTCCTCGATCCGCAGTTGCTGAAGATCATCCACGCACCATACGTGAAGACGCCGGGCGAGCGGATGCGGCTGCGCAAGTTCCTCGAACGGATCAAGACCGCCTGGTACGGTTATGGCTGGCGCAGCTACAACTACGCCGGGCATCGCGTCATTGGGCACCGCGGCGGAATCAATGGCTATCGCGCGCTGATCATGTTCGACCCGCAGAAAAAGAGCGGCGTCGTTGCGCTTTGGAACAGTAATACCAACCAGCCGGGGGATTGGAGTTTGAAGTGATGGACATGGTCTATCGCTTGCCGTTCCGCGACTGGCTTGAACTGGATTCGCGCGCACCGCGGTCGCCGGGCCAGGTTGTGGCAGCGAACGCGGAAACCGAAAGCGAGAGCGGAAACGGGGATGCGGCTGGCGGCGGGGGACGTCGCGCCAGCCGCTAACCGATCTTACCGAAGCGACGCGATCGCGGTCGATCCATCGCGGCCATCACGGCCGTACACATCCTTGGCGAAGCTCAGCTGCCCGCCCTCGGCGCGCGCCGTCAGATAAGTGACGTAGATCGGCACCGGCTTGGGCAGAAGCACATGCTGTTCCGGCGCGCTCGACGTCGCGACCGGCGCGCTGCCAAGCAACCAGCGGCTGAGCTTTTCGGCATCTTCCAGGCGAATGCAGCCATTGCTCAGGTCGCGGCTGGCCTGCGCGAACAGATCCTTCTTCGGCGTGTCGTGCAGGAAGACGTCATTCGCATTGGGAAAGCCGAACTTCACCTGGCCCATCGAATTGCCCGGGCCCGGAAGCTGGCGAACCTTGACCACCGTCTGGCCGGCGGCAACCGCCTTCCAATCGACGCTCGACGCCGGGATCGGCTGCGCGTCGGCACCGTAGCCCGACAGCACTTCGTAGCCAAAGTTCTTGAGGTAGGAGACGCCCTGATCGACTACGCGCGGGGCAATCAGCTTCTGCACCAGATCTTCCGGAACGTTCCAGTAGGGATTGACAGTGGCGCGATAGATCGTGCTCGCCAACATCGGGGTCGGCGACGAGGCCTTGCCGACGATGACCTTCATCGAATCGACGATCTGCCCATTTTCGACCATCCACAGCTTGGCCGAGCCGGCATCGACCATCACGTAGCGGCTCTGGAAGGGCATTGCGCGAACGCGCGCCAGATTGGCGAGCACGCGCGGATCTGATGCGCCGCCCGAAGCCATCGCGGCCTGACGAAGCTCGGCGTAGATCGGATTGACCGCGCTGGTCGAACGAACATGCGCGACGAGCGAGTTTGCGGCAGCCGCGCGCTGCAGGATTTCGATCGGACCCTGCTGACGGGGGGCGGCCCAACCATCAGCGATCGCCATGCCGTCCGGCGCGCGCTGGAGGTTGCGGACGTACATGACCCATGCGTTCGACAGCAGGCGCTCAGCGTTCTTCAGCGCCGCCGGATCGCCCGAGCGGGCGCGCGCCAACAGGGCGTTGGCCTGTGCGGCAAGAGCCGGCCCACTTGCCATACCGTCGATACCGGCGGTGCTGAGCACGCCGATCAGCTCACGCGCGGCCGCGCTATCCGCACCGTCGGGAAGCCACAAAACAGCCCCGTTCTGATGGGCATAAAAGGTTTCGACCGAACCGCTCACCGCATTGGCGGTGACGGACGAAGTCGATCCGGTGGAAGGGTAGCCCGCGCCTGAAGCAGGCGTAGCTAGGGTGAGCAGTGCCGCACTAGCGGCACCGGCCAGCATCTGGATTTTCACTTTTTGAACTCGCTAAATCTTTGTTTGAATGACTAAACGCGAAAAAGTGCAGCGAGTTCAAAAAAAGGTGTTGACAATGCGACGAACCGTCCCGGGATCGTACAGTCGGGAAAGTTCCATCGAGTCGAAATAAAAGAGCCGCCGGCGCGCGACCGATCGCGCCGGCGGCCCTCATCAGGGGCGAGTTCAGGCCCCGATGTAGACGGGCGTGCCCAGGTCGGTGACGGTGAAAAGCTTCTTCGCGAACGATGCGGGCAGGCGGACACAACCATGACTGGCGGGGCGGCCCGGGTTGAACCCGGCGTGCAAGGCGACGCCATATTGGTCGATGAATTGCGCGTGCGGCATGGGCGCGTTGTCGTACTTGCGCGACCGGTGCATCGGTTTCTTGTTAAGCACCGCAAAGATCCCCGTAGGAGTGGGGGTCTTGTCCGCCCCGCTCGACACGGTGGTCGCGGCCATCATCTCGCTACCGCGATAGAGATAAGCCATCTGGTCGGACAGGCTGACGACGACGCGTTCCTGACCCGCGGACGCAGGCACGTCACGCCAAACATACTGACCGGGTTTGAGACGCTTTGGTCCAAACGCTTCGAGCATGTCGATGCGCGCCTGGGACGCGGCATCGCTGGCTTCCATCTTGGCTTCGTAAGTTTCGAGCGCGGCGGCCGGGGGCGCCATGAAGGCGCACGAACTGACCAGCGCCAGCGCAAGGGCTAGCTTCTTCATTTTACACCTGAATTTATGTGTTGACTTTTGCTGCGAGAATGCACCGAGCCCGAGTCGGGTTCCATCTCTTGGCATGGGCAATGGGCAGGAAGACGGCGCTTGGACTGCTCCGCTAGTACGCTAAACGTTTCGATTCACGACGCTTTTTGTAAAATCCTCACCAACGGCGGCCCTGTAAAACTGTTATAAGGATTTTGGCCTACACTGGCCGCTTCAAGGGGGATTTGGATGGCTTACGAAGTCGAGAGCAACGGCAAGTGGCGCTTCGCGTCGCTTTTGATGACGATGGCCGTGGTCGGCGGAGGAATCGCCTTCGCACTTTCCGCGGGCTGACGGACGCCGCTTCGGGCGCTTAGCGCCCTTCGAAAAGTTTCCGCAGGAAGACGGTTTCGACTTCCCTGCGCAGGTCGTTGTTCGGCTTCTTGAGGAAGCCGTGACCTTCGTCGGCAAAGACGACGTACCAGGCGTCCACGCCATTCCTGCGGATCTCCGCGACCACCTGGTCGCTTTCCGACTTGGGCACGCGCGGGTCGTTGGCGCCCTGCATCACCAGCATCGGCTTGCCGATCTTCTTCACGTTGGCGAGGGGGTTGATGCGCTGGAACACGGCGCGCATCGCAGGCACGCGCTCATCGCCATATTCGGCGCGGCGGTTGTCGCGGCGATAGGCCTCGGTGTTGTTGAGGAAGGTGATGAAGTCGCTGATGCCGTAGCGCTCGACCCCGCCGACCAGCCGATTCGAATAATGGGTCATCGCCGCCAGGCTCATATAACCGCCGTAGGACTGGCCGTAGACCGCCACCTTTGATGCATCGAGGCTGGGCTGCTTGGCGATCCAGTCGAGCAGTGCGCCGATATCCTTGACGCTGTCCTCGCGCTTTTCCCAATTGTCGAGGTTGAGGTAGCGCTTGCCATAGCCGTCGCTGCCGCGGACGTTGGGCAGAATCACCGTCGCACCGAGCACGTTCGCGAAATATTGCGCGCCGGGGTTCCAGATCGGGCGGGTCTGCGCTTCCGGGCCACCGTGGATGTCGATCAGCACCGGTGTCCTCGTGCCTGCGGCGATGCCGGCCGGGCGATAGACGAAGGCGGGGACCGAAAGCCCGTCGAAGCTGGGGAACCGGACCAGCTGCGGCTCGGCGAGCGTCTTCGGATCGAGCGGGCCCAGTTCCGAATTGGTCCAGCGGGTCAGCGTGCCGCTTGCGACATCCAGCGACCAGACATCGCCGGCCGATCGTGCGGTGGACATGCTCAGCGCGAGCTTCGAGCCGTCGGGCGAGAACCCAAGGCCGCTCAGCACCCCGCCGGGCAGCTGCGGCTGCGGCAACTCGCGCCCGCTCGCGCGGTCAATCAACCGCAGTCGCGAAAAGCCGTCCTCGTTGACGACATAGGCGAGGATGCGGCCGTCGTCGGTCATGTCGAAGGCTTCGACGTCCCATTTGAGGTCGGGCGACACCGCCCGCCGGCTTCCACTGGCAAGGTCAATCTCGACCAGGCGGCGGAGGTCGCTGCGGTAATCGGTGATGACCAGCACGCCGCGGCCGTCGGGGGTGAAGCGCGCACTTTCGTAACGCGCCGACTCGCTCGTCCACGGCAGCTCGGTCGCTTGGCCGGTTGCCAAATCGAGGATCGACAGCCGCGTTTCGCGGTTGGAGATGTTTCGGCCAATCAGCACGCGGCGCTTGTCCGCTGAGATGTCGGTGGGGGAGATGCTGCCCTTGCCCTGAAAGACCACGCGGCCGCTGGTCGGATCTGCGGGGTCGGCGGCAAGGATCGCATAATCGGGCGAGCCCTTGGTCGCGCGGCTCCACACGATGAGGCGCCCGTCCTTTGAGAACACGTTGAAGAGGTTGCGCGTGCCGGGTTCGGTCAGCTGAACGGGCTCGCCCGTCGGGCCTGTGGCGAAGTACTGAAACCATTCGTCGCCGCCCGTATCGCGCGACAGGACGTAGCGGCTGGTGCCCGGGATCACCTCGGCCCCCGCGACGGGCTCTTCGAAGAAGGTCAATTGCGTTCGCGCAGCACCGGGGGCGGCGACGCGGTGCACCTGGTTTGTCGCGCCGAACCGCGTGGTAATCAGCATCGTCCCGTCGGGCAGCCAATCGCGAAATACTGCCTCACGGTAATTCTGATAACGCTGCACCGCCGCCTTCACGTCGGCGGGGATGGCGGGGACGTTTTGGAGCGTTGCCGAGCCGACGGTGCGGGTTTCCACGGTCTGGGCGGCAAGCGCGACGGGGGCGGTGAGGAGGAGGGACGCAACAAGCCAGGCGCGCATGGATGGACCTCTCGAAAAAGCGTTGCGTCGTTTCAGCCCGCGCTGACGAAGCTGTCCAACACTTTCTTGCGGCCGGCGTGCTCGAAGTCGATTTCGAGCTTGTTGCCTTCGATGACGGCGATGGTGCCGTAGCCGAACTTGCCGTGGAAAACGCGCTGGCCGAGCGCGAGGTCGTCGCGGCCCTTGTTGCCGAGGGAGACGGCCGAGGCGCGGGCTTCGATCACCCGCTGCGGTTCGCTGTTGAAGGTGCCGCCGCGGCTGGCGCGCTGCCAGCCGGGACCGCGGGTGCTGGCGCGGTTGGATTGGGCGGCGGCGAGGTGGGCGAAGGGGTCGGTGCGTTCGCTCCATTGCGCGCGCCACAGGCTTTCGCCGCCGGTCATCGTTGTTCCCTCGTCGATATTTTCCTTGGGCAGTTCGCCGAGGAAGCGCGAGGGGATCGAGCTGGTCCACTGGCCGTAGATGCGGCGGTTGGCGGCGTGGAAGATCGTCGCTTTTCGACGCGCGCGGGTGATCGCGACATAGGCGAGGCGGCGCTCCTCCTCGAGGCTGGCGAGACCGCCCTCGTCCATCGCCCGCTGCGAAGGAAACACGCCTTCTTCCCAGCCGGGGAGGAAAACAGTGTCGAACTCGAGGCCCTTGGCGGCGTGGATGGTCATGATCGTCACGCGCTCGCCCTGCCGCGCCTCGTCATTGTCCATGACCAGTGACACGTGCTCGAGGAAGGCGCCGAGATTCTCATATTCCTCCATCGCGCGCGTGAGCTCGGCAAGGTTTTCGAGCCGGCCGGCGCTTTCCGCCGAGCGGTCGGCCTGGAGCATCGTTGTGTAACCCGATTCTTCGAGGACGATGCGCGCCAATTCGGGATGCGGGAGTGAGCCGGCCTTGTCGCGCCAGCTCATGACGTCGCCGACGAAGCGCCCCAGCGACCGCCGCGCCTGAGGCGTCATTTCGTCGCTGTCGAGCATCTGGGCGGCGGCCATCAGAAGGGGCAGCTGGGTAGCGCGGGCGTGGCGGTGGATCGCGGCGACCGCCTTGTCGCCGAGCCCGCGTTTGGGCTGGTTGACGATGCGTTCGAAGGCGAGATCGTCGGCGGGCTGCGCGATCAGCCGGAGGTAGGCGATCGCATCGCGGATCTCGGCGCGCTCGTAGAAGCGGAAGCCCCCGATGATCTGATAGCTCAGCCCGATGGCGATGAAGCGCTCTTCGAATTCGCGCGTCTGGAATTGCGCGCGGACAAGGATCGCGATGTCGTCGAGCGAACCGCCGCGCGCCTGGAAGCTTTCGATCTCCTCGCCGACCCGCCGCGCTTCCTCCGGGCCGTCCCACACGCCGATGACGCGTACTTTCTCTCCGTCGCCGCGGTCGGTCCACAGGGTCTTGCCAAGGCGACCGCTGTTATGCGCGATGAGGCCGTCGGCGGCGGCGAGGATGTGGCTGGTCGAGCGGTAATTTTGTTCGAGGCGAATGACCGCGGCGCCCGGAAAGTCGCGTTCGAAGCGGAGGATGTTGGCGACTTCGGCGCCGCGCCACGAATAGATCGACTGATCGTCGTCGCCGACGCAGCACAGGTTGCGGCGCGGCTCGGCAAGCAGCTTGAGCCATTCATACTGGCCCTGGTTTGTATCCTGATATTCGTCGACCAGGATGTAGCGGAAGCGGTCGCGGTACCGTTCGAGAATATCGTCGTGCTTGCGGAAGATGCGCAGCATGTGGAGCAAAAGATCGCCGAAGTCGCAGGCATTGAGCGTGCGCAGCCGCGCCTGATATTGCTCGTATAACTCCGCCCCGCGTCCGGCGGCAAAGGCTTCCGCCTCGCCGGCGTCCACTTGTTCTGGCGTCCAGCCGCGGTTCTTCCAGCGGTCGATGAGACCCGCGAGCTGGCGCGCGGGCCAGCGCTTTTCGTCGAGATTGGCAGCGGCGATCAATTGTTTGAGCACGCGCAGTTGATCGTCAGTGTCGAGGATGGTGAAGTTCGATTGCAGGCCGACAAGCTCGGCATGGGTGCGCAGCATGCGCGCGGCAACCGAGTGGAAGGTGCCCAGCCACGGCATCCCCTCGATTGCGCCTCCCGAGATGGCCGACACGCGCGCCTTCATCTCGCGCGCGGCCTTGTTGGTGAAGGTGACGGCGAGGATCTGGCTCGGCCAGGCGCGGCGCGTGGCAATGAGGTGCGCGAGGCGCGCGGTCAGCGCGGCGGTCTTGCCCGTGCCCGCGCCGGCTAGCACGAGCACCGGGCCGTCGGTGGTCAGCACGGCTTCGCGCTGTGGCGGATTAAGGCCCTGGAGATAGGCGGGTTCGGGAGAGAGGGCAGAGGATTCAGGCACTTGGCGGAGGTAGGGGGCGCGGGCGATTCGAGCAATAAAGGGCGCTTCGAAAAAGGTTCCCGTTGTTGTTACCGATATCCCCGTTTTCCACAGGCTTCTCCCTAAAGATTCCGCTTCCCCGACTAGGGGGCGAGGTGCATTGTCGCTGGGTGATCGGGACAGCGGTTCCCGGCCTCCCCGGAAAGTCGGCAACGGCCAGACGGGTGCGGCAGGGACCAAAGTTCCGATCTCCGCCGGCAGGCAATGTCGAAGCTTTTTCGGAAGCGGAGACGGGGCCAGCCGGGAAGAGGCGCCGGAAGAGTTGGTCTTCCTCAAGCGCGACGCGGCATTCAGCGGTCTTCGGATCGCCGGAAGCAAAGCGGGACGCACGAGTGACCGACCCAAGAAGGGCCGCGGAACATCGGACGGCTTGGCCTCACGGCCGGCCCGCCACTCGAAAGACCAGCGAACCCTCGGGCCGCGCAGTCAGGTAGAGAGGCCGGGCTTCTCCCCCGGAGAGAGCAGTCCAGTGGGATGCGACGCCTGAGCTGGTGAGCCAGGATCGAGGACGGGACGGCATTGGCCTTCGGGCCGGCGTTGTCCAAGTCGCGAACACCGGCAGATCCTTCGCTCGGCGCAGTGGGGGCTGGCAGCAATGCCGGCCCCCATTTCTGTTTGCGGTCCGCGCGGACGCTCTTGATGAGCAGAGCTGCGCGCTGTTTCGCTTGCGGGCGCGATTCGAGACGGCCCGCGACGAGTGGGACGCGCGATCACGGGCAAATATCAGAAGCCGATCGTCTGGCGGCTGGGTGGTGCGTCCGACAGCCCGCTTCCGCGCCAGGCGTGGTGAAGCCCAAGTGATGGCTTGCGAATAGCGGCAGCGCGATTTGGTTTTGGGGCGGGGCTGACAACGTTCGCCACGGGCTGTTAGGCGCACGGAATGTCGACCGATCCATTCCCCGCGGCCCAGAAAATCGCCGTCGTGGTGCATTCGCTCAACGCGGGCGGGGCGCAGCGGCGGTTGGTGACGTTGGCCAACGCCTTTGCGGCGGCGGGGCGGGAGGTGCATTTCGTCGCGCTGCGCGCAGGCGGGGATGTCGACCGTTTGCTCGACCCCGCAGTGAAGCTCAGCGTCCTCGACCCCAGCACCAAGCCCGTGTGGAAGCCGTGGATGTTCGAAGGATGGGCGGCCCTCCGGGAGTGGCTTTCCCTGCATCCGGTCGATGTGCTGCTGGCCGGGATCACGACGGTCCACGGACCGGCATTGCGGGCGGCGCGGCAAGTGCAGACGAAGCCGATCGTGGCGTTGCGCGCGAGCCGGCATCCGCGCCGCGACTTTCCCTGGTCGCGGCCGTTCAAGCGATTGTTCGAGCCGGTCGAACGCGCGACCCGGCGGCGCTTGTACGACCGCGCCGACCTGGTGATCGCGGTGTCGGGCGAGACTGCCGCGGCCCTGCGCGCCGACATGCGGCGCCCCGAACGCTGCGTGGTGCTGCCCAACCCGGCGATCACCCCGCAGTTCACCGCGTGCCTTGCGCGAACGCCGGGCCACCCGTGGATCGGAGGCGGGGTGCCGCTGGTCCTCGGCGTCGGGCGGCTGGCGTGGCAGAAACGGTTCGACGTTCTGATCGAGGCGATCGCGATTGTCCGGCGGACGCGCGAGGTGCGGGCGATCATCCTTGGCGAGGGTCGCTTTCGCGGCGACCTGGAAAAGCAGGTTGCGCGGCTCAAGCTTGCCGATGCGGTGCAGCTGCCGGGCAATGTGCCGGACGTCGGAGCATGGATGGCGGCGGCCGACCTGCTGGTTTCGACGTCGGCATTCGAAGGATCGCCGGCGGTGCTGATCGAAGCGCTGGCCGCCGGGCTGCCGGTGGTCGCGACGCGCTGCCCGGGCGGATCGGTCGAATTGCTCGAGAATGGCGACGGCGGAATGCTCGTGCCGATGGACGATCCGGCAGCGACCGCCGCGGCGATCCTGGCCACGCTCGACCGGCCGCGCGACCGCGCCATGCTGCAACGCATCGCCGAACCGTATAGCGTAGATGCGAGCGCGGCAGCATATCTCGACGCCCTGGACCGGGCCGTCGTGCACAGGGGGTAAAGCAACATGTTCGACAAGATCGCCAAAGCCGTCGCGGCGTGGACGGGACGCACCAGTGCCTTTGCCATTGCGCTGACGATCATCATCGTCTGGGCGGTTACGGGGCCGATCTTCAAATGGTCGGACACGTGGCAGCTGGTGATCAACACCGGGACCACGATCGTCACCTTCCTGATGGTGTTCCTGATCCAGAATGCGCAGAACCGTGACGCCTCGGCGATCCAGGCCAAGCTCGACGAATTGATCCGCGCAGTGGGCCGTGCACGCAAGGAATTCATCGGCATCGAGCATTTGTCCGAGGACCAATTGCTGCGCGTGATCGAGGAGATCGAGCGCACCGCGGGCGACGAGAAAACCCGGCACGAAGCGGTCGAGCGGATGATCGCACGGCGCTAGGCCGCACGGCAGAATCGACGAACCGATATTTTGCGGCCGGGACCAAAAGCACGTTCGCGCGTTAGGCGAATCAGGTGGCGGCGGCCCGAAAGGCCGTTGGAGTAGGCGGGCACGATTAGGAGTGTGAGACGTGCTCAAGCTCGCCGCTTTGGCCTTTGCCGCCTCGACGACATTGGCAACCCCGCAGATTTCCGAAACGCCGCTCAACGCCACCGGCCCGTGGTGGGAAAAGATCACCGTCACCATGACCGGCGACGGCCAGCCGCAGTCCTGCCGTTACGAATCGAGCATCAGCGGCGCTGACGTCTGCGCCGTCGAAGGCGCGGACGCCAAGGCGGCCGGCAAGTCCGACAACAGCGAGCAGTTCACCAAGATCACGTTCGAGCGCCGCTTCGCGCCGGGCGCCGAGCTTCCCGATGTGAAAAAGCTGCACCCGGGTGACACGCTTCTCGGCGGATCAATCATGGCTCTGGCGATCGATGCCGCGGGCAGCGTCAAGGGCTGCAAGATCGTCGCGACGCATGGCGGCGTGAAGCCCGATTACGGCTGCGACGAGGCCAAGGCGGAGAAATTCGCGGCCAGCACCAATGCTCCGGCCGAGCCCAAGCAAGCGCACATGATGGTGCTGGTGTACGGCCATTCGGAGCAGGTGGTCTAAAGCGTCACCCGCGCGCGTGCGTCGTGCGCGGCGCGCGGCACCTAGCTGAAGAAACGCTGCTGTGCATGGCGAGGCGAATCGATGCGCGGGCGCTTACGCACCGTGCGGCATCGAGTGCTCCCCCTTAACCTTCGTATAGTGGATCGATGACCAATAGATGTTAGATTAATCGGTTAGTGGATTTGGCGGGGAGGGCGTATGGAAGGGCAGCCATCGATCATCCGTTTCTCGCTCGATCGCGTGCCCGAGCGGGAACGCCGCGAAACGCTAACCGAGGTCTTCGGGCGGGGCGTCGTTAACATGGAATTCACGCCGCTCGACGACAATCCGATCTTCGAGTTCGAGATCCGGCTTTTGCCGGGGTTGGCGATTACCTGGGGGCGCGGCTCGCCGCATCTCGGCATCACGGGCCACGACCGCAGCCTCGAGAATGACGACCTGATGCTGGCCTGTGGGCCAGGCACCCTGCGAATGGACGCCTGGTGCACCGGGATGAGGAGATCAGGGGCGACGGAACCGGCGCGTTCGCGACCTGCTCCGAACCGATGATCGGCGAGACTCACTCACTATTTCCCTTTGCCAACGTGCGGTTGTCGCGCCGGCTGCTTGCCCCGCTCCTGCAAGCTCCCGAGGACCGGTTGATGCGTCCGGTCCCGGCCGCGTCCGAAGCAATGCAGCTGCTCAACAGCTATCTCGAAATCCTACGCATCAACGGTGAGCCGCAATGCCCGGAAGTCGCTCATGCGATTTCGCTGCACGTCGCCGACCTTGTCGCGCTCGCCGTCGGGACGACGCGCGATGCGGCCGAGGTCGCCGCAGGACGCGGGCTGCGCGCGGCGCGCGCGGCGGCGGTCAAGTCGTGGCTGCTCAAGCGGCTTTCCGACCCGGCGCTGTCCCTGCATAAGGCTGCGGCCGCAAAGCGGATCAGCCCGCGTTACGTTCAGTTGCTGTTTGAGCAGGAAGGGACGAGCTTCTCGAGGTGGGTTCGGACCGAGCGCCTGCGGCTTGCACGCCGGCGGCTGGTCGATCCGCTGCATGCCCACCGGTCGATTGCCAGCATCGCGTTCGATTGCGGCTTCTCCGACCTGTCCTGGTTCAACCATGCGTTCCGCGCCGCCTATGGCATGACGCCGAGCGACGTCCGGCACGGCGAGGCGCTCGAAACGCGGCATTGATTCGCATCAGGACAAGGTGCTGCGCATCACGCCAAGAGGCGCGCGGCTTATCCACATAGGAATCTTCCCCGATCGGCCTCGCCGACGCGAGGCGTTCAACAGGGAGAAGAAGCCATGCTCTCGAACATCACCAGTCCAAAGCGCGCACTGCTCGTCGCCGCTTCCGTAACGGCATTCGGCCTGGCCTCTCCGGCGCAAGCGCAAGTCACCTGCGACCTCAACGGCACGAACGCCGGGCCCAATGCCGCCAGCGCCGACGCCGGCGCTAGCGCCCTCGGGACCGAGTCGTTGGCCTGCGGCGCGAGTGCGTCGGCAAATTCGGACAACAGCACGGCAGTAGGGAATGACAGCATCGCCGGCGCGGAGAACACGGCGGCATTCGGTTATGGGGCTGCCGCCGTTAATGCCCCCGGATCATTCTTCAGCTCGCATTACTTCGATCTCCTAGGAGGAAGCGGATCCGTTGCCGTAGGAACCCAGGCGACTGCCGTCGGGTCGAATTCGCTCGCCCTGGGATTCAAGGCGCTAGTCGGATTTGTTGTCGATCCGCTGACAGGGGAAATCAGGAGTGTAACCAACGGAACCGCAATTGGTGCCTTTGCGAGGGTAACCAGTTCGACTGGCACCGCGCTCGGAAATCAGGCGCTAGCGTCAGAATTTGGGACCACTGCGCTTGGGGCATTTTCTGCAGCCATAGGAAACGTATCAACCGCCCTCGGTCTGAGAGCCTTGTCATTGGGGACTAATTCGCTCGCCTTCGGAACCGACGCGGTCGCAAGCGGGATCAACAGCATCGCAATTGGAAGCGACGGTAACGTTGACACCCTCGGCGCTCGCGCTCGCGCCGGCGGAGCAATTGCGATCGGCGTCGACAGCGATGCGTCCGCGGCCAACAGTGTCGCGCTTGGCGCTGGCTCAATCGCCAATCAGGTCAATACGGTTTCGGTCGGGTCCGCCGGTAATGAACGGCGCATCGTCAATGTTGCGGCGGGGACGGCGGCGACCGACGCAGTCAACGTCAGTCAGCTAACTGCGGCGACCAGCGGCATCACGACCAACGTCACCGCGCTGCAAACGACCGTGACCACGCAGGGCACGCAGATCACCAACCTGCAAACCGGGCTGGCGACGACCAACACGACCGTCGCCGCGCAGGGCTCGCAAATCAGCGCGTTGCAGGCGGCGGACGTGGCGTTCGATTCGCGGGTGACGGGGCTCGAGGTGCTGGCGCTCGATTTCGCGCGCGAGCTCGACGATGTCGACGACCGCGCGGCGGCGGGGACCGCGGCGGCGGTGGCGCTGTCGGGCGGCATGTTCCTGCCGGGCAAGAGCTTCAACCTGACCGGCAATGTCGGCGCCTATCGCGGCGCGGTCGCCGCGGCGATCCAGGCCGGAGCGCTGGTCAGCGACAATGTCGCGGTCAATGCGGGCGTCGCGCACGGTTTCAACAAGGGTGGCAAGACCGCGCTTCGCGCCGGGGTGACGTTTGGGTTCTGACCCGAGGAAATAGCGGCCGGCGGACGGCTTCTCCCTGGCCGCGGCCCGCTGCCGGCCGCGCCGGCGGCGGGCCATGCCGAATGCGCAAGCGGCTATTGACATCGGGGGGTGCTCGCTGTGTCGATGACGCCAAGTTCAAAGGCATGGCGGGGAGCGTCGCATGGCCGAGACGAAGACCAAGGCAACCGACGTCAGTGTCGATGCCTTTCTAGATGGTGTCGCAAACCCCGTTCGCCGTGCCGACGGCCACGCGCTGCGCGCGATGATGGAGCGCGTCACTGGTGAACCGGCGGTGATGTGGGGGCCGTCGATCGTGGGCTTCGGCAGCTATCATTATCGCTACGACAGCGGGCATGAAGGCGACGCCTGCCGCATCGGCTATTCGCCGCGATCGGCCAATCTTGTGCTCTATGTCGGCGGGTTCGACGATTATGCGGCGCTGCTCGGCAAACTGGGCAAGCACAAGACGTCCAAGGCGTGCCTGTACATCAACAAGCTGGCCGATGTGGATTTGGGCGTGCTCGAGGAGATCGTGCGCCGAACCTATGCGGCGACCGAGGGCGCGGACCGCTGCACGGTCTGTTGACCGACTAACGTCGGTTAAGCCGGCGGAACTCGCAATTCGGTGCGATGTTGAGCGGTCGACCGAGAAGGAGTTTTCCCATGGCCGACACCGACAAGCTCGACGCCGTTGCATTGCTGAAGAAGGACCATCGCACCGTCGAGGACCTGTTCGAACAATTTGAAAAGGCGAGCGGCGACGGACGCAAGGAGCGTCTGGCGCAGAAGATCTGCCTTGAGCTTTCGGTCCATGCGACGATCGAGGAGGAGATTTTCTATCCGGCGTGCGAAGGCAAGGTCGAAGAGGATCTGCTCAAGGAAAGCTTTGTCGAGCATGACGGCGCCAAGGTGCTGATCGCGGAAATCCTGGGCGGCGGGCCGGATGACGAATTCTACGACAGCAAGGTCAAGGTGCTGAGCGAAGAGATCGAGCACCACGTGCAGGAGGAAGAGAAGCGGATGGAAGGCCTGTTTGCGCAAGCGCGCAAGGCCGGGCTCGACATGGAGGCGCTGGGCGAACAGCTCGCGGCGCGCAAGGCCGAGCTGACGCAGCAGTTCGAGGCGAACGGGATTCCCAAGCCCGAGCTGAAGACGATGGCCCAGACCACGGTCTAGGGCTCGCGAACTTTATAACCAAATAGGCAAAATAACTGTTGACATCGTGACGATGTTTGGTTAGACGACAGGAACAGTCGAAAAGTGTGAGTCGCTGATGGGCGGCGCCGGCACGGAATAAATCCGCGCCGTCGGTCCTGTCGCGTCTTCGCGCGCAGGCCGTCCGGCTTTCGCGCTCTCTTCGACACAAGCGTTCGGTCGCTGCGCAACCGCTCGCTTATGCTCGGGCGCTCAAGACTGAACAGTGAAGGACTGTGATTCGGACCCCGCGGGGTTCGAGGGCCGGCGTTCCCAAGGGAGCGACCCGGCCCTTTTCGTTTGGAGGCATGGGTGGGGCAAAGACGGAAGGCGCTGACTCTGGTCGCGGCGGCGGCGCCGCAATTGAAGAGATGCGCGCCGCGCGACTGGTCGAAAGAGAAGGCCGAGGCCTTTCTCGAAACGCTTGCGGCAACCTGCAACGTCAGCGAAGCGTGCCGCACCAGCGGCGTGCCGGTGACGGTCGCCTATCGGCGGCGCAAGATGGATGCGGCGTTTCGCGCCGCCTGGCTGGAAGCGATCGCGATCGGTTACCAGCGGCTCGAAGCGCTGCTGCTCGACCGGGCCTTCAATGGGACCGAAAAGGTCATCACGCGCAAGGATGGCAGCGAGGAACGGGTGCGCGAGTACCCCAACCAGATGGCGCTGACCTTGCTCAAGATGCACCGCGAAACCGCGGTCGAGAGCGATGCCGAACTGCCGCCCGACGACCTGGACGAGATCCGCGCCCGGCTGGTCAACAAATTGCAGCGATTGAAAAAGCGACATGACGAGCAAGAAGCGGCCAGAGTCGAATTACGGGGTGACTCGCCACGAGATGGCGATGCTGATGAATGCCCCACCGGAGATCCAGCGACGCGCCATTGAGCAGATGTCGGTCGGCGACGCGCTCGCCTTCGATGCCGACTTCGAGCAATGGGCGCACGAAAACCAGCTGCCGCCGAACGGCGAGGGCTGGCGGACGTGGCTGATGATGGCCGGGCGCGGGTTCGGCAAGACGCGCGCCGGGGCGGAATGGATCTTCCGCCTGGCCAGCGGGAAGCCGAACCTGAAGATCGCCTGCATCGGCGCCAATCTGGCGGATGCGCGGACGATCATGGTGGAAGGGGTCAGTGGACTGCTCAGCATTGCCCGGCGCAAGCGGCGCCGGCTGAACTGGGAGCCGAGCCTGCACCGGCTGACCTGGCCCAACGGGAGCGAGGTAAAGCTGTTTTCAGGCGAGCATGCCGACGGCCTGCGCGGGCCCGAGCATGATTTCGCCTGGGCCGACGAAATGGCCAAGTGGCGAGAGATCGAAGATGCGTGGATGAATCTGCAATTCGGAATGCGGCGGGGCACGCGACCGCGCGTGCTGATCACCACCACGCCGCGCACCTTGACGCTGCTGGGGCGGATCATGGGGGAGCCATGGACGGTGACCACGCGCGGGCGGACGAGCGACAACATCAACCTCGACGAGCGGACGGTGGACATGCTTCGTGCAACCTATGGCGGGACGCGCATTGGGCGGCAGGAATTGGACGGTGAGCTGCTCGCGGATTTCGAGGGGGCGCTGTGGACGCGCGAGTTGTTGAGTGCGTCCTTCGATACGCCGCTTCGGCTTCGCTCAGCGGCCACTCAGGATGAGCGGGCAGCATGTTTCGACCGGATCGTCGTGGGCGTCGATCCGCCGGCGAGCGTGGGGGCTGGCGCCGATGCTTGCGGGGTCGTCGTCGCCGGGTCGATCGGCCAAGCGCTCTATGTGCTCGAAGATGCAAGCGTCCAGGGATTGAGTCCCGAAGGCTGGGCGAGCCGCGTGGCGTCGGCGGCGGCGCGATGGGGCGCGGGGCTGGTGGTGGCCGAGGCCAATAATGGCGGGGTGATGGTCGAAAGCGTGCTCAAGGCCGCGGACTTCGGGCTGAAGGTGCGGCTGGTGCACGCGAGCCGCGGGAAGTGTGCGCGGGCCGAGCCGGTCGCGCTCAAGTTCGAGGCGGGCAAGGCGTTTTTGGCGGGCGATTTTCCGGAGCTGGAGGCCGAGCTGTCCGGGATGATCGCGGGCGGCGGTTACGAAGGGCCGGGGCGGTCGCCCGATCGCGCGGATGCGATGGTATGGGCGCTGACGGCGCTTGGGGAGACACGCAGCGGGGTGCCGCGGGTGGTGCGGATTTAGATCACGAACCATCCCATGAGGGCGCCGATTTGAAGCGCGATGATGACGAAGAGGAGCGTGGAAAACGGCTGCTTGCGGGTCTTGTGGCGGAAGCGATGGCGCGCGAGCAGTGCGGCCGGTGATCCGCCCAAGGCTGCTAGCATGAGCAGATTGCTTTCCGGGATGCGGTGGAGACCCTTCTGGGCGAGGCGCTTGTCTTGGCAGAAGCTGACGTACGTCCAGACATTGACGAACAGCAGCGCGGGCAAGGCGTAGGTCCACGGGATGGTCATGCCAGGCGCTTAGCAAACGTTTCTGGGCAAGAGTTTAATGACGCGGGGCCGTCACGGGAGTGAATCCCGTGACGTCGGTCCTGTCGCGGTTTGCCGCGCAGGCCGGCCGGCTTTCGCCGTCTCATCGACATAAGCAGCAAATCGCTGCGCAATTTGCCGCTTATGCGTGGCGGCTCAAGGAGAGCGAACATGGGGTGGTGGTTCGGGCGCAAGAGCGCGCCGGCGGACGTGAGGCCGATTGTGCCCGCGTGGCTGCAGAGTGATGCAGATGAGGTGGGGTTCGCTCGCTCCTATTCGGCGCAGGTCGAGGAAGTGTACCGACGCAATCCCGTCGGCCAGCGCGCGGTGCGGCTGGTGGCGGGGATGCTCGGTGCGTTACCGGTTTATGCAGCGGAGGGTGACGCGCGGGCGGCGAGCCAGGTGCAGCGTGACGGGCTGCTCGAGACGATCGCGGCGAACCTGTTGTTGCACGGCAATGCCTATGTGCAGCTGATCGCCGACGACCGCGATGCGCCGGCGGAATTGTGCCTGCTGCGGCCCGAGCGGGTGAGCGTGATCAGCGACGATCGCGGCTGGCCGGTCGGCTATCTTTACCGCGCGGGCGGGCAGGCGGTGCGGATCAACCGCGCCGACGGGCTCGACCGGCGGAGCATCGCGCATATCAAGGCGCTCAACCCGCGCGACGACCATTATGGGCTGGGCTGCCTGGACGCGGCGATCGGCGCGGCGAGCGTGCACAACCGCGCGGCGAAATGGAACAAGTCGCTGCTCGACAATGCCGCGCGGCCGAGCGGGGCGATGAGCTACGAGCCGGCCGACGGCAGCGTGTTGACGGGCGAGCAATTCGCGCGGCTGCGCGAGGAACTGGCGGTGGAATTTGCCGGCGCGGGCAATGCCGGGCGGCCGCTACTGCTCGACGGCGGGCTCAAGTGGCTGCCGCTGAGCCTGACGCCCGCGGACATGGATTTCGTTGCGCTGAAGGAAGGCGCGGCGCGCGATATCGCGCTGGCGTTCGGCGTGCCGCCGGTGCTGGTCGGGCTGCCGGGCGACGCGACCTATGCCAATGCACGCGAGGCGGGGCGGGCGCTCTATCGCCAGACGGTGCTGCCGATGGCGGCGCGGGTGCTGAACGCGCTGGGCGAGATGCTGGGCGACTGGCTGGGGCCGGTGCGGCTGGCGGTGGATACCGACCAGCTGAGCGAGCTGGCCGAGGACCGCGCGAAATTGTGGGAGCAGGTGGGAGCGGCGACGTTCCTCAGCGATGCGGAGAAGCGCGAGATGCTCGGGTTTGAAGCGGAGGTGCGATCGTGAGCGCGGAGGCCCTTCTCGCGAGCTTGATGGCGCAGGCCGAGGGGCGCGGGGTGGACATGATCACCTTGCGCGCGCTGGCCGAGGAATCGTCCGAGGCGGGGGCGCGGCGGGCGTTGGCGCAGCTCGGCCTCGACGATTCGCGGGCGCGGCGCGACATGGATGAATTGCGCGAACTGCTGTCGGCCTGGCGCGATGCGAAGAAAAGCGCGCGGCAGGCGATCGTCGGCTGGATCGTGCGGGTGGCGCTGGCCCTGTTGCTGATCGGGATCGCGGTGCGGCTGCGGCTGACGGATTTGTTCTCGTGAGCGGGCGACAGGCTCTCCCCCGGCCCCCTCCCGCAGGCGGGAGGGGGAGGTAAGGTTCGCGGGCTATGCGGCGGTGTTTGGACGGCCGGACAAAGGCGGGGATGTGATCCGCGCCGGGGCGTTTGCCGAGGCATTGCGGCGCGCGGGCGAGGTGCCTTTGGTGTGGCAGCACAAAGCGGGCGCGGTGGTTGGGCGGATCGAGCATTTGAGCGAGGACAAGCGCGGGCTGCGGGTGATTGCGGCGGTCGAGGATGCGCGCGCTGCGCGGTTGGTCGGCGGCGGCAAGATCAATGGTTTGAGCTTCGGTTATCGCGTGCGTGAAGCGTCGGCGGCGGGCGGCAAGCGCGAGCTGATCGCGCTCGACCTGGTCGAGGTCAGCCTGGTTGCCAATCCGATGCAGCCGCGAGCGCGGGTGCATGCGGTTCAGGCGGGCTTGCGCAGCCAGACGTGATGGTTGCGCGGATTGAGGCGGCGGTAGAAGGGCCGCGCGAGTTCCTTGGCGACTTGCTTCGGAAGGCGCGGGTCGAGCGCGCGGCGGCGGGCGAGGGTGAGGTAGGAACGGAGGATCGGCGGGCGGGTGAAGCTGAGGCCGGTCTTGCCGGCGAGCGCGCGCAAACCGGCGACGGTGAAGCAATTGACGTGCTCCAGCGGTTGCAGGGGCATGATCTCTTCGTAGCTGACGTCGCCTTCGCCGGGCTTGAGCCGGTCGAGCAGGCGATCGAGGCCGTGGGGGAGGGGAGCGAGATTTTGAGGATTCCGCCGGGCGCGAGGACGCCGGCGAGCATGTGCGCCGCTCCGAGCGGATCGGTGAGATGTTCGAACACCTGTTCGGTGTTGATGAAATGATAGGTGAGCTTCGGATCGAACGGCTTGATGCCATGCGTGGCCGCGTAAGCGACACGATCGGCGGAGAGTTCGTGGCCGTAGGAGTCGCAGCCAAGGCTTTTGGCGACGCGGGCCCAGCCGGCCCAGCCCATGCCGAAGTCGAGCGTGCGCATGGCCTGGAGGTCGCGGCCCAGGACGGCGGCGGCGGTCATCAGTTCGTGGCCGTCGCGGGATAGTGCAGGGTGGGTGACGTCGAAGGCGTAATGCGGATCGCGCATGGGATCGCCGATTTCGAAGACCCAGTGCGTGTAGAGCTGCTCGAGCAGCGCGTCGTTGCCGACCTCGGCCTGGAAAAAGGTGCCACAGGCGGTGCACTGGCGTGCGTCATAGGTGCCGTCGAGGCGTGCGGGATCGATCTTGTAGAAGGATGAGATGAAACCGGCGATCGGCGGCTGGTCGAAGCGGGCGGCGAAGCGCCGGCGCGATTCCGGCGAGCCGCAGGCCGGACATGAGGAGCGGGTTTCGAAGGCGAAGGTGCCGGTGGCGGACATGCCGCCGGTCTAGACAGTCTTTCCGGTCAGGGAAGCCGAAGGTCGCGATTTCGCGGCCTTTTTTATTGGGTTGTGCACGCTGGCCCGAGCGGACACGTTGCGCATGATCGAGCTTCCCTCCTGGAGCGAAGGTCAGCAGGCAATCGTGCGTACGCAAACGCCGAGCGGTATTCAGATCTCTGCTTCGGCAATCGTTCGAAGCATGCCGCCCACCGTGCTCCGTGGGACCAACGTTACGATCGATGGTCGGCAGGTGGTCGGAAAGCGGCAGCCGGCAATCGTTTCTCCGGACGGCGGAGACACTGTAGATTTGGAGGCTCGCGCAGCTCTGAAAACCGCCCTGGACGCGATGCGCTCACATGGCTTGATTGAATCGTAATAAATCCAATTCCCACAATAGCTTGCGCGTTCATGAGCCCTCTAATGCGACTTTTTGGCAACAGAGGGCGGAATCCCCAGCTTGCGCGGACTGTGGCGCTCTCATAATGTGCCGCCGCGGATCAAACTTACAACGCATGTGAAAGGGGACATATATGCGCAAGCTGGCCATTGCGGTGGCGCTCGCATCAACGGCACTGGCGACACCTGCTGTCGCTCGTGATGACTCGTTCTACGTCGGCCTCGAAGGCGGCCTCATGGTCGTCGAAGATATGGCTATCGAGGTGACGCCGCGCGATACGGGGATCACCTTCCCCTACATCGCCGATCACCGCTACGGCTGGGACGTCGACGCGATCGCCGGTTACGATTTCGGTTCGGTCCGGGTTGAAGCCGAGCTCGGCTACAAGACTGCGGGCGTGGACGAAGTTCGCACCACGACCGAGGGCTTCGACGCCGACGGCGAGGGCACTGCGCTCTCCCTGATGGGCAACGTCCTCTTCGAATTCGGTGATGACGACGGCATGACCGGCTATGCCGGCGGCGGCGTTGGCGTTGCCAACGTCAAGTACGACATCGACCTCGACGACCTGCCGCCTTTCGGTGGCGTCGAGTTCTCGGACTCGCATACGCGCTTTGCGTGGCAGGCGATCCTCGGCGTGAAGTGGGCGCTTGGCCCGAACGTCGACCTGGGCCTGAAGTATCGTTTCTTCAACGTGCAGCGCCTGCGCTACGAGACGGATTCTCCGGCGCTGTCTACCGGGCAAGACATCACCGACTTCACCACGTCGGATGTCACCGCCCGTTTCCGTTCGCACAGCCTTCTGGCGAGCCTGATCTACAACTTCGCGTCGGCCCCGCCGCCGCCGCCGCCCCGCCGCCTCCGCCCCGCCGCCTCCGCCGCCTCCGGCGACGCAGACGTGCCCGGACGGTACGGTGATCCTGGCGACGGACGTCTGCCCGGCTCCGCCGCCTCCGCCTCCGCCGCCGCCGCCGGCGCCGGAACGCGGTCAGTAAGCACTGCGAAAAGAAACACCGGCTCGGGCACCTCGCCCGGGCCGGTTTTCTTTTGTGCGCAGAGAACGCGGGCGTTCGCTGTGCCTAGGTTGCGCGCAAGGTCGTGATCCAGCGCGCGGACACGCGTAGACATCGCGCACCCGAAGGCCGCCGAGCGATCAGAATGGAGGCCGGTTACTTGCCTGCGTTGGCAAGTTGAGCAGGGCGGCGATCCCAACCGTATGCATCAGGCAGATAGCTGAGCTTGCCATCCCGGGCCTGCGCAGTGGTGTAGGTCAGATAGATCGGAACGCCGCGCGGCAACTGAACCTGGATTTCGGCATCGTCACCAGGTGGCTTGGGCTCGGTGCCGAGCAACCAGCGGCCAAATCGCCGCGCATCTTCCAGCCGCACGCAGCCATTGGACAAATAGCGGTTGGCGCGGCCGAAATATTCCTTGTGCGGCGTGTCGTGCAGGAAGATGTCGAGATCGTTGACGAAGGGGAATTTCAAATCCCCCATGCTGTTGTCGTCCTGTGGTTTCTGCCGGATGCGGATCTGCTCCTTGCCCGAAGCGACCGCCTTCCAATTGACCTGGTCGTTGGGAACGACCGCGGACGCCGCCGTCCAATCCTTCATCACCTGATAGCCGCGCGACTTCAGATATTTGTCGCCCATCGACAGATAGTTCTGCGCGATTTTGCGCACGAGATGATCGGGCGCATTCCAGTACGGGTTGTAGACGATGTAGTACATGATGCTGGCGATCATCGGCGTTTCATAGCCGGTCTTGCCAACGACGATCTTCATCGAATCCACCGGTCGGCCGTTTTCAAACATCGTCATCAGCTGCGTGCCGGAATCGACGACGATGAACTTGCCCGTGGAAGGAATGGAGCGAATGCGCTCGAGATTGGCGAGCAATCGCGGGTCCGGAGTCATGTTGCCGCTGGCCTGCGCCTGGGCCCATGCCGTGTCGCGAAGCTGCGCGTACATCGGATTGACGCTGGACACGGTCGCCAAGTGCCGATCGAGCGACGGCGCAGCGGCGGCGGTCAGCAGGATCTGGTCGGCGCGCGTGCCCTGCGGGCCGAGGACCGGGATGGCGTAGACCATGCCCGGGGTCGGCCGCTTGATCGCCTGGACATATTGCACCCAGGCCGCGGACATCGCCTGTTCCGCCGCCATGACGTCGGCCGGCTGCCGGCTCATCGCGCGGGAGAGGGCGGCCCTGACCTCGGCCGCAACCTGCGGTCCGGTCGCGAGACCGTCGAACGGCGCCCGTTCAAGGATACTGACGAGCTGCGCGGCCGCAGCGCTTTGATCGCCGCCGCGAAACCAGATGCCCTGCTTGCCATGCGTTGCGTAGAAGGACGCGACCGATGCCGCCGCCGGGAGCATTGAGGACTGGCCGGCCGCAGGTGCGGGTGCCTGCGCCGACGCCGGCATCGACAGAAGGCCCGCTGCAGTCGCGCCGATCGCGGCGATTGTGATCTTCCTGCCCGTCACCGAAATCCCCCTCGCACCGAAATGGCCTTGGAATCTAAGCAAGACTTATCCGTTATTGAACCTGCATTTGCGATGAATTGCAGAACGGCCTTTGGCCTGTGGCCGCGCGGCGACACCAGATAAAGCCGCGCTTCGGCTTGTCTTCGCCGCTTTTTGGCGGGTAGGCGCTTGGACGAGAAGCGCAGGAGCAAGAGCAACAATGGACATCAGTGGAGTGGCGGCGGTCGTCACCGGGGCCGCATCGGGGCTGGGCGAAGCGACTGCCCGCGAACTGGCCGGGGCCGGCGCGAAGGTCGCAATCTTCGACCGCGACGCTGCGCGCGGGGAGCAGGTCGCCAAGGAGATCGGCGGCGTTTTCTGCGAAGTCGACGTGACCAGCGACGAAAAGGTCGCGGCGGCGTTCGAGCGTGCGCGCGCTGCGCATGGGCAGGAGCGTATCCTGGTCAATTGCGCCGGCGTTGCCAATGCTGCCAAAACGGTTGGTCGCGACAAGGAGACCAAGGCCGCCAAGCGCTATCCGATGCAACAGTTCGAGCTGGCGATCCAGATCAACCTGATCGGCACGTTTCGCTGCATCGCCAATTCGGCATTCGGGATGGTCGACCTCGATCCGCTGACCGATGGGGAGCGCGGCGTCATCATCAACACCGCGTCGGTCGCGGCGGAAGACGGGCAGATCGGCCAGGCGGCCTATTCGGCGTCGAAGGGCGGGGTTCTTGCGATGGCCCTGCCGATCGCGCGTGACCTGATGAACGACGGCGTGCGCGTGAACACGATCCTTCCCGGCGTATTCAAGACCCCGATGGTGGCGATGATGCCGCCCAACGTGCAGGACGCGCTGGGACAACAAGTGCCCTTTCCGAAAAGGTTGGGCAGTGCCGAGGAATATGGCCGGCTGGCGCGCTTCCTGATCGAGAATCCGTACATGAACGCCGCGGCGATCCGGCTCGATGGCGGTATCCGCATGGCGCCGCGCTGAACTTGAACCGTTCCCGCCTCCTGGAGGGGCTGGAAGACACGGCGCGCGCCGCGGGGGAGGCCATCCTGCGCGTGGTCGAACGGGGATTCGAGGTACAGCGCAAGTCGGACGCATCGCCCGTGACCGAGGCCGATCAGGCTGCCGAAGCGATCATCCTCGCGGCCCTTTCGCATCTTGCTCCGAACATTCCGGTGATCGCCGAGGAGGAGGTCGCGGCCGGCCGCATCCCCCGGCACGGAAACACCTATTTCCTTGTCGATCCGCTCGACGGAACCAAGGAGTTCGTCCGCGGCGGCGCCGATTATACCGTCAACATCGGTCTCATCGAAGGCGGCCAACCGGTGATGGGGGTGGTCTATGCACCGGCCAGCGGGCGGCTCCACACGGGATCCGTCGGGGAGGGGGCGTGGCTGGTGGACAATGGTGAACGATCGCGCATCAACGTTCGGTCGCGGGGGCCGAAGATCGCGGCGGTCGCCTCAAAATCCCATCTCAACCAGGCAACCGTGGATTACCTGGAAAGTGCGGTGGGGACGTGCGAGCGGGTCGCCATTGGATCATCCCTGAAATTCTGCATCATCGCCGAAGGCAAGGCCGATATTTATCCGCGGCTGTCGCCCACAAGCGAGTGGGATACTGCGGCGGGACATGCCGTGCTGCTGGCCGCGGGCGGTCGCGTTGACGGACCCGGCGGAGACGCCCTGCAATATGGCAAGCCCGCCTTCCTCAACCGCGCCTTTGTCGCCACCGCTGGCTGGCAGGCGCCGTCGATTGATCCTTTCCTTGCGAGCTTCGCGGGTGGCGGCGACCTACCTCAGGGTGTGTGATCGCGATCCGGAGAGCACCAGGGAGACTTACTGGTCCATTGTGGAGCATTTTCCTGCGGCGGCGCCTCCGCAGGCCGGAGCTGTAGCGAGCGGACCTCCCCCAGCAGTGCTTCGATCCGGCCATAAAGGTCCATGCGTTCTGCGCCATTGCCAACCGATGGCCCGAGTTGCCAGGCCAGGTCCTGAGCCTGGCGCAAGGCTTCGGCGAGCTCGGCCAGCCAATGCGCGCGCGCTGCCGCCGCTTCCTCGCTCCGATCTCGACGCACGCGTTACTCCTGCCAACCTGTAGCCACTATCGGGCCGTTGCTTGCAAGCGCGTGAGGTTCCCCTCCATTGTGGAGCCGAAACCGTCTAACCTTTCTCCACAATGCGCGCTACCGAATGCGTGCTCGGTCCTTTTGTAGGTGGGGGATCCCCTGTCATGAATGCGTATCCAATCGGCTCGAGCACAGTTCCCTATTCCGATGGTGCACCCGTCTTGGTCACAGGATCGGGCCAAGCCGCGATCAATCGGGCTGCGGCCTTTGTCGAAGCAACGGGCGCACGCGTCGGCGGCCGCATCACGCTCGACGAGGCATCGCGCCGGATCGCCGACCAAGCATCGGCCGCCGCAGTCTGGATCGAACTCGAAGAAGATTGCGGACCAGCCCTCGACGTCCTCCTCAAGCAGGTTGAATTTGATGTAGAGGCCGGGCGCTATGCTGCGGTCGTCGGCGTTACCGCCGATCTTATCGACCGCGTGGTTGGCAACATTGACGATCCCGGAATTGAAGTCGTCGTTGACGGACAGGAATTCGAGCGCGCCACCGCGCTTGCGCTGGCAATCGGGAATTCGCGCCGTCCCCTGCGCGTTTCCGATGTCGCGGCGGAGAAAAATGCGCAGCGCATCCGTCAGTTGAGCGAGGAAGTCAGCCGAATTGCGTCCACGCTCGCGCGCCTGTCCGAGGGCCCGTCGCTGCCGACGCCCCGCCCTGTCATGACCGAAGGCGACGACGTTCCACCTGTGTCGGCCGAAACCGTGAGGTCGGTAATCCGGGCGCGCCGACTGCGGTCGCGCTATTTTTCCGAGGAGCTGTTTGCCGATCCTGCATGGGACATGCTGCTCGACCTGCTGCAAGCGGAAATCGCCCACCTGCGCGTGCCCGTGTCGAGCTTGTGCATCGCGGCCGCGGTACCAGCGACGACCGCGTTGCGGTGGTTGAAGACCATGGTGCAGCAAAATGTCTTCATGCGGCGTGCCGACCCGCACGACGGGCGGCGCGTGTTTGTCGAGCTGGCGCCGCAAACCAGCCACGCGCTGCGCCGTTACTTCGCCGAGGTCGATTCCACGGTCCCCGTCATTTGATGGCCGATGCCGCAAACCCATATGGCGGGCGTTAGAAAAGTCTGACATGTAAGTCAAACGGCCGTGCCGGCGGGCAATGCGGCGTTGCGGACGCCGGGCCCGCACGCAATAGACGCGGTCGTGACGCTGCCGCCCGAAGAGTCCCCAATCTACACGGACCTCATGCGATTCAGGCCGGACGGATTATCCCCGAATGCCTGGGCAGTGCGAGCTGGGGTCAGCCGCACCGTCTGGTCCGACATGCGGCGCCACGGCAATCCTTCGCGGCGCACGCTCGAAAAGCTGCTTGCCGTGGCCGGATCAAGCCTTGCCGAGTTCGAGGCGCTGCGGATCGGCCCACACGCGATCGGGCCAGGCACGTCGCACGCCGCCCTTGGAGATGTCGGTCGGCCCTGGGGTCACGCCCCACTGCCTTCGCTTCCGCTTTTCTCCTCGCGGGTGGGGGAACGTGGGATGCGCCTGAAGGGCGGGTCGACTTGACCGAGATTGTGCGCGAGCCGCGTTCGGAATTGCTCCCGCGTCCGTCGAGCCTTGCGCTCGACCATGAGGCCTTTGCGCTCACGATCGTCACGAACTCGATGTGGCCGCGATTCAGCGAGGGTCGGCGCGTGGCTGTCTCCCCTCAGTCAAAAGTCGCGCCTGGCGACGACGTTGTCGTAAAGCCGCGCGCCTTGTCCGGGAGTACGACAGGCGAATTCGACAGCGTGCTCATCATGCATCTGACGGATCGCACCCGTTCAGGCCTTCGGCTCCGGCAATTTCAGCCCGACTTCACCATTTCGATCCGGCTCGAGCATGTTGCCGCGATCATGAGGGTCGCAGGGGAATTGTTCTGACGGAATTGGTGGGCGGTGACGGGCTCGAACCGCCGACCCTCTCGGTGTAAACGAGATGCTCTACCAACTGAGCTAACCGCCCGGCGCGCATCGCGACCTGCCACGCGAGGCGCGGAACGTCAAAGTCAGAGACTTCGAACAAGGCGGCGCGCTACCGCGATCCACGGCGGATTCGCGACGACCTGTTGGCGGCCGCCCGTTCCAAGGGGGAGGAGCTGCAGCCGGTCCTTGTCCCGGTCGATCAGCCGGCCGAACATGAATCGGCCGCCGGAACGAGGCAGCAGCACGTCGCGATTGAGAGCCCGTCCGAAATCTTCAGCGGCGAGCATGTCGCACCAGATTTCGTCACCTGCGCGGTAATCGCCGGTACTCGACGACACCAGGATCGCGACCTGCCCGTCATCGGCGCGCGGCGGGACGACGATGGCCGCGCGGCGCGGCGCGGTTGGGCCGCCGGGACCAAGGACCGCAACGACCTTGAGATGGGCCGTGTCTTCGCGGTCGACGAGATCCTGTGCGTCGACCTCAAGCGCGCGCGCGATCCGATTCAACCATCCGACCGAAACTGTTCGAGTGCCCGTTTCGAGCCGGCCGATCGTCTGGGGCGTAGTCGGCGGTTCGCAGCGTTGCGCTACGTCATCCAACGTCAGCCCGCGCGCGCGACGCACTTCGCGGATGCGCGTGATCATTCGACCTCCCGACTAACCAAAACGGTTTTTATGCTGTCCTACACTTTTCCCGTTGTGGCAAGCCGAATCGAGGAGGAGTGGTGGATGAAGGCGCAGAGGGAGCCGGAAGGGCAAGATGTCGGCGGAGCGGGTGGGGTTGGCCGGGCCGCGCGATCCGTGACGGTCAACAAGATGGAATCGCCGCTCGGATGGCTGCTCGCCCACGGGCACGTCAGTCCCCGTCAGTTCGAGGCGGGCGAGCGCCTTCGAAGCGATTGGGAGCGCGCGCAGCTCGCGCCGCGGGTGACGATGGCGTGGGACGCCGCGCCAGTCGCGCGCGGTCGCGGAGGCGCGGCCTCTGGCGTGGACCTCAATGGTTCGCAAATCGACGCTCGAAAACGCTTCGACGATGCGGTTGCGAGCGCCGGCCCAGGACTGGCCGACATCCTGTGGCGGGTGGTCTGCGCGGGTGAGGGGATGCGCGATGCGGAAACGGCGCTCGGCTGGCCGGCGCGGGCGGGCAAGCTGGTACTGACCTTCGCGCTCGACCGGGTCGCCGATTTCTATCGGCTTCGCTGAAATGAAGGGGCATCAAAAACGCCGCGCCCCGGTGAGGGACGCGGCGTCTTTCAACACGTCGATGGCAGATTAGATCGTCGAGCCGGACGTCCCGGTCTCGCTGTCGTCTTCTTCGCTCGCGCCCTGGCCGCGTTCGGCGAAGTCGGTGCCTTCGGTGGCTTCGGACGACGATGCGCCGGTCGTGCTGTCGGGCTGCAGATAGTCGCCCGTATTGTCGCCTTGCGAACCGATGAAGCCTTCGCTGGGCTGACCGCCCGAGCCGGTGAAGCCGCCGCTGGTGCCGTCACCCGAACCGCCGGTACTGTCTGATTGCGTCAGCGTATCGCCGCCGAGATCCGACTGCGACTGGCCGGTCGAGCTCTGGCCGCCGCTTTGGCTGCCAAGGTCGCTGCCTTGCGATTGCGGCGTGCCGCTGCCCGTCGCGCTGTCATTGCCGCCGATCGGCTGACCCGACTGACCCGACTGGCTTGACGGATCCTGGCCCTGCTGGCCGGCAGTGCCCTGCTGGCTCTGACCGGTCGAGTTCTGGTCGTTGTTGTCCTGCGTTCCAAATTGATCGTTTTCGCGTTCGTCAGCCATGCCAAAGATCCTTTTCACGGGCCCCGCTTGCTCCAATCGCTAAACATGGCGCGACCGACGCCGTTCCCACCGTCGAACCCTCATTTGCGACGAACGGTCGGTCGCAAGCAAAAAAGGGCCGCCGAGCAAGCGCCCGGCGACCCAATTTCCGTTCCTTTGCCCAAAGGCGGGCGTTAGCCCTCTTGCGCAGCCTCTTCGGAAGCATCGGCGGCCGGAGCCCCCGCGGTGGCGGCAGGCTGCGTTTCCCCATTTTCAGCGGCAACGTCCTCGGGAATGCCGGGCTCCGCACCGGGGACGAAGTCCTCGGTGAAGGCAGCGGTATCGCGCTCGAACATCTGCGCCATCACGTCGACGCCCTGCGCCTGCAAATCGGCTTCCTCCGGCGAGCGCGCGACGTTGACGCGAACGTCGACCGACACTTCCGGGTGAAGCGCAATCTTCACGTCATGCATGCCGATCGCCTTGATCGGGCGGGCAAGGACGATCTGGCTTTTCGACACCTTGGCGCCTTCGGCTTCCAACGCGTCGACGATGTCGCGCGCCGAAACCGAGCCATAGAGCTGGCCGGTGTTGGATGCCTGACGGATCAGCTTCACCGTCTTGCCTTCGACGCCCTTGGACGCCTTTTCGGCCTCCGAACGCTTCGAGGCATTGTCTTCCTCGATCCGCGCGCGATTGGCTTCGAACACCTTGCGGTTGGACTCGTTGGCGCGCAGCGCTTTCTTGCGCGGCAGCAGGTAGTTGCGGGCGAACCCGTCCTTGACCTTGACCACGTCGCCGATGGCGCCGAGCTTTTCGACGCGCTCAAGCAGAATGACTTCCATGTCGAGCGCTCCTTATTTCACGACGTAGGGCAGCAGGCCCAGGTGGCGCGACCGCTTGATCGCCTTGGCCAGCTCGCGCTGCTTCTTGGACGACACGGCGGTGATGCGCGACGGGACGATCTTGCCGCGTTCGGACACGAAGCCCTGCAGCAGGCGCACGTCCTTGTAGTCGATGCGCGGCGCGTCCTTGCCCGAAAAGGGGCAGCTCTTGCGGCGGCGGAAAAATGCGCGGGCCATTATTCGACCTCCTCTTCACGGGCGACGCGGAATTCGGACCGCTCCGGGCGATCGCCACGATCACCACGGTCGGAACGACGCTCGCGCTCCTTCTCGCCACGGCGCATCATCGCGGACGGGCCGCTTTCATGCTCGTCGACGCGGATGGTGAGGAAACGGATGATGTCCTCATTGATGTTCGACTGGCGCTCAAGCTCGGCGAGGGCCGGCGCGGGGGCGTCGATGTCGAGCATCACGTAATGCGCCTTGCGGTTCTTCGCGATGCGATAGGCGAGGCTGCGCAGGCCCCACGTTTCGGTCTTGACGACCTTCCCGCCGTTATCCTTGATGATGCTGGTGGCGTTCTCCGCGAGCGCATCGACCTGGGCCTGGGCCAGATCCTGCCGCGCGAGGAACGTATGCTCGTAAAGCGGCATACGGTATCTTCCATGTTGGCCGATCGCTGACGCGCCCCAATGGCGCGCCCCTCCGGCTGTCGTTCAAACTAAAGCGGCGCGGGGCAGAGCCGCGCGCCAGCGGTGCGGCCTATGCGCAAAACGGCGTCGAAATGCAAGCACGGCCGCCCGGCTATTCCTGTCCGGCGGACTTGCTGGTAGTGCAGGGCACTGCTCGGACGCAGCACGCCGCAGGGGGAGGGGCCGCATGTCGTCAACGAGTTCGCCGGCCGGCCGTTGGTCCCGCGCCATGCTTGGGCGGGCGTTTGCAATCCTGGCCTTGAGCCTGACCTGCGCGGGTACGGTCGGCTGTGCTTCGTCGGCGGTCATGGAACCCCCGCCGCCGCCACCGCCACCGCCACCGCCGCCGCCACCGCCGCCAGAGCCTTCACCACCGCCCCCGCCAGCAACTGGCGTTGGGACGTACACCAGCGTTTCTCCGGTAGGCTCCGTCGGCCTCCCGCCTTCGCAAGGCGCACCGCGGCGCAGCGCCTCCCGGCGTTTGCAGCGGGACGAGGGCGACCGGGGCGACCTCGCCCAGACCGGCGGGGTCATGGAGAGCGACGATGGCGGCGATGCGCCTGCGTCAGCCCAGGACGAACTGATCGATTGCCCGGTGCTGGGCGATGCCGCGACTCCCGCTGAGTGCCGCCACTTCACCGCCATTTACCGCAATGCGCGCCAAGGCGTTGGCGGCGTCGACTTCCCCAGGGAAATGACCCGCGGCGAGACGCGGACCGTATCCTTCGTGGTGTCACGCGCCGGGCCGGGCGGAGGACCCACCCCGACCGATTTGCTGGGCAGCGCACCGACCGAGGAGTTCAAGCTCAAGGTCGCACGGCGCATGGCTGCGCTGCTTCAGGGGGACGGCTTCAAGATCACCCCTGACGGCCTTCAGACCCGCAACCTCGGCATTGGCGACGGCGCGCGCTGGGACTGGCAAGTGACCGCGCTCAAGGCGCCGCGTCATGCGCTGACCTTGAGTGCCTTTATCGTCGCCAAGGGCCCCGACGGCGCGCAGTCGGAAACCCTGCTGCAATCGAAGAGCAAGACCATCCCGGTTGCAGTGACGTGGATGCAGTGGTTCGAGGATTTCGTCGCTGGGGTGGTGGCGCTGTCAGGCCTGACCAAGACGCTGATCGCCGCGCTCGCCGCCGTGGTCGCCGCGCTCATCGCTTTCCGCAAGCAACTCGCGGAGTTGTTCGGACGCCGGCCCCTGGTCGCCTCAGGCGCGCCGAAGTGATTGCCGCGGACGCTGCGGACTGGCAGGCTTTGCACATGGCGACGCACCTGCGCACCGCTTCGTCGGCATCCGATCCGCTCGATGACGTGAGCCTGCCTGGCTGGCTTTATCACGACCCTGAGTTCTTCGCCGCGGAGCAAGCGGCCTTCCTTCGCGCGGCACCGCAAGTGGTCTGTCACGAAAGCGAGATTGCCGCGCCGGGCGAATGGCGCAGCCTGGAATATCTCGGCGAGAGCGTCATCGTCATGCGCGGCGATGACGGTGCGGTGCGTGCGTTTCACAATGTCTGCCGCCATCGCGGGTCGCGGCTGGTCGACGGCAACGGCGGGTGCGCGAAGGTGCTGACCTGCCCCTATCACGCCTGGAGCTATGCCCGCGACGGACGGCTGGTCGGCGTCCCGCATCGCCACGAATATCCGGGCCTGGAGACCGAGCAGCTTGGCCTGGTGCCGGTGGCGCTGGAAAATTGGCACGGCTTCCTCTTCGTCACCCTCGAGCCCCCCTCGGCTTCGCTCGGGACAGGGCGCGCGCCGTCAGTGGCAGAGATGATGGCACCCTATGCGGACGAGGTGGCGCTGTATCGTTTCGAAGAGCTGCGGGTCGTCGGCCGCGTGACGCTTCGCCCGCGCCCGCTAAATTGGAAGACGATCGCCGACAATTATTCGGATCACCTCCACATTCCGGTCGGGCATCCCGGCCTGTCGCGCCTGTTCGAACGCAATTACCGGATCGAGGCGCAGGAGCACGTCGACCGGATGGAAGGTGACCTGGTCGAGAAGCCCTCGGCGAACGCCGCCGAGCGCGCGTACCAGCATTTCCTGCCGGCGGTGGAGCATTTGCCCGCGACGCATCAGCGCAAGTGGCTCTATTACAAGCTGTTCCCCAACGTCGCCTTCGACATCTATCCCGATCAGGTCGACTTCATGCAGTTCATTCCGGTCAGCGCGACCGAAACGGTGATCCGCGAGATCAGCTATGCGCTGCCCGATGACCGGCGCGAGATGAAGGCGGCGCGGCACCTCAACTGGATGATCAATCGCCGCGTGAATGCGGAAGACACCGAGCTGATCACCCGCGTTCAACTGGGCATGCAATCGGCGAGTTACGCGGCGGGACCGCTGGGGACGAGCGAAGTCTGCCTGCGCAGTTTTGCGCGAAAGCTGCGGGCGATGATCCCGGAGGCTAGGCTCGCGTCTCCGCCACCTCCGGGCTGGAGCCGCCGCGCGAACGGATAATCCAGCGCACCGCGAGACCCGCCAGAAGCAGGACAATGCTCCAGGCGTTGGCCTCCCATCCCGAGCCGTAGAAGGCGAGCGCGACGAAGGCGATGCCCGCAAAGATCACCGCTTTGCTGCCGATCGAGCTCGTCATACGCCATGCGGCAATCGCGCAAAGGACGTACATCCAAAGTGACGCGCTGGTGGTGAGCAGGACGGAAAAGGTGAAAAGCCCCACGGTGCCCTTCGAGGCATTGGCGGCAATCAGCAGGAGGGCAAGACCGGAGGCCACGAGCTGCGCGACGACGGGCGTACCCGCGCCCCGGGTTCGCGTCATCGAAGCCGGCAGATCGCCACGAAGCGCCATCGCCAGGCCAAGTTCGCCGCTGATGAGAATGCCCCCGTTGATATAGCCGAAAGCGCTGACGGCCATGCCCAGCACGGCAATAGCGACTCCCAATCCACCCAGTCCCAGAACGAGGGCGTCGGCGAAGGGGCTTTCGACTCGACAAGCTGCTCGGCCGGGACAAGTCCTGCAATTGCGGACGTCGTGAGCAGGTAAAGAGTAGCGACGAAGGCGGTGCCGCCGATCATCGCCAAGGGAATTGTCCGCTGTGGGTTGCGGATCTTGTCGACGGGGGCGAGCGCGGTTTCGAAACCGAGCAACGCGAACAGGGCAATGGCGCAAGCGCCCGCGATATTGTCGAAGGTAACCGGCATCACCGCCAAGGGAGCCATCGGCTGGCCTTCGGCGGTGAATGCGCCGGCCAGAACGAGCACCCCAACTAGAGGAGTGAGCTTGATCAACGTCGTCGCCACCGCGAACCGTCCGCTGACTACGGCGCCAAGGGCATTGACGATCGCCAGGAACAGGATGAACCCGGCAGCGACGAGCAGAATTGAAGTTTCCCCGGACAGCGCGGGGACAATCCGCGCAAGCGCGGAGGCGCCGGTGATCCCGACGGCGGCGTTGGACACCCATACCGAGACCCAGAAAGAGAAGCCCGCGAGAAAACCAAAGGTTGGTCCCAAGGCGGCTTCGACATGCGCTTGCATGCCATGTCCCCCGCCAGAGCGGCGGGCGAGCGAAGAAAGTGCGAACGCAAGTGCGACCGCGCCGAGGCCGCTGACGACCCACGCGATCGGCGCATTGCGGCCATAGGGCGCGAGACTGGCAGGCAGCATGAAGATGCCCGCGCCAATCATCCCTCCGACGACGAACGCCGTGGTCATCCACGGCCCGAGTTGTCGCTCGCCAGTCCTTTGCATTCCGCCCCCCTTGGATTTCGGCGCCCCGCGTCCTAGTCGGCACGCCACGCTAGACGAACAGGGGACCGCATGCGCGCATTCATTTTTCCGGGGCAAGGCAGCCAGGCGGTCGGCATGGGCGCGGCGCTCGCCGGCGCGAGCCGCGCGGCGCGGGACGTGTTCGACGAGGTCGACGAGGCGCTCGGCCAGAGCCTGTTCCGGCTGATGCGCGAGGGGCCCGACGACGAGCTCAAGCTCACCGAAAATGCGCAGCCGGCGATCATGGCGCATTCGATCGCGGTGCTTCGGACGATGGGCGTACGCTTGCCCGACGTCGCGCATTTCGTCGCCGGTCACAGCCTCGGCGAATATTCGGCGCTGTGCGCGGCAGAGACGTTCGCGCTCGCCAACACGGCCAAGCTGCTGAAGATCCGCGGCAAGGCCATGCAGGCCGCGGTGCCGGTCGGGGTGGGCGCAATGGCGGCGCTGCTGGCCGCCGACCTCGAGCTCGCCAGGAAGATTGCCGAGGCCGCCGCGCAGGGCGAAGTCTGCGATGTCGCCAATGACAACGACCCGAGCCAGGTCGTGCTGTCGGGCCACGCGGGTGCGATCGAGCGGGCGATCGGTATGGCGAAGGAAATGGGTGCCAAGCGCGCCGTCCAGCTGCCCGTGTCCGCGCCTTTTCACTGCTCGTTGATGCAGCCCGCGGCGGACGCGATGGGTGACGCGCTTTCCTACGAGGTTCTTGGCGATCCGGCGGTGCCGCTATTCGCCAACGTCACCGCCGCGCCGACGCGCGATCCGGACTCGATCCGCAACCAGCTGGTCGAGCAGGTCACGGGCATGGTTCGCTGGCGGGAAAGCATTGCCAACATGGCGGCGGCGGGCGTCGAGGAATTCGTCGAAATCGGCGGCAAGGTGCTCGGCCCGATGGTCAAGCGCATCGCACCCGACGTGAAGGTAACGAGCGTGGTGAAGATCGAGGATGTCGACGCGCTTGCGAAGGAGATTGCATGATGTTCGACCTCAGCGGGATGACGGCGCTGGTGACGGGCGCGTCGGGCGGTCTGGGGAGCGCGATCGCCAGGGCGCTGGCCGGTCAGGGCGCGCGGCTGGCGGTGTCGGGCAGCAATGCCGACAAGCTCGAGAGCTTTCGCGCCGGCCTCGGCGGCGACCATGTCGCGCTGCCGTGCAATCTCGGCGACGGTGCGGCGGTCGACCAACTCGTCCCGCAAGCGGTGGAGGCGCTCGGCAAGCTCGACATCCTCGTCAACAATGCGGGCGTGACGCGCGACAACCTCCTGATGCGCATGAAGGACGAAGAGTTTGAGGATGTCATCCGCATCAATCTCGAAGCCGCCTTCCGCCTAATGCGCGCGGCCGCCAAGCCGATGATGAAAGCGCGCTTCGGCCGCATCATCTCGGTCACCTCCGTCGTGGGCGTGACCGGCAATCCGGGTCAGGCCAATTACGTCGCCTCCAAGGCAGGGCTGATCGGCATGACCAAGTCGGTGGCGCAGGAACTCGCCAGCCGCGGCGTGACCGCCAACGCCATTGCGCCGGGTTTCATGACCTCGGCGATGACCGACGCGCTCAATGACCAGCAACGTGAAGCGATTCTGTCGAGGATCCCGCTGGGCGCGATGGGGAGCGGTGACGATATTGGCGCGGCGGTTGTCTACCTTGCGTCCATGGAAGCCGGCTACGTCACCGGGCAGACGTTGCACGTCAACGGCGGGATGGCGATGCTCTGAGGGGTTCCGTCCGCCCTTGTTGACCCGGAACGGCCACCTATATCCCTCTCTGAAAATCAACATTTCGGCTGCCGTTGATATGGGGCCGAGTGGGGCTGAAGAGAGGGTAGAGAAACCATGGCCAAGGTCATCGGCATCGACTTGGGCACGACCAATAGCTGCGTCGCGGTTATGGAAGGCGGCAAGCCCAAGGTCATCGAAAACACGGAAGGCGCGCGCACGACGCCGTCGACGGTCGCGTTCACCAAGGATGGCGAGCGACTGATCGGACAGCCGGCCAAGCGCCAGGCGGTCACCAATCCCGATAACACCATCTTCGCGGTGAAGCGCCTAATCGGCCGCCGCTACGATGACCCGATCACCAAGAAGGACACCGAACTGGTGCCCTACAAGATCGTCAAGGGCGCCAATGGCGATGCGTGGGTGCAGGCGGGCGGCAAGGATTATTCGCCCTCGCAGATCAGCGCCTTCATCCTGCAGAAGATGAAGGAAACCGCCGAAGCCTATCTCGGCGAGCCGGTGACCCAAGCGGTCATCACTGTCCCCGCTTACTTCAACGACGCGCAGCGCCAGGCGACCAAGGACGCCGGCCAGATCGCGGGCCTCGAAGTGCTGCGCATCATCAACGAGCCGACCGCCGCCGCGCTGGCCTATGGCCTCGACAAGCAGGACGGCAAGACGATCGCCGTCTACGATCTTGGCGGCGGTACCTTCGACGTCTCGATCCTCGAAATCGGCGATGGCGTGTTTGAGGTGAAGTCGACCAACGGCGACACCTTCCTCGGCGGTGAGGATTTCGATGCGCGCATCGTCAATCACCTTGCCGACCGCTTCAAGGCGAAGGAAAATATCGACCTTCGCACCGACCGGCTCGCGCTGCAGCGGCTCAAGGAAGCCGCCGAAAAGGCAAAGATCGAGCTGTCGTCGGCGGCATCGACCGAAATCAACCAGCCGTTCATCACCGCGCGCATGGAAGGCGGCGCGACGACCCCGCTTCACCTGGTCGAGACGCTGACCCGTGCCGACCTCGAAAAGCTGGTCGAGGATCTGATCGAGCGTACGATCGAGCCGTGCCAGAAGGCGCTCAAGGATGCGGGCGTCGATGCCAAGGATATTTCCGAAGTCGTCCTGGTCGGCGGCCAGACGCGCATGCCGCGCGTGCGCGAGCGGGTGAAGGAATTCTTCGGCCGCGATCCGCACACCGGCGTCAATCCGGACGAGGTTGTTGCGATGGGCGCGGCGATCCAGGCCGGTGTCCTGCAGGGCGACGTCAAGGACGTGCTCCTGCTCGACGTCACGCCGCTGTCGCTCGGCATTGAGACGTTGGGCGGCGTGTTCACGCGCCTGATCGACCGCAACACCACGATCCCGACCAAGAAGAGCCAGGTGTTCTCGACCGCCGAGGACAACCAGAATGCGGTGACCATCAGCGTCTTCCAGGGCGAGCGTGAAATGGCGCGCGACAACAAGTTGCTCGGCCAGTTCAACCTGGAGGGTATTCCGCCCGCGCCGCGCGGCGTGCCGCAGATCGAAGTCACCTTCGACATCGACGCCAACGGCATCGTCAACGTCAGTGCCAAGGATAAGGGCACCGGCAAGGAACAGCAAATCCGCATCCAGGCATCGGGCGGCCTCAAGGACGAAGACATCGAAAAGATGGTCAAGGAGGCCGAGCAGTTCGCCGACGAGGACAAGAAAAGGCGCGCTGCGGCCGAGGCGAAGAACAACGCCGAAAGCCTCATCCACACGACCGAGAAGCAGCTCCAGGAGCACGGCGACAAGGTTGCGCCCGAGGTCAAGACCGAGATCGAAACCGCACTGGCCGAGGCCAAGACGGCGGTCGAAGGCGGTGATGCCGACCAGATGAGCGAAAAGACCAATGCGCTCGCCCAGGCGGCGATGAAGCTCGGCGAGGCGATGTACAAGTCGCAGCAGGAGCAGGCGCAAGGCGCTGCCGCGCCGGACGGCGAGACGGCGGAGGCCAAGCCCGCGGACGAGGACGTCGTCGACGCCGAATTTTCCGAAGTCGACGACGAACAGAAGGGCTGAGCGATGCCGGCTGCACCGCCGGCATCCGCTCGTAGGGGGGCCTGATGGTCGAGCAGGATTATTATCAGCTGCTTGGCGTCGCGCGCGGTGCGGACGACGCAACCATCAAGGCCGCCTATCGCCGCCTGGCGAAGGAACACCACCCCGACCGCAGGAACGGCTGCAAGCAATCCGAAGCGCACTTCAAGGCGATCAACGAGGCTTATGACGTCCTCAAGGATCCGCAGAAGCGCGCGGCCTACGACCGGTTCGGCACCGCGGCCTTCCAAAATGGCGGCGGCGACCCGTTCGGCGACGCCGGCTTCAACGGCTTCTCGGATATCTTTTCGACCATCTTCGGGGAGTTCATGGATCCGCGCGGGCAGCGGCAGAACGCCGCGCGCGGCGCCGACCTGCGCTACGACCTGGAAATGACGCTTGAGGAAGCGTTCAGCGGGGCCGAAAAGACGATCACTATCAACGCGCTTGCGGCGTGCGAGAATTGCGGCGGCCGGGGCTGCACGCGCTCCGACAATTGCGCCAGCACCTGCACGACCTGCAACGGCATGGGCAAGGTCCGCGCGCAGCAAGGCTTTTTCGTGGTGGAACGCGGCTGCCCCACCTGCCGCGGCAGCGGCGAGGTGATCACCGATCCTTGCCCGTCATGCGACGGCGAAGGCCGTGCGGTCACCAAGCGCAGCCTGTCGGTCAAGATTCCCGCCGGCGTCGATGATGGCACGCGCATCCGTGTCGGGGGCGAGGGCGAGACGGGCATGCGCGGCGCGGCCAGCGGCGACCTCTACATCTTCGTGCACATGAAGCGCCACCCGATCTTCGCCCGCGAAGGCACGACGCTCATCGCCGAATGCCCAGTCAGCTTCACCACCGCGGCCTTGGGCGGAGCGATCAGCCTGCCCGGCGTCGATGGCGATACGGTCGAGATCAAGATCCCCGCCGGCGTGCAGTCGGGCGAGCAATTGCGGCACCGCGGCGCAGGCATGAGCGTGCTCAACGGGCGTGGCCGTGGCGATCTGATCGCGCGCATTCTTGTCGAAACGCCGACGCGCATGTCATCCAAGCAGAAGAAGCTGCTCGAGGAGTTTCGCGCGACCGAGACGGGTGACGAATGTCCTGCGGCCAAAGGTTTCTTCAGCCGCATCCGCGACGCGCTCGGCGGTTAGCCGGGCAGCAGCATCCCAAGCATCTGCGCGAACAATTCGGCGGCCGCGTGCCGTTCGAACGACGCCGGCTGCGGCGTGCGGCAATCGCACAGGAATTCGCCAATCGCCTGCTCGCCGCGGATCACGGGCACGCGCAGCAGCGAATGCGTCCCCGCATCGCGCAACGCCCCGGCCTGCGCTGCAGTGGGGGCGCGAAGGAGCGCATGGCCAGCATCCTCGCCTCCACCATTCGGAAAAATGGCGACGGCTTCGGTTGCAGAGTCCGCGACGATCTGCGGAAGATCGCCCTCGACGCTGAGCGAGGGAAGCTTGCCGCGGCTACTTTCGACGCGGTCGCCGCCGACCGTCAGTGCGACGCGGTCGTAACCGGTCAGCGCGCGCATGCAGCGCGCCGCGCCCTCCATCGCCGATTGCCGCCGATCGGTCGGAAGCCGTTCAAGCAGTCGGCCGACCGACCCCAGATATTCGCCGAAGCCCGCATCGCTGCTCGGCAATCCTTCGAGCAGGATGGTGCTTTCGCGCAGCTGGAAGGCAATGTCGAACCAGCGCGGATCGTCGAACAGGCGAATGCGATAGGCGCGCGCAACACCACTGCTGCTGCGCTGGCGCGACAGGCTGTTGCGCAAATCGTGAAGCGGTTGCGCCAGCGTGAAGTTGGATAGAGGCTCGCCGATCAGTCGCTGGTGATATTCGCCGAGGAACGCATGCGCATTTTCCGATGCGCCGAGGATCAACCAGTCGTGCGACAGCTCAAGCAGGAAGCCGGCGGATTGAATTTTCGGCTTGCTCATTGCGCGGCGAAGACCCGCGCAAAGATGGTGTCGACATGCTTCAGGTGATGATCGAGGTCGAACAGCTTCGCCAACTCACTATCCGACAAGCGCGCGCGCACCTCGTCATCGCCCTTGAGCAGTTCGAGAAGCGATAGCTGGCCGTCCGATTCCCACACCTTCATCGCGTTGCGCTGGACAAGTGAGTAGGAATCCTCGCGGCTGAGGCCAGCCTGCGTAAGCGCGAGCAGGACGCGCTGGGAGTGGACCAGCCCGCCCATGCGGTCGAGGTTCTTCTGCATCCGCTCAGGGTAGACAAGCAATTTGTCCATCACGCCGGTCAAACGCCCAAGCGCGAAGTCGAGCGTGATGGTCGCGTCGGGGCCGATGTAGCGCTCGACCGACGAGTGCGAGATGTCGCGCTCATGCCACAAAGCGACGTTCTCCATCGCCGGCAGCGCGTAGCTGCGCACCATGCGGGCGAGGCCGGTGAGATTTTCGGTAAGCACCGGATTGCGCTTGTGCGGCATCGCCGAGCTGCCCTTTTGGCCGGGCGAGAAATATTCCTCGGCTTCAAGCACCTCGGTGCGCTGGAGGTGGCGGACCTCGGTCGCCAGCCGCTCGATCGATGAGGCAATGACGCCGAGCGTTGCGAAGAACATGGCATGGCGGTCGCGCGGGATGACCTGCGTCGACACCGGCTCAACGGCCAGGCCGAGTTCGGCCGCGACATGCACCTCGACCTCGGGCGGGACGTTGGCGAAGGTGCCGACCGCGCCGGAGATCGCGCAGGTCGCGACATCGTCGCGCGCGGCGACCAGTCGCGTGCGGTTGCGCGCGAATTCGGCGTAGGCTTGCGCCAGCTTGAGCCCGAACGTCGTCGGCTCAGCGTGGATGCCATGGCTGCGGCCGATCGTGGGCGTGAGTTTATGCTCTTCGGCCCGCCGCTTCAGGACCTCGAGCAGCACATCGAGCTCGCGGATCAGCAGGTCGGCGGCCTGCTTCAGCTGCACGGCGAGCGTGGTGTCGAGCACGTCGCTGCTGGTCATGCCCTGGTGCAGCCAGCGCTTCTCCGGCCCCAATTTCTCGCCGGCCCAGGTCAGGAAGGCGATCACGTCATGCTTGGTCACCGCCTCGATCGCGTCGATCGCGTCGATATCGATCTCGCCCAGCGCATCCGCGTCATAGGCGGCGCGGATCGTCCGTGCGTCCTCGGCCGGGATCATGCCGATCTTGCCCATCGCCTCCGCGGCGAAGACTTCGATCTGCCACCAGATGCGATAGCGGTTCTCGGCCGACCAGATGGCCGTCATTTCGGGACGGGAATAGCGCGGGATCATATGCTCGGGCGGCTAGCAGGGGCGGAAAAAAGTCGCAAATTCGTCGCCGTTTAAACCGATTGGTTACCTCGTTCTGCGACAAGGCCGCCATGAGCGAGTTCCTCTCGATCCTCGGCGCGGCCCTGCTGAAGGTCGGATTCGTGGCGCTGGTCGCCAACGAAATCCGCGGCCTCGTCCTTGCCGTGCCGGTGCTTTACGGCATGTATCTATCGGGCGGGGCATGGATGGCGCTGTGGCTCGGCTTCTGCTCGTTGGCCGGGATCGCGCTGTCGGTGATCGTACCGCTTTACGCCGCACGGAAATTCAAGCTCATCCCACTTCGCGCCGGATAAGCCCTAAATCAGCCCCATCGCGCGCATGCTCGTTCGGCCTTGCGCGCCGACGATGACGTGGTCGTGGATGGCGATCTTCATGTGGCGGCCGGCTTCGACGAGGTCCTTGGTCAGGCGAATGTCCTGGCTCGACGGTGACGGGTCGCCGCTAGGGTGGTTGTGAACAATAATCAGCGCGGTGGCGCCAAGCGCAATGGCGCGGGCGATAACTTCGCGGACGTGGACCGAGGCCTCATCGACCGAGCCCTGCCACAGCGCCTCATTGGCGATCAGCATGTTCTTCGAGTTGAGGAACAGGATCCGCACTTCCTCGACCCGCGCATGCGCCATTGCGGCGTGAAGGTAATCGCCCAGCGCGTCCCAGCTCGACAGGATCGGCCGGCCCTCGACGCGTACCTCGAGCAAGCGCAGCGCGGCCGCGCGGGCGATCTGCAGCGCGGCGATCGCGGCATCGGACACGCCCTCGCGGCGCAGCGTGTCGGGGCTGGCCTCGAGCAACGGCCCGACCCCGCCGAAACTGTCGATCAGCCGCTTCGCCAGCGGCTTGGTGTCGACGCGGGGGATCGTCAGCGTCAGCAGATATTCGATCAGCTCATAATCGTGGAAGCCGTCCGGGCCCGCGTCGAGCAGCCGCTGGCGCAGGCGCGCGCGATGGCCGCTTGCAAGATCCGATGGTTCCGTTTTGGATGCGCGCCCGTGCAACGCCGCCCCCTTTGCGACCGTCCGAGCGTCCCCTTCCTAGTCGCCGCGCGCGGGGCGGGGAAGTGTCGCGGGGGCAACAGCCGCGGCGCGTTCATGCCGCCGCTGGAACGGTCCCCGCTGGCGGGGGTTGAACTACGTTCATGAGCGATCGGCGGAGCAACCAGGAACCGGAGGAGACCATCATCGTCCGTCGCCGCCCCTGGGCGCGCGCGATCGGGATGATTTCGCTCGGTATCCTCGTCCTGCTCGCCATTGCGATCGCCCTGGTGTGGGTCCAGCGGCGGCCGATCGCCACCGAATATCTGAAGCGCGAATTCGAGCGGCGCGGCGTGCAGGCGACCTATTCGCTCGACCGCGTCGGCTTTCGCACGCAGGAAGTCAGCAATCTCGTCATCGGCGATCCGCTGCGGCCCGACCTCATCGCGCGCTATGCGCAGATCCAGATGCGGCTGAAGTGGAACGGCAGCTTCGAAGTTTATCGCATCGTTGCCCGCGGAGTACGCTTGCGCGGACGCCTGACCGGCGGCCGGGTGCGGTTCGGCCAGGTCGACAAATTGCTCCCGCCGCCCAGTGACAAGCCGTTCCAGCTGCCCAATTTCGTTCTCGACGTCGCCGACAGCAGTATCGCACTGGTGACGCCGTTCGGCCCGGTCGGCGTCGCGCTGCAGGGGTCGGGGCGGCTTAGCGGGGGCTTCAAGGGCCGCGCCGCCCTGACCAGTCCGCGACTGGTGCCGGGCCGCTGCGCCGCGACCAATGTGCGCGCGAACGTCGCGGTGGCGGTGGTTGCGCGGCGGCCCGGCATCGACGGGCCCGTGACGCTCGACCGCTTCGTCTGCCCCGCCAGCCGCTTCGATATTGCCGCGCCGCGCTTCGACGCGACCGCCAGCTTCAACGAATCCTTTACTCGCGTCGACGGGCGCGGGCGGATGGCGATCCAGACCCTCGTCGCCGGCGCCAACGGCCTGTCCGCCTTCGCCGGCGAGCTGACGTACAAGGGACCGCTGGAAGACGTGCGAGGCGAGGTGCGGCTGTCGGCGCGGCAATCGCGTCTGGGCACCATCTATGCGGACCGCACGCGTCTCGACGGCGCCTATCGCCTGGGCGCGCAAGGCGGCACCTTCAGCATGGTCGGTGATGTCGCCGCCAATAGTGCGCGGCTCGATGAATCGATGCTGGCGGCGGTCAACGGGCCGCTTGCCGCCGCGGCGAGTACGCCGCTTGGGCCGATCACCACCGCGATTGGCGACGCCATCAAGCGCACCGTGCGCAATTTCGACGCAACGGGGACGATCCGCGTGGTCAACTTCCCCGGCGGCGGCGCGGCGCGAATCGATACTGCCGACGTGCGCGGTCCGGGCGGCGCCCGCGCGCGCGTCGCCGGCGGCACAGGCATCACTTATTATTGGCCGCAGAACGGCCTGCGCATCGACGGCAATATCGAAATGGGCGGCGGCGGCTTGCCCAGCGGTCGCGTCAGCCTGCGCCAGGCCAAGGTCGGCGGCCCGATGAGCGGGGTCGCCGAGATCGCGCCGTACAGCGCGCGCGGCCAGCGGCTTGCGCTAACGCCGATCCGCTTTGGCCCGCTGCCTGGCGGCGCGACGGCGGTCAGCACCACGGCGCAGCTCGACGGGCCGTTCCCCGACGGTCGGGTCCAGGCGCTGCGCGTGCCGATCAGCGGCCGCGTCGGGCAGGGCGGCAGTTTCGCCTTCGGAACCACCTGCCAGGTCGTCAGCTTCGACCTTCTGCAAATCGGCACGTTGCGCCTCGACCGGTCGCGCCTGCCGGTCTGCCCGGTGGGGCCGGCAATAATCTCCAAGGCACCGAATGGGCCAGTCCTCACGCGCGCGCGGGTCAACAGCCCCTATCTTGGCGGGCGGCTCGGCAACTCGCCCTTCACGTTCCGCGCGGCGGGCGCGCAGATCACGGGCGATGAATTTGCAGCAAGCAACCTCAACTTCCGTCTTGGCCGCTCGGCGACCCCGCTGGTCATCGACGCGAACCGCCTCACCGGGTCGTTCGCGGGCGTGGGGACGAGTGGCAATTTCGCCGGCGCGCGCTCGACCATCGGCAATGTGCCGATCTTGCTCAGCGATGCGTCAGGCCGCTGGTACGTCAAGGATGGCGACATCCGCGTCAACGCCGCCGGCACGGTGTCCGACCGCGACGCCAATCCGCGCTTCTACCCCCTGCGCGGGGACGATCTGCAGCTGACCCTGATCGATGGCCTGGTCCGCGCCAACGGCGCGCTTCGTCATCCGCCAACGGGCACGCGCGTCGCCGACGTATCGATCGAACACAGCCTCGCCGCGCAACGCGGGCACGCCGACCTCAACGTCCCCGGCATCACCTTTGGCCCTGGCCTTCAGCCGTCGGAACTGACCCGCTTGACCGAAAGCGTCATTGCCCTCGTCCGCGGCACGGTCACCGGGCAGGGGCGGATCGACTGGGCGCCGGGCGGCCGGGTCACATCGACCGGCGAATTCAGCACTGCGGGCATGGATCTGGCGGCGCCGTTCGGTCCGGTGACGGGCCTGGCCACAACCGTTCGTTTCACGGACCTGCTCAAGCTTGAAACCGCGCCGAACCAGGTCGCGACCATCGGTTCAATCAACCCGGGCATCCTCGTCGAGAACGGGACGTTGCGGTATCAGTTGCTACCCAACAAGCTGGTGCGGATCGAGCGCGGCGAATGGCCGTTCATGGGCGGGCGGCTGATTCTTCAGGAAACGGTGATCAATTTTGCGCGCCCGACCGCCAAGCGTCTGACGTTCGAGGTCGTCGGGCTTGACGCCAACACCTTCGTCCGCACGCTCAACTTCCCAGGCCTCCAGGCGACCGGCACCTTCGATGGCGTGCTGCCGATGATCTTCGACGAAGATGGCGGGCGGATCGTCGGCGGCCGGCTCGACTCACGCCCCGGCGGCGGCTCGCTCGCTTATGTCGGGGAGGTCAATCGCGCGAATTTGGGGACGATGGGCAATATCGCTTTCAACGCGCTTCGCGACCTGCGCTTCGAATCGATGATCATCCGCCTTGATGGCGATCTCGCCGGCGAATTCGCCGCGCGCCTGGCGATCGAGGGCGTGGCGATCGGCCAGTCGACCTCGACCCAGCGCTTCATCCGCGGCTTGCTGGCGCGCATCCCGCTCAAGCTCAACGTCAACATCACCGGGCCATTCCGCGCGCTGATTGCCACCGCCAAGTCGATCCGCGACCCGCGGCAGGTCATCGGCGATGTCCTTCCGCGCCCACTTGAGGACATCCCCGGCATTGCGACCGAGGTCCGCCGCATCGAAGAGCAACAAACCCAAACCCAGACACCTGTCGATGAACAGGTCGAAACCGCGCCACCCCCAACCGAGAGATGAAAGCCATGAAACCCAGCCGATTGCTTGCCGCAGCCGCGCTCGCCGCGCCGCTTGGCGGATGCATTTCCCTGAAGGCGCCCGAGAAACCGATCGAGATCAACCTCAACGTCAATATCCGGCAGGAAGTGCTGGTGCGCCTCCAGCGGGATGTCGAGCAGCTCATCCAGCAGAACCCGCAGGCCTTTCCGGAGAGGCCGCGGCAATGATTCGGGGCTTGGCGCTCGGCGCCGTATTTGTCGCCGTAGCGACGGCGGCGATAGCGCAAACGCCGGCGGTCGACGCCGCCCGCGCGGCGGGGGTCGTGGGGGAACGGTACGACGGCTTCGTCGGCGTAGCCTCACCGCCATCATCTGCCGTGCGAAGCCAGGTGGCGACGATCAATATCCAGCGCCGCACATTGTACAGCAACCTCGCCACCAGCCGTGGCGTGAGCCCGGGGGAAGTGGGGATCACGGCGGGCTGCCAGCTGCTTGCGCGGGTTCGCGTGGGGAGGCCTATATGTTGGCGGATCGCGTCTGGCGCCGCCGCGCGCCGGGCCAAGCGGCGCCGATCCCGGATTATTGCCGCGCCTGACGACGGACGGCGCCGCACGCGCGGTTGACTATCGTCGGTCCGGTTCATAAAGGGGCCGCGCCTTGGCGGGCTCGTTCGCCGCCATGTTTTTCGTCCCGAGCAGGCCCTGTTCTCCAGCGGGGCGACGCACAGGAGTGAAGCATGGCAGAGGATGAAGAAGCCGAGGTTTCGAAGCTTCCACCAGATGCACGGCTCGAATCGCTCGATGAGCGGCTCGATCGCTTGCAGCAGGCGGAAGCCAAGCGGACCGAAGTCGTGCAGCCCAACCCGGCCACCCGGATTGCGCAGCAGGCCTTTGGCCATCTGGTCGGCGCTCCGGTTGGCGGGGCAGTGATCGGATGGGGTCTGGACAGCCTGGCGGCTCTTGCCGGCTACCGGACTTTTCCGTTGTTCCTGCTGCTGATGCTGTTCTTCGGGTTCGGTGTCGGTCTGCGGAACGTGATGCGAATCACCAAATCCGGCAGCGCCGGTAAGAAGAGGTAGCAAGCGCAGTGGCCGCCGAAGGCAAGATCGACCCGATGCATCAGTTCACGGTGGAACCGCTGGTTCCGCTGAACATCGGTGGTTACGACCTCAGCTTTACCAACAGCTCCGCCTGGCTGATGATCGCCCTGGTGCTGATCTTCGGCTTCATGGCAATGGGCATGCGCCGTGAGCTTGTGCCGGGCCGCTGGCAGATGGCGGTCGAGGGCGTCACCGGCTTCATCGACGACATGGTCAAGGTGAACATCGGGCCCAAGGGAAAGGCGTTCATGCCCTACATCTTCTCGCTGTTCGTATTCATCCTGACCGCGAACCTGCTCGGCCTGTTCCCGCTGTCGATCATTCCCGGGCAGCACCAGTTCACCACCACCAGCCACTTCAGCATCACTGGCGTCCTCGCGGTCTTGAGCTTCTCGATCGTGCTGATCGTCGGCTTCGCCAAGCACGGCCTCCACTTCTTCTCGCTGTTCGTGCCGCACGGCACGCCAGCAGTGATGGTGCCGCTCATCTTCCTGATCGAGTTCATCTCCTTCATGGTGCGTCCATTCAGCCTTGGGCTGCGACTGTTCGTCGCGATGATTGCCGGGCACATCCTGATGGAAGTGTTCGGCAGCTTCATCGTCAGCGGCTTCAACGGCGGCCCGATGGGTTGGGGCGTCGGCATCCTCAGCCTGCTCTTCATCATCTTCGTCAGCGCGCTCGAGCTCTTGGTCTGCGCAATCCAGGCCTATGTGTTCGCGCTTCTGACGACCCTTTATCTCAACGACGCAATCAACCTTCACTAGAGTTTTGGACAAGAGGAGTTTCCAATGGATCTGACTTCCGCACAGGTGATCGGCGCCGGCCTCGCCGCGATCGGCGTTGGCGCCGCCGCCATCGGCGTGGGCAACGTGTTCGGCTCGTTCCTTGAGAGCGCGCTGCGCAACCCCGCGGCGGCCGACGGCCAGCAGGGCCGCCTGTTCATCGGCTTCGCGGCCGCCGAGCTTCTCGGCCTGATCGCGTTCGCCGTTGCGATGATCATCCTCTACGCGCCGCCGAGCGCCTAAGAGCGAAGGCTAGGCGCCATGCCTCAGATCAATCAGCTCTCCGAAATCTTCTTCTCGCAGCTGTTCTGGCTGCTGATCGTGTTCGGGTTCATCTACTTCGTCATCGGGCGGGGGATGGTGCCGAAGATCCAGTCGACGGTCGAAGCCCGCGAGAAGAAGATCTCCGACGACCTCGAGCGGGCGCAGGCCGCGCGCGAGGCTGCGGAGAAGACGGAAGCCGATTGGCGTGCGCGCATGGACGCCGCCCGGGCCGAGGCGGCAAAGCTGGCGCAGGACGCGCGCCAGGAAAGTGCTCGCCAGACCGAAGACAAGGTGCGCAAGGCGGCGGACAAGATCGGCCTCAAGGTCGACGCTGCCGAAGCCAAGATCCGCGACGCGCTGACGGCGGCGCGGGCCGAAATCGAAACGGTCGCCGCCGAAGCCGCGCAGGACATGGTCGGGCGCCTGACGGGCATCAAGGTCGACAAGACGGACGCCGCTGCTGCGGTAAAGGCTGAGCTCAATGTCTGAGGGTCTTCTAATCGCCGCCGCCGTCGAAGCCGGCGAAGCAGCGCATGGCGCGCCGACGGCATTCGGCTTCCTGACCGCGCCGATGTTCATCGGCCTCGCGATGCTCACGGTCATCGCGATCATGATCTGGAAGAAGGTGCCCGGCGCTATCGGCCGCGCGCTCGACAGCAAGATCGCCGTGATCCGCGATCAGCTCGACGAAGCGGAGACGCTGCGCAAGGAAGCCGAGGCGCTCAAGGCCGAATATGAAAAGAAGTCCAAGGCGGTCGACAAGGACCGCAAGGCGCTGATGGAGCGCGCCCAGCATGAGGCGGACGAAATCATCGCCAAGGCCAAGACCGACGCCGAGGCGCTGATCGCGCGCCGCACGCGCATGGCCGAGGACAAGATCGCCGCCGAGGAACGGTCCGCGGTCGAGCAGCTGCGCGCCACGGCGGCCGACGCCGCCGCCAAGGCCGCGGCGCGGCTCATCGCCGAGCGTCAGGACCCGGCGACCGACGCACAGATCGTCAATCGCGCGATCGGCGAGATCGCCGCCCGTTGACCCTTATCGCGGCTGGCCACCCGGCTGGCTGACGCCTTCAAGCGCCTCGTGCGCCGCCTCGCCTTCGCTCTCGCGCGCAAGATCACCGAGGCTGACGATGCCGCACAGCTTCTGCTCCCCGTCGACGACCGGCAGACGGCGCACCTGCGCGTCGCTCATTTTCTGCGCGACCGTGTCGACGTCCTCGTCGATTCCGGCGCAGACGATTCCGTCAGTCATCAGATCGCGCACCTTGGTGTCGGGACCACGGCCCTCGGCCACGCCGCGTACCGCAATGTCGCGGTCGGTGATCATGCCGATCAGGCGATCGCCCTCCGTCACGGGAATCGACCCCGCGTCGGTGCTGACCATGAACCGAGCCGCTTCCTGCGCGGTCTGATCGGGCTGGATCGTCTGGACGTCGCGCGTCATCACATCGCTGATCTTCATCTTCCGCTCTCCTGCTGGACGAGGCTTTCAACGACTGACAGCGCTGCGTGTTGCGCGGCATCGTCGAGGTGCGACCAGATCGCGCTGACCACGACCGATCCTTCGCCAACCGCCGAGGCGACGCGCTTGACCGAGTTGGCGCGCACGTCGCCGACCGCGAAAATGCCGGGCTGCGAGGTCTGGAAATCGCTGGCGACGCCGGCCGCAGCGCCGGTCTTCACGAACCCCTTGCTGTCGAGGTCGACAAGGCCGGACAGCCAGCCGGTATTCGGCTGCGCGCCGATCATCAGGAACAGGGCCGAGCAGGGCAGTGTCCGTTCGCCATCGGGCGTCGTCAGCCGGATGGCCGAGAGATGTTGTGCGCCCTCCAGGCCGGCGAGCTGCGCCCCATAGTGGATCGAGATTCGCGGATCGGCTTCAAGGCGCGAGCGGAGATAGGCGCTCATCGAACTGGCAAGGCTTCCGCCCCGAACCACGACGTGCACGTGGTTGGCGAAACGCGACAGGTACATCGCGGCCTGGCCGGCGGAGTTGCCGCCGCCGACAACCACCGCTTCGGTCTCGCGGCAAAAGCGCGCCTCCATCTCGGTCGCGGCATAATAGACGCCTGCGCCTTCGAACTCCGCGATCCGCGGTACCGGCAGCCGCCGATACTGGACACCGGTCGCCACCAGCACGGCGCGGGCGCACAGGGTGTCGCCGCCATCGAGCGTCGCGCAAAAGCCGTCCCCTGCCTTTTCGAGCCGGCGCACGGCGCGGGGCATGGCGAAGCGGGTTCCGAACTTCATTGCCTGCACCTGCCCGCGGAAAATGAGGTCGGTGCCCGAAATGCCCGTCGGAAAGCCCATGTAGTTTTCGATCCGGCTGCTGGTGCCCGCTTGCCCGCCGATCGCCGAATCTTCGATCACCAGCGCCTTCAGCCCTTCCGACCCGGCATAAACGGCGGCGGCGACGCCGGCCGGGCCGCCACCGACGATCAGCAGGTCGAACTGTTCGGGATCGCTGGTCGACAGGTCGAGGCCAAGCAGGGCCGCGACCTTGCGCGGGGTTGGATCGTCGACCGGATGGCCCTTGCCGACGATGACTGCGGGCTTGTGCTCCGCAATGGTGCAAGCCGCCCGCGCTTCATCGCCTTTCTCGTCAAGGTCGTAGGACTGAAAAGGAATGCGGTTGCGCGAGAGGAAGGTGGCGATGCGCTGAATAGCGGGATCGGCGTCGGCGCCGATCAGCTTGATCGCACTTCGCCCCTCTTCGAACTGCATGCGGCGGCGGGCGGCGAAGACGGTGAGCACATGATCGCCGATCTCCGGCACCCGCGCCATCAGATCGAGCATCGCCGCGCGCGGCGCCTCAAGGGTGCGGGTATCCACCGCAGCGCGTGTCGCCAGGGTAACGCTGCCGGCATTGAGGAACGACAACTCGCCCATGAATTGCCCCGGCCCGAGCGTGGACGGAACCAGACGTTCGTTGGTGTAGGGGTCGACCACCTCAATCTCGCCCTCCTCGACGACGACAAATCGATCGAGGGGATCGCCGACCCGGGCAACGAAGGTCCCGGCCGGATAGTGACGAATGGAGGAGATATCCCGAAGCGACGCCAGCATTTCGCCGGCGAAGGGCTGTGGCGTCATGAAACGCAGTTCGCCACCCATGCTTTCCATCTTGAGGGTGCCGCTGCTCCTTTAAGGGACGTTTTCGGTCAGTAGGTCGTACGTCGCCACGAGGTCGTCCTTCTGATTGAAGATTTCAACCGCCCAGCGGACGACGCCGGTGTCCTCGCTCTTCAGCGACTTCGAGCGGACGGTCAGTTCGACGCGCAGGGAATCGCCGGGGTAGAGCGGGGTCAGGAAGCGCAGGTTCTCAAGGCCGGTATTGGCGAGCACGGGGCCGGGATCGGGATCGACGAACAGGCCCGCGGCGAAGCTGAGGATGAGATAGCCGTGGGCGACGCGGCCTTCGAAGATGGGCGAGGCCTTGGCCGCTTCCTCGTCCATGTGGGCGTAGAACTTGTCGCCGGTGAATTCGGCGAAATGCTCGATGTCGGCGACGCTGACGGTGCGGCTTTCGGTCCTCAGCGTGTCGCCGATGTGAAGCTCGCTCATCCGCTTGCGGAAGGGGTGGCCGTCGCGGAAGTCCTTGGGCGCGCCGGGGATATATTGCTCGCTGATCGCGGCGATCATCGTCGGGGTCGACTGGACCGCGGTGCGCTGCATGTAATGCTTGACCCCACGGATGCCGCCCATCTCCTCGCTGCCGCCGGCGCGGCCCGGACCGCCGTGGACAAGGACGGGCAGCGGCGAGCCGTGGCCCGTGCTCTCGGCCGCATTGTCGCGGTTGAGCACCAGCATCCGGCCGTGGAAAGCGGCCGCGCCCTGGACGAATTCGCGCGCGGCGTCGGGCGAATGGGTGAACAAGGACAATGCCAGGCTGCCCTTGCCGCGATTGGCGAGCGCGACGGCGTCGGCGAGGTCGCGATAGGGCATGATGGTCGACACCGGCCCGAACGCCTCGACATCGTGCACCGCCTGCGCCGCCCACGGATCGTCGGTGCGCAACAAGATCGGAGGAAGGAACGCGCCGCCCGCGACCGGCGGATCGGCCGCGGGATCGCCGGCGACGATGCGCGCGCCCGCCGCCTCGAGCTCGGCGATGCGGGCGCAGACGTCGTCGCGCTGGCTGAGGCTGACCAGCGCGCCCATGCGCGTGCCCTCGGCACGGGGGTCGCCGAATTTGGTCTTCGCCAGCCGTTCGGACAGCGCCTGCTGGACCGCGTCGAGATGCTCGGCAGGGGCCATCGCGCGGCGGATCGCAGTGCACTTTTGCCCCGCCTTGACCGTCATCTCGGTCGCCACCTCGCGAATGAAGAGGTCGAATTCGGGCGTGCCGGGCGCTGCGTCAGGGCCGAGCAGCGAGGCGTTGAGGCTGTCCTGTTCGGCGATGAACTTGACCGATTCGCGCATCACAGTCGGGTGGCTCTTGAGCTTGGACGCGGTGTGGGCCGAGCCGGTAAAGCTGACCACGTCCTGCCCGGTGAGGTGATCGAACAAATCGCCGACTCCGCCGACGATCAGCTGGATCGCGCCCGGCGGCAGGACCGCGGCCTCGATCATCACCCGGAAGGCGGCTTCGCACAAATAGGCGGTCGAGCTGGCCGGCTTCACGATCGCCGGCACCCCTGCAAGGATCGTCGGCGCGAGCTTTTCGAGCATCCCCCAGACGGGAAAGTTGAAGGCGTTGATATGCACCGCCGCGCCCTGGAGCGAGGTGTAGATATGCTGGCCGACGAAGGTCCCCTGCTTGGACAGTCCCTCGAGCTGGCCGTCGAGCAGGACGTGGGCATCAGGCAGCTCGCGCCGGCCCTTGGAGGAAAAGGAGAAGAGCGTGCCGGCGCCGCCTTCGATGTCGATCCAGCCGTCCTTGCGCGTCGCGCCGGTCAGATAGTTGAGCTCGTACAGTTCCTCCTTGCGGGCCATGATCGCCAGGCCGAGCGCCTTGATCATCCGCGCCCGCTCATGGAAGGTCAGCCTGCGCAAGGCCGGCCCGCCGACGTCGCGGGCGTGGCGCAGCATGGCGCCGAAATCGATCCCGCCCGACCCGGTCGTGGCGACCGGGGCGCCGTCGATGGCGGACACGATCTCCGCCGGATTGTCCCCAGCGATCCAGCGGTCGCGTTCGTAATTGAGCAATTGCGCGGTCTTCATGCGTTTATCCCGTCATTGCGAACAAAGCGATCCAAGCCCGGATTGCCGCGTCGCTGCGCTCCTCGCAATGACGGCCTTAAAGAGAGGCATCGTCGAAAGTCACTAAGTTCGCGTCCGAAAGGACGTTTGACCGCCCCTCACCGCTCTGTGAACGGACGCTAAGGTGTGACCTTCGGTTTCGCGCGGGGTGGACCCGATCACGAGACGAAAGCACGGTCATGGCCGCGAGACTGACAGGCGAAATCCTATTTTGCGAGCGCGTTGTTTGACGCGCGCTTTTCCCGCACCCAGCCCTAGCCCCTCCCTTTAAAGCATCCTTATGTCGAACCGCCGCGTGGTTGGGTGGCTGCTGGCAAGGCCGCCGTCGACGGTGATTGCGCTGCCGTTGACGTAGCTGCTGTCGTTCGACGCAAGCCACAGCGCGGCCTGGGCGATCTCGATCGGTTCGCCGCCGCGCGCCATCGGGTTGAGCTCGCCCAGCCGGTCGGCTTTGCCGCGATCGCGAGCGAGGTCGTAGATCGGCTTGGTCATCCCGGTTTCGATCAGGCCGGGGCAGATGGCGTTGACGCGGATGTTGCTGCCCGAGAGCTGTTGCGCGGCGGTCTGGACGAGGTTCACGACGCCGGCTTTGGACGCCGAATACGCCGCGCCGCCCGCGCCCGAGCGCAAGCCGGCGACGCTGGCGGTGCAGATGATCGACCCGCCGCCGCGCTTGTGGATGAAGGGCGCGGCATATTTGATCGCGAGGAACGGGCCGATGAGGTTGACGCGCAGGATCTCCGCCCAATCCTCCGCCGTCTGTTCGGCGATCGAGGCGAAGCCGCCCGACACGCCGGCGTTGGCGAACATGATGTCGAGCCCGCCATGCTTGGCGACGACGTTCTTGATGAGCGTTTCGACCGCGGTCTCGCTGCCCGCGTCGGCGAGGATGTCGGCGCCCTTGACCGCGTCCGCGCCGATGACCGTCGCGCCTTCGTTGCGGAAGAGATCCACCGTCGCCTTGCCAATGCCCGACGCGGCGCCGGTGACGATTGCGATCTTGCCTTGCAGCCTGCCCATCCGCCCGATCATAGCCACGGCGGAAGGTTGCTGATAGGCGCTTCGCGATGGACTTCACGCTTGGCAGTGCCGACACAGAATGGCGCGACCGCGTCCGCGCCTTCATGGACGAAAAGGTCCGCCCGCGCGTCGCGGATTACGAAGCGCAACAGCGCGATGGCGAGCGCTGGAAGGTGCTCCCGGTCGTCGAGGATCTGAAGACGCAGGCGCGGGCCGAGGGGCTATGGAACCTGTTCATGCCGCCGTCGCACGGCGCAACCCCGGTCGATGCCAGTTTCACCTTCGACGGGCCGGGGCTGAGCAATTTGCAATATGCGGTGTGCGCGGAGGAGATGGGGCGCATCCTGTGGGCGTCCGAGGCCTTCAATTGTTCGGCGCCCGACACCGGCAACATGGAAGTCATCAACCGCTACGGCACGCGCGAGCAGAAGGACGAGTGGCTGAAGCCGCTGATGGACGGCGAGATCCGCTCGGCCTTCCTGATGACCGAGCCCGACGTCGCTTCATCCGACGCGACCAACATCCAGTGCCGGATCGAAAAGCGCGGCAACGGCTATGTCGTCAACGGCCGCAAATGGTGGTCGAGCGGGGCGGGCGATCCGCGCGCCAAGGTCGCGATCCTGATGGGCAAGACCGATCCGGGTGCGGAAAAGCACAAGCAGCAGTCGATGCTGCTGATGCCGCTCGACGCGCCGGGCGTGACGATCGAGCGCCACCTGCCGGTGTTCGGCTATGACGACGCGCCGCATGGGCACATGGAAATCCGGCTCGACAATGTCGAACTGCCGGGGTCGGCGATGCTGCTGGGCGAAGGCCGCGGGTTCGAGATTGCGCAAGGGCGGCTGGGGCCGGGGCGAATCCACCATTGCATGCGCACCATCGGCGCGGCGGAAGAAGCGCTCGATCTGATGGTCAAGCGCCTGATGAGCCGCACCGCCTTCGGCAAGACGATTGCGGAGCAGGGCGTGTGGGAAGAGCGCGTCGCCAATGCGCGGATCGACATCGAAATGACGCGGCTGCTCTGCCTGAAAGCCGCGGACATGATGGACCGCGCGGGCAACAAGGCGGCGCAGGGCGAGATTGCGATGATCAAGGTCGCTGCGCCGCTGATGGCGCTCAAGGTCATCGACGACGCGATCCAGGCGCATGGCGCGGCGGGGGTCAGTGCGGACACGGGGCTGGCGCATGCTTATGCGTCGATCCGCACGCTGCGGCTCGCCGACGGTCCCGACGAAGTGCACCGGCGCGCGATCGCCCGGCTGGAGTATAAGAAGCACCGGTGAGCGAGCAGGCGATCGACGAAGCTGCGCTGGGCGAGTGGCTCGAGGCCAATGTCGAAGGCTTCAGCGGCCCGTTCGAACTGGGCAAGTTCCCGTCGGGCCAGTCCAACCCGACCTACCGCATCAGCGCCGCCTCGGGCGATTATGTGCTGCGCCGCAAGCCGTTCGGCCAGCTGTTGCCGTCCGCGCATGCGGTCGACCGCGAATATCGGCTGATCTCCGCGCTTCATCCGCTCGATTTTCCCGTGCCGCGGCCGTTCGCCTTGTGCAGCGATCCCGAGGTGATCGGGGCGATCTTCTACGTGATGGAGATGGCGCACGGGCGGCCCTATGCCGATGGCGCGCTGCCCGACTTCGACCCAGCGACCCGGCGGCGGATGTACGAGCAATTGGTCGATACCTTGGCTGATTTGCACAACATCGACCCCGCCGCGGCGGAGCTCGGCGACTTCGGCAAGCCGGGCAATTATTTCGAGCGGCAAGTGATGCGCTGGACGCGGCAGTATCGCGACTCGCAGACCGATTACGTGCCCGAGATGGAGCGGCTGATCGCCTTCCTGCCCGAGACGCTGCCGCAGCAATCGCGCACCTCGATCGTCCATGGCGATTATCGCATCGACAACGCCTTGTTCGACGGCGACGGGACGCTGACCGCGGTGCTCGATTGGGAGCTGTCGACGCTCGGCGATCCGCTGGCGGATTTTTCCTACTTGGCGATGCAATGGATGATGCCGGCGGACGGCGGCGCGGGGCTGGCAGGACTCGATTTGCCGGCGCTCGGCATTCCTTCGCTGGAGGAGGTGGTCGAGCGTTACTCGGCGCGATCCGGGGTGCCGGTGGCGGGCCAGCTCGACTGGTACTTCGCCTATAATCTGTTCCGCCTGGCGGGCATCGTCCAGGGCATCAAGAAGCGCGTCATCGACGGCACCGCGAGCCACGCGCAAGCTGCGGAGATGGCCAAGCGCGTGCCGATGCTGGCGGGGGCGGCGTGGGGCTTTGCCGTGAAGGCGGGGGCTTAGTGAACCGCCCACACCCGCTCATCCTGAGGAGGGACTGAGCAAGCGAAGCGCGTCGAAGGCCCGTCTCGAGGGATCCGTGCGTCCTTCGAGACGCCGCTTCGACTTCGCTCAGCGGCTCCTCAGGATGAGCGGGGCTGGGTGTTAAGGGTCTGACTGTTCAGCGACCCGTGAACACCGCCGGCCGCTTTTCCAGAAACGCAGCGACGCCCTCGCGATAGTCCTGGGTGAAGCCAAGGCGGCGCATTTCGTCGCGCTGAAGGTCGAGTTCGGCGTCGAGGGTGCGGTCCCAGCTGGTGCGAACCATCGCCTTGATCGCGGCGAGGCCGAGCGGGGGCAAAGCGGCGAGCTTTTGTGCGAGGGCCTCGACTTCGCTGTCGAGCGCATCGTGGTCGACGCATTTCCAGATGAGGCCCCACTCCGCGGCTTGCTCGGCGGGTAGGGGCTCGCCGGTCAGTGCGAGGCCCATGGCGCGGGCCTGGCCGAGGTGGCGGGTGAGGTGCCAGCTGCCGCCGGTGTCGGGGACGAGGCCGATCGCGGCGAAGCTCTGGATGAACTTGGCGGCGCGGCCGGCGATGACCAGGTCGCAGGCGAGCGCCAGGCTGGCGCCGGCGCCGGCGGCGACGCCCTGGACGCGCGCGATGACCGGCTGCGGAAGGGCGGCGAGGGCGCGGACCAGCGGGTTCCAGTCGCGCTCAACGGTTTCGCCAAGATCGACGGGCTCGCCCGGGGCGACATTGCGGTCGTTGAGGTCCTGCCCCGCGCAGAAGCCGCGCCCGGCGGCGGCGAGGACGAGAACGCGCGCGTCGCCGAGATTGGCGAGCGCGTCGCGCAGCTCGGCATGCATCGCCGCGGTGAAGCTGTTGAGGCGGTCGGGGCGGTTGAGGGTGATGCGGGCGATCGCGCCGTTGATCTTGAAGTCGATGAACTCGTAAGCCATGCCCGGCGCCTAGCGAAGGAGAGGGCGTGGACGCAAACGAACTCGCGAAGCGCGTCGCCGAGACGATGCTTGCCGCGGAGGGCACGGGCCCGGCTTGGGGCCTCAAGCTCGAAGAAATCCGCGAGGGTCATGCGCGGGTGTCGATGGTGGTGCGCGCCGATATGCTCAACGGGCATGGCTATGCGCATGGCGGCATGATCTTCGCGCTCGCCGACAGCGCCTTCGCTTACGTCTGCAACGGCGCCAACCATGCGAGCATGGCGGCGCAGGCGTCGATCGTCTTTCTCGACAAGGTCCGCGAGGGCGAGACGTTGATTGCCGAAGCAACGGAGGTCGCACGCGAAGGCCGGGCAGGGGTGACGCGGGTCGCGGTCCGCGCCGGCGACGGCCGGACGGTCGCGGAATTTACCGGCTATTCGCGCACGCTTGGCGGAGCGGTTGTCGAGGTTTGAACGTTACGCCTGCGGAGGCTAGAGCCGGACTATGTACACCACCGAATTGCAGAAAACCGCCAAGGTCGAGAGCCTTGAGGATCCGGCGCTGCTCGAGGCATTCGAGGCGCGGGTCGCGGCGGACGAGTTTATCGAGCCCAAGGACTGGATGCCCGAGGCCTATCGCGGCACGCTCACGCGGCAGATCAGCCAGCATGCGCATAGCGAAATCGTCGGCATGCTGCCCGAAGGCAATTGGATCACGCGCGCGCCCTCGCTGCGTCGCAAGGCGATCCTGCTCGCCAAGGTGCAGGACGAGGCGGGGCATGGCCTCTACCTTTATTGCGCGGCGGAGACCCTGGGCACGAGCCGCCAGCAAATGATCGAGGCGCTGCATTCGGGCAAAGCCAAGTACAGCACGATCTTCAATTACCCGACGCTGACCTGGGCCGACATGGGCGCGATCGGCTGGCTGGTCGACGGCGCGGCGATCATGAACCAGGTGCCGCTGCAGCGCACCAGCTATGGCCCCTATGCCCGCGCGATGGTTCGCGTGTGCAAGGAAGAAAGCTTCCACCAGCGCCAGGGCTATGAGATCATGATTGCGCTGGCGGGCGGCACGGCGGAGCAGAAGCGCATGGCGCAGGACGCGCTCAACCGCTGGTGGTGGCCGAGCCTGATGATGTTCGGCCCGCCGGATGAGAATTCGCCCAACACCGCGCAGTCGATGCGCTGGCGGATCAAGCGCGAGACCAATGACGAGCTGCGCCAGAAGTTCGTCGATATCACCGTGCCGCAGGCGGATTTCCTGGGCCTTCGCGTGCCCGACGACGATTTGGTGTGGAACGAGGCCAAGGGCGGCTACGACTTCGGCACGATCGACTGGGAAGAATTTTACGCGGTGGTGCGCGGCGAAGGGCCGGTCGCCAAGGAGCGCATGAAGGCGCGCCGCGATGCCTGGGACAATGGCGCCTGGGTGCGCGAGGCGGCGGATGCGCATGAGGCGAAGCGGCGCGAGAGGAAAGCGGCTTGATGGTGCTTCGAGACGCCGCTTCGACAAGCTCAGCGGCTCCTCAGCATGAGCGGTATTCTCTTTCCGCTCGTCCTGAGGAGGGGCTGAGTAAGCGAAGCGCGTCGAAGACCCGTCTCGAAGGATGTTTCGATGTCCGGTGACTGGCCGCTGTGGGAAGTGTTCGTCCGCGCCAAGGGCGGGCTGAGCCATCGTCACGTGGGCAGCGTGCACGCGCCCGACGCGGAGCTGGCGCTGGCGCATTCACGCGATACCTATACGCGCCGGCAGGAAGGGGTGAGCCTGTGGGTCATCCGCTCGGCCGATATCGTCGCGAGCGACCCCGACCAGGCGGGGGAATTGTTCGAGCCGGCGGAGAACAAGGTATACCGCCACCCGACGTTCTACGACATCCCGGACGAGGTGAAGCACATCTAATGCCCTCGCTCCCCTCCTACGAAAAAGACGTGATCGACAAGGCCAAGGTCGCGCCGGACCATGGCGCGTTCGATGAGGACGTCACGATGGTCCGCGACCCGCTCGAGGACGTCTATTATGATTATCTGATGCGGCTGGGCGATGACTCGCTGATCCTTGGCCAGCGACTGGGGAATGGTGCGGGCACGCGCCGGCGCTGGAAGTCGACCTGTCGCTGACCAACCTATCGCTCGACCTCATCGGGCAGGCGACGCTGCTGCTCGGCCACGCCAATAATGGCGATGCGGACGAGCTGGCGTTTCGGCGCGACGTGCTCGATTTCAAGAATTGCCTGCTGGTCGAACAGCCCAACGGCGATTTCGCGCAGACGATGGCGCGCCAGCTTCTGTTCTCGACGTGGCAGCACCTGCTCTATCGCGAGCTGACCGAGAGCCCCGACACGTTCCTGCGCGAACTGGCGGCCAAGGCGGTCAAGGAAGTCGCCTATCACCGCGAGCTGGCGGGCGAATGGGTGATCCGGCTGGGCGACGGGACCGAGGAAAGCGCGCGGCGCATGGCCGAGGGCATCGACTGGTGCTGGCGCTTCGTGCCCGAGCTGTTCGAGGTCGATGAGAGCCTGGAGGAAATGATCGCGCGCCAGACGGTGCCCGATCCGCGCGGGTTCGAGACCGAATATTACAACGCGATCGAAGCGGTGCTGGCTGAAGCGAAGCTGACGATGCCGCCCGACCAGCGGCCGATCCTGGGCGGGCGTCGTGGCCATCACAGCGAGCATCTCGGCCATTTGCTGGCGGTGATGCAATATCTGCCGCGCGCCTACCCCGACGCCAAGTGGTAAGTGAGTTCCCCACCCGTTCGTCCCGAGCGAAGTCGAGGGACGTTGACGCCGACGTGTCTCGACTTCGCTCGACACAAACGGTTTTGGATACGAGCACGCTAAGCTGATGGCCGAGCATTTCCACGCGCTGGAGATCGAGGAGATCGTGCCTGAGACCGACGAAGCGGTGTCGATCCGCTTCAAGGTCCCGCCCGAGCTGGCCGAGGCGTTCCGATTCAAGGCGGGGCAGCATCTGACCTTGATGGGGATCGTCGGCGACGAGGAAGTGCGGCGCAACTATTCGTTGTGCACCGCGCCCGCCGACAACCAGCTGATGGTGACCGTCAAGCGCATCGCGGGCGGGGTCTTTTCCAATTGGGTGGCGGAGGAGTTGAAGCCCGGGCAGCGGCTGGCGGTGATGCCGCCGCACGGCAGCTTCACCGTGCCGTTCGATGCCGCGCAGTCGCGGCATTATGTCGGCTTTGCCGGCGGATCGGGGATTACGCCGATCATCTCGCTCATCCGCACGGCGCTTTCGGTCGAACCGTGCAGTCGCTTCACGCTTTTCTACGGCAATCGCGACAGCAGCTCGGTGATTTTCCTTGAGGCGCTGGCGGCACTCAAGGACCGCTATCTCGGGCGGTTCGAGCTGTATCACTTCCTCAGCGACGAGGAGCAGGATGTCGAGCTATTCAACGGCATGCTCGACCAGGCGACGTGCGGCGCGGCGATCGACCAGCTGATCGGGGATCCGGCCGCGATCGGCGAATGGTTCATCTGCGGCCCCGGGCCGATGATGGACGCCGCCGAAGCCGCGTTGCTCGAGCGTGATGTGCCCAAGGAGCGCATCCATATCGAGCGCTTTACCGCGGGCCGGCCCTCGGCCGCGCTCGCGGCGGAGATGGCGCAGCTGCAGACGCAGGCGGCGGGCGTCAGCATGTCGGTCACGCTGGACGGCCGGACGCGCAAGGTGCCCTTCACCGCCGGCAACATCCTCGACAGTGCGCGCGAGTCCGGCCTGCCGGCGCCCTTCGCGTGCAAGGCGGGGGTGTGCGCGACGTGCCGGGCGCGCGTAACCTCCGGCAAGGTCGAAATGGCGGCGCGCTACGGCCTGACCGACGAGGAGGTTGCTGCAGGCTATGTGCTGACCTGCCAGTCGGTGCCTGTGGGGGACGGCGTGGCGGTGGATTACGACGCCTGAACCCCCGGCTTTCGTCGGGGAACGAGACACGCTAATCGCCGCTGCATGTTGAGCGACACGCAAGCGCGTCATAGCCCCCTCGCGGACCTTCCCGAGGTCGAAAGCGATTCGCTCCTCCAGCTGATCACATTGTGCGCGGCGGATCCGCGGCCCGAGAAGATCGACGTCGGCGTCGGGGTGTTCCGCGACGGCGCGGGCAACACGCCGATCCTGAAGGTGATCAAGCGGGCCGAGGAGATCCTGCGCGAGACGCAGGAGACCAAGGCCTATCTCGGGATGCAGGGCGACAAGCGCTATGCCGAGCTGTTGCGCCCGATCCTGCTCGGGCCGCTGGCAGACGATGCGCGGATCGCCGGATTGCAGACGCCCGGCGGCTGCGGCGCGCTCCGCCTGGGGTTCGAGCTTCTGGCGCTGGCCATTCCGTCGGCGCGGGTCCACGTCGGCACGCCCACCTGGCCCAACCACCCGCCGATCATCCGCGCCGTGGGGCTCGAAGTCGCCGAATATCCTTATTACGAGCGCGGGCAGGGCAGCATCCGCTTTGACGCGATGGTCGATGCGCTGTCCGCGGCCAACGCGGGCGATGTCGCGCTGCTCCACGGCTGCTGCCACAACCCGACAGGCGCCGACCTTGATGAAGATCAGTGGCGTGAAGTTGCGCGGATCGTCGCCAAGCGCGGGCTGATCCCATTCGTCGACATTGCCTATCAAGGCTTTGGGCGCGGACTCGACGAGGATGCGTTCGGCGTCCGGCTGATGCTCGAGACGTGCGACGAGGTCGTGATCGCGCAAAGCTGCGACAAGAATTTCAGCGTCTATCGCGACCGCGTCGGATCCTTGTTCGTGAAGACGGGGTCGGAAAGCGCGACCGCGCTGGCGATGAAGCATGTGTCCATGCGCGCGCGAGAGATGTGGTCGATGCCGCCCGATCATGGCGCGGCGTGCGTGCGGATCATCCTCGACGATGCTGCGCTCAAGGCCGATTGGCTTGTCGAGCTGACCGCGATGCGCGATCGCATCAATGCGGTTCGCCAGCGCCTTGCCGCGGCTGACCCGCGGCTGGCCTTCATCGGGCGGCAGTGGGGCATGTTCTCGATGCTCCCGCTGAGCCGCGAGCAAGTGCTCAAGCTGCGCGAGGATCATGCGATCTACATGGCCGACAGCGGGCGCTTCAACGTGGTCGGCCTCAGCGACGACCAGATCGACCGATTTACCGCCGCGGTGGTCGAGGCGCTGAATGGCTGAGCGCGACCCGGGCAAGGTGACGGCCGACGTGGATTGGCGCGAGGTTGCGCGGCTGGTGCTGACCAGCCGCGAGATGGACCGGCTGGAGGAGCAGGAGCTCGTCCCCGCCAAGAAGGTGCTCTACCAGTTCAGCGCGCGCGGGCACGACATGGCGCAGGTGCTGCTCGGCATGCAGCTCAAGGACGGCGACGCAGCGTGCGGCTATTATCGCTCGCGACCGTTGCTGCTCGCGCTCGGCGTGCCGCTGGCGGATGCGCTGGGATCGGGCATGGGCCTGGCGGGCGGATATTCGGACGGGCGCGATATCGGCGTCGTGTTCAACTATCCAAACCCCGGCGGCGCGCACGCGCTGCCGATGTGCGGCGGGGTGGGGGCGCAATATACGCCGGCAGCCGGCTGGGCGCAGGCGATTGCGTATAAGCAGCAGGTGCTCAAGGACGGGCCGGACGATGCGATCGCCCTAGTGCTTGGCGGCGATGCGAGCTGCGCGACCGGGGGATTTTGGTCTGCGGTAACAATTGCTACAACGCAACAATTGCCGCTGCTCATTTACGTCGAGGACAATGGCTACGGCATCTCTGTCACGTCGGATTATCAAACACCCGGGCGCGACATTGCCGCCAATCTCGAAAGCTTCAGCGGGCTGACGATCTTCAACGGCGACGGGACCGATCCGGTCGAGGCGGCGCGCCTGGTGAACGCCGCGGTCAGCCACGTGCGGGGCAACCGCGCGCCGGCGCTGCTGCGGCTGACCGTCCCGCGGCTGGAGGGGCATAGCTTCCAGGACACGCAGACCTACAAGAGCGAGGACGAGATCGCGGCCGAATGGGCGCGCGATCCGCTGCCCAAGCTCAAGGCACATTGCGAGAAGATGCAGATCGGCGAGCAGCAATGGGCCGATATCGAGCGCGAGACCGCGTGGCAGGTCGAGGCGGCGCGTACCAAGGCCGAAGCGCGTGGCGTGTCGTTGCCCGAGAATGTCACGCGCAACGTCTTTTTCGAAGGCGAGATGCAGCAGGTCGGTGGCGGGGCGGGGCTGAGCCTGGACGGCACCACCGACACGCCTGCGCCGGAGGGCCAGCGGATCAACATGGTGACCGCGATCCGCCGCGTGCTCGACCAGGAGCTACAAGCCAATCCGCGCATGCTGGTGTTCGGCGAGGATGTCGGGCCCAAGGGCGGCGTCCATGCGGTGACGCTTGGGCTGCAGGAAAAGTTCGGTCGCGAGCGGGTGTTCGACACGTCGCTCAACGAGGAAGGGATCGTCGGGCGCGCGGTGGGGATGGCGCTGGCGGGCCTGATGCCCGTGCCCGAAATCCAGTTCCGCAAATATGCCGAGCCGGCAACTGAGCAGATCCACGACTGCGGGACGATGCGCTGGCGCACAAACAACCGCTTTGCCGCGCCGATGGTGCTGCGCGTGCCGGGCGGCTTCTTCAAAGGCGGCGACCCGTGGCATTCGATGACCAACGAGGTCGAGTTCGTGCACAATCCCGGCTGGAAGGTCGCGGTGCCAAGCAATGCCGAGGATGCCGTCGGGCTGCTGCGCGGAAGCCTGCGCGGCAACGACCCGGTGCTGTTTTTCGAACATCGTGCGATGCTCGACGACAGTTGGGCGCGGCGGGCCTGGCCCGGCGATGATTACGTGCTGCCGTTCGGGCGAGCGAAGAAGACGCGCGAGGGCGACAAGATCACGATCGTCACCTGGGGCGCGATGGTGCCGCGCTGCGAGGCGGCGGCGGAGGGTGTCAGCGCCGATGTGATCGACTTGCGGACTTTGATGCCGTGGGATCGGGAGATGGTGCTGGCGAGCGTGCGGCGCACGCGCCGCTGCCTGATCGTGCACGAGGATTTGCGCACGGGCGGCTTTGGCGCGGAGATTGCCGCGGTGGTTGCGGACGAAGCCTTTCTCGATCTCGACGCGCCGGTCGCGCGCGTCACAATGCCGGACATCCCGAGCCCGCATCATCCCAAGCTGATGGAATGGGCGCTGCCGTCGCCAGCGAGCATCCGCGCGGAGATCGATCGGTTGGTGGGATTTTGAAATGATCGAAGTGCGCGTTCCCGATGAGCAGGAGGGGACCAAGGCGGTGGTGCGCGCTTGGCTCAAGCGGGTTGGCGATGCGGTCGCAGAGAACGATCCCCTGGTCGAGCTTGAAACCGACAAGGTGACTCAGGAGGTGCCCGCGCCGGCGGCGGGGGTGCTGAGCGAGATTTTGCTTGAGACCGATGCCGAGGCGGTGCCGGGGGCGGTGCTGGGGCGGATTAGCAGCGAACAAACATCCGTTCGTCCTGAGCGGAGCGCGGAGCGCGAAGTCGAAGGGCGTGTGGCGCAAGGCGTGGCAGAGCGCCCTTCGACTTCGCTCAGGACGAACGAGGTTGGAGGAGGGCAAGAAGCCCGTTTATCGCCCTCGGTTCGCCGCGCGTGCCTGCAGCATGGCATCGACCCGGCGCGCATTTCGGGAACCGGGCGCAACGGGCGGGTCACCCGCGAGGATGTCGACCGCGCGGTGGCCAGTGCGACGACGGTGAGTGTCGGTGAGCCGACCACCGCGCAGCCGCGGCACTTTTCCGCGCAGGACATTCCGCACGACCGGATGCGGCGCACGATTGCCGAAAATATGGTGCGCGCGGTGACCGACGCGCCGCACGTCACGGCTTTGTTCGAGGCGGATTTTTCCGCGATTGCCGCGCACAAGGCGGCGCTCGCCGCGCGGGGGATGAAGCTCAGCTACACCGCCTATATCGTGAAAGCCGCGGCGGAGGCGATGGCGGTGGCCCCGGCGATCAACGGGCGTTGGGAAGAAGACCGCATTGCGATTGCGCCGACGATCGACATCGGCGTCGGCACCGCGCTCGGCGAAAAGGGCTTGGTCGTGCCGGTGGTTAAGGATGCCGGATCATTGTCGCTTGAAGCGATTGGCGAGCGGCTCAACGCACTCACGACCAAAGCTCGCGACGGCAAGCTCGACCGCGCCGACGTTTCGGGCGGGAGCTTCACCATTTCCAACCATGGTGTGTCGGGCAGCCTGCTCGCCGCGCCGATCATCCTCCATCAGGGGCAGGCGGCGATCCTGGGCGTCGGCAAGCTGGATAAGCGCGTGGTGGTCCGCACGATCGGAGGGCAGGACGCGATCCTCATCCGGCCGATGGCTTATGTGACGCTGACCATCGACCATCGCGTGGTCGACGGGCACCAGACCAACGCCTGGCTGTCGCGCTTCGTCGAGATCATCGAAACGTGGCCGGCCGACTGAACTCGTTGCCAAGGCGGAACAGTTAGCCGTTTCAGCGCTTTCATCGCCGAGTAGCAGCGGAGTAGGGCATGGCGGCGACAAAGAAAGACGGCCAGAGCGAGCACATCTTCGTTCGCCGCGTGCTCATCGTCCTTGGGCTTGCCGCGCTGCTGTTCCTGCTGTGGCAGCTGCGGATCATCTTCCTGATGCTGTTCGGTGCGGTGGTGATCGCCACCATCTTCCGCGCGGTGGCCGACCTCATCTGCCATTACACGCGGGTGCCGGCCGGGGTCGCGACTGCCCTGTCGATCCTCATCGTGCTGGGTGGCGTGATCGGGATGGTTGCCCTTTTCGGGGCGCAGGTCAGCCAGCAGCTTACGACCTTGCGCGAGACATTGCCCGACGCCTGGGCGGCGTTCGAGAAACGCGTCGGCGACATGGGTCTGGGCGCACAACTCGACCAACTGGTGGCGAGCTTTTCCAAGCCCAGCGGCGGCGTCTCAAGGATCGGGCAGACGCTCATGTCGATCGGCGGTGGGATCGCCGACCTGGTGGTGGTGATCTTCGCCGGGATTTATCTTGCGACGCAGGCCAAATTCTACCGCACCGGCGTGATCAAGCTGGTGCCGCCGCGGCGCCGTGAAATCGCCGAAGAAGCGCTGCTTGAGTCCGACCGCGCGCTTCGCCTGTGGCTGAAGGGCCAGGCGATCGCGATGGTCGTCGTCGGGCTGATGACGGGCATCGGCCTGTGGTTCCTGGGGATGCCGTCGGCGTTCGTACTCGGTCTTGCCGCGGGATTGCTCGAGTTCATTCCGTTTGCGGGGCCGATCATCGCCGCGATCCCGGCCTTGCTGCTGGCACTTGCAGTCAGCCCCGACCTCGCTTTGTGGGTGGCGCTTCTGTACTTCGGCATCCAGCAGTTCGAGGGCAATTTGCTGTCCCCGCTGGTCCAGCAATATGCGGTGGATCTGCCCGGCGCGGTGCTGCTGTTTTCGCTGATCGCATTCGGCACCTTGTTCGGGACGCTGGGGGTGATCCTGGCCGCGCCGCTGGCGGTGGTGCTGATGGTGATGGTCAAGCGGCTCTACGTGATCGAGACGCTCGACACGCCGACGCCCATTCCGGGCGAGGGCAAGAGTTAGTCGAGCGAGCGGTCGCGGGTTTCGGGGAGCAGCAGAAGCCCGATGATGAGGCCCGCACTCGCGATAATGATCGGATACCACAGACCGCTGTAGATATTCCCCGTCGCGGCGACGATCGCGAAGGCGGTTGCGGGGAGGAAGCCGCCGAACCAGCCGTTGCCGATGTGATAGGGTAGGGACATCGACGTATAGCGGATGCGCGTCGGGAAAAGCTCGACCAGCAGCGCGGCGATCGGCCCGTAAACCATCGTCACATAGAGCACGAGCAGGAACAGGATGGCGACGACCAGCGGGCGGTTGATCGCCGCAGGATCGGCCTTGGCGGGATAGCCGGCGGCATCGAGCGCGGCGCGGGCCTGCGCTTCGAACGCTTTCGCGTCGTTCACGCCGAGGCCGGTTGCACCGATCCGCACCGTGGTTGCGCTTCCCGCTGCGCCGTCCTGGCTGGCGTAGGAGACGCCGGACTTCGCCAGATAAGAGTTGGCGATGTCGCAAGGGCTTTCGAATTTGCTCTTGCCGACGGGGTCGAACTGGAAGGCACAGGTCGCAGGGTCAGCGACGACGGTGACCGGGGCGCTGGCTTGCGCGGCGGCGAGCGCGGGATTGGCGGCGACGGTGAGCGCCTTGAACAAGGGAAAATAGGTGGCGGCTGCAAGCAGCAACCCGGCCATGATGATCGGCTTTCGCCCGATCTTGTCCGACAGCCAGCCGAACAGGATGAAGAAGGGCGTCGCCAGCGCCAGTGCCACGGCGATCATGATGTTGGCCGCAGCGGGATCGACCTTGACCACGCGTTCGAGGAAGAAGAGCGCGTAGAATTGGCCGGTGTACCAGACGACCGCCTGGCCCGCGACGGCACCGAACAAGGCAATGAGAACGAGCTTGAGGTTGGGCCAGCGGCCGAAGGCTTCGCGGATCGGCGCTTTCGAGCGCGTGCCTTCCTCCTTCATCCGCACGAACGCGGGGCTTTCGGCGAGCTGCAGGCGGATCCACAGTGATACGCCGAGCAGCAGGATCGACAGCAGGAACGGCAGGCGCCACGCCCAGTCGCGGAATGCGTCCTCGCCGACGGTGGTGCGGATGCCGATGACAACGAGCAGAGCGGCGAAGAGCCCGAGCGTCGCAGTGGTCTGGATCCAGCTTGTATAAAAGCCGCGGCGACCATCCGGCGCATGTTCGGCGACATAGGTGGCAGCGCCGCCATATTCCCCGCCCAGCGCGAGGCCCTGCACCAGGCGAAGGACGATAAGGAGGATCGGTGCGGCGACGCCGATGCTGGCGTAACTGGGAAGCAGGCCGACAAGGAAGGTCGACAGGCCCATCAGGCCCATGGTCACGAGGAAGGTATATTTGCGGCCGACGAGGTCACCCAGGCGGCCGAACACAAGCGCGCCGAAGGGGCGGACCGCGAAGCCCGCGGCAAAGGCGGCGAGCGCGAAGATGAAGCCGGTGGTGGGGTCGACGCCCGAGAAGAATTGTTCGGAAATGATCGCCGCGAGCAGGCCGTAAAGGTAGAAATCATACCATTCGAACACCGTGCCAAGCGACGAGGCGCCGATCACCAGCGCATCCTGGCGCCGCGTGCGGCCGTTCGAATCTGCGGTCATTCGGCTCCCCCTTTCGTCGGGCAGGATGGCCGGTTCCGCAGGGAATGCCTAGCGGCTAAGCGGCAGCCTTGAGGCTCGCCTTGACGCCGCCGTCGCGGCCGACGTCGTAAACCACCTTGCTGCCGAGCGAGCGCGCCATGGCGGTGATCAGCTTGGTGCCCAGCCCGGTGCCGCGCGGGGCGTCGCCGGCCTGCATGCCGCAGCCGTCGTCTTCGACGCTGAGGTGGAAGTGGTTGTCGCCCGACCTTGCGAAATCGACGCGGATGACGCCGGGCGAATCCGACGGATAGGCATATTTGCAGGCGTTGGTGACAAGTTCGTTGACGATCACGCCAAGCGACACGGCCTTGTCGGCATGGAGGTGAAGCGGTTCCGACCGAAGCTGGATCTCGCGCGGCGCCGTCGGGGTCGACCAGGTGCCCTCAAGCTCGGCGATCAGCGCGGCGAAATATTCGTCCATGGCGACGCTGTTGACGTCGTTCGAGGTGTAGAGGTTGCGGTGGACCTTGGCGATCGCATCGACGCGCCGCTGCGTATCGTCGAGCGCGTCGCGGGCGAGATCATCGGACAACAAGCGCGCCTGCATGCCGACCATGGTCGATACGATCTGCAGCGAGTTGGCGACGCGGTGGTTCACCTCACGCAGGAGGAGCTGAAGCCGCTCGTTCGATTCCTTGAGCGCGCTTTCGGCAGCGGCCTTTTCCTCTGCCAGGCGGCGTTTGGCGAGCGCGAGCGAGAATGCCTGTTCGAGTAAATCGACGAAATCCTCACCGGTCGATTTGACGACATATTCGGTGGCGCCGGCCTTCAGCGCGGCAACCGCGACGCGGCTTTCCTCCGACCCGGTAACGTAGACCACGGGGGGACAATCGGGCAGCTTGCGCAGCTCGGCCAAGGTTTCGAGCCCGTCCATCTCCGGCATGTAATGGTCGACCGCGACGAGATCGAAGCCGCCTTCGCCGGCGCGCGCGACGCCCTCGCGCCCACTGCCGGCACCGACCACGTCATGCCCGCGGCGGGTGAGCATTTTCTCGACCAGACGACGCAGGCCGTCGTCATCGTCAATGTAGAGGATGCGGCGCGGTTCGTGCATCAGGCCTGCGGGTCGGGAACCTGGATCACCGACAGGAACAGGCCGAGCTGGCGGATAGCGTCGGCGAAATTCTCGTAATTGACCGGCTTGGTGATGTAGACGTTGCAGCCAAGGTCGTAGCAGCGCTGGATTTCGACCTTGTCGTCGGTCGTCGTCAGGACGACCACCGGAGTGCGCTTCAGCGCTTCGTCGGACTTGATGCGCTGCAGGATGTCGGTGCCACTCATGTCCGGCAGGTTGAGGTCGAGCAAGACCAAGGCGGGGCCGTTCTTGGCCGGCCCTTCAGGATGGTTGAACAGGAAATCGAGCGCGGTCCCGCCGTCGAGGAAATGGCGCAGATGGTTGGAGATTCCCGCGCGGCGAATGTTCTTTTCGATCAGGCGCGCGTGCCCCTCATCGTCTTCGATCATGATGATGTTCACGGGCCGCTGGTCGTTCAAGCTGCGCCTCCTTGCTCGACGTAAGTTGCTGGAAGATTTAGACGAAATGTGGAGCCTTTACCAAGCTCCGATTGCACATCGATGAAGCCGCCAAGGCGGAAGGCGAGCGCCCGTACGTGAGCAAGGCCGATGCCCTCGCCGGGCTGGTCCTGCGTTCCGGCACGGCGAAACAGGTCGAAGACGCGCTCACGATCCTTGTCTGCAATGCCGCGGCCATTGTCCGCAATCTCATAGATCACGTTCGCGCCGTCCTTGCGGCCGCGCACCGCGACCCGACCCGGCCGCGCGGGATCGAGATATTTGACGGCATTCTCGATCACGTTGGAGAAAATCTGCTCGATCGCCACGCGGTCACTGACCATGTTCGGGATGGGGCGCTCAATGCGGATCTCTGCACCGACCTCATTGACCCGATGTTCGAGCGACGCCGCGATTTCCTTGATCACCGCCTCCATCTCGAGCGGTTCGGGCGAGAGCGTTCGGCGACCCTCGCGCGACAAACGCAGGATGGCGTTGATCAGCCGATCCATCTTCTGGGTCGAGGAGCGGATAAATCCGATCGCTTCGGGCAAGTCCTCGCGCGCGTTGCGGACGTCTTCCGTGATGATCTGCGGCGCGTCCTTTTCGGCACGCTCGATCAGCTTGCCAAGCGACTTGTTGGTGCTCTCAAGCTCGGACGTGAAGCCGAGGATGTTGACCAGCGGCGAACGCAAATCATGACTGACGATGTAAGCAAAGCGCTGGATTTCGTCGTTGGCGCGGCGCAGGTCGGCCGTGCGCTCGGTGACCGCGGCTTCGAGGTCGGTATTGAGCAGGTTGAGACGGTCGCGCGTGGCGGCAAGGTCGAGCGTGTAGCGGCGAACCAGGAGGAAAGCCGCCACCGCCACGAGCAGCAGAAGGATGCCCGTGACGCCGAGCACGAACTGGAGCCGCGACAGCGTGTCGCGCTCCGCCGCTGATCGCTGCTGAAGAAGGGCATATTCCTCCTGCCGCATGGCACCGGTGACCTCCCGGATGCGACGGATGATGTTTGCATCATGGGCGGCACGAAGGGTCTGCACGGCCTCATTAGTGCGGCCGCCGCGGGCGAGCGCCATCGACCGATGGATGTCGGCCATTTGCAATATGATGAGCTGGCGCAATTCACGCAGGCGAGCGACCTGGGTGCGATTGTCGCTGACGAGTTCACTCACCCCTTCTAGGGTTTGCGGGACCAGCCTGGCGTTCTCGGCATAGACTTCGAAGCGGTAGGGGGATGGCGCGATGAGATAGCCGCGCCGCCCGTTCTCCGCGCGCTCAAGCTGTGTTTCGAGCTGCGACAATTCGGCCACGACGTCATATGTGTGACGAACGCGGTCGGCAGACGCGTGGTTGTTGACGAACACGCTGACGACCGTCCCGAAGGCCGCGAGCAGCAGCACGAACCCGGCCAGGATTCCAGCCAGCGCGAGCTGATTGAAGCGGCGGGTGTCGACCTGGAAGAAGCTGGGAATATGCCCTCAACGCCATAACGGCGCACCCAAGGGGATTGTCTTCGCTTCGCTCGACTCCGAACCGCGGTTCGATCCTTATGGCTGCGCCTAAATTGGCGCACCCAAGAGGATTCGAACCTCTGACCTCTGCCTTCGGAGGGCAGCGCTCTATCCAGCTGAGCTATGGGTGCGTGGCGCGCGGCTTAGCGGCCAGCGCTGCCAGCGGCAAGCGAGTCTAGGAAGCCGGCGAGCTCGGCATGGAGCTTCTTGCGAGCGGACCCGACCACCATGCCAACGTGCCCGCTGGCAATCGCGATCGTTCTGCCGGCTGCCGCCGTCGCCGGCGGCGCGATGCGATCGCTTGCGGCAAGGAGGTGGAGGCGGGGAATGGGCAAGTCGTCGGTGACCGCGACGCCGCCGACCAGCCATTCGCCTTTGCCGGGCAAATCGCGCCCGAAGATGTCCTCCATCAACTCACGTGCGGCAGGGAATGGGAGCGGCTCACCGCCATTGGCCCAATCCTCAAGCTCGACGAATCGTGCAGCGCTCGGACTTGCGGGATCGAGGTGGCCGAACTCGGCAAACTTGGCCACAGTGCGTTGGGGGTCGAGCGACCAGAAGTTCGCCTGCAGAACTTCCATCGGAAGCGCACCAAGGTCGGCGGCGGCGGCGCGAGCGTGCGTCCAGGTGTCGCGGATCGCCTCCAGAGAGCGGTCGGGATAGGTGGCGAAATTCCACGGCGTCGCGAGCGTTGCGACGCGTTCGCAGGCGATCAAATTGGCGGCGGCGAGCGCCATCGTCCCGCCAAGGCAGTAGCCGACCAGCGCGGGCGGCTGACCCAGCTCGCGGAGCAGCGGCACAAGCACATGCTCGACGTGCCCGGCAACGTCGAGATCGGCGCGGTCGCGGGCGAGCCCCCAATCGAGCAGCAAAGATCGCCGGCCCATGCGCGCAACCGCAGCGGCAAGCGACACATCGGGGTCGAGGTCGAGGATTCGCGGTGGGTTGATGAGCGACGGGATGAGGACGGCGGGTGGGCCGGCGCCGCCATGATCGCGAAGGCAGGCGCCGCGCACGCGTGCAATCTCGGGCGGTGGCGGCGGCGCGTCGGGACGCGGCGCTGCGGCGTAGGCGCGCAGGCCAGCAAGCGCGTCGCGTGCGAGGTCGGGATCGCGCGTGGACAGCTGACGCACAAGCTCCAGGAATAGCGGCAGCGGGCGCGGCGCGCGTTCATGTTGCAGCGCACTATGATCCGGTAGTAGACCGCGCGGCGCGTTCTGGGAGCATTCCATGGCCAAGTCTTCGTCCAAGGTGACGATCAAGAAGTATGCGAACCGGCGTCTATATGACACCGAAAGCTCGGCTTACATCACGCTCGACCGGCTGGCGCAGATGGTGCGCGAGGGCCGCGAGTTCGAAGTCGTCGATGCCAAGAGCGGCGAAGACATCACCCGCCAAGTGCTTACTCAGATCATCGTGGATGAAGAAGCACGCGGCGCAACCATGCTGCCGCTAAGCTTCCTCAAGCAGCTGATCGGCCTCTATGGCAATTCGATGCAGACCTTCGTCCCATCCTACCTCGAGGCCGCAATGGATGCCTTCAAGGCGAACCAGAGCGCCGCGCACAATGCCTTCGGCGGCAACGTGCTGACCGATCTTGCAAAGCGCAACATGGCCATGTTCGAAGATGCCAGCCGCGCGTTTGCCGGCAAAGCCAAGCCCACTGACAGCGAAGTCGATGCGTTGCGTGCCGAGCTTGCCGCATTGCAGGCCAAAGTCGACAAGCTGAACCGGTAGAACGCATGCACCTTCGCGTTTTCGCGGTGCTTGCGATGGCCGCTTCGACCCCGCTTTTCGCGCAAACGCCCGCCGCTGCCGGGCCCGACTTCAGCTATGCGACGCCGCTTCCCGGTACGTGGGTGCACGGCACACTTGCGGACGGCAGCCAGGCTGTCTTCCGCGACGCGTCCGGGCGCCCGCAACTGACCATTCAGTGCACGCGGTCGCAGCGGCGCGTAGACATCCTCAAACCCGCAAGCGCGGCTGCGCCCGCGGTCATGGTCTGGACGAGCGGCCAGTGGCGCAACGTCCCGGCGCGTTTCGATATTGCGCAAGCGCGCCTAGCCGCGGGGTTGACGGCAATGGACCCGTTGCTCGACGCGATGGCCTTCAGCCGCGGCCGGATTGCGGTCAGCGTATCGGGCGGACCCGCATTGGTGATGCCGGTGGCTGGTGAAATTTCGCGCGTTGTGGAGGACTGCCGAGTCTGACTTGACCGGCGGTGCGTCACGCGAGTGCTGCCGGCTGCGCGCAGGCCGTCCGTATCTCGACGTCTCTTCGTGCTGGCTTGCGACTGCCGCGCAACCGCGCACCTGCACTGGCGCCTCGAGTTGCGGAAGCCAAAGAAGATTGCCGATATTTCACATCACGACAAGTCTTGTGTTTAAACCGAATAAGACTCATCTTCACTCCTGCAATCAAGCAGCGAAAGGAGGTGATCCGATGTCTCATGGTTCAGCACAGAGGTCGGAGAGGGGTGTTCGTAACAGCTGAATGAGCTGACGGACGGCCACACCTTCAGGCCGCTGACCATGTCGAAGGGCATCGCTGCGAAACCGCGGCGGTGCCCTTTACATTTTCTGCCCGTCGACGGGCGTTTGCGAGATCATTTGGGAACCGTTACGGCTGTTGAAGTCTTTTCTGCGAAACGGTGGGAGAATTGTAATGGCGAAATCCGCGAAACGGACCACTACCCGGAAAACTACCAAGCCTTCGACGTCGGACACGATGGATAAATTGGCGAAGGCCGCGATGAGCAAGGAAATGCTTGCGGCCGGACTCGCCGCTGCTGCCGCTGCGATCAGCGCGAGCCCAGCGGCGCGGCGCAAGATCCGCGACGCGGGACTTGATGCGGCGGACAGCGCGTCGGCTGCCGCCACAAACATGATGAGCAGCGCGACCAAGCTTGGTTCGATCATCGCCGAAGCCGTCGCCGATGCGGCGCAACGCGTGATGTCGGGTAAGTGGAGCGACGACGATACGCCCGCGCGTGCGCAGACTGCGAAGAGCACCGGCACGACGCGCAAGGCGGCGACCAAGCGCAAGGCCCCGGCCAAGCGCAAGGCGGCAGCGAAGCCGCGCGCGGCAGCCGCACGCTCGACAACGGCAAAGGCGCGCACCAGCGCGGCCAAGCCCGCGGCCAAGCGGCGCACGACGACGCGCAAGCGCGCGCCAGCGAAGCCCCGGAGCCCCGCCAAGAGCTAAGGGGTCAGGCCGCGCGGTCTTCGAACTGCAGCCGCGCCAGCCGCGCGTACAACCCACCGCGCGCGGTGAGCGTGGCGTGCGTTCCTTCCTCGACGATGCGACCGGCGTCCATGACGACGATCCGGTCGGCGGCGCGCACGGTGGCGAGGCGGTGCGCAATGACGATCGTCGTGCGGTCCGCCATCAAGCGGTCAAGCGCGTCCTGCACGAGCCGTTCGCTTTCCGCATCCAGCGCGGACGTGGCCTCGTCCAGCAGAAGCAGCGGCGCGTCCCGCAGCAAGGCGCGGGCAATGGCGATGCGCTGGCGCTGACCCCCGGAAAGTCGCGCACCGCCTTCGCCCATGAAGGTGTCGAGCCCCTGCGGCAGGGCACGCAGGAATTCTTCCGCATTGGCATCCCGAGCAGCTTGCCAGAGTTGATCTTCGCTCGCGTCCCAAGCGCCATAGCGGAGGTTGTCGCGGGCCGATGCGGCAAAGATCACATTGTCCTGCGGAACCAGTGAAATGCGGTCGCGGATGTCGGCGGGGTCGGCGGCGGTGAGGTCGACGCCGTCGAGTAGCACGCGGCCCGATTGCGGATCGTAAAAGCGCTCGGCGAGCTGGAATAGGGTAGTCTTGCCCGCGCCCGAAGGTCCGACGACGGCGAGCCGTTCGCGCGGTTTCACCACCAGCGAGAAATCATTGAGCGCCGAGGTTTCGGGGCGCGTCGGATAGTGGAAGGTGACGCGGTCGAAGGCGAGCTCGCCGCGCGGCGGGACGGGCAGCGTCGCCGGATTGGCCGGCGCTTCGATGTCGGGCTTGGCCTCGAGCAGTTCGGCAAGCCGCTGCGATGCCCCGGCGGCACGCAGCAGGTCGCCGTAGACTTCGGACAGCGCGCCGAACGCGCCGGCGAGCAAGCCGCCGTACAGGACGAAGGCGGCGATGGTGCCACCGGTCATCCGCCCGGCGGCGACGTCGATCGCGCCCTGCCAGATGATCATGGTGATCGCGCCGAACATCAGCAGGATGACGATGCCGGTCATCATCGCGCGCAGCAGGATGCGGCGCTTGGCGGTCGCGAACACACGCTCGACAGCGTCGGTAAAGCGCGACGTTTCGCGGCCCTGCTGTCCGAACGCCTGGACGATCTTCATCGCGCCCAGCACTTCGCTGGTGACCGAGCCGACTTCGGCGATGCGGTCCTGGCTGCGCGTGGAGATCGACCGCACCCGGCGGCCAAGGAAGGTGATCGGCACGACCACCAACGGCACGCCCAGAAGCATCAGTCCGGCAAGCTTGGGCGCAAGCGCGAACAGGATGACGACGCAGGCGGCGCCCATCACGATGTTGCGCAGGGCGATCGAAACCGAGCTGCCGACGACCTGTTCGATGATCGTGGTGTCGACGGTGATCCGCGAGGTGATCTCGGCCGGGCGGTTCTCCTCGAAGAAGCCGGGCGACAGGCGCAGCAGGTTGCGATGCACCGCGAGGCGGATGTCGGCCACGGTCCGCTCCCCGATCCACGATACGAAATAAAAGCGGAGCGCGGTGGCGGCGGCCATGATCACCACCAGCATCAGCAGATATTCGAACCAGCGGCCGATATCGCCCATGTCCCCGCCGCCGGCGAAGCCTTTGTCGATGATCAGCTTGAACGAATAAGGGATGCCCGAGGTCGCCGCCGCGGCAACGAGCAGCGCGAAGCCCGCAATGGCGATCTGCGTCGGATGGCGCAGCGCAAACCGCCAGACCATCCGCAAATCCTTGAGAGAACGGCCCTTGGGGCGGTTGGGGAGCGCAGCCATCGTGAAAGGCTGTTAGCAGCGCGACCGACGCTCCTCTAGTGCTGGCGTTCGACCCGGCGCGACACGGCGAACCACAGCGCCCACACGCCAAGCCCGCCGAGCAGATCGACGAAATAATGACCGCCGAGCGGCATAGTGCCGGCCATCATCTGCACGAACCAGGCGAGCGCGAGGCCGAAGCCGATCGGCGAGTGGCGCCACAGGCCGAGCGTGATCAGCCCCATCACCGTGTGAAACGAAGGGAAGGAAACGACCCCGTCGATCGCCGCCAGAGTCAGCACCGCATCGCCCCCGCCGCTGTAGAAACGGTCGAAGCTCGGCCAGAAATAGCGCGCGGCGCCGCCGGGCAATTGCGCTAGCGTTGCGTCGGTCAGCCACATGCCAAGGCCGCGCGCCGGGGTCAGAATCGAGACCAGGCACACGGTCAGGAGCGATGCGGCGAAACAGAAGGCCGCGCGCCACGCCTCGGCGCGGCATCCGGCCAGCGCCTGCGCGGCCAGGCTCAAGGTCAGCACGGGGACGGTGTGGTTATACGACATGGTGACCATCGCCGGCCAATCGGCGCGGGTCAGGAACGCGGCAATCCACTGCGGCCCATCGACCCCGAGCCAGCGGTCGGCGCGCAGCAGGGCGTCGTCGGCAAGCGGCAGTCGCAGGCGCAGTCCCAGAAGGCTGATGAAGCCGCCAGCGAGGGCCATGGTCCAGGTCAGGCCCATCATTCCGCAGGCGTCGCCGACGCGGCGCAGCCAAGGATTGGTCCAGCGGCAAAGGGTTCCCGCGGTCGTCACTGCGAGCAGCAGCATGGCCATGCCCATCCCCGCCGGATCGAACGCCACGTCCGTGACGAGGAACAAGAGCACCGCGACCAGGAGCGCGGCCACGACGATCATCAGTGAAAAACGACGATACAGCCCGACCGCCGCGGACTCAGCATCACTCGAAGTGCGTTGCCGGAAGCCGAGGCGCGGCTTCATGGCAGGCTCCACCGCCGCCGCGTCCCCCAGCATTGCTTCGCGCCCCATCATTTGCCGCCTTTACCATCTTTTCCTTCACGAACCGTAAGCCCCGCCTGGTTTCGCGCGATGGCGGTGTTGCTGCGGCGCCTCACTCCCCGGACGGCCCTCTCGCGGTGCAACATAAGCTTGCGTGGGGAGCAAAGCGTCGCCACATCTGTTGCAGCCAAAGCTCCCCCGAACATTGAGGTTAAATGCTCTACGACGCCTATGAAATGCAGCGCTCGCTGCTTGCCGGAGCAAGCAAGCTTGCAGGTCTGGGCGCCGGCTGGCTCAGCAATCCCGCAAATCCCTGGGCTTACAGCTCGATGGGGCCCGTCGTCGGCGCAAGCTTGGAAGTGTTCGCGCATGCCTCGGCGCCGCGCGGCAAGCCCGAGTTCGGGATCGACCGCGTCACGGTCGGCCGCAAGCAGGTCCGGGTGAGCGAAGAGATCCTGCTGCGCAAGCCGTTCGGGCAGCTCAAGCATTTCATCCGCGAAGGAGTGGACGATGGGCCGCCGCTGCTGATCGTGGCGCCGATGTCGGGCCATTATGCGACCTTGCTGCGCGGCACGGTCGAGCGGATGCTGCCGGGGCATGACGTGTACATCACCGATTGGCGCGACGCGAAGCTGGTGCCGGCGCGCGACGGGCGCTTCGACCTCGACGATTATGTCGATTATCTCATCGAATTCCTGGAGCTGATCGGCGAACGACGCGGCGAGCGGCCGCATTTGCTTGCGGTGTGCCAGCCCGCCGTGCCGGCCTATGCCGCGACCGCGGTGATGAACGCCGCGAAGAGCGCCTGGCGGCCGAAAACGCTGACGATGATGGGCGGGCCCATCGACACGCGCAAGGCACCGACCGCGGTCAACACGCTGGCTACCCAGCGGCCGCACGCCTGGTTCCAGAACAATGTGATCGCGACCGTACCGATGATCTACCCGGGCGCGGGGCGGAAGGTCTATCCGGGCTTCCTGCAGCTGGCCGGGTTCATGACCATGAACCTTGGCAGCCACCTCATCAGCCATTGGGAGATGTTCAAGCATCTCGTTGTCGGCGACGAGGAAAGCGCGGATCAGACCGGCGATTTCTATGCCGAATATCGCGCGGTGTGCGACATGACCGCCGAATTCTATCTGCAGACCGTCGACGTGGTCTTCCAGCGCCACCTGCTGCCCAAGGGCAAGATGATGCATCGCGGGCGCCGCGTCGATCCCGCCGCGATCCGCGACACGGCGCTGCTGGCGATCGAAGGCGAGCGAGACGATATTTCAGGAATCGGTCAAACCCGCGCCGCGCTCGACATTTCGACCAAGCTGCCGGCGTCGAAGAAGCAATATCATCTGGCCAAGGATGTTGGCCATTACGGCATCTTCAACGGCCGCAAGTGGCGCGAGCGGATCGCCCCGGTGGTTGAGGATTTCATCGCGAAGAACGCCGCCTAGCTGTCATTGCGAGTGGAGCGAGGCAATCCCGGGCGTGGATTGCCGCGTCGCCTTCGGCCCCTCGCAGTGACGGGAAATGCTAAAGCCGGTCCATCGTCAGCCAGTTGGGATTGCCGAGCCAGGCCTTGCGCAGGGCGAGGTTGGCGGCGGCTGCGCGGTCGCGGTGCCCGAGTGCGCGTTCCGACGCGGCCAGGCCGTAAAGCGCCCAGCCGTTATTGGGTGAGCGGGCGAGCGCCGCGGTAAACGCCTCCTGCGCCTCGGCATATTTGCCCGCGCGGTAGAGCGCCGCGCCGAGCGACTGGTGGACGGGATAGTACCACCAGGGCGGCTCCATATAGCTGATCTTGCCTTCGACCGAGATCGCCTCGCGGTACAGGCGCGCGGCTTCGGCGTAGTTGCGGCCGGCGTAGGCCCAGCGGGCGCGCGCGACGGTTTCGGCAAGCTGGAGCAGGTCGGTCGCGGGCACGCCCTGGTCGACCATCCCCTTGAAATCGCCCGACGCGCGGATCGCGCGGAGGCGGCCGAGCTCGCGCTCGAAGCCACCACGGTTGCGTTGCTGGGCGTAGGCCGACGCGCGGGCGTAGTGACGCATGGCATTGGCGTAGGGCAGGCGTGGGTCGGGCGCGCGCAGCGCGAGCACCTGCGCCGGGCTCGCGATCTGGAGCGCTGCGAAGTAGGGCGCAGCGTTGACGGCCTGGATCCAGCCGATTTGCGAGCTGACCTTGGGATCGAGGATGCCGGCGAGCTTGCGGCTTTCGCGCAAGGCGGTTGGAATATCGCCCGCCATCTGTGCCGAGGTGACGATGAAATGGACGTTGTGCGGGTAGTAACCGTAGCGGACGAGGCCACGGTCACCGCTGGCCTTGATCCACGTTTCGTCGGCGCGCGCGGCATCGACGTTGACGCGCATTGAATCCTTCCAGCGCCCCAGCCGGTAGTAAATGTGCGCCGGCATGTGGACGAGGTGACCGGCGGTGGGCGCAAGCGGTGCGGCCAGCTTGTCCGCGGCGGCCTCGGCACGCTTTGGGTCAGGCCCGTTTTCCATCAGGTGGATGTAGAGGTGCGCGGCCTGCGGATGGTCGGGATTGCGGGTGTAGACCGTCTCGACAAGCTGGATTGCCTCGCCGATGCGGGGCTGGGGCTGCTTGTCGGGTGTCCAATAATCCCACGGCTTGGTGTCCATTGCGGCTTCGGCGGCGAGCAATGCAAGGTCGTCGTGCGTGGGGTGGGCCTTGGCTGCCGCGAGCATGGCATCGGCATAAGCGGCATCGAGTGCGGCACGGTCGGCGTTTGCGTCAGGTGCGTAGCGGGTCAGCATCGCCGCCGTCGCCGCCTTCTCTGCGGGCGTGCCCTTGCGCGCGAGCCAATTGGCATAGCGGGCAAGGCCGACGGCGCGTGCGTTGACGGCGGCATCCATCGGCGCATTGATGTTCGGGCCGTGCGCAAGCGCCTCACCCCAGAAGCACATCGCGCAGTCGGGATCGAGCCGCTGCGCTTCGCGGAAGGCGGCGATCGCCGCGGCGTGGTTGAAGCCGTAGGCGAAGCTCAGTCCCTGGTTGAAGTAGCGCCGGGCAAGCGGGTTTCCCGTCGTAATCGCGAAATCGACCTTGCCGAGACCATCGAGCAGAGGCTCCGTCGCGGGAAGCGCGGCACCCTGCACCACGGCGGCGGACAGCATCAGCTTGGCGCGCATCCCGCCATTCTTGCCGCCGCACAGGTTCATGACTGGCCCAGTGGGATCGAGCATGGCCAAATAGGATTTTGAGAATTGCGGTTCCTCGGCGGGGCTGACGCTCATCAGCGCACCGGCAGCGAACAGGAACGCAAACGGACGCACGGTCGCGGTCATCTCCACACCCCCATGTCTGGTGGAGTCGTTAGCGTGCTGATTTTAGCACAATCCGCGCCGCGGGTTTAGCCGTGCCCGTTTGCCTTCATGCGCACGCCGGGAAGCATCGTGAGCGCGACGAGGCTGGCAATGGCGGACACCGCGGCGGCGATCGTCAGTGCGGCGTGGAAGCCGCCGAACAGCCGCGCGCCCTCGCTGCCCAGCACCGCGCCGAGCAGGGCGGTGGCGATCAGCCCGCCGGTACGCGCGACGGCGCTGTTGAAGCCCGAGGCCATGGCGACATGCTGCTCCTCGACCGCGCCGAGGACGGATGCGGTCAGCGGCGCCACGGCGATGGTCATGCCGATTGCCAGCACCAGGATCATCGGGAACAGGCCGGTCCAGTAGCTGCCGTCCGGCTGCACCAGCCACGCCAGCGCCATGCCGGCCGCGACAACAAGCGGGCCGATCGTCAGCGGGACGCGCGGACCGATGCGCGCGGCGAGCCCGCCCATCGTCGGCGACAGCGCGGTCATGACGATCGGCAGCGGCAGCATCGCCAGTCCGGCGCCAACCGGCGAATAGCCCCCGCTAGTGATGAGCACGTAGGGGACCAGCAGCATCGCCGCGGAGAAGGCGCCGTAGAGCAGAAAAGTGAGCAGGTTGAGGCCGGTGAAGCAGCGGTTGGCGAACAGGTCGAGAGGCATCATCGCGCGTCGCCCGCGGTGGCGTTCGACGAGCAGAAAGGCGGCGAGCGTCACGATCCCCAATATCGCCGCAGCAATTGCCCCTGCGGTGAAGCGGCTTTCGGCCGACCACAGGGTCAGCGCGTAGGTGATTCCGCCAAGGCCCGCGGTGGCCAGCAAGGCGCCGGCATAATCGGTGCGCCCGCCGCCCGCCTCACGGCTTTCCGCGACGAATTTAAGCGCGAGCAGGATCGCGCCGAGCGCCAGCGGGAGGTTGATGTAGAAGATCGCCGGCCAGCCCGCAGTGCCGACGAGCCAGCCGCCGATCAGCGGGGCGACCGCTGCAGCGGCGGCACCCGAGGCTGCCCAGATGCCGACGGCGCGGCCGCGCTTCTCGCCCTGGAACGCGGCGTTAAGCAGGGCGAGGCTGTTGGGTAGCAGAAGCGCCGCGCCGATGCCTTGGGTCGCCCGCGCGGCAAGCAGCACCTCGAGGCTCGGCGCAAGCGCGCAGACGAGCGAGGTCGCGGCGAAGATGGCGGTGCCGATGACCAGCAGGCGCCGACGGCCGAAATGGTCGCCCAGCGCGCCACCGAGTAAGAGCAAGGCCGAAAGCGGCAAAAGGTAGGCGTTGACCACCCACTGCACTTCCTGCGCGCCGGCGCCGTAGCTTTCGCGGATCGCCGGCAAGGCGACGCCGAGCACCGAGCCTTCGACAAAGGACAGGCTGGAGGCGAGGACGCAGGTAACAAGCGTCCAGGTGGGATGACCAGTCGTCCGCGGCCGTTCGCGGGCGCGTGCGTTCACTCCGCCGTTTCGATCGCTTTTTCGACCATGCGCGACCAGGTCTCGGCATCGCCGACTGCGGCCATGCTCTCGTCCGGTTCACGCATAGTATGCAGCACGGCGAGCGCCTGGTTGACGTGCTCCTTCCAGACGAGGTCGACTTTCCCCCCGGCGGAGGGGTCGCTGCCCTCGGCATTGCTGCTGTGCGCGGCCCCGGCCAGGACGCGGGCGACACGTTCGACGATGGGTTGTTCGGATACGGGCATGCTTTCCCTCCTTCGCGAGGGCTCAACCCGTTCGTGGGCGTTTGGGTTCAAGCCAGCGGCGCAGCGCGCGCCGGGCCTTGAAAACCAGCCACAGCGAAAGGACGACGAGGGCCAGCGCGATTACGGCGGCGATGATCGGATTGGCAATCGCCAGCGCGAGCAGCCCGGCGGTGGCAACGTCCTCTCCAGTCGAGACGACGATGTTGGAAAATGGCTCGGGACTGGCGTTGACCATCGCCCGCGCGCCCGACTTACCGGCATGCGCGAGGAAGGCCGCGCCGCCGCCGAGCAGGAAGCTGCCGACTTGCCAGGTTGGGTCGCCGGCATCGACGATGGCCAGGCTGAGAAGCGCGCCGCCGAGGGGGCGGATGACGCTGTGCACCGCGTCCCATGCGCTATCGACCCAGGCGATCTTGTCGGCGAAGAATTCGGCCAGCGCGGCGACGCCGGCGATGCCGATGATCCAGTTATTGGCAAGCACGTCGAGCGCGCTGAGATGGTCCGGCAGGGCAACCCAGCCGAACTTCATCGCCAGACCAACGACGAAGGTGACGAGGTAGAGGCGCCAACCGGCGAGCAGGCTCGCGGTCGAGGCGAGGGCGAGAAGTTCGACGGCGTTCACGCGAGGGAGCATGACGGTGGGGGTTAAGGTGCGCAAGGGCCGTCACGGGAGTGAATCCCGTGACGTCGATCAGGTTCGCTGCCGCGACCTGTCGGCCGCCTTTCGCGTCTCTTGATTAGTGCCGGCGCCGCGTCGCGTCGGCGGCCCTATTCTCGGCGCTACAGGACTTCAAACAGCCCCGCCGCACCCATGCCGCCGCCGACGCACATGGTGACGACGACGTAGCGCACGCCGCGGCGCTTGCCTTCGATCAGGGCGTGGCCGGTCATGCGCGCGCCGCTCATGCCGTAGGGGTGGCCGATCGAGATCGAGCCGCCGTTAACGTTGAGCCGGTCTTCCGGAATGCCGATCTGGTCCGCGCTGTAGAGCACCTGCACCGCGAATGCCTCGTTGAGCTCCCACAGGCCGATGTCGTCGGGCTTGAGGTCAAAGCGCTTCAACAGCTTGCCCACCGCGTCGACGGGGCCGATGCCCATTTCGTCAGGTTCGGTGCCCGCGACCGCCATGCCGACATAGCGGCCCATCGGCGCGATGCCGCGGCGTTCGGCTTCCTTGGCCTCCATCAGGATCGACGCCGAGCTGCCGTCCGAAAGCTGGCTGGCATTGCCGGCGGTGATCGAGGTGTCGGGGCCGAGGACCGGATTGAGGCTGGAAAGGCCTTCGAGCGTCGTGTCCGCGCGATTGCCTTCGTCCTTGGCGATGGTGATCTCCTTTTTCGAGACCTCGCCCGTCTCCTTGTCCTTAACCATCATCGTCGTTGTAACGGGGACGATTTCGTCGTCGAAGCGGCCGGCGGCTTGCGCGGCGGCGGTGCGCTGTTGGCTCTTGAGCGCATATTCGTCCTGGCGGTCGCGCGGGATGCCGTAGCGCCGCGAGACCGTCTCGGCGGTCTGCAGCATCGGCATGTAGACGTCCTTGTGCATCGCGATCAGCGATGGATCGGGCGCGATGCGCATTTCGGGGGTCTGGACAAGCGAGATGCTGTCCTGACCGCCCGCGGCAACAATATCCATCTTGTCGGTGATGATCTGCTTGGCGGCGGTGGCGATCGCCATCAGGCCCGAGGAGCATTGGCGGTCGATGGTCATCGCCGCGACGGTCACCGGACAGCCGGCGCGAAGCGCGACCTGGCGCCCGATATTGCCGAACTGCGTGCCCTGCGTCAGCACCGCGCCCCATACGACATCGTCGATGTCGCCGGCGTCGATGCCCGCGCGCTCGATCGCGGGCTTGAGCGAGAAGCTGCCGAGTGTCGGGCCGGGCGTCGCGTTGAACGCACCCTTGTAGGCGCGGCCGATTGGAGTGCGGGCAGTGGAAACGATGACGGCGTCGCGCATTCTTTGCTCCTCAGGTGAACATCAGGCCCAGCCACAGGGCGGTCAGAGCGGGCTTTTCCTCGCCTTCGATTTCGACCGTGACGTTGTGGCGCATCAGATATTGCCCCGGCGCTTTCTCGTCCACCGAGTCAAGCGTGAAGCGGCCGCGAACGCGCTTGCCCGATCGCACCGGGGCGATGAACCGGACTCGGTCGAACCCGTAATTGACCGCCATCTTGAGGCTGTCGGGCAGCAACGTCGCCTCGGCCGCCATACGAGACAACAAGGACAGCGAGAGGAAACCGTGTGCGATCGTGCCCCGAACGGCGTTTGCGCGGCGGTGGCCGGGTCGACATGGATGAACTGCCGGTCCTCGGTCGCGTCGGCGAACGCGTCGATCCGCGCCTGGTCGACCGTCAACCAGGCGGAGACGCCGACCTCCTGGCCGATGTGCGCGCGGATTTCGTCGAGGGTGGCAATGGGCATCAGGCGTCGTCGTTGTAGGGCATGACGAAGCTGCCGTCCGGGGCAGCATTGAACGCGATCTGCACCGGATATGCGAATTCGATGCCTTCCGCCGCAAAGCGCTCGATCAGCGCCAGCATCACTGCGGCGCGGTCGCGGGCGAGCTTGTCGGGGTCGAGGCTCTTAAGCTCGAGCACGAGCTGATAATCGAGGCTCGACGCACCGAAATTGACGAGGGTGCAGCGCTGCGGCTTGCAGCCTTTGACGCTTTCGACAACCTCGGTGACCATCTCCTCCATCCGCGCGAGCTTGTCGGTCGGCGTCTCGTAGCGGATGCCAAAGGGGATGGTGATCCGGCGCACGCGGCCGTCGGCGAGATTGTGGATCTCGCGCTCGAGCAGCTTGGTGTTGGCCATGATGATCTGCTCGCCGCTCAAGGAGCGCATGCGGGTCGTCTTGAGGCCAATTTGCTCGACCCGGCCGACGGTCTGGTCGAAGCGGATCGTGTCTCCCTTGCGGAACGGCTTGTCGAACAGGATCGCAAGCGCCGCGAACAGGTCGGAAAAAATGCCCTGCGCGGCAAGGCCGATGGCGATGCCGCCGATGCCGAGGCCGGCGACGAGCGCGGTGACGTTGACGCCGAGGTTGTCGAGGATGACGACGATCGCCAGCGCGAACAGGATGACGCTGACCAGGACGCGAATGAGCGCGTGGGCATTGCTTAGCGCCGCCGCCTCACCGGCGCCGTTGCCCGTGCGCTTGGCGATAAGGGCAAGAATCAGCTCGCGCGCCCAGATTGCGCCCTGCAGCGCGAAGGCGATGATGAAGCCGGCGTCGACCAGGCGCTGCGCCCGCGCCGGAGGCTGCGCATAGGTCGCGACGATATCGATCGCCGCCATGACCATGAACAGGACGGTGGTTCGCGCAAGCACCCGACCGACCACGCCGCGCCAGCCGATCCGATCGCCCGCGGCTTCGTGCGCGACCATCCGCTGGCCCACCGTGCGGACGATCAGCATGACGCCGACGATGCCAAGCGCGACGAGCGCGCCGATCAGCACGCCTTCGCGATTGGCGATCAGCCAGTCGATCACATTCGGGGTCTGGCGGAGCGCGGCGAGGTTGGGATTCATTGCGCGCGCCTTCTGGCGGCGGGGGGCGTGCGGATCAAGCCGGCGGGATCATGCCGCGGCCTTGCGCCGTCCGCGCCGCTTGCCCTTGGCGAGGAAGGCAAGCAGCGCGACTTCCTCCGAAGACAGGCGCTTGCGGGCGCGCGGGCGGGCCATGCCATTGAGGGGGTCGCGCGCGTCGCTTTTCACGGCCTCGATCAATGCCGGGTGGACGTAGGCCTTGCGGCTCATCGCCTCGGTGTTGCCAAGCGCTTCGGCGACCGGCTCGATCACCGTTTTCACGCTGATCCGCGCGTCCTCGGCCTTTTTCAGCAATTGTTCGAGTGCGATGACGCTCGCGCCCCAAGTGCGGAAATGCTTGGCGGTATAATCGCAGCCGCTGGCGTCCTTGATATAAGCGTTGACGTCGGTCGAGGAGATGGCGCGTGGCTCGCCGTCCGCGCCGATGCACTGGAACAGCATTTGGCCGGGAAGCTCCTGGCACTTCTTGATCACGCGCTTCAAATGGCTGTCGGTGACGCTGACTTCATGCACGATGCCGTGCTTGCCGGTGAAACGCATCAACATCTTGCCGCCCTTCTTGCGCAAATGGCGTCCGCGCAGCGTGGTCAGCCCGAAGCTCTTGTTCGCCTTGGCATATTGTTCGTTGCCGATGCGCACATATTGCGTGTCGAGCAGGCGGACGATCGCGGCGAGGACATTGTCGCAGTCGAGGCTGCGGCGCTTGAGGTCCTGCTCGACCCGGCGGCGGATCTTGGGCAGTGCCTTGCCGAACTCGAGCAGACCGTCGAACTTGGCGTCGTCCTGCTTGGCGCGATAGTCGGCATGGTACCGATATTGCTTGCGCCCTCGCGCATCGACGCCGGTGGCCTGCAAATGGCCATTGGCGTCGGTGCAGAACCAGGCGTTTTTATAGGCCGGCGGAAGGCCGACGGCGTTGAGCCGATCGATCTCGTCGCGGTCGGTGATCCTTTGCCCCTTGGGATCGAAATAGGCCCAATAGCGGCCCTGGCGCTTGCGGGTGATCCCCGGCTCCGCGTCGCTGCTATGCCTCAACACGGCGCATGGGACTTTGCTCGACTCATCGGCGGGCATAAGCCGCCGACCGAGCAGGAGGTTCCCATGCCGAGAGTAACCGAGGCCAAAGTCCTAATCGTCGCCACCGACGGATTCGAAGAATCCGAGCTGTTCGGGCCACGCGAGATCCTGCAGCAGGCGGGGGCGGAGGTCGTCCTGGCATCGCCCGGCCGCGCGCCGATCCAGGCGACGGTTCATGACGATCCGGGCAAGACGATCCGCCCGGACATGATCCTGGACGATGTGCGCGAGGACGATTTCGACGCGCTGGTGTTGCCCGGCGGGGTGCGCAATCCCGACCAGCTGCGGATGAATGCGCGCGCGGTGCAGATCGTGCGGGACTTCGTGGCCAGCGGGAAACCGGTCGCGGCGATCTGCCACGGCCCGTGGCTGCTGGTCGAGGCCGATGTCGTGCGCGGCAAGACCGTGACCAGTTGGCCCTCGATCCGCACGGACCTGAGGAATGCCGGCGCCGACGTGGTCGATAAGCCTGCGGCCGTGGACGGCAATTTGATCACCAGTCGCAATCCTGACGATGTGGCCGCGTTCACGCATGCATTGATGGAAATGCTCGAAAACGTGCAGGCGCCCGCACCGGCCTAACCGGCTGGCAAGGATTGTCGCCTATCATGCGGCCCCATGGACGCGATTGTCATCCATTGGGCTGAGCGTGGCATCGACCTGGTTGCGGCGGCGGCGCTTGGCAGTGCCGTCGGGTGGACCGCTTCGAGTGCCGGAATCGCGACTCCCTTCGCCGGCGCAGCTGCGTTGACGTGCCTTGCCGCAGGCTATGCAGCGTTGCGGGGGGTCCCGCCCGAGGCGCCGCGTTTCGCAATGCCGGACTTCGAAGTGGCCGACCTTGAGCCCGACGAGCTCCTCCTGACCGCGGATGATGTCTGCGGCGATCCGCAAGCGCTGCTGCTTGAAGATGTACTCGCCGTGCCGGACGAGCATTCTCGGGTAGTGCGACTGTTCGACGCCGCGGCGATGCCGACGCCCGGCGAGCTTAAAGCCCGCATCGACCGTCACCTCGCCGGTCCGTCGGCCGAACCGCCCGATGCATCGCAAGCCTTGTTCGATGCGCTTGCGGACCTTCGCCGTTCCTTGCGCTGATCCTAATCGTCAGCGCCTCGATCGTGAGGCAGGGCGAACCATCATCCTCATAAGTGCGCGCGAGAACGGCGATGTCCGCGACGATCTGACCGGGAATTGCGAATTCCGCCTCGGCTAAGCCTTCCGCGAGTCGCGTTGCGGCGCGGTGCGAATCAGGGCCGACAAGATGAAGGACCATTTCGTGCCGCTCGCCGACGAAAGTAAGCGATTGCCAATCCACGGACCGCCAATGCGTAAGCAAAACCCTATCGCGCGGAATGCCGGCCCTGGCGATCAGTGCCCGCAGGAGCGCTGCGGCTGCGGTAGAAAGCCCTAGTCGAATCATTGCGCCGCCCCCATGTATGCGCGCACCCGAGCGATCGTCTCGGGGCGGGGGTCTCGGCCGTTTCTCAAGTCGAAAACGAATCTTGGATCGCCGACGACTTCACGTCCGAATCGGGTCGGAGCGACGTCACTATGGCGGAGAAATTTTTCGACCTCTCGAAGCAGATGCACGTTGTAATCCTTATATTCTTACGCGACTCGGCGCGGCTTCCTTCCCAACGCATTTCCTACTTGTCTAGGCAGTTACCTATTATTAAAGGCGGATCATGTTAACTAACCCCCGCGTGGTGCTTGAGCGGTTGTGCGACGAGAGGGGCGAGGATTTCGCCGGGCTTTCGCGCATGCTGGGGCGCAACCCGGCCTACATTCAGCAATATATCCGCCGCGGTGTGCCCAAGCGCCTTCGGGAGGAGGAGCGGCGCAAGCTTGCGCGCTATTTCGGCATTGCCGAGAGCGTCCTTGGCGGGCCGATCGAGGAGCCGGGGCGCGACAACGGATTAATCACGGTGCAACGCCATCCTGTCCTGGTGTCGGCCGGGCCGGGCGCGGTGGTCGATGAAGAGGGGGGACGGCCGTTCATCGGCTTTGACGAGCGCTGGCTGAAATCACTGACCCCGACGCCGCCATCAAAGCTGTCGATCGTGCGCGTCGAAGGCGATTCGATGTCGCCGACGCTCAACCCCGGCGATGAGATTCTTGTCGATCTTGGCGGCTGCGCAGACCGGCTGCGTGACGGCATTTATGTGCTGCGGGTGGATGATGCGCTGGTGGTGAAGCGGCTGGCGCTCAATCCCATGGGGCGGCGGCTGACGGTCCAGTCCGACAATCCGGCCTATCCCGACTGGCCCGATTGTGGGATCGAGGACATTCATTGCATCGGCCGCGTCATCTGGGCCAGCCGCAAGGTCGTCTGACTAGGACGCCCGGCGCCGGTCGATCAGCCAAGTCAGGAGGGCGAGCGCGATTCCGGTTGCGGCGCCGACCAGCACGCCCAGCATGCCGTTGCCCATCGCCACCCCGATGACCAGCCCGATGACGATGCAAAGGGCGAGGAAAAATCCGCCCGCGCTACTGCTTCTGCCGTGCATCGCCGCGTCCTGCCACGCGCCCGATCGAAGCGCCAGCAATCAGGCCAGGAAGTCAAACTTCGCTTCGATCGCCCCGAAGCGCGGAGGACGCACCTGGGGCCGATCCTCGGTCTTGTACATCCGACATCGGCAGCCCCCAAGGGTCGTCCTCTAACATGGTCAACGGACTCTTGACGACATTTGTCGGCAGTCGCGAAACTGGCCCCATGCGATGGCGGCTGCATGGCCACGCCCTTCATCCATGGACGCCTCGCCCTTGCCGACGCGTCTGACCTTATCGCGCGTTATGGCGACGACGCCGGCTTCGAAGCCGCGGCGCGGGCGGAACGCAGCCGCGACAACGGCAATGTCGTGCGCTTCTGCCATTGGCGGCAGATCGAGCGGGTGATCGCCACGCTCTGCAGTGACGAGGTGTTCGGCACCGTCCATTGATCGCGGCCGTCATACTGGCGCGGTTCAGGAGCGCTGGCTAAGGCTGCTGGACGATGAGTGGGCGGGGATCGAAGCGGTTTGCCGCGCGGCTGCTGTGCGCGGCCGCGTCGTGCGCGCTCGCCGCAAGCGCAGCCGCGCAGACCAGCGACGACCTGGATCCCACTGCGCCGCTCGACGCGATGCCCGGCCTGGAGGTCGACTGGCCCGATCTCGACGCCGCGAACCCGCCACCGGCTCCGGCCGAAACAACCCCAGCGCCGGCACCTGCACCTACAATGACCGAAGGCGCGAGCGAACGGCGCTACGCCATTGCGGTCGAAGGCTTGTCGGCCTTGCCCGCTGCCGCCGAACTATTGGAGGCCTTCCGCAAGCAGTCCGCGCTCCAGGCCGAAGGAGACGAGACGGCCAACGTCGCGCAAATCGACCGCCGCTCGCGCGCTGATGCGGAATTGCTTGCCGAATTGCTCCGTGCCCGCGGCTATTATGACGCGACCGTCGAGGCGCGTGCCGAGACTGTCGGTGAGATGCTGCGCATCGTCATTGCCGCCGAACCGGGCCAGCAATACCGCTTCGTCGAGGTGCGCCTGCCCGGTTTGGACGCCGCGGGCGCCGAGGAAGCTGCGGCCCTGCGCCAAAGGTTCGGGGTCAAGTCGGGCGATCCGGTCATCGCGCAGGAGGTCCTTGCGGGCGAGGTGGCCTTGCGCACCGCCCTTGGTGAGCAAGGCTATGCCGAAGCGCGGATCGGCAAGCAGGATATCGAGATCAATCACCAGACGCGGCTTGCAACGCTGACTTTGCCGGTCGACCCGGGACCGATCGCGCGGTTCGGTGCGATCCGGGTGAGCGGCCAGCCGCCGTTTAGCGCGCGCCATGTCGGGACGATCGCGCGGTTCAAGCGCGGCGACCCCTACAAGAGGTCGAAGGTCGATGACCTGCGCCGCGCGCTGATCGCGACCGGGCTGGTGTCGGTGGCCGAGGTGCAGGTAGTCCCCGCCGACGGCGGCCGCACGGTGGACCTCGCCGTGAAGCTCGAGCCCGCACCGGCGCGGACGATTGCCGGCGAGCTTGGCTATGGCACGGGCGAAGGCGCACGGGTCGAGGGCAGCTGGCAGCACCGCAACTTCTTCAATCCCGAAGGCGCGCTGACCTTGCGCGGAGTGCTCGGCACCAACGAGCAGCTTGCCGGGGTAGCGTTCCGCCGCAACAACTTCCTGCGCCGCGACCAGGTGCTGAACGTGCAGGCGACAGGATCGCACCGCGAGTTCGACGCTTATGAGGCAAGCACGCTGCTGCTTGCCGGCAATTTCGAACGGCAAAGCAATTTCATCTGGCAGAAGACGTGGACCTGGACCGGCGGCGCCGAATTCCTCGCGACCGACGAGCGCGGCGTGTTCGCGGCATCGGGCGTCAAGGACACCGAGACCTTCCTCATCGCCGCGGCGCCCGCGAGCCTGGGCTTTGACGGCAGCGACAGCCTGCTCGACCCGACGACCGGTTTTCGCCTGCTCGGCCGGGTCAGCCCCGAGCTTTCGTTCGAAGGCGGCGGCTCGACCTATGTGCGCGCCCAGTTCGACGCCAGCGCCTACCGCCCGCTGTCAGACCGGGTGGTGGCCGCCGGGCGAATCCGTTTGGGGACGATCGGCGGCGCCGGCCTGTTCGATCTTGCGCCATCGCGCCGCTTCTATTCGGGGGCGGTGGATCGGTGCGCGGCTACGGCTATCAGCGGCTTGGCCCGAAGGATGTCGACGGGGATCCGATCGGTGGCCGCGGCCTTGCCGAATTCGCGCTCGAAGCGCGCGTTCGCTTGCGGCAGTTCGGCGGCAACCTTGGAATCGTGCCGTTCATCGACGGCGGGACGCTCAGCGACAGCAGCTTCCCCGACCTGACCGACTGGCGCTTCGCGGTCGGGCTTGGCGCGCGTTATTATTCGAGCTTCGGGCCGATCCGGCTGGATGTCGGCGTGCCGCTCAACCGCCAGTCGGGCGACGGCCGCGTCGCCGTCACTGTCTCGCTCGGCCAGGCCTTTTAGGCCGTGACCGACGCCGTCGCGCAGAGCGAAGGGGCACCGCGGCGGCGCCTGCGCGCCGACTGGCCGCGCCGGCTACTCAATGAATTGGTGGCGCTGTTCATCGCACTGTTGCTGTTGCTGGCGATCGGCCTCGTGCTGCTCGACTCCGCGCCCGGGCACCGGTGGATCGTCGACCGCATCGCGCGGATCGAGACCGCATCGGGCCTGCGCATCCAGATCGGGCGCATCGACGGGTCGATCTTCGGCAAGTCGCAACTGCGCAGCGTCGCTGTCTACGACAGCCAGGGCGTGTTCCTGACCTCGCCCAACATCAAGCTCGATTGGACGCCGGGCGCGTGGCTGACCAATAAGCTCCACGTCGACAGCATGACCGCCGAGCGCGTGACCTTGGTGCGCGTGCCGAAGCTGAGGCCGACGGGGCGGCGCGGGGCGATCCTGCCCGGCTTCGATATCCACATCGGCCGGCTCGACGTGCGGCGGCTCGAAATCGGCCCGCAAGTCAGCGGCAAACCGCAGAGTGGCCGGCTTACCGGAAAGGCCGACGTGCGATCGGGGCGGGCGCTGGTCGAGCTGGCGGCCATGCTCAACGATGGCGGCGACCGTATTGCGGTGCGGCTGGATTCGGAGCCCGACCGCGACCGCTTCGACATTGCCGCGCGAGTGGTGTCGCCCGCGAACGGTGTCATTCCCGCTCTCGTGGGCACGCGGCGGTCGATCGACCTTAGCATCGACGGCGACGGGCGCTGGAGCCGGTGGCGCGGAAGCGGCGCGCTCGACCTGTCGGGTCGTCCGACCGCGCGGCTGGCGCTGGGCGTCGACGGCGGCCGCTATCGCCTGCAGGGACGTTGGGCGCCGGCGCCTTTCCTCAAGGGACGGCTCCAGCGCCTGACCGCGCCGGCGGTTAACGTGCGCGGCGATGCGACCCTGCTCGATCGCCAGCTCGATGGGACCCTGACCCTGACGTCGCCCGCGTTGCGCGCAGTGGCGCGGGGGACGGTCGACCTGGCCGAGAATCGCTATCGCCGAATGCGGCTGGGGATCGACCTGCTGCGCCCGCCGGCTTTGTTCCCCAACATGACCGGTCGCAACGTGCGCATGGTGTGGACGCTCGACGGGCCGTTCGCGACCGCCAATTATTCGTACCGCTTAAGTTCGCCGCAGGTGAAGTTCGACAATACGGGCTTCGTCGATCTGCGCGCGGAGGGGCGTGGGCGATTCGGGCCGTGGCCGATGCGCGTCCCGTTGCGGCTGCAGGCGCGCGCGATCACGGGCATCGGCGACGTCGCGGGCGCGATTCTCGCCAACCCGCGGATCGACGGCTGGCTGACGGTCACCCCCAAGCTGGTGCGCGGCGATGGCCTGCGCCTGACAAGCGCAAGGCTCAACGGCAAGCTGTCGCTGCTGATCGACCTCGTCACCGGGCGCTTCGAAGTGCTGATGTCGGGTGCGATGACGCGCTACCAGATTCCCGGCCTGGGGATCGTCGACGTCGTCACCGATCTCAAGGTCGTGCCGTCGCCGACGGGTAAGGGCAGCTACGTCACCGGCACCGCCAAGGCGTGGGTGCGGCGGCTCGACAACAGCTTCTTCGCCGAGCTGACGGGCGGGCTGCCGCGGCTCGAAACCAATTTGACGCGCGGAAGCGACGGGATCGTTCGCTTCACCAATCTCCAGCTTTACTCGCCCAAGCTGCGGTTGTCGGGCTCTGGCCAGCGCAACCGTGACGGCACCTTCCACATCGTCGCAAGTGGGCGGCAGGCGAAATATGGCGCGCTCAGGATGACGCTCGATGGGCGGATCGAGCGGCCGCGCATCGACCTGCTGCTCGACCATCCCAACGAAGCGCTCGGCCTGACCAATGTGCGGCTGCAGCTCGATCCGACCCCGGCGGGCTTCGATTATCGCGCAGCGGGTGGGTCGAAGCTTGGACCCTTTACCTCGCACGGACGGATCCTGCTGCCGAAGGGCGGGCGCACGACGATCTCGATCGCCGCGCTCGACGCGGGCGGGGCGCGGGCGCGCGGCGACCTTCGATCCGATCTGGGCGGGTTCACCGGGCGGCTGGTGCTCGCCGGGGGAACGCTCGACGGAACGCTCGATTTCGCGCCGCAAGCGGGCGCGCAGAAGATCGAGGCGCATCTGACCGCCACCAATGCCCGCTTCCCCGGCGCCTTCGCGGTGCGCAATGGCCGCGCTGATGGCACGATCGTGCTGGCCGAGGGGCGCACCACCATCGAAGGCACGCTCGATGCGCGCGGGCTCCAGAGCGGCGGGATCACCCTGGCGCGGCTGACCGCCAATGCCCGGCTGATCAACGGGTCGGGACAGGTGCGCGCCGCCTTCGCCGGGCGGCGCGGTGCGGCCTTCGCCTTCAACGCGCTTGCGAGCGTTACGCCGGACCAGATCCGCCTGTCGGGCAACGGCCGGATCGAGCGCCGGCCGCTCGTGCTCAATACGGTCGCGGTGCTGACCCGATCGGGGGATGGCTGGACGCTTGCCCCGACGCGGCTGACCTTTGCCGGCGGCACGGCGACGTTGTCGGGGCGAAGCGGATCGCGGCCTGAAGTGCAGGCGCAGCTGCAGGGCATGCCGCTCGAAATCCTCAACATCGCCTGGCCCAACCTCGATCTCAAAGGTTCGGCGACCGGGCGGCTCGATTATGCCTGGAAGGGCAACCGCACCGGCCGCCTCGACCTCAAGGTGCGCGGGCTCAGCCGGGCGGGCCTCGTGCTTGCGTCCAAGCCGATCGATGTCGGCATTGCCGCTGCGGTCAACGGCAACAGCGCCGCGATCCGTGCGGTTGCGGCGAGCAATGGGGCAGTCGTCGGGCGCGCACAGGCGCGCTTCGCCCCGCTCGGGGGTGGGCCGTTACTTGCCGAATTGCTGAGCGCGAGGCTGTTTGCTCAGCTGCGCTATGCCGGACCCGCGGACACGTTGTGGCGCTTGTCGGGGAGCCAGATCCTCGATCTCTCCGGCCCGCTCGCGGTCGGCGCGGACATCAGCGGCAGCTTCGCCAATCCCGTGATCCGCGGCTCGCTGCGCACGCAGAATGCGCGGATGGAAAGTCCGGTCACCGGCATGGTCATCGAACAGCTCGCCAGCCAGGCGCGCTTTTCCGGTCCGCAACTCATTTTCACCCAGATGACCGGACGTACCACCGGCGGGGGCGCGCTGTCGGGCAATGGGTCGGTGACCTTTTCGGGCGGGCACACCGCGCTCAACCTCAATTTCAAGGCCGACCAGGCGCTGCTGCTCAACCGCGACGACATCGCCGCGCGCGTGACTGGCCCCGTGCAAATCCGCTCAGACGGGCAGGGTGGGACGATCTCGGGCAATCTCGTGCTCAACAAGGGCCGCTTCCAGCTTGGCCGGGCAAGCGCCGCGGCGTCGGTGCCGCGCCTGAATGTGCGGCAGAGCGGGCTCGATCCCGAAGAAGTGATTGAAAGCCGCGACCTTCGCCCGTGGCGGCTCGACCTCAAGATCGCGGGCAGCGATTTGCAGGTGACGGGCCTTGGCATCGACAGCCGCTGGACGACCGATTTGAACGTCGGCGGCACGGCGGATGCGCCGCGCTTCACCGGCCGGGCCGACCTGGTGCGCGGCGACTATGACTTCGCCGGGCGCAATTTCCGCCTCGAGCGCGGGATCATCCGTTTCCGCGGCGAAAGCCCGCCCGACCCGCAGCTCGACATCCGCGCCGAGGCGCAGGTTCAAGGCCTCGACGCCCGCGTCCTCGTCCAGGGCAGCGGGCTCCGGCCGGAAATCACCTTCGCCAGCACGCCGCAGCTGCCGCAGGACGAATTGCTGTCGCGCATCCTGTTCGGTACCTCGATCACCAACCTGTCCGCGCCCGAGGCGCTGCAGCTGGCCTCGGCGGTGGCGGCGCTGCAATCGGGTTCGGGCAGCCTCGACCCGATCAATGCCCTGCGCCGCGCGATCGGGCTCGATCGCCTGCGCATCGTCCCGGCGGACGTGTCGACCGGGCAGCGGACATCGATCGCCGCGGGCAAATATCTCACGCGCAAGTTGTTCGTCGAGGTGGTGACCGACGGGCAGGGCTATTCCGCGACACGCGTCGAATATCAGATGACGCGCTGGCTCTCCTTGCTGTCGACCGTGTCGACCATCGGCCGCACGAGCGCGAGCGTCCGCATCAGCAAGGATTATTGACCTCTAAGCCGGTTGCGCCGCGCAAAGGCTTCGCTACGCTCGTGGGCACGAACAGGGGGCATCATGAAGAACTGGAATTATCGCAAGGGCGTCGTTTCGCGCGAGGACATGCCCGAGGAGCATCGGCTGAAGCAGTCGCTGTCGTGGCCGCACCTCGTCGCGCTCGGCGTCGGGGCGATTGTCGGCACCGGCATCCTTACCCTGATCGGCGTCGGCGCGGGGAAGGCCGGGCCTGCCGTCATCCTGTCCTTCGCCATTGCCGGCCTGATCTGCGCCTGCGCCGCGCTCGCTTATGCCGAAGTCGCGACGATGATCCCCGCGAGCGGCTCGGCCTATACTTATTCCTACGTCGTCTTCGGCGAGATGATTGCTTGGATGATCGGGGTCGCGCTGATCCTCGAATATACGTTGGTCGTCAGTGCGGTCGCGGTCGGCTGGTCGGGCTATGCCGCGGGCTTCCTTGAATCGGTCGGGCTCGGATTACCGCAAGCGCTGATCCAGGGGCCCGAGCTGGGCGGCGTCGTCAACGTGCCCGCGATCTTCATCATCGTTGTGGTCGCGGGGCTGCTGATGGCCGGCACGCGCGAAAGCGCGACGCTCAACGCCATATTGGTGGTGATCAAGCTGGCCGCGCTCGCCTTGTTCATCGTCGTGGCGATGAGCGCGTTCAACGCCGATCATTTCCAGCCGTTCATGCCCTATGGCTTCCCGCGCTCCGGCCCAGCCGGGAGCGAGGTCGGGGTGATGGCCGCCGCGGCGATCATCTTCTTCGCTTTTTACGGGTTCGACGCCATCGCGACTGCGGCGGAGGAGGCCAAAAACCCGAGCCGCGACCTCGCCATTGGCATCGTCGGTTCGATGGCGCTGTGTGTACTCATCTACATGGTCGTCGCCGCCGCCGCGATCGGCGCCGTGGCGCCCGCCGGCTTCGCCGACAGCCCCGAGCCGCTCGCCCTGATCCTGCGCGAAATCGGCCAGCCGTGGGCGGCGCAGATCCTCGGCGTGTCGGCGGTGATTGCGCTGCCGACGGTGATCCTGGCGTTCTTCTACGGGCAGAGCCGGATTTTCTTCACGGTCGCGCGCGACGGGCTTTTGCCCGGCTCGCTCGCCCGTGTGTCGAGCCGCGGCACGCCGGTGCGGATCACCATCTTCACAGCCATCGTCACCTCGATCTTCGCCGGGCTGATCCCGCTCGATGCGATTGCCGCCCTTGCCAATGCCGGGACGCTGGCGGCGTTCGTTGCGGTATGCGCAGCGATGCTGGTGCTGCGCCGGCGTGAGCCGGACCGTGAGCGCCGGTTCCGCACGCCTGTGGCACCCCTGGTCGGTGGGGCCGGAATCCTCGGCTGCATCTATCTGTTCATAAGCCTCCCGACCCAGACGCAGCTGCTGTTCTTCGCCGCGCAGGGGATCGGCTTGCTGCTCTACTTCATCTACGGCCACCGCGCGGCCGACCGCGCGCGGGTTACGCGATCCTCCCCCATCGGGGAGGTGGCAGCCCACAGGGCTGACGGAGGGGCTTCGGCGAGGTAGGACGCCCGTGCTGACCGGACCTGGCGCCACGATCGGCAACGCTCGGCGTCTTCGCGGAGCGATGAGCTTGCCCGAAGTCATTCTCCGGCAGCAGTTGCGGCGACGGCCCGGCGGTTACAAGTTTCGCCGGCAACATCCGGCTGGCGCCTACGTGCTCGACTTCGCCTGCGTGGCCTCACGGCTCGCGATCGAAATCGATGGCGAATCCCACGAGCGTGGGGATCATTCGCATCGTGACGATTGCCGAGACGAATGGCTTGCCAACCAGGGCTTCTCGACGTTGCGGATCTCGGCGCGGGACGTACTGCAAAATGTGGGGGGCGTGGTGGAGGCAATTGTCCTTCGGTGCGGTGCGGCGCAGCCCCTCCGTCGGCGCTTCGCGCCGCCACCTCCCCGTATCGGGGAGGAATTGTGAAGCAGCGCCAGTCCGTCCTGAAGAATATCATCGGCGGCTCGGCGGGGAACCTTGTCGAGTGGTTCGACTGGTACGTCTATTCCGCTTTCGCACTGTATTTTGCGAGTTCGTTCTTTCCCGAGGGCGATGCGACCGCGCAATTGCTCCAGACCGCGGCGATCTTCGCCATCGGCTTCGTCGTGCGGCCGATCGGGGCGTGGCTGATGGGCATTTATGCCGACCGACGCGGGCGCAAGGCGGGGCTGACCCTGTCGGTGTCGCTGATGTGCTTCGGCTCGCTGCTGATCGCGATCGCGCCGACCTACGCGCAGGCGGGGATCCTGTCTCCGGCGATCCTCCTCCTCGCGCGGATCATCCAGGGGTTGAGCCTGGGCGGCGAATATGGGTCGAGCGCGACTTATCTGTCGGAAATCGCCGACCGCGACCGCCGCGGCTTCTGGTCGAGCTTCCAATATGTGACGATCATCGGCGGGCAGCTGGCCGCGCTCGGGCTGCTGGTGGTGTTGCAGCTCCTGCTCGGCGAGGGCGCGATGCAGGCGTGGGGTTGGCGGATCGGCTTCTTCGCCGGGGCGGTGCTTGCCGTCGTGGTGTTCATCATCCGCCGCCGGCTCGATGAAACGCAGAGCTTTGCGAACGTCGCAGCGCGCCCCGATCGCCGCAAGTCGAGCGCGCGCAACCTGTTTCGCCACCATCCGCGGGAGGCGCTGCTGGTCATCGCGCTGACCGCAGGGGGCACTGCGAGCTTCTACGCCTACACGATATACCTGCAGAAATTCCTGGCCAACACGAGTGGGTTCGACCGCGCGACGGCGTCGCAGATCATGACTGCCGCGCTGGCGCTGATGCTGCTGATGCAACCCGTTGCGGGGCGCTTGTCCGACCGGCTCGGTCGCAAGCCGCTGATGATCTTCTTCGGCGTCTGCGCGACCCTGTTCACCTATCCGATCTTCGTCGCGCTGGAGCAGACCGACAGCGTCGCCGTGGCCTTCGCACTGGCGCTGGCGTCGCTGGTGATCGTCACCGGCTATACGTCGATCAACGCCATCGTGAAGGCCGAGCTATTTCCGGCGGACATCCGCGCGCTCGGCGTTGCATTGCCCTACGCCATCGCCAACGCGGTGTTCGGCGGGAGCGCGGAATATGTCGCGCTCTACCTCAAGGACGTCGGGCACGAACGCTGGTTCTACATCTACATATCGGCGCTCGCTGCCTGCTCGCTGATCGCCTACATCCGCATGCGCGAGACGCGCACCAGCAGCCTGATCGAGGAAGGGTAATGATCGGCACGGACGACGGCGCCGAAGCGCGGCGCAAATCCTTTATCGTCCTGTTGTTTGCGGTGCTCCTCGCTGCGGCGCTCGGCAGTTCGGCGGGGATTTTCAATGACGGCGACGTCAGTTGGCATCTCGCGACCGGGCAGTGGATCATCGACCACCGCGCCATCCCCGACACCGATCCCTTCTCCTTCACCTGGGGAGGCAAGCCGTGGGTGCCGATCGAATGGCTGGCGGAAGTGGTCATGACGGGCGCGCATCGGCTGGCAGGCTACAGCGGGCTCGCGGCGCTGGTGACGGCGGCGCTCATCGCGCTCAACCTGCTGGTGACGGTGAACGCCTTGCGTTTCGTGCCGCCCTGGGCAGCGGCCGCGATCGTCGTCCTGCTCGACCTCATCCTCATTCCCATGATGCTCGCACGCCCGCATCTCCTCGCCTGGGCGCTCCTCGCTTTCTGGTTGTCGATGCTTCTCCGCGCCCGCGAGCGCGATCGCGCTCCGCCGCTTGCCGCTGCCTTGCTGATCGTGGTCTGGGTCAATCTTCATGGCAGCTTTGCCATTGCGCTGGTGATCGCCGCCGCCTTCGGCCTCGAAGCCCTGCTTACGACGCCAGATCGCGCGCGCGCGCTGCGCCAATGGGGGTTGTTCGGCCTTGCCTGCGCGATCGGTGGGCTCGTCAACGCCAACGGTATCGACGGCGTGCTTCACCCCCTGACCATCGCCAATCTCGAAATGCTGCCGCTCATCGACGAATGGAAGCCGTCCAATCCACGCACGACGCCCTTCTTCTTTGTCGCGTCGGCTTTTGGCGCGCTGCTCGCCTGGCAAGGCCGGCCGAAGCTGCATCCGGTGCGCTGGCTCTTGCTCGCCTTGTTGCTCGGCATGGCGATGATGCAGATGCGACACCAGGCGGTCTTCGCAATTGCTGCGGCGATGCTTGTGCCGGCGGGTTGCGCGGGCCTTGCCGGGCGACCAGCCGGGCGACTGCTGACCGTTGTCGCAGTTTCGGTTGCGGCGGCACTTGTCTTGGTGCGCGCGGTGCTCCCGATCACCCTTCCCGAAAACTCGGCCAATCCGTGGAAGCTGATCGCCGCTGTCCCGCCGGAGTTGCGCACGCAGCCGGTGCTCAACGGCTATTCAATGGGCGGGCCGCTGATCCTGTCGGGCATTCGGCCCTACGTCGACGGGCGCGGCGACATGTACGGCGATGAGCTGGTTGTCGGCTACAAGCGGATCACGGAGGGCAATGCGGCAGAGCTCGACGCTGCGGTGCGGCGCTGGAACATTCGCTGGGCGATCCTGCCGCCGCGCTATCCCAAGCTGATTGCACTGCTCGACCAGTCACCGCAATGGCGCAAAATCCACCAGGACAATATCGGTGCGATCTACGTCCGCAATTAGCGCTTCATGAAGCCTTCGAGCTCGTCGCGAAGCTCGCTAAGCGACATCCGGCCCCACGGCGTGTCGCCGGCCGCCGGTTCCGACGTCAGATAGGTCGGCGCATTCCAGCTCTTGCTGGCGACCTGCGGCTTTGCCCGCGCCAACTGCGCCAAGTCGAAATGCTTCTGGAACTTGAGGCCGGCCTGATCGCCGATCCGCCAGGTCACGGTGGCAAACACCTGGCCCGCGTCGCCGAGATCCAGCAAAGGTTCGGCGCCGACCCGGAGCGATTGTTCGCATTCGATCAGCGCGCCGGTGCTGGAAATGTTGCGCAGGCGGACGGGCGTGCTCTGATAGTCGTGATGGATAATGCCGGACCAGATGAGCGGGTGGCGCCGCTCGCGCCGGCCATCCTCAATCGCGGCCGGTTCGGGCGCCGCCGGCGCCGGCTCCTCGTCGGAGGTCTCGAAGGCGATATCCGGAAAACTGCGGTTAATCGTTTCGCGAAGCACCGATGCGCGCTCGTCGGCCGAACATTCGAGCCGCGTTTCATGCGCAAATTCCAGTCCGACGCGATCGTCGCGCAGCCAGCGCACCGCGCATTCAATCACGCCATCGCCGCCCAGGTGAAGGTCGACCCGATCCCACAGCAAGGGCGCGAAGTCGCCTTCGACCATCGCGCCGCCGCCCGACAGGTTGATCAACTGCACATCGTGCGACTTGCCGTTGTAGGCGACGCGCACCTGCTCCTGCGGCAAGCGATGGCGATCACCCGCGCGCGTGTCGCCGCGGCGCGTTTCCTCGCGTGCCACCGACACGCTGTTGAGCATGTCGGCCTTGGCGCCGCGCGGCTTTTTGGATGCCAGCATGGGGGCTGCATCGCCCTGATTCTTGCCACCGAAAACTTTCGCCCGGATATTCATCCCGCCGCTCCGTGATCCATATTCGCGCGTGATATACGCACGACAGGGTTACGGAATGGTTCCGTCGCGAGCTTCGGCCTGGCACCGCGCCTTTAGAAGATCTGGACGCCGAATCCCCATTGCAGCAGGATGAGCACGATAATCGTCACGCCAAGCAACCAGGCGATCAGCGATAAAGGTCGACGGGCCATGCGAAAGTCCCCCCTTGCGGCACCGTCACAATCTACCGGGATTTGCCCCGACTGTCGAACGCAGCAGGGACTGCCGGGCAATCAGCTTGAATAATACATGTCGAACTCGACCGGACTGGGGGTCGTTTCCCAGCGCATCACTTCTTCCCACTTGAGGTCGATGTAGCTGTCGATCTGGTCGTCGCTGAAAACGTCGCCGCGGGTCAGGAAGGCGCGGTCTTCGGCCAGGCTGACGAGGGCTTCGCGGAGCGACCCGCAGACCGTCGGCACGTTGACCAGCTCCTGCGGCGGCAGGTCGTAGAGGTTCTTGTCCATCGGGTCGCCCGGATGGATGCGGTTCTGGATCCCGTCGAGGCCCGCCATCAGCAGCGCCGAATAAGCCAGGTAAGGGTTGGCCATCGCGTCCGGGAAACGAAACTCGACGCGCTTCGACTTTTCGCCCGCGCCATAGGGAATGCGGCAGGAGGCGGAGCGGTTGCGGCTGGAATAAGCGAGGAGCACCGGGGCTTCGAAGCCCGGGACAAGGCGCTTGTAGCTGTTGGTCGTCGGGTTGGTGAAGGCGTTCAGCGCTCGCGCATGCTTGATCACGCCGCCAATGAAATAGAGCGCCATTTCTGAAAGGCCGGCATAGCCGTCGCCCGCGAACAACGGCTTCTTGCCCTTCCAGATCGACATGTGGGTGTGCATGCCGCTGCCATTATCCTTGGCGATCGGCTTGGGCATGAAGGTCGCGGTCTTGCCGTAAGCGTGGGCAACCATGTGCACGACATATTTGTAGATCTGCATGCGGTCGGCGGTTTCGACGAGGCCGCCGTAAGTCAGGCCGAGCTCATGCTGTGCGGCGGCGACTTCATGGTGATGCTTGTCGCACGGCAGGCCCATTTCGAGCATGGTCGAAACCATCTCTCCCCGGATGTCCTGCGCGCTGTCGACCGGCGCGACGGGGAAGTAGCCGCCCTTGGCGCGCGGCCGGTGAGCCATGTTGCCGCCGTCATATTCGCGGCCGCTGTTGGTCGGCATCTCGATATCGTCGAGCTTGAAGTAGGAGCTGGTGTAGGTGTCTTCGAAGCGGACGTCGTCGAACATGAAGAACTCGGCTTCGGGGCCGACGAACACCGTGTCGCCAAGGCCGGTGGCCTTGAGATAGGCTTCGGCGCGCGTCGCGGTCGAGCGAGGGTCGCGGCCGTAGAGTTCACCGGTCGAGGGTTCGACGACGTTGCAGAACAGGATCATCATCGGAGTCGCGCTGAACGGGTCGACATAGACCGCGTCGAGATCGGGCTTCAGGATCATGTCGGATTCGTTGATCGCCTTCCAGCCGGCGATCGAGCTGCCGTCGAACATGAAGCCGTCGGTCAGCATGTCCTCGTCGATCACGCCCGACGCCATCGTCAGATGCTGCCACTTGCCCTTGGGATCGGTAAAGCGGAGGTCGACCCAATCGATCTCCTCGTCCTTCAGCCGGGAAAGCACCTTGCCTGCATCGTTCGCCATGAGATCGCCCTCGCTCTCGCAATGATGCCCGAGCGCCCACGGACCCGGTGCGAGCCAGGTGCGCAGCTACGATTCGAGCTTATGCGTGAGTGATTCCCGAGCCTGCGCGAAGAGTCAGCGCCGCGCGAATATTTCACTTGTCACGATTGGTAGTGCACGCCCCCAGGCATCGCCTTGTCAACGCCGTTCCACCTGTCTCCGACCGCTTCGCCGGTGCCGCCGACCGCCGCGACGAGCGCGATCGCGATGAGGCTTGCGATCAGCGCATATTCGATCGCCGCAACGCCGCGCTTGTCCTTCGACAGCGACGTCGGGGCAGCGGTTTGACCAGTCCGGATGAAGCGCGCGCCGGCGCGCCCCGAAAGCGCCCAGCGGACCTGCGCCCGGAACGTCCCCAGAGGCGGGATCCGCACTGTCACTTGCTCGCCGATCAGGAAATCGCCGCTGAGGCAGCAGCCGTCTAGGGACAGGTCCGTGACTCGGTTCCACTGCTCGACGCCATCGCGGACGATGGCCGCTTCGAGCTCGACAGCGTGACGCCGTCCACGCGACAGCAACGCCGCGTGCCCAGATCCTGACTTGTCCACACCAGCCCTTTAGCTGCAACGCGTTGACCCCGGTTAAACGAACAGGGTTAACGCCGCAGGCTTATTCGAAGGCGGCGGGATGGTAACTATCTTCGGTATGGCCGCGCTTGAGGCCGAAGAGTCCGAGCAGGCCGAACAGGCCGAGGATGTTCCACAACAGGTCGTAATCAAAGCGCTGCTGCATCCGCTCCTGAGTCTCGGTCGGAATGCCTCCGCGATCCTGGGCCGGCACGGCCGCCGGAGTGGCCAGCATCAGGAATGCAAGGAGGATTGCCGCCTTCCGGTGTGCACGCATAATCGCCTCCACCACCGATTTGGAACCAGTCCCCAACGCGCGACGGCAGGCGGACGTTCCCTCTCGTTTGTCAGGCGGGCGCGCCGAACAAGTCGTGCGCGTCGGCATCCTCGACCTGCACGGTGACAAAATCGCCGGGTTCCAGGTGTCCGGCATCGCGAAGATGGACTTCGCCGTCGATCTCCGGCGCGTCCGCCTTCGACCGGCCCGTGGCGCCCCCCGTCTCCGCGTCCACCGCGTCGATCAGGACATCCACCGTACGGCCGACCTTGGCCGCGAGCTTGTCGGCGCTGATCTTCGCGGACAGGGCCATGACTTGTTCGAACCGGTACTGCTTGACCTCGTCCGGCACCTGATCGGGCATGACCGTCGCCGGCGCGCCTTCGACCGGCTCAAACTTGAACGCGCCGACGCGGTCGAGCTGCGCCTCTTCGAGCCAGCGCAGGAGATAATCGAAATCCGCGTCGGTCTCGCCGGGGAAGCCGACGACGAAGCTCGAGCGGATCGCAAGATTCGGCACCAAGGCGCGCCAGTTGCGAATCCGCTCAAGCACTTTGGCATCGTTGGCGGGCCGCCGCATCCGGCGCAGCACGTCGGGGCTGGCATGCTGGAAGGGGATGTCGAGATAGGGCAGCACCAGACCTTCGGCCATCAACGGGATGACGTCGTTCACGTGCGGATAGGGATAGACGTAATGCAGCCGCACCCACGGCGTATCGCCGTCGGGCGTGCGAAGCTTGCCAAGTTCGCGCGCGAGATCGGTCATGTGGGCGCGAACTTCGTTACCCTTCCACGGCCAAGCCTTGTGGCGCAGGTCGACGCCGTAGGCCGACGTGTCCTGGCTGATGACCAGCAGTTCCTTCGTCCCTGCGGCGACCAGCTTTTCGGCCTCGCGAAGCACCGCATCGGGGCGGCGGCTGACGAGATCGCCGCGCAGGTGCGGGATGATGCAAAAGGCGCAGCGATGGTTGCAGCCCTCGGAAATCTTCAAATAGCTGTAGTGGCGCGGAGTCAGTTTCAGCCCGGATTCGGGCACCAAGTCGATGAACGGCGAGGGCACCGCCGGCGCCGCATCATGGACTGCGGCGATGACTTCTTCATACTGGTGCGCGCCGGTGATCGCGAGCACGTCCGGGAAGCGGGCGCGAATGGCTTCGGCTTCCTTGCCCATGCAGCCGGTGACGACAACGCGCCCGTTCTCGGCGATCGCCTCGCCGATCGCTTCCAGGCTTTCTTCCTTGGCGCTGTCGAGGAAGCCGCAGGTGTTGACCAGCACGACGTCTGCGCCCGCATAATCGGGCGACATGTCGTAACCGTCGGCGCGCAGCTTGGTCATGATCCGCTCGCTGTCGACCAGATTCTTGGGACAGCCGAGCGAGACCAGCCCGACGCGCGGGGGCTTGGGGAAGGTGGTGACGTTCATCGGAAGGGTCGCGCCCTTAAAGGAAAAGTTGGGCGAAAACTAGGCGGATACGACGTCGCTTCACGTACGAGCGTGGCAGCAGCCCGGGCTCAAAAGTCGACCGAATTCGGATCGGGCGCGCGCAGCTTGTCGAGTGGATAGCCCTTATCGCAGCAGAATTTGATCGTTCCGCTGTCCGCCAGTTGCTTATCGAGCTCCGCCTTGGGCAGGAGGAGCTTTGTGTACGCCAGCCGATCGCGGATTTGGCCGGCAACGAGGTTGAGGTTGTCGGCATTTGATCGGACTTGCTCGGCGGTCTGGATCAGTCGAAACCGTTCGGCCTCGCCGGTCGGGACGATTTTGCGAACGGGCTAGGATCGGCCGCCGAAGAAGATGACGATCCCGATTGCCAGGCCGACGGCAAGCAAGGTGATTGCGCGACGGGCGGTCAATGCGCGCGTCACACGCTGTCAATGATTTCCAGGATTCGGTCGCCTGGTGCGAGCTGCTGGCTGTCCGTCCGCGAAATCACCTTGCCATCGCGGATCAGGCGCACTGCCTGGCCGGTGTGGATGTCGTGAAGCGATCTACCCACTTCACCGGGCATGACCAAGCGTTCGCGCAACTCGACGCTTCCGGCCGACGTGGCGAGATCGGCGATGTAATCGGCGCGATACGGTCCTTCGAGCGAGCTGGCGAGGAGTAGGCCGGTGAAGCTGACCGGGTTGATCACCGTGTCGGCACCGGCCTGGCGCGCAATGTCCTCGTTATCCGTTTCGCGAATCGTGACGCTGATCTTGACCCGGGGAGACAGCTTGCGCGCCGTCAGGGTGACGAGGATGTTGCTGTCGTCGCGTCCGGTCGACACCAGCAGCGCCGCGGCGCGCTCGACATGGGTCGCGAGCAATGTTTCATCGCGCGTGCTGTCACCCAGCAACACCGCGACGCCACATTCGGCGGCGCGATCCAGCGCATCCTGGTCGCTATCTATGACGACGATGCGCTTGGCCGGGGTGCCCCGGGCCAACAACTCTTCGAGCGCCTTGTCGTTACTGATGCCGAACCCGGCGAGCAGAATGTGGTCACGAAGGTTCTTCTGGATGAGTTTCATCAACCACCTGTTCCAGGTTCTCTTGATTATGAACGTGTAGGCCGTTCCCGCCAGCAAGAGCAGGAAAAAGACGCGGATCGGCGTGACGATCAAGGCATCGAACAAGCGCGCCCGCTCGGTCACCGGGACGACGTCGCCATAGCCGGTGGTCGTCGCGCTGATCATGGTGAAATAGATCACGTCGACGAACGAGATCTGCCCGTCATGCGTGTCCTTCAGGCTGTCGCGTTCGCACCAGTGGAAGGCGACGATGAACACGATCATGCCGATCATGATCGCCATGCGGACACCGAACTGCGCCCATGGCCGCATGCGTGACGTCCGCCGCAGCGTCATGTGCAGGGGGTCGAGATGCCAACGCCTCGGAGGCACGAACTTGGGGGCTTCGGTCGCCATCGCGACCGTCATAACTAGGGGCGGGGGTGCTGGCTATTGCCGAAAGCGCTGGCTAAAGGCCGCGCTCTCCCGACCACAGCAATCGAACAAGTACAGGAGCAAGCATGCGTATCGCGATGATCGGAACCGGCTATGTCGGGCTCGTCTCGGGCGCCTGCTTTGCGGATTTCGGGCATCAGGTGTGCTGCATCGACAAGGATTCGGGCAAGATCGACGGGCTCCATGCCGGGCGCATGCCGATCTGGGAACCGGGCCTGGAATCCCTGGTCAAGTCGAATGCCGAACGCGGCCGGCTGACCTTCACCACCGACCTCCCCAGCGGGGTGGCGGACGCCGAAGCGATCTTCATCGCAGTGGGCACGCCCGCGCGGCGCGGCGACGGCCACGCCGACCTCAGCTTCGTTCACGCCGCGGTGCGCGAGCTTGCCAAGGTCATCAAGCCGGGGACCGTGGTCGTGACCAAGTCGACCGTCCCGGTCGGCACTGGCGACGAGATCGAGAAGATCCTCAAGGAAGAGGGCGTCGAGGGCGTATCGGTCGCGTCCAACCCTGAATTCCTACGCGAAGGCGCAGCCATCGCCGACTTCAAGCACCCCGACCGCATCGTCGTCGGCGCCGAGGACGAGCATGCGCGCGACGTGCTGCGCGAGATTTACCGCCCGTTGTTCCTCAACCGCGCGCCGATCCTGTTTACCGGGCGGCGGACGGCGGAACTGACGAAATATGCCGCGAACGCTTTCCTTGCGGTCAAGATCAGCTTCATCAACGAAATCGCCAATTTGTGTGAGGCGGTGGACGCCGACGTCCAGGATGTCGCGCGCGGCATCGGCCTCGACAACCGCATCGGGCCCAAGTTCCTGCATGCCGGTCCGGGCTATGGCGGCAGCTGCTTCCCCAAGGACACGCTCGCGCTGCTTCAGACTGCGGACAAGGTCGGCGTGGACCAGCGCATTGTGCGCACGACCGTCGCGGTCAACGATGACCGCAAAGCGAGCATGGTCGACCGCGTCGCCGCCGCGCTAGGCGGCGAGCTGTCGGGCAAGCGGATCGGCGTCCTGGGTCTGGCCTTCAAGCCCAATACCGACGACATGCGCGACGCGCCGTCGATCCCGCTCGTCCAGTCGCTGGTCGAACGCGGTGCCGAAGTCGCGGCCTTCGACCCTGTGGCGCGCGAGCAGGCCGAGCGGATTTTCACGGACATTTCCTTCGCAGCGGACGCAGCGGCGGCAGTCGCCGGCGCCGACGCGGTGGTGATCGTCACCGAATGGGACGAGTTCAGGGCGCTCGACCTGGAGGAGATGGCCGGCGCCATGCGCGGCCGGGCGCTGGTCGATCTGCGCAATGTGTACGACCGGGAAGAAGCCGAACGTGCCGGCTTAACCTATTTTGGCGTTGGCCGTGGACGGCAGGGATCGGCTAGATAGGTTCGTAATGGCGCCATTTGCGTCCGTGACGAGTTTTGTTGCGTATGAATGAGTTGATGAGGGTCGGGCTGATCATCCCAGCTGCCGCGAGGCGGGGCTGATGCGGCACGACCGCCTGCCGCAAACGCGGGAGACGTCCATTCTTACCCGGAAGCGCTTTCAGTTCGCCGGAGCATTGATCATCGGCGCGCTTTTGCCGTGGCTGATGCGCGGGCCCTTGCCCGGGATGATCATCGAGCCGGCATCGATCACCGCGTTCTACGCCAATGCCATCGCGGTCGTCATCGCCTTCTGGATGCGCCTGTCGATCGAGACTTATCCGGGCATCCGCCGCAGCTACGTGATCCTGCCGTCGGCGCTGACGGCGCATGGCATCACCCTGGTGTGGTTCGTCCTCACCCGCTTCCCCTACGACCGGCTGGCCTTGACGGTCGGCTTCGTGCTCCATGTGCTTTGGCTTTACGCCCTGTATATCTTTGCCGAGCGGCAGCTTCGGCGGCGGATCGCCGTCGTTCCCTTCGGGCGGGTCGGAATCCTTGACCAGATCCCGGGCGTTGACTGGGTGCGCCTGTCGCGTCCCCGGCTTCACGATGCCCGCCGGTGCGACGCCATCGTCGCCGATTTCAGCTCCGATCTGCCGGATGAGTGGGAGGCCTTCCTGGCCGATGCGGCGCTTGCCGGGCGCATCGTCTATCAGGTAAAGCAATTATCGGAATCGCTGACCGGCCGGGTCGAGCTGGAACATCTGTCGGAGAATAGCTTCGGGTCGCTTCTGCCCGCGCGCGGCTATTTCCACCTCAAAGCCGTCGGCGATTTCATTGCCGCAATCCTCGTTCTGCCGGTCGTCTTGCCGTTCATGGCCGTGATCGCGCTCGCCATCCGCTGGGAAAGCCCGGGCGGGGCGTTGTTCAAGCAACGCCGCGTCGGCCACGCGGGAAGGCAATTCACAGTCTACAAATTCCGTACCATGCGCGTCGCGACTGAAGAGCAAAGCCGGCGCGCAGCAATCACGACCGACGACGACGACCGCGTCACCCGCGTCGGCCGCTGGCTACGCAACAACCGGCTCGATGAGCTGCCGCAGATCTTCAACATCCTGCAATGGCAGATGAGCTGGATCGGCCCGCGGCCAGAAGCGCAGGTGCTGTCGGTTTGGTACACGGGCGAAATCCCGTTCTACCGCTACCGGCATGTCGTTAAGCCAGGCATTTCCGGCTGGGCGCAAGTCAACCAGGGGCATGTGGCGGAGGTCGACGAGGTCCACCGCAAGCTCCAGTACGACTTCTACTACATCAAATATTTCTCGCCCTGGCTGGATCTGTTGATCCTGCTGCGGACGATCAAGACGATGGTGACGGGCTTCGGCTCACGTTAGACGCGACGCGGCCCAACCGCGCCCGATCCCAGCCGTAGAAATCGTCGAAATAGGTGATCGACGTCCCCGACGGCACCGCAGTCAGGTAGGTAATGTAAAGCGGTACCGGTGTCGGCAGAGCCACCTTCTGCTCGGGCCGCGCCCCGGCGGGCTTCAAATTCTGGCCGAACAGCCAGCGGGCGAAGCGCGGCGCATCCTCCAGCCGGACGCAGCCGTTGCTCTGTAGCCGCGCCGCATCCTCGATCTTCTCCTTGAGCGGGGTGTCGTGGAGCCAGATGCCCTGCGAGTTGGGGAACATGAACTTCATGCGGCCCATCGAATTGGCCGGGCCGGGCTTCTGGCGCAGGCGGATTTCCTGCTGCCCGGCGACGACGGCGCGCCAATTGACGCTGGCTGGGCTGAGCACGCGGGCATTGTCCGACCAGTCGGACATCACTTCATAGCCCTTTTCCTTAAGGTAGGCGGGTCCGCGCTTGAGCACGTTGGGCGCAAGATTGTGCGCCGTGATGTCGGGGGGCGAGTTCCAGTACGGGTTGAGGACAGCGAAGCGGATGAAGGCGTTCATCATCGGCGTCTGCGCGGCCGGGGTCGGCTTGCCGGTGACGACCCGCATCGAATCCACCACGCGGCCATTCTCGTACATGTAGAGGCGGGCCGCGGCGTTGTTGATGACCACGTAGCGCTGGCTGCCCGACGGCAGGACGCGGGCACGGTCGAGATTGAGCGTCAACAACTGGCGTTCGCGCTCGCTGCGGTAGAGCCGGCTGGCGAGCGCCTGGCGGAGCTGGCCGTAGATCGGGTTCATCCAGCCCAGGCTCTGGACGTAGCTGGACAAGGAGGGCGCGGAGGCCGCCTGACTTAGCAAGCTGGAGGCAGAAGCGGCGCCGGGCTTCAATTCCTGGTCGACATATACAATGCCGATGCCAGGATCGCGCTTGGTATCGCGGACGTAGTTCACGAAGGCGGTCGACAGCATCATATCGGCGCGCTGCCCGCCGCCCGACTGCAACGCGCGGGTGATGCCGCGAACATTGTAACGGTTGGGGTTCAACCCTTCGACCTGCGATGTGGCGAGCAGCTGAAGCAGGTCGCGTGCCGCGGTGCCGGAGGTGGGGGTCAACCAGACCAGCTGGCCGCCGCGCGCGGCGTAAAATGCGGCGACTTCCCGCTCGACCGAATTGCCGCGCTTCTGGGCCACGGCAGGCGCCGCCGGAACGATCATCGGAACGGCGGCGACCGCCAACGCGGCGGCAGTCACGAGGAAAGGTCGAGCAATTTTTACCATGTTCATCACGTCTCCAGCCGCGGACGATCGCGGCACCTGTTTGCTTGAAGCTCAACGCCCCAGAATGCGCTTAGGTCTATCGCGCCTCCGGTAAAGCGCCAATCCTGCCTCTGCAGTGAACGAAGATGCGCAGAAAATGCAGGCCTTTCAAGTGCTTGACGATTCGGCCGAACAAACCCAACCGCGCCGTCGCGACGAAATTCCTGGATGAACGTTCAGCGCGCCGGGTAGGAGAAGGCGATGGAAGCACATTTGCGCAAGCTTCGAATGCGTGACTCGGTGAGTGCCGCGGAAGAAGACGCGATACGCGAACTGGTGTCGGAAGTCCGGACTTTTTCCGCCCACAAGACAGTGATCCACGAGGGCGTCGAGCTCAATGTCAGCCTGCTGCTTCTCGACGGCTGGCTGGCCCGCGCCAAGGACGTCAAGCGCGGCAACCGCCAGATCCTCGAGCTGCACGTCCCCGGCGACTTTGCCGATCTCCACAGTTTTACGCTCAAGGCGCTCGATCATGACGTCATTGCCTTGACCCCCGTGCGGCTCGGCGTCGTGCCGCACGATCGGCTGACGCGGCTGACCGAGCGCTTTCCGCGGCTTACGCGACTCTACTGGCTGATGACCAACGTCGACGCTTCGATCCAGCGCGAACTGACGCTCTCGCTTGGCAGCCGAAGCGCAATGTCGCGGGCCGCGCACCTGTTCTGCGAATTGTTCGAAAGGCTGCGCGTCGGCGGGTTGGCAGACGACGACGGCTATGCTCTTCCTCTGACCCAGGCCCAGCTCAGCGAATGCTTGGGAATCACCCCCGTGCACGTGAACCGGACGCTGCAGGCCCTTCGCGCCGACGGCCTCATCACGCTCGAGCAGCGCTATCTGACGATCCACGACCACGCCCGGCTGCGGGAAATTGGGGAGTTCGACCCGCGCTATCTCTACCTGCGGCAGAAGCCGAGTTGAGAGCAGCGCTCGCGTGAAAATGATGAAAATGTGCGCTCATCTGCGCTGGGCGCTTCTCCCAGTTTCTGTCCCCATCAATCCATCGGTCGCCCTCGCGCAGGACGTCGCAAGCGTCGTCGAGGCGGAAGAGGACGAGGACGAAGAGATCATCGTTCAGGCAACGCGGTCGCGGCGGCGAGTGCAGGACGAACCCCTTCGCGTCGAGGTGATCACGCGCGAAGAGATCGAAGAGAAATTGCTGATGCGGCCGGGCAATATTGCCATGCTGGTCAACGAAACGGGCGGGGTGCGGGTCCAGGTGACGGCGCCGTCGCTGGGAGCGGCGAACATCCGTGTCCAGGGTATGGACGGGCGGTACACGCAGCTCTTGGCCGACGGACTGCCGCTTTACGGCGGGCAAGCGTCTTCGCTCGGCGTACTGCAGGTCGCACCAACCGATCTTGGCCAGGTCGAGGTGATCAAGGGCGCGGCTTCGGCGCTCTACGGGCCTTCGGCGCTGGGCGGGGTGATCAACCTCGTATCCCGGCGACCCGGGGAGGAGCCCGAGATCGAGACGCTGCTGAATGCGACGACGCGCGGCGGACAGGACGTGACCGCGTATGCGGCGGGAAAGATCGGGCCGGACCTGGGCGCTTCGATGACTGGCGGGTTTCATCGGCAAAGCCGCCAGGACCTGGACGACGACGGCTGGATCGACATGCCGCGCTACGCGCGCTGGTCGGTCCGTCCACGGCTGTTCTGGGAGGGGCGTGACGGCGCGTCAGCCTACCTCACAGCAGGGGCGATGGTGGAGGACAGGGTCGGCGGCACCGAACCGGGCGCCACCGTGCCCGATGGAAGCGCATTCCCGCAGGAACAGCGCACGCGACGGTTCGACGCCGGAATTGTCGCCGAGGCTCCCGTCGCCGGGCTTGGGACGGTGCACTTCCGCGGGGCCGCGATGACCCAGGGGCACGATCATCTGTTCGGCGATGTCGCCGAGGATGACCGTCACGGGACATTGTTCGCGGAGGCGTCGGTTGCCGGCGGCTCGGCGGGCACGCCGTGGGTCGCGGGCGTCGCCATCCAGCGCGACGTCTTTCGGTCGGAGACCTTCCCGGCATTCGATTATACCCACACGGTCCCGGCGGTGTTCGGCCAAGTCGAGCACGACCTTCACGAAGCGTTGACCGTGGCCGCGAGCGCGCGGCTGGATGTCCATAGCGTCTACGGCACGCAGCTCAGCCCGCGGCTGTCGATGTTGTACCGGCCCGGACCGTGGCGCGTGCGGGCATCGGTGGGCCGCGGCTTCTACGCGCCGACGCCCTTCGTCGAGGAAATCGAGGAGGCAGGGTTGTCGCGGCTGGAGCCCCTCGGCGACCTGGAGGCGGAGACCGCGCGGTCAGCTTCGATCGATGTGGGCTATGCGCGCGGGCCGGTCGAGGCGAGCATGACGCTGTTCGGATCGAATATCACCCATGCGACGCGGATAGACCCCGTCGCGGCGGATCGCGTGCGGCTGGTCAATGTCGATGGCCCGACGCGCGTGCGCGGCACCGAACTGCTGCTGCGCTATCGCTGGAAGCAGATGACGGTCAGCGGCAGCTACGTCTTTACTCATTCGACCGAGCCAAATCCGGATGGCGGGGGGCGGGTGCGTACCCCGCTGACGCCGCGCCACACGGGCGGGCTGGTCGCGATGTGGGAAGACCATGACAAGGGCCGGGTCGGGGTCGAGGCCTATTACACCGGTCGCCAACGGCTCGACGACAATCCCTACCGGTCAGTCAGTCGGCCCTATGTTCACCTTGGCGTGCTGGGCGAGGTCGTCGTCGGCAAGGCCAGGTTGTTCGTCAACGCGGAAAACCTGCTGAATGTGCGGCAGACGCGTTACGAACCGGTGCTGTTGCCGGCGCGCGCGCCCGATGGTCGGTGGACCGTGGAGGTATGGGCGCCGACCGATGGCTTCGTCCTCAACGGCGGCGTGCGTTTGCGGTTTGGCGGGGCGCACTGAGCGCCGGCGCTGCGCAAAGGCCTATTTTCGCTTCTTTCGCGCGGCGTAGCGGGCGTCTCGCGCGGCTTTGCGCTCGACGTCGGTGAGGATGGGTTTGACGGCCGCCTTCTTGGCGGCGGCGGTTGCCGCTTTTTCATCCTTGGCAGCCTGGGTGGCGGCTTTGCGGGCATCGCGGTTGGCGGCGGCGGCGGCATCGCGTCTGCGGGCTTGTTCGGCGCGCGCGGCCAAGGTTGCTTCGTCCATCGCCGGCCTTGCGCGCATTTGATCGAGCGCTTTCGCCTTGGCCTCCGCCGCGCGGGAGATACGGTCGTGGAAATCGGGCTCCTTAAACCCCTTCACGAAGCGGCGGTCTCGCCCTGAGCCGGCGGAGCCGCGTGCTTGGCAGCGAGCGTCTGGCGGAATTTTTCCGCGCGCTCGCTGCGATCGGCAAGTTGCATCCAAGTCGCTTCGGACCGGAGCCAGCGATCGCGAATGTTGGCCAGCGTGGCGGCATCCGCGCCGGCGCGCGCGTCGGCGGCCTGCTTGCGGTAGAAGTCCAGCTGCACGGTCATGACGCTCCCTTCAAATCGAAAAAAAAGGCGGGTGCCTTTCGACACCCGCCTTCCTTGTTACGCAGACTGGAGATTGACGGCGCTGGTCTTGCCGCGCTTGTCATTCTCGAGCTCGTAGGAAATGCGCTGCTCCTTTTCGAGCGAGTGCATGCCAGCGGCTTCGACCGCGCTGATGTGGACGAAGGCATCGCTGCCCCCGGATTCGTTGGTGATGAAGCCATAGCCCTTGGCCATGTCGAAGAATTTCACGGTGCCGATCGGCATATCCATATTCCTTTACGGATGAAGAGGCCGAAGCGGCCCCTTTTCGTTGCTGTAGAAGCGAGAAGGAATAGGAGCCGCAAAGCGCCGAAGACCGTCTGATTGCGACTGTAGCAGGCACTCATATAGGGACTTTCACGCCGATTGTTAGTGCAGGGCCGTTGGGCGCGGCGGCCGCGAAGGCGCTGGCGTTTCGGCGGGCCGCTGTTACGCTCGCGCTGGAACGGGCTTTGGGGGGCGCCGATCTTGCGGTTAGTGAAGCCGATTAACGGCTGGCGCGTGTTCTGGGGCGAAGTCGGGATCATCGTGCTTGGCGTGCTGATCGCACTGGGCGCGCAGCAATTGGCTTCCGATTGGGACGACCGGCGCCGTGCCCGCGAATCGCTCGCCGCGGTCGAGGCCGAGCTCGCGCTCAACGCGAAGAGCTTCGAGGAGCGCACGTTCCAGCAGCCGTGCATGGATCGGCGGTTGAATGAATTGACGCAAATTCTGGCCGACGCGCGCCGCACCGGCCGGCTTCCGCGGATCGACGGTATCGGCCAATCGCTTGCGCGCTCGATGCGCGATCATGTTCGGAAATCGGTGATCTGCCAGCCCTTGAAGGTCCAGGGATAAGCGCGTGCCCAGGCGCCTCGTCCCCTTGCCGATCCCTTTCCTGCCCGAAGGTAAAAGCTGATGCGAATTCCCGCGATCAAGCCGCTGCATGGATGGCGTCAGTTTCTCGGCGAAGTCGGGATCATCGTTGCTGGCGTGCTGATCGCGCTCGCAGGGCAGGAATTGGTCGAGAGCCGCCGCTGGCGAGGCGACGTGGCGGAGGCGCGTGCGAGCCTCGACAGCCAGCTGCTCGAGTCCAAATATGCGAGCACCGAACGGATCGCGCTGCATGCTTGCACCGCCCACCAACTCGACTTTCTCGATGAGGTGATCGCGGGCACGCGGGCCACGAACGACCTGGACATCAACATGGGCGCGCTGCGCTTGTGGTCGACCTCGGCGTGGGATTCGGCAACGGCGTCCGGCGCGGTCGCGCACATGCCCGCCAACGTTCGCAATGATTACGCCAATCTGTTCGCGTTTACCGAGGCGATCCGCGGCATGAACCAGCGCGAATTCGATATCATCAACGAGCTCAAGACGTTGGAGAAGCATCCACAACTGACAGACGTGTCGCGCGATCGCCTTGCGCGCGCCGTGGCGTCCGCTCGCGGATCGAATGATATTCTGCGGCTTGGCGGCACTCAGTGGCTTGCAAATGCCAAGTCGCTCGACCTGCAATTCGCGCCTGAAGACAGGACTGCGGTTCGCGAATTGCTTTTCAGGCCGTGCGTGCTTCCCGACGGCAGCCGAGTTTCGGTCAAGGCCGCTTCAATTCCGAAGGACTGACGGCGTCAGGCGTCGATTGCGTCCTCGTCGACGGCGGACGCGCTGCGCTGGATGAATTCGAAGCGGTGGGCGGGGTCCTTGCCCATCAGGCGTTCGACGAGATCCTTGACCGGCTGGCGGTCTTCGTAAGCGGCGGGAAGGGTGACTTTGAGCATTGACCGGCTCGCCGGGTCCATGGTGGTTTCCTTGAGCTGGTTGGGGTTCATTTCGCCCAATCCCTTGAAGCGTGACACCTCGACCTTCTTGCCCTTGAATTCGCGTGCTTCGAGCTCGGCGCGGTGGGCGTCGTCGCGGGCGTAGAGCGTCTTAGCGCCGGCGGTTAGGCGGTAGAGCGGGGGCTGGGCGAGGAACAGGTGGCCGCGCCGCACCAGCTCAGGCATTTCCTGGAAGAAGAAGGTCATCAGCAGGGTCGCGATGTGGGCGCCGTCGACGTCGGCGTCGGTCATGATGATCACGCGCTCGTAGCGCAGCGCCTCCTCGTTCCACTTGTCGCGCGTGCCGCAGCCGAGTGCGAGTTGGAGATCGGCGACTTCCTGGTTGGCGCGGATCTTGTCGGCGGTGGCGGAGGCGACATTGAGGATCTTGCCGCGAATGGGCAGGATCGCCTGCGTCTTGCGGTTGCGTGCCTGCTTGGCGCTGCCGCCCGCGCTGTCCCCCTCGACGATGAACAATTCGGTGCCTTCGGGGTCGTCGCTGCTGCAATCGGTGAGCTTGCCGGGCAGGCGCAGCTTGCGCGCGGACGTGGCGGTCTTGCGCTGCACCTCGCGCTCGGCGCGGCGCTTGAGGCGCTCCTCCATGCGCTCGACGATCGAACCCAACAGCGCGCGGCCGCGATCCATATTGTCGGCGAGATAATGGTCGAAATGATCGCGTACCGCAGCCTCGACGAAGCGCGCGGCTTCGAGGCTGGTGAGGCGGTCCTTGGTCTGGCTCTGGAAATGCGGATTGCGGATGAACACGCTGAGCATCAGCTCGACGCCGTTGAACACGTCGTCGGCGGTGATGTCCTTGGCGCGCTTGTTGCCGACCAGCTCGCCGAAGCCGCGGATGCCTTTGGTCAGCGCCGCGCGCAGGCCCGCCTCATGGGTGCCGCCGTCGGGGGTCGGGATGGTGTTGCAGTAATAGCTTTCGCTGCCATCCGAATAGAGCGGCCAGGCGACGGCCCATTCGGCGCTGCCCTGATCGTTGGGGAAAGCCTGGCGCCCGGTGAAGGGCTGGTTGGTAACCGCGGGCCGCTCGCCCAGCTGCTCTGCAAGGTGATCGGCAAGTCCGCCGGGAAATTGGAACACCGCGCTTTCCGGAACTTCCGCAGAGGCCAGCGACGGATCGCAGCGCCAGCGGATCTCGACCCCGGCGAAAAGGTAGGCCTTGGACCGCGCGAGCTTGTACAGACGCGCGGGGTCAAAGATCGCGTCGGCGCCGAAAATCTCGGGATCGGGGGTGAAGGCGACGGTGGTGCCGCGACGGTTGGGCGCGGCGCCGACCTGCTCCAGTTTCGAGGTGGCAAGGCCGCGCGCGAAGGTCTGCCGATAGAGCTGCTTGTCGCGCGCCACCTCGACGATGGTTTCGGTCGACAGCGCGTTCACGACGCTGACGCCGACGCCGTGCAAGCCGCCGCTGGTGCTGTACGCCTTGCCTTCGAACTTGCCCCCCGAATGGAGCGTGGTCATGATGACCTCGAGCGCCGACTTGCCGGGATATTTGGGGTGCTCGGCAACGGGGATGCCGCGGCCATTGTCGGCGACGGTCAAGCGGTTGCCGGACTCGAGCGTGACCTCAATCCGGCTGGCGTGGCCGGCGACCGCCTCGTCCATGCTGTTGTCGATGACTTCGGCCGCGAGGTGATGGAGCGCGCGGGCGTCGGTGCCGCCGATGTACATGCCGGGGCGGCGGCGGACGGGTTCGAGTCCCTCGAGCACCTCGATCGAAGAGGCGTCATAGCTGTCGGGCGCGGACGCAGCGGCGGACGAAGCGAAGAGGTCGGACATGGTCCGTTCCGCTATAAGACCGCGATTCCGGCGGTGCCAAGGCGGGGCAGGGGGAGTTATCCCCAGCTAACGCGGGCCAGCGCGGCCTTCCAGCATGGGGTCGAGGCCGTAGCGGCCGCTACCGCGCAGGCCAAAGTAGAGGCCGAGGAAGATGAGGATGGCGGCGGGCCAGATCTTGGGGACGGGGTCGGCGAAGTGGACCATGTAGACCGCGACGATGAAGTTGAACGCGGTGATGAGGCCCGCCCAGCGGGTGAACAGGCCCAGGATGAAGGCGATGCCGGCGCCGAACTGGGCGTAGACCGACAGCGGCGCCATCATTTCGGGTGCGGGAAAGCCGAAGGCGGTCAGGAACTTGACGAATTCGTCCATCCGCGCGGCGGAAAAGACGTTGTCGTGGCTTTGATAGATGAGGAAAGCGCCGGTCACGACACGGAGCAAAAGCAGGCCGAGATCGGCGAAGCGCGCATTGCGCGGCAGAAATAGAAAATCGCGAGCCGTCATGGGTCCCCTTCCCGTTTTGCCAACCGTAAAGCGCGGTCCTCGCGTGCCGCCAAGCCTGCTTCGACCAATGGTGCGTTTCGACCCGTCGAAAGGCCTGTCCGAGGCCCTTGAAACGGCGATGGCGCGACCCAAATCAGCGCCGCCGGGTGCCTCAGGGGCCCGGTGACGGGACGGTCGATGCCGTTTCGACGGCTGCGCCGCCCGCCTTGCTCATCAGAGGAGGATGATATGCGTAGTGCTTTCGATTTCGCGCCTTTCCGGCGCTCCACCGTCGGCTTCGACCGGCTGTTCGACATGCTCGAAAACAGCTCCGGCCAGAGCCAGGAAAATTACCCGCCGTTCGACCTCATCAAGACCGGCGAGAACCAGTATCGCATCGAGCTTGCCGTCGCCGGCTTCAAGCCCGAGGAACTGGAGATCACCGCGCAGCAGAACGTGCTGCTGGTATCGGGCCGCAAGTCCGATGAAACCAGCGACGAGCGCGTGGACTATGTCTATCGCGGGATCGCCAACCGCTCGTTCGAGCGGCGCTTCGCGCTTGCCGACCATATCCAGGTCAAGGGCGCCGACATGCGCGACGGCCTGCTGGTGGTCGATCTCGTCCGCGAAATCCCGGAGGCGATGAAGCCGCGCAAGATCGACATCGGCACCGGCGCCGAGCGCTCGGCGATCGGGGCGGCGACACCCCGGCATCGCGCCAGACGGTCGACGCCGAGGTTGAACACGCCTGATCATTGGCGATGACACGAGCCCCGGAAGCCTCCGCGCCTCCGGGGCTTTTTTTGCGCTTCAGACGCCGAAGCTGGTGAGGATCGGGCAGGGGCCGGTCTCGCCTTTGCCGCATTCGCGGGCGAGACGCTGAAGGGAATCGCGGGCTTTCTTAAGGTCCGCGATCTTCGCGTCGAGAGCGGCGATGCGGTCGCTCGCCAGCGCGCGGGCGCGGGCGCGGTCCTGCCCGGCGTCGAGGTCGAGCAGCTCTTTGATCTGGTCGAGCGTGAAGCCCGCCGCCTGCGCCTGGCGAATGAAGCGCAGTCGCCGGACGTCCTCGCTGCCGTAGCGGCGAACGCCGCCGTCGCGCGTTGGCTGATCGATCAGGCCCTTGCGCTGATAGGAAGCGGATCGTTTCGACCCCCACGCCGCCGGCGGCGGCAAGCCGGCCGATGGTGATCGATTGCAGCCCTTGACTCTGTACCACGGTACGGAGGCTATATCAGCGCCGACGAGATCGCAAATGGAGAGCTGACGTGTCGGACATGACCAACCACCCCAAGGCGGCGAAGACGGCGGTGCTGCACCGCATGGTGATGCCGGAACACACTTGTCCGTACGGCCTCAAGGCAAAGGATTTGCTTGAACGGTCGGGTTATGCGGTTGAGGATCATCATCTGACGACACGCGCCGAAACCGACGCGTTCAAGGCAGCTCATAAGGTGCAGACGACGCCGCAGGTGTTTATCGGCGGCAAGCGGATCGGCGGCTATGACGATCTGCGCCGGTTCCTAGGCAAAACGGTCGCGGATCCCAAGGCGACCAGTTACCGCCCGGTCATTGCCCTCTTCACGATGACTGCACTGATGGCGATGGCGGCCAGCTACGCGGTGACGGGAAGCGCGTTCACGCTGCGCGCAGCGGAATGGTTCATCGGCATGTCGATGGTCGTGCTGGCATTGCTGAAGCTGCAGAATGTCGAGACGTTCGCGACCATGTTCCTCAACTATGATCTCCTCGCCAAGCGGTGGGTGCCGTACAGCTACATCTATCCATTTGCCGAAGGTGTTGCAGGGGTGCTGATGGTCGCGGGCGCGCTGACCTGGCTGTCGGTGCCGATCGCGCTGTTCATCGGGACAATCGGCGCGGTCTCGGTGTTCAAGGCGGTTTATGTCGACAAGCGTGAGCTCAAATGCGCGTGCGTCGGCGGGGGCGGCAACGTGCCGCTGGGCTTCATCTCGCTGACCGAAAACCTGATGATGATCGCGATGGCGCTGTGGATGGCACTATCGGCTTTTGGAATGGCACCACATGTCGCCCAAGGTGCGGCCTGACCTCGATTGCCCGCAGGGCTTACTACCTGCCGTTGGCAGCAAAGCTGGAATAGAGGTGCATATTGGCCGGAAGGCTTCTTGCCGCATGGCCTTCCAGAAGACGTTCGGCGCAAGCGACGGCGGCGGAGAGGCTTTCTTCGGTGAAAGGCTTGTGAAGGCATCCAATGGCAATCGGCATATCCTCGGCGGGGCAATTTCCCGTGACGAATAAGCTCGGGATTCCGCGGTCGGCGAACGCCTTAGCAACATCGACCCCGTTCGCGTTGCCGGCCAGGCAAACGTCGACAAGCGCCAGATTGGGCTGATCGCCGTCGACAGCCGCCAGTGCACTCAACGCGTCGTCGGCGATCCCCACGACCTCGTGGCCGTTAGCAAGCAGAATATCTTCGATGAGCAGTGCGACCAGTGCCTCATCTTCCACGATCATGATCCGCACGTCAGGCTTTCGAAAGAGGAAGGAGGATCACGAACTCGGTACCGGGCGCACGATCGGTGATCGTCAGGCTGCTTCGTGCCTGATGCACAAGTGATCGGACGATCTTCATGCCCAGGCCTGACGCCGTGTCGAAGTTGAAATCCGTGGGAAGGCCGACCCCATCATCGAAGACCGCGATCCGGATGGCATCGGCAGCCTTAGCCAATTCAACCCCAACGTTCGCACCCCGGGGGGCGTTCGCGCCATGCTTGATGGCATTGGTCAGCAACTCGCTTATCGCCAACGCCATAGGCACAGCCCGGTCGATCGGAAGAATGATGTCGGGCTCGGCATTCACGGTTAGCCGAACCTTTCGTCCTCCAATCAAGGAATCGGCGATCCCCGATGCGAGTTCACCCACGAAAGAGGTGAAATCCACATGGTCGTGTCGACCAAGTGAATACAGGTTCTGGTGAATTCGGGCGATGACTTCGATCCGCTGTTGCGCATCGCCCAATGCCGTCCGAGCACCATCGTCCGTCATTCCCCGGGCGTGCAACGTGAGTAGGGAAACGACGAGTTGCAGCGAATTCTTGATCCTGTGGTTAACCTCGTAGAGCAACACATCCTTGGCTTGATTGGCTTCGACCAGCGCCTGCTCGACCCGCTTCTTGTCAGTGACTTCCACCACCCACGCGCCGCATGAACTGACGGCTCCGTCACTTCGCTTCACCGGGAAGAAGCCGGTCAGCCAATAGCGTTCCTCGCCCGGCTTAAGCGGCGTTTCGCCGACGATTTCCAGGTCGCGAATGACGCGGGCATTCTCGAACACCTCATCGATCACCGGGCGAACGCCTGACCGCGTTGACCGGAAGCAGTTCGGTGATCGTCCGGCCAAGATGATCGGGCGCGGGAATTCCGTTGATTGAGGCCAGTTCGTCGTTGATCCTCAGATATCGATATTCATCGTCGAAGAAGGCGAGGCCGAGCGGCGCCTCCTTCAGAAGTGAGCTCAGTTCGGCATTCCGCGACTGGAGCTCGAGCAAAAGGAAATGGACAGCCAGCGACCCTATTGATGCGGTCGTAAGGGCTGCTTGCGCCGCGTAGAAACTGGATGCCGAACCGTCGGCGGCATCCGCAAAAGGTCCGAGACCGTGCACCGTGCCGGCGACGATGGCCAAGGCAGTCAGGGCAGGCGCGCTGGCCGCCGCGAGCGTGTTGCCGCGAAGAGCAATCCACAACAGTGGTGGAGCAAGCACCGCGAGCGGCGCAAGTTGATACCATGCGTTTCGATCAGGCTGAATCACCACCAGCAAGACCGCGCCCAGAACAGTGATAGCGCCCGCAGTCTCCCACGGTCGTTCGGGCTGAAACCAATAGGATCGATCGGTCGCGACAATGATCAGCGGCGCGAGCGTCAGGATGCCCACCCCATTACCCAGGACCCAGACGAGCCACGACGAGAGAAGGGGCGCCGAAACCTCCCCAGTCAAATATAGTCCGAACGTGCTGATCCCGCCGCCGATTGCGACGGCGGCAACCGTACTGAGGAGGAAGCGCCGAAGCGACACGAGGTCGGTCAAGCGAAAGCGGTCATTCCTATCCAGGCCATGAAGCAAAAATGCGGCCGTCATGGCTTCGAAGGCATTCGCGAGCGATAGGACGAGGGTTGGACCAACGTCCTTTCCGACGGCGAGATTGGCAGCAAGAGCAGCGGTGAAGATAGCAAGTGCGACGACGGGCACATGACGGGTTCTCACCGACGCCATCAATCCGACGGCAATTCCCGCGGCGGGCCAGAACAAAGCAATCTTGCGCGCTGGATCGATAAGCTGAAGCCCAAGCTGCGCGGAAACGCCGTAGGCGAGTACAGTCACTACGAAGATGACGAGGATCGCTCTCTGGCGAGCAGCTTGCGTCATAATCAATCGTTTCGAGTCCGACTCAGATGAACCGGCATTTACCCGAAGCACGCGCCGACGCCAGAGCTCCCCCGCACGCCCGCTGGACGATCGTGCCAAAGGTGCACTCGAGGGGACAAAATGATCGCGCCCCTTGGATCAACCGCAGCCCACGGTAAGACCGGGTCATGGGAAATGACGCACGCCTTCCCGGTGGGGTTGTCCACGACCTGCCATCCGACCTCTGCCAAGCCCTATTGGTTGACGAAGTGGCCCAAGCGACGTGGCATGACATCACGCCGCTCGCCCGCAACGAATGGATCTGCTGGGTGACGTCGGCGAAGAAGGCCGAAACGCGTGCAAAGCGCATCACTTGGGGCACGGAGAACCTGCGCGACGGCAAGCGCCGACCCTGCTGCTGGCCGGGCTGCCCGCACCGTTAGCTACCAGACGCGTGTTTTCGCCACCTCCATAGTGCCGGCCGCAATAGCGATCGCTTCTTCGATTTGCGCGGAGCTCATGCCGGGGTTGAGGGCAGCGAAGAGTTGCGGATCGATGCTTGGCTTCAAGCGTCCTGTCGGACCGCGCGTGACGGTCCAGACGCGCGCGTCGTCGCCAATTTTCTCGTGCTTCATCAACAAGACCTTCGAAAAAAACCCCGGGCGCGGCGGGTTTCGGACGACAAGCGCCCGGGGCGTTTAGCAGCTCAGCGTTTACGAACCGTGACCTTGAGATAGGTGGCCGGAACCTCGGTCACATCGCCGCCACGGTTCTGCGCGACGAACAACGCCTTCAATTCGGCATCGAGCTCGGCGCGGCGTCCAGCTTTGTCGGCGGATTCGAACGCGTTCATCATCGGGCCGTAATAATCGCGGAAGATGGTGAAGAGCTCTTCCGGCGGACCATCGCCGCGGAGGTGCCAGGTTACGCGATCGAAACTGATATTGTCGGCCGGAACGCCGGCGGCACCGAAGCGCTCCGTGACGAGTGCCTCATCGCCCCAGGTCATCGGGCTGACGAAGCCTTCGGGCGGCGGCGGGGTGTAAGCGGCGCTGATCTTGAGGATCTGCGCGACGAGCGTGGGATCGCCGGGGATCCAATTGCCCATGACGATCCGGCCGCCCGGCTTGGTCACGCGGACCATTTCATGCGCAACGTCGAACGGGCGCGGGGCGAACATTGCGCCAAAGATGCTGACGACAAGATCGAAGGTGCCGTCGGCAATACCGGTCAGCTTGCTGGCGTCGCCCTGCTGGAAGCGGATGTTGTCGAGTCCTGCCTTGGCGGCGCGGGCGTTGCCCGCCGCGACGAGATTGTCGGCGATGTCGATGCCCAGGACAATGGCGCCGCGCTGCGCGGCGGGCAGCGCGATGGTGCCGTCGCCGCAGCCGAGGTCAAGAACCTTCATGTGCGGTTGGATGCCAAGCGTGTCGACCAGCTCTTCACCGCTGCGCCGCATGGTCGATGCAATGCGCGTGAAGTCGCCCTTTTCCCAAAGCGCTTTGTTGGGATTGGTCATAGGAATGCCGAGGTCGGCCACAATAGGTCTCCTGTCAAATAGGTGTCCCGGACACGCCTGGAGGGGAAAGGGTTCGGCGCGCCCGGGAACTTGGATTCAAGCAACCGTCAAATGGCCATTCATGCGAATGGGGCGGTTGAGGTTGAAGTAGTTGGGCGAGGTTTTCATCACCGTCTGGTGGATGTCCTCATATTGCTCACGCGTGCCGTCGCCCGTGATGCGGACGTCATAGTCGATCGCTTCGTAGCCTGGCGCGACATCGTCGCTGAGGCCAAGGAAGCCACGCAGGTCGAGCTGACCGCGAGTCACGATCTCGACCGTGTCGAGATTGATGCCCTTGAGTGAGGCGCCCGCGACGTAGCCGACCATCATGCAGGCATTGAGCGCCGCCATCAGCAGCTCCTGCGGATTAGGGGCGCTGTCAGTGCCGAGCAGCTCGCAAGGTTCGTCGGCGACGATGGTGTGGCTGCGCGCGATCCGCTCGCCGGCGAGGGTGAAACCGGTCACGGTGGATTCGCTGCGGGTCTGCCCCGTCCAACGGGTCGTGACATCGAAGCTGACCAGCGCCTTGGCGGCATCCTGTTCGATCGCTTCGACGGTCTCGCCAAGGGCCGTGAGATCGAGGCCGTTGACGCGGGATTGCACTTTATCAAGCATGTTCAATTCCTTCTGACAGATGATCAAGCGAACATCGGCGCCGCTTCGGCGATTCGTGCGGCAGCGCGGGGCGACAGGGCTTCGAGCGTGGCCTTGAAGCGGTCGTGGACCATGCCCGAGCCGAGGTAGGTCCAGCGCGCGGCCTGGTGCTGCTGCGCAAGGATCGCGTCACGGTCGTCGAGGCTGCGTCCGATGACCTTTTCGAGCGCGTCGAGATTGAAGCCGGCCTGCGCCTTCAGCCCGTCGTCGAGGAAACCGCCGATCGCGAAGAATTCGTCGATCGCGCGGTCAACCTCGTCCTCGCTGCGGCCTTGCCCAAGCGCATCGACGATCAGCGTGTCGAGCTTGGCGTGCTGCGCCTCCTCGATCCAGTGATGCCGCATCAGGCTTTTGAACAAAGGGTCGATGTCGCGTTCGTCGCGGATCGAGCCGAGATAATGCTGCTGCGTCATCCACTCGATCATCAGGATGACGAGCCCGACCGCGAGCGGGTCGTGGCTCAGCACCTTTGCGCCGATCGCTTCGGACGGCCCGATCATCTGGCACTCAACCGGGAAGCCACGGGCGAACGCCTCGTGGAAGCGCTTGAACAAATGGATGTGCTTGGCTTCCTCGCTGGCGAAGTTGATCAAAGCGCGGATGCGCCAATCGTCGCCGCGCAGCGCGGGCCGCGCATGATCGAGCAGGAACGGGAGGATGAACTCCTCGACCACCCCGAAAATGCACAGGTACTGATGCGCGCTGATCTGGTTGAGGATGCGCTGCTCGTACGGATTTAGCGTATCGAGCGCCGCGGTCCGTGCCAGGCTTTCGGGCATGAAATTGCGGGTGAAATCGAGCTCCTGATCCGCGCGCAGCACGTCATCGAGCTGCCACTGCGCGCGGAGGGATGTCGCCAGCGTCGCCTGATAGTTGAAGTCATGGTACATGATGATCCCCTTTTCGAAGCAATCAGCCGAGCATGGTGAGCAGGACCAGCGAAGTCAGGAAGGCCGACACGCTGGACATGGCGAAGACCACGAAGATCGACGCGCTCTGCATGCGAAGTGAAAGTTGATAGCCACTCATGTTCTTGTCCCTTTTCTTGGGACGAATTCCACCGCCGCCGAAAGCGGATGCTTCCAGCGTCGGGTTACTCGCCCGCAGTTGATGGATCAGTTTCTACGCTTGACGCGAGATTGCCAAAATGACCGCGCTGCCGGATAATTTGATCGAAACGCCGGAAACGCGTCCGGCGGGGGCTCGCGATGGACGTCCTGAGTGACATTCTGGCTTCGCTGCGCCTGACCGGCGGCGTGGTCATCGACGCGTCCGCGCGCGGCGACTGGTGCATGCTGTCGCAATTCACTGAAGAGGATTGCGCGCCGTTTTTCCCCGTGCCCGGACACATCATCGGCTATCATTATGTGCGGTCGGGCAAGCTGACCGCGCGGCTCGAAGGGCATCCGCCGGTCGAGGTGCCGGCCGGCCACGTCGTCATGCTGCCGCGCAACGACCCGCACCTGCTCTACAGCCGCGAGGGGCTTGAGCCGGCCGACATCGGCGACAAGATCGAAATTCTGCCCTCGGGACTGCAGCGCGTCACCGTTTCGGGCGACGGCGAGGCGACCGAGATGTTCTGCGGCTATCTCGGCGTGTCGACCAGCCACCACCCCTTGCTCGACAGCCTGCCGCCGATCCTGGTGCTCGATGTGCACGAAAGCCAGGAGACATGGCTTGAGACGTCGCTCCGCTTCATGTCCCAGCAGGAACCGTCGGCCGATCTCGTCGCGCGCTTGGCAGAACTGTTCTTCGCCGAAGCCATCCGCACCTACATTGCCGCGCTGCCGGCAGGGCAGGGCGGATGGCTGCGCGGGCTGACCGATCCCGCGGTCTCGCGGGCGCTTTCGATCATTCATTCGCGCTATGCCGAGGACCTCGACGTGGAGGAGCTGGCGCGCGAGGCGGGGGTGTCGCGCACCGTGCTCGGCGAACGCTTTGTCGAGCTGATCGGCGAGCCGCCGATGCGCTATTGCGCGGGATGGCGGATGCGCATCGCATCGATCATGCTGCGCGAAGGCAAGGATTCGACGGCCAACATCGCATATTCGGTCGGTTTCAACAGCGAGGCCGCGTTCAACCGTGCCTTCAAGCGCGAATTTGGCGAGCCGCCCGCGACATGGCGCAAGCGCGTCGAGGCCGAGGAGCGCGCTGCGGTCGAAGCCGCCGCGGGCAAGCCCTTGCCGCCACAGCAAGTGCGCTACTGCGAGGCCTCCGACGGAACGCGGCTAGCCTATTCGATCGTCGGCGAAGGACGGCCGCTGGTAAAGACCGCGAACTGGCTCAACCACCTGGTGTTTGATTTCGAAAGCCCCATTTGGAAGCCGTGGCTGCGCGAGATCAGCGCGCACTTTGCCTTCCTGCGCTACGACGAGCGCGGCAATGGCTTGAGCGACTGGGACACGCCCCAGATGAGTCTCGACGCGTTCGTCGACGACCTCGCGTGCGTGGTCGACGACGCCGGGTTCGATCGCTTCGACCTGTTCGGCATTTCGCAGGGAGCGCCGGTGTCGATCGCTTACGCGGTGCGATATCCCAATCGCGTGCGCCGGCTGGTGCTGCTCGGCGGTTACGCTTGCGGCTGGCGCGCGCGGGCGGACAATGAGGAGATCAGCCGCCGCGAGGCGATGGTGACGCTGACCGAACTTGGCTGGGGCAATGACAATCCCGCCTATCGGCAGATCTTTACCAACCTCTACGTTCCCGGCGCGAAGCCGGGGCAGGTGCATTGGTACAATGAGCTTCAGCGGCGCAGTACTTCACCCGAAAATGCCGCAAAGCTGATGCGCGTGCTGTCCGCGCTCGACGTGCGCGACCTGCTGCCGCAGGTGCGGGTGCCAACGCTGGTGCTGCACGCGCGCAACGATCAGGCGGTACCGTTCACGCAGGGCGAACTGCTGGCCCGCGACATTCCCGGCGCCCAGTTCGTCCCGCTCGACAGCGCCAATCATATCCTGCTCGGCGATGAGCCGGCGTTTCGCCGCTTCATCCATGAAATGCGGGGATTTCTGGACGATTGAACTCCCTCCCGCAGGCGGGAACGGAGGTTGATTATCGAACGCGCGGTCCACCGTAAGGGAGCGGCGGCGGCGGACGACGGTCGCGGCGCGGCAGTTGCGCCTGGTAGGCGACGCCGCAATGCTGGACGCAATAGGGGAAGCCGGGATTGGCTTGCTCGCCGCAAAAGTGGAAGTCGGGCTCGCCGGGATGTCCGATCGGCCATTTGCAAATGCGGTCGTTGAGGTCGAGCAGGCCAGTCTTGTCGGCGACCTCGGGGCTCGGCTTGGCGGGGACCAGGCGGCGCGGGGGCGCGGGCGGGATCGGCGCCTGCTGGTCGCCGGGACCCTGGCGAACGAAGCCGCCGGGGCCGATCGAGCGATACTGCAGTTCTGCCTGCGGGCGCTGAGGGGTACCGGTTGCGGCCGTGGACTGCGCCGGGGACGCAGGCGCGGGCGCCGTGCGCGCGGGCGTCTCGGCGCGGGGCGGAGCGGCGGGCTTGACCGGTGCGGCTGCCGCCGCCGGGGCGGTCGCGGCGGCCTTCTTTTCCTCGCCCGGCTTGACCGGGGAGGGACGCTGCTCGAGGCCGAGACGGTGGGCCTTGCCGATCACGGCGTTGCGACTGACTCCGCCGAGCTCATCGGCGATCTGGCTGGCGGTCGCGCCGTCGGCCCACATCTTCTTCAGGCGCTCGATGCGCTCGTCGGTCCAAGACATTTAAAGTTTCGCTCCATCTGTGCCGAGCTTGCGGCCACCGGCCCCAGCCGATAGGCGCTCACACGTGAACGACCAACCCCGCAATTGGGTGCGCCATGCACCGGGCGAGCCGGTGCTGAAGGGCGTCAATCGGGGTGGCCTGCAGACCCTCTATATCAAGGAGGTGCGCCGCTTCTTCAAGGTGCAGATGCAGACCGTCTGGGCGCCAGCGATCACCACCTTGCTCTACCTTGCGATCTTCACCGTCGCGCTCGGCGGCAGCGGACGGACGGTGATGGGGGTGCATTTCGCCGACTTCCTCGCCCCGGGCCTGATCGTCATGGCGATGATCCAGAACGCCTTCGCCAATTCCAGCTTCTCGCTGCTGGTCGGCAAGATCCAGGGCAATATCGTCGATTATCTGATGCCGCCGCTATCGACTGGCGAGTTGATCGCGGGACTGATCGGCGCCGCGGTGACTCGCGCGGCGCTGGTCGGGGGCGCGGTGTGGCTGGCGATGCTGTTGTGGCCCGGCGTGTCGGTCGCGGTGCGGCGGCCCGAACTATTGCTGTGGTTCGGACTGATGGGATCGCTGATGCTGTCGTTCCTCGGCCTGCTGACGAGCATCTGGGCCGAAAAGTTCGACCATGCCGCGGTGGTCAGCAATTTCGTGGTGACCCCGTTGTCGCTGCTCAGCGGCACCTTTTATTCGGTCCACCAACTGTCGCCGACCTGGCAGGCAATCAGCCACGCCAATCCCTTTTTCTACGTCATCTCAGGTTTCCGCGCCGGCTTTCTTGGGGTCAGCGATTCGCCTTTGTGGGTCGGCGGGGTGGCGCTGCTGGCGCTGAACATCGCCCTGTTCGTGCTCTGCTACGCGCTGCTCAAAAGTGGCTGGAAGATCAAAGCCTAGTCGTTTCAAGCGGTTAACGAGTTAAGCTTGTTGAACGGCGAATAACGGACGCGTTCAGACCTCAATCACTGCGACTCGGCCAGAAGATACGCATCAACGTTGCTCAAAGGAGAGCCATGATGCGTAAATTGATTCTGACTGCCGTCGCTGCTGCCTCGGCTCTCGCGGTCGCGGCGCCTGCCGCTGCCCAGTGGGGCCCGGTGGCTCCGGTTCCGTACGGCAACGCCTACGGTTACAACAACTACGGCTATAACAATTGGGGCCACATCCGGTCGCTTCAGGCGCGGATCGATCAGTTGCAGCGGCGCATCGCGCGGCTCGACAACCGCGACCGTATCAGCGAACGCGAAGCGCGCCGCCTGCGCGAAGCCACTCGCGAGCTGGAGTATCGCCTGCGCGTTGCCAGCCGCAATGGCCTGCACCCGGTCGAGGCGCAGCGCATCGAATATCGCCTCGTCCGGCTTGAGCAGCGCCTGGTGCGCGACGCTTGGGACGGCCGCCGCTGGGGCCAGAGCCAGTGGGGCAACGGTTATTACGACCGTGACCGCGACGGTCTCGACGATCGCTTCGAGCGCGACCGTGGCCGCAATTACGACGAAGATCGCGATCCCGACTGAGCATCGCGCTAACGTCACTGGAATCGGCGCCGGGGAGAAATCCTCGGCGCCTTTTTCTTTTCAGGGCTCGCGGCTATAGCTCGGGCGCGGTCCTGGGGGGCCGTTTTCGCATCTCTTAGACCTGGAGCCGTCCGCCATGGCCATCACGCCGCTTATGCCCGTTTATCCGCGATCGCCGGTTCGTCCGGTGCGGGGCGAGGGGGCATATCTGTACGGCGAGAACGGCGAGAAATACCTCGACTTCGCGGCGGGAATTGCGGTCAACCTGCTGGGCCACGGCCATCCGGTGCTGACCAAGGCGATCCAGGATCAGGCGGCGACCTTGATGCACGTGTCCAACCTGTACGGCTCACCGCAGGGCGAGGCGCTGGCGCAGCGGCTGGTCGACCTGACCTTCGCCGATACGGTGTTCTTCACCAATTCGGGCGCCGAGGCGGTCGAGTGCGCGATCAAGACCGCGCGCCGCTACCACTTCGCCAAAGGCAAGCCGGAAAAGCACAACCTCATCACCTTCTCCAACGCCTTCCACGGGCGGACGATGGCGACGATCAGCGCGACCGACCAGGCCAAGCTGCGCGAAGGCTTCGCGCCACTGCTGACGGGCTTCACCGTGGTCGAGTTCAACGATCTCGACGCGGCGCTCGCGGCGGTCGACGAACATACCGCGGGCTTTCTGCTCGAGCCGATTCAGGGCGAGGGCGGCATCCGACCGGCGACACACGACTTCATGACCGGCCTGCGCAAGGCGTGCGACGAGCATGACCTGATGCTGGTGCTGGACGAAGTGCAATCGGGCGTGGCGCGCACCGGCGCGCTCTACGCATACGAATTGTACGGCATCGAGCCCGACATCCTGGCGACCGCCAAGGGCATCGGCGGCGGCTTTCCGATGGGCGCGTGCCTGGCCACCGAAAAAGCGGCGGCGGGGATGGTCATCGGCACGCACGGATCGACTTTCGGCGGCAACCCCCTGGCGATGGCCGCGGGGCAGGCTGTCCTCGACGTCGTCGCCAACGACGAATTCCTGGCTGCGGTACGCAGCAAGGGTGACCGGCTGCGCGCCGCGCTCGAGCAGATGATCCCCAACCACGATCATCTGTTCGATAGCGTGCGCGGGACTGGGCTGATGCTCGGCGTCAAGCTCAAGTCCGATAGCCGGGCGTTTGTCGCCTATCTGCGCGAACGCGGCATCCTGGCGGTCGCCGCAGGTGACAATGTGCTGCGCGTGCTGCCCCCGCTCAATATCGAGGAAAGCCATATCCGCGAGTTCGTCGATGGCCTGTCGGCGGCGGCGGCGGAATATGAGGTGCCGGCCGCGGCCGCTTGACCGTTCAAACATTCGTTAGGCGGAGGCAAGGAGTGCCGTCGCTGAGCGACGAGGCGCGTCGGGACCGGATGGTTGAGCGCCGCGGTTTGTCTCCCTATCTTCTTTCCATGCCCACAACGGAATTGAGCACTGACGTCGCGCTGGGCGTGGCGATCCCTTCGCGGAATGCGCGTGGCCGACTGGCGCGGCTGGGGTCGGTGGTCGACGACGTGCTTGCAAAGCACGATTATCCGCCGGTGATCGAGCGGTTGCTGGCCGAGGCTTTGGTGCTGACGGCCCTGCTTGGCTCGCTGCTCAAGGAGCCCGAAGGGCAGATCACCATGCAGGCGCAGACCGAGGCTGGCGTCATCGACCTGATGGTGTGCGATTACCGCAGCGGCGAACTCCGCGGCTACATTCGCTACGATCCCCAGCGGCTGGCCGAGGCGGGTCCGACGCCGTCGCTGTTTGCGCTGTTCGGCAAAGGCTATCTTGCGATCACCTTCGACCATCCCGGCATGAAGGAGCGTTATCAGGGGATCGTCCCGCTGGAGGGCGGAAGCCTGGGCGAAGCGGCGCAGAGCTTTTTCGCGCAGTCGGAGCAGATCCCAAGCATCGTCCGGCTCGCCGCCCAGAAGCGCGACGGGCACTGGAGCGCGGGCGGCCTCTTGTTCCAGCACCTTCCGGAGGGCGAGGAAGGGCGCGAGCGACTGCACACGCGGCTCGACCATCCTGACTGGCCGCATGTCGCGATCCTCGCCGGATCGGTGAAAGCGGAGGAGTTGACTGATACCGGGCTTCCGCTCGACGATCTGCTGTGGCGGCTGTTCCACGAAGAGGACGAAGTGCGCACGCTGGACGCGATCGCGCTTCGCAAGGGATGCCGCTGCGACCCGGATTACGTCCGCTCCGTCATCGCCAAGTTCCCGGCTGAGGAGCGTGCCGACATGGTAGGCGAGGACGGCCTGATTCGCGTCGATTGCGAGTTCTGCTCGACCAGCTTTCCGCTCGCACTCGAAGAATTCGATTAAGAAGCGCTGCTGTAGTCATGGCTTAACCGAATCATGCTAGAGAGTCGGGCATGAGACTCGGGGTGATCTTCGTGGCTGGTGCCGTTGCGGCGCTGACGCTTACGGCGGCACAAAGGCCGTCGGCGCTTGCGCAGGCCAGCGCAGGCGTCTGGGAGGTCTCGGGTGCGCCCGGGGCGCAGGCAAACGTGCGGCAGTGCGTCGCGGATGTCGCGACGCTGGCGCAATTCGAGCACCGCCAGAAGAGCTGCAAGCGCAACCTTCTGACCGAAAGCGCGAGCAGCGTCGTGATCCAATATGAGTGTTCGGGCGGCGATTTCGGACGGAGCAAGGTGACCGTCGTGACGCCCCGCTCGCTCAAGATCGAGACTCAGGGAATCTCCGACCGGCTGCCGTTCAGTTACACGCTTCAGGCGCGGCGCGTCGGCGATTGTCCAGAGCGCGGATGACCGGCACCCGCCATTAAGGCGGCGTTTAACCGTCTTGATGTACACATGCGTCGTGCCGGATTTGGCACGCTTTCCTCCCAATCGGGCGTAAGTCCGATCACTGGGCCGCTTCCTTTGGGGAGCGGCCCTCTTTTCGTTGGGCCTGCCGAACTTCTATAGCGCGGCCGCTATGCTCTACCTCCTCATCAAAGCCGCAATTTCGGGCGTGCTGATCGCGGTCATCTCTGAAGTGGCACGGCGGCAGCCAGGGTGGGGCGGGCTGCTGGCCTCGCTACCTTTGACATCGGTGCTGGCGATGATGTGGCTGTGGCGTGACACGGGCGATGCCGAGAAGATTTCGGCCCAGGCGATGAGCACTTTCTGGTTCTTCCTGCCTTCGGTCCCGATGTTCCTGGTCATTCCGATGCTGCTTCGGGCGGGCGTAGGCTTCTGGCTGACGATGGCCATTGCATGCGTAATGACCATTGCCCTTTACGCGGCGATGGCGGCCGTCAGCGCCCGACTGGGGGTGCGACTGTGAGCCCGGCGGCAGTCGTGCTGCTGTCGGGCGGGCTGGATTCGATGGTCTGCGCGGGGCTTGCGAAAGAAGCGGGTTTCCGCGTGCTGGCGCTCACGGTGGATTACAACCAGCGCCACCGGATCGAGCTGCAATCGGCGGCGCGGATCGCCGCCGAATTGGCCGAAGAGCATCTGGTCCTGCCGCTCGACCTGCGGGCATTCGGTGGATCGGCGCTGACCGACGACATTGCCGTGCCGAAGGAGGCTGCGGGGGACGCGATCCCGGTGACCTACGTGCCCGCGCGCAACACCGTCTTCCTTAGCCTGGCCCTGGCACTGGCCGAGGCGCGCGGCGCGCGCGACCTGTTCATCGGCGCCAATGCGCTGGATTATTCGGGCTATCCCGATTGCCGCCCGGCCTTCATCGACGCGTTCGAGAAGTTGGCGGGGATCGCCACGAAGGCGGGCGACGAAGGCGACGGGTTCACGGTGCACGCGCCCCTGATCGCGATGAGCAAGGCCGACATCGTGCGCGAGGCGCGACGGCTGGGGCTCGATCCGGGGATGAGCTGGTCCTGCTACGACCCGCAGTCGGACGGGCGGTCGTGCGGCGCGTGCGAATCCTGTCGCTTGCGCGCCAAGGGCTTTGCCGAGGCGGGCTGGCCCGATCCGGCGTTGACCTGATTATTCGGTCGCGTTGCGCGTGGATTCGGCGGCAGGCGCGGGAGCCGGCCCTGGTGCGCTTTCCTCGGGCGTTCGCCGCTCCGTCGCCGGGCGACCGGACGCCGCGGGGCGGCGGGGTGTCATCCCAGATGCCGCACGATTGCCGTCCGGCACGTCGAGTTCGTTGGCCAATGCGTCGGTGAAATCGACATCGGCCGCCATGTTGGCGGCCTGGCCGGTGACAGCATCGATCGCAGTCACGTCATTGGCGACGATATTCTGTGCTGTCAGGCTCTGGTTGAGGTCGCCGCCGTCCTCGGCCTGATTGTCCTGGCCGCACGCCGCAAGCACCATCGCCGCGCCCGTCAACAGCATCCATCCGCGCATTGCCGACTCCCAAAAACCAAGGGCCAAAAAAAGAGGCTGCCGGCAAATACCGGCAGCCTCTTCAAACGCCAACGCCTCCGTTGCGGGAGGCGTTAAAATTACATCGCGTTGTTGGCGGTCGCGTCGGCAGCGGCGTTTGCAGCGTCCGCAGCGTTGTTCGCGTCCATCGCGCTGTTGGCAGCGTCCATGGTCATGTTCGCGTCGGCCGCGTTCATGTCCATCGCGTTCATGTCCATCGTCGCGTTCATGTCGACCGCGTTGAGGTCTTCGTTCATCATGGTGTTGTTGGCATCTTCGTTGCTGCTGCAAGCTGCAACGGCCAGGGCCGCACCAGCGACCAGGATAAGAGCACGCATTCAAGACTCCCTATTTATTTGCGATCTGCACGGGTCCACCCGTTCGCAAATCGCGCGGACAATAGTCTGAAGCGCTTCATTCCATCAAGAGACTTTGGAGGGACCCTGCAAGCCGTTGAGAAACGGCTGGAAACCACGCTTCAGGGCGGCATCAACACCTGTCAGCCCAATTTGTTTCCCTTCTTTTGCGAGGCTGGTGACCCCGAACTCGGCGATTCCGCACGGCACGATGCCCGAAAAGTGGGACAGGTCCGGTGACACGTTGATGGCGAAGCCGTGCAGCGTCACCCAGCGCTTAACGCGAACTCCGAGCGCGCCGATCTTGGACTCGTCGGCGCCTTCTCCCACCCAAATGCCAATGCGTCCTGGCGCACGGTGCGCGGCAACGCCAAGTTGCGCCAGCGCGGCAATCATCCACCCTTCAAGCCCATGTACGAAACCGCGGATATCGCGTCCGCGACGGTCGAGATCGAGGATGACATAGACAATCCGCTGCCCGGGCCCGTGATAGGTGTAGCGCCCGCCGCGCCCCGCCTGATGCACTGGAAAGCCGTGCGGATTGAACAGCTCGGCCGGGTCGGCACTGGTCCCGGCGGTAAACAAGGGCGGGTGTTCAAGCAGCCAAATGAGCTCCCGCGCCGTCCCTTCGCGAACGGCCGCGGCGCGCGCCTCCATCTCCGCAAGCGCGTCGGCATAAGGCACGGGCGCTGCACTGACCCGCCATTCGATGTCGTCGATGACCTCCACGCAGCGGAAATGGCGCCGCAAGCTGCGGGCGGCAAGGACGATTGCGCCGGCGGTCGCGGCTTTCCATAAGAGGAGCCGTTTTCTCGAGGAGCGCAAATGAAACGCCTGTCGCTATCCAAGGCCTGGGAAGATTGCCGCGGCGCCGTCATTCGCAACGGACGGCTGCTGGCGGCAGTTGCCCTTGCCCTCATGGCGCTTCCGGGCACTGTTCAAGGGCTCGTGACGCCCGATGCGACGCCGGGGCAGCTTCCGCCGGCGGGACCGTGGATTGCGATTGCCGGCGTTGCGACCCTCCTCGGCATTGTGGGGCAGCTGGCGATCATCCGCTTGCTCGCGGCACCCGGCACTTCGGTCAAGGAAGCCATCGCACACGGCGTGCGGCGTCTTTTGACCCTGCTTGCGGCAGTCTTGTTGTGGCTGTTGCCGCTCGCGGCGATCATGGTCGCGTTGGGCGAGTCCATGACCCGCGGCCAGCCGAGCCTTGGCGTTTCCCTTGCCATCATTATCCTGTTTGTCGTGATCATCCTGGCGGTCGTGCGGATGATCGTCCTTCCCGCCGTTGTTAGCGAGGAGCCGATCGGGCCTATCGCCGCAATCCGACGGAGCTGGCAGCTGACTCGCGGCAGCTGGTGGCGGCTGTTCGCTTTCCTGATGCTGTTCCTGATCGCGGCATTGTGCGTTCTTCTAGCTGTTGAACTGGTGTTCGGTTCGGTCGTTGCGGCCGCCTTCGGGCCGAGCGAGCCGATGAGCCTGACGCGATTGCTTACGGCGTTGGTGACGCAAGTGGTGACCAGCCTGCTGCTGATCTTCTACCTAGGAATGCTCGGCCGGATCTACGCTCAGCTGGCTGGCGCTTCCGCACAAGTCAGCGTTCCCAGCAGCGGGACCTGAGGCGCGCAATCGGCCGGGAGGATACCGGCCAGGCGTGGGTCCGGAAAGTGCTCGACCTCGCGGCGCACGGCCTTGAAGCCGGCGCGGAGATAGGCGGGAAGCGCCGCCGGATGATCGAGCGTGCAGGTGTGAACGTGAACGCGGGTGATGCTGTCGCGCCACGCCAGATCAAGTGCCCGCGCGAGGAGCCAGCGTCCGTGGCCCTGGCCTGAAAGTTCGGGAACGAGGCCGACGAAGGCAAGCTCGCATTCGCCCGCATTGCGGAAGTCGAGCTCCAGCATACCGACCACGGCTTCGACAGCAGTGACCTCGTAAAGCTCGACCGCTGGGCTGGTAATGATTGATTCGAGCCTGGCGTCGTCCATCACCAACCGCGAAAACCAGAGCCAGCGTGCACCAACCTTGCGGAAGATCGCGCGATATTGGTCAGGGGTGGGTTGGGCCACACGGCTCAGGCGAAGCGTCCCCTCCGGCATCGGCGCCGCCGACGCCTGGCGCATCTCGAGATGGGTAACGATTGCGGCCAGTTCGCCGTCGGGGACGCGATCGCGTGTCATGACCACCTCGCAAGCGGGGGCAAGCTCATCAGAATAGCGTCAATGTTGCCGCCGGTTTTTAGCCCGAACAGCGTCCCGCGATCGTAGAGAAGGTTGAATTCGACATAGCGGCCGCGAAATTCCAGCAGTCGCTGCATATCCGCCTCCGTGAATGGAGTGTCGCGGCGGCCGCGGACAATCCGCGGGAAGATGTCGAGAAAAGCTTTACCCACGTCGCGGGTGAAGGCGAAATGCGCATCGAAATGATCTTCCAGGTGGTCATAGAAGATCCCACCGACACCTCGCGCGACATTGCGGTGAGGCAGCCAGAAATAGTCCTCGGCCCATTTGGAGAAGCGCGGATAGAAGGTCGGGTCGTGCGCGGCGCAGGCGGCGCGCAGCCGGGCGTGGAAGGCGTCGGTATCTTCCGCATAGGGGATTGCCGGGTTGAGGTCGGCGCCGCCGCCGAACCAGCGCTTGGTCGTGGTCAGGAAACGGCAGTTCATGTGCACCGCGGGCACGTGTGGGTTGGCCATGTGCGCGACCAGGCTGATGCCGGTGGCGAAGAAGCTGGGGTCGTCCTCGGCGCCGGGGATCGACATGGCGAATTCGGGGCTGAAGGTGCCGCCGACGGTCGAGACGTTGACGCCGACCTTTTCGAACACCTTGCCGTGCATCTGCCCGCGCACGCCCCCGCCGCCGGGTTCTCCGCTAGGATCGGTGCGTTCCCACGGGATGTAGTCGAACGCGGCGTCGGACCCGGCCTCGCGCTCAATCGCCTCGAACTCTGCGATGATGCGGTCGCGCAGGCTTTCGAACCACTCGCGCGCGGCCTGCTGCTGATTGTCGAGGGCTTGCATCAGAACGGTCGTCTTTGCGCCGCGAGCAGCATGCGCAGCAACATTGCCACCGGGCGAGGGACGCCCACCTTGCCTTCGAGCCACAGGCTGACCGCCGATCGAGACACGCCGATCGCCTGGGCGAGGTCGTTTTGGGTGCGGTAGCCAAGGCTGCGCATCGCGGACCGCAACTCGTCGGGAGACATGGAGGCGAGGCGTTCGTCCATGATTCGTCTTAGCCACAGGATGTATGCCTCTGGAACCCCGCTCATCCTGAGTAGCCGCGCAAGCGGCGTATCGAAGGACCGTGGTGCATCCTTCGATACAGCCCCTCGCTGCGCTCCGACCCTTCTCAAGATGAGCGGGGTTGGTTGGTTGATCATTGGCGCGTGGGCCGGCGCGAAGTAAATTCGCGCCGTCGGTCCTGTCCCGTCTTCGCGGGCAGGCCGTCCGGTTTTCGCCGTCTCTACGCGCTGCGACCCGATTGCGTCGCAATCGTTACGCTACGCTCGGCGGCTCAAATCGCGTCTGCCCCTCGGTCGCCCGTCCGAATGCGCACCGCCTGCACGACATCGATCACGAAGATCTTGCCGTCACCGATGCGGCCGGTGCGGGCGGCGTTTTCGATCGCTTCGACGACATTGTCGACCATCGAATCCTCGACCACCACCTCGACCTTCACCTTGGGCAGGAAGTCGATGACATATTCGGCGCCGCGGTAGAGCTCGGTATGACCCTTCTGGCGGCCGAAGCCCTTGACCTCGGCGACGGTCAGCCCGGACACGCCGACCTCGTGGAGCGCGTCCTTCACGTCGTCGAGCTTGAACGGCTTGATGATCGCTTCGATCTTCTTCACGCAGCCCTCATGCCCAATCGCCGCCGCATTTGAAAGGCAGTCCGCGCCCCACATGAAAGCCATCATTCTTTCCGCGGGGCAGGGCAGCCGCCTGGGCCATATGGTCGACGACCGGCCCAAGTGCCTGATCGACTTCAATGGGCGCAGCCTGCTTGACCGGCAGCTGGATACGCTGGCGGCCAACGGGGTGGAGGAAGCGTTGGTCGTGACCGGCTTCCACGACGAACTGGTCGATGCTGCGATTGCGGCGCGCAGCGGCGGGCCGCGGGTGCAGACGATCTTCAACCCCTTCTACAAGGTCGCCGACAATACTGGATCGCTCTACATGGCGCGGGAGGCGCTCAGCGGCGATTGCCTGGTGTGGAACGGCGACACGCTGGTTTCCGACGCGCTGATGCGCCGTGTCGTCGAGAACGACCGGTCCGGGATCTGCGTCACCATCGATCGGAAGGAAGCGTACGACAGCGACGACATGAAGGTCGTCGAGGCCGAAGGGCGGCTTAAGGCCATCGGCAAGCGGCTGAGCGACGGGGTCAACGCCGAATCCATCGGTCTCCTCGCCTTTCGTGCCGGCGGTGCGGAGACGTTCCGCGAGGCGATCGAGCGCGCAATGCGCACGCCTGAAGGCACGACCATCTGGTATCTGCGCGTCATCAATCACATCGCGCAGGGCAGCGACGTGTGGACGCTCGATATTAGCGGCGAAGAGTGGGGCGAGGTCGATTTCCCAGAGGACGTCAAGCGGGCCCGCGACCTGACCGCCCGGTGGGATTCGGCCTAGAGGTCAGTTCTGGGGCGGCGTCAGTTCTGGGGCGGCAGGAAGCGCGCCGCCACTTCCCGCGCGAGACGCGAGGGACGGAGGCTGTTGGCGTCGAGGCAACACCAAGTGCTCTTGACCTCGCTGAGCACCTCATGACCGCGTCGGACCACGGTGGTGAAATGGGCGCGGGCGCCCTCGACCTTTTCCGCAATCACCTCGGCCACGACCTTGTCCTGCAGGAAAGTCGGCTTGCGGTAGGAAATCTCGTGCTTGAGCGCGACCCATAAGTGGCTGGCAACGGCGTCGGGCGGGGCGACACTGCGCCAGTAATCGACCACCGCGTCCTGCACCCATTTCAGATAGACGCTGTTGTTGACGTGACCCATGTGGTCGATGTCGGACGGCTGGATGGCGACGGCATAGCGGAACATGCCAGCAGGCTCTCACCTGCTGACACGCCTGTCAATAAGCTCCTGTTCCGTTTGCGCTTTTTCTAGCCCCGTTCACCGCGTTCGGCGGCCGTTGCCGCCGGCATAGATGCCGGGGCGACGGGTGGCGTGTAGCCCGGTGCACTGCCGCCCCGGGCGATATAGCCGTCCACCAGCTCCTCGAGAACGTCGAGCGGAACCGAGCCATTTTCGAGGACCACCGCGTGGAAATCGCGAATGTCGAAGCGCGGCCCGAGCGCCCGGCGTGCCTTGTCGCGCAGCTCGAAAATCTTGATCTGCCCGATCATGTAGCTCGTCGCCTGGCCGGGCCAGTTGAAGTAGCGCTCGACCTCCTTGGTCGCGTCGCGCTCGGACAACAGAGCATTATCGAGGAAATATTGGATGGTCTGTTCACGGGTCCATTGCTTGTGATGGATGCCCGTGTCGGTCACCAGGCGCACGGCGCGCCATAGCGACGTCGACAACATGCCGAATTCGGAGATCGGGTCCTGGTAGAAGCCCATCTCCTTGCCCAGGCGTTCGGCGTAAAGACCCCAACCTTCGGAATACGCGCCATAGCCGCTGAAGCGGCGGAACTTGGGAACGTCGGGAAGTTCCTGTGCCAGCGCGATCTGGAAGTGGTGGCCCGGCGCGCCTTCGTGATAGCTGATCGCCTCGATCTGCGGTTTCAGCACCTGGTTCATGTCGGCGAGGTTGACGTAATAAATGCCGGGCCGCGTGCCGTCTTCCGACGGGCTGTTGTAGAAAGCGATCGGCGCGGTTTCCTGACGCCAGGTTTCGACCGCGCGGACATCGAGCGGGGCCTTGGGCAGGCGACGGAACCATTGCGGCGACGCCGCCATCACCTGTGCGACATAGCGCTTGGCATCCGTCAGATATTGCTGACGCCCGGCCGCGGTGTTGGGATATTTGTACTTCGCGCCGGCGGTGATCTCCTTGAAAAATTCGCGCAGCGTGCCGCGGAAGCCGACCTGAGTCTTGATGCGCTCCATCTCGGCATGGATGCTGGCGACCTGCTGCAGCCCGATTTGGTGGATCTGGTCGGGCGTGAGGTCGGTCGTCGTCGATGTCTTCACTTGGTGCGCGTAGAACGCCGCGCCATTGGGCAGACTCCAGGCGCCTCGGTTGCCCTGCGACTGCGCCTCGAGGGAATCCCACGTCGCGGCAAAGGTTCGGTAGCCACGCTGAAACGGTCCGGTGAGCGCGTCGCGCGCAGCGGCCATCAGACGATCCTTTTCGGCTTGCGGCGCATCGAGCTTGGCAACCTTCGCCTTGAAGTCGGCCCAGACCGGCGTGTCGGCTCCGGTAGAGAAAGGCGCCCCGTTGAGCACGCGCCGGGTATCCGCGCGGACGGGCGCGAAATTGAATTTGGACGGGACAATTCCCATCGCCGCCTGCTGACGCATGTTGGCGGTGATCTCGTTCATCGCGCGCTCGACCTCGCGCAGGCGCGCAATATAGGCCTCCGCGTCGGCGACGCTGGAGACGCGATGATTGTTGATGAGGAAAACGGGAAAACTGCCTGCGGGGCTGCCATTGGTGCTCGCGGGAAAGCCGTGCCAACGCCACTGGAAGCCATCGATCTCCTGCTGCACTTCAACCTCGAACAGGCGATAGCTGAGGCGGCCCGCGGGGGTCAGATTCTCGGGCCGAAACTGGGCGCGCATGTCGGCAAGCTGGCGGCGCGAGAGGTCAAGTCCCTGTTGGCGATATGCGTCGGTGAAATTGTTCAGCCGGTCGTACTGCTCCTTGCGGCCCAATTGGGTCAGCGCTTGGGGCGACCGTGCCAGTTGTTCCTCAAACGCGGCGTCGAGGAAGGCCATCAGGCGCTTGTCCTCGGCCGCGGAGTCGATTGCGGGTGCCGGCGCTGCAGGCGGCGGCGCCTCCGCTAGGGGCGGCGGCGCCGGGGCCGGCGCGGTTGTCGCGCAGGCGGTGGCGAGAAGAAGCGCGGAAAACGGAAGTGCAAGTTTCACGAGCGTGACCCCCAAGCTGAATGCAGGAGGTCTGTTTAGCTGCTTCGTCGCCGTCGTCTACTGCATGTCGACACTCAAGCGTAAGGCGGCTGATCGCGGCCCGTGGGGCTCTTCGTAAAGATCTCGCAACCGTCTTCAGTGATGCCGATCGAATGTTCGAACTGCGCCGACAGCGAGCGGTCGCGGGTGACCGCCGTCCAGCCGTCGTCGAGCACCTTCACGTCCGCACGGCCGATGTTGATCATCGGTTCGACGGTGAAGAACATGCCGGGGCGAAGCTCCGGACCCGTTCCGGGGCGGCCTGCATGGATCACTTCGGGGCTGTCGTGGAACAGGCGGCCGACGCCGTGACCGCAGAAATCGCGAACGACGCTGTAGCGGCGGCTTTCGGCGTGTCGCTGGATGGCGTTGGCGATATCGCCGAGATGGTTGCCGGGCTTCGCCTGCTCGAGTCCCAGCATCAGGCATTCGTAGGTCACGTCGACCAGCTTGCGCGCCTTGATCGCGACGTCGCCGACCAGGAACATCCGGCTCGTATCGCCGTGCCAGCCGTCAAGCAGGGGCGTCACGTCGATATTGACGATGTCGCCGTCCTTGAGCGTCTTTTCGCCTGGGATGCCGTGGCAGACGACATGGTTGATCGAGATGCAGCTGCTCTTGGTGTAGCCGCGATAGCCGAGCGTCGCGGGAACCGCGCCGCCGTCAAGCATGCGCTGATAGACGAAATCATCCAGTTCCTGAGTCGATACGCCGGGGACGACGTGCGGCGCGAGCGCGTCGAGGATCTCCGCCGCCAGACGCCCGGCGCGGCGCATGCCTTCAAACCCTTCGGGTCCGTGAAGCTTGATGACGCCGTTGCGCGCTTCGACACGATCGTCGGCGGAGACAGTGATGTATTGGGTCATGGCCGCTAAATAATGGGAACGGCCGCAAATTGCGACCCGGTCAGCGGAGCACTGCAGCGGCGTCGACGACCTCGACATCGGGCATGGTCGCGAACAGCACATCGTACCACGGCTTGTGCGACGAGCCGACGATGTTGAGCACGCGCGCGCCGGGACGCGTCGCGAAGGCGGCGCGGGCGTTGGCGACCATGCGCAGGTTGCGCACGTCCCACCAGCCGACATAGGTCCGACCCGCATAGCGCTTTGACGGCATCACCAGCGCCCCGCCGAAATCCGCAAGGACCTGATTTTTTACCCCGTCTGGCGAATTCATTTCCCGATAGACGTCGAGCAGTGTCGCGCCGTCGACGACGCGTGCGATCTGCGCCTTGTTGGCGGCGAGGCTGGCAACAAGCGCAGGCTCCTTCCCGCGGTTTTCGAAGTCATCGTAATAATCATCAGGGACATCCGCGTAGATGGCATCGCTCGTGTGGTCGTCGACCGCATGGACGCGCTCATGGCCGAGGCGGGCTGCAAGGACGGCGGCGACCTCATAGCTCTCATTCATTGGGCGACCCTTGCGGGTGATGATCTCGATCATCTTGTCGGTCAGGCCGTCGGCGGCGCGGCGCTCCGCCGGGGCGAGACGCAGCCATTGCACCCGTGCCGAGGCTCGCTCACCCGCGGCGAGGAAGAGGAGCGCAAGCTTGCGCCGTTGAGAGGCCGTGGGTGATTTTGGCCAGGCGGCGAGCGTCTGGCGGATTTCAAGCGCGGCCTGGGGAACGCTCAGCCGGGTGTCGGCGATGATCTCATCCGGATTCCAGCAATATTGGCTGTAGGCGCGTCCGGTGACGTCAGGGAACAACTTCAGCGCAGCGCACTGCTGGCCCGACAAGCCCTCAATCGTGACTACGTCCGGAGCGAAAGCCGAAAGCTTGGCCAGCAGAGGCTCGAGCATTGCCGGACTCCAGCCGGCATGTTCGGACAAGTGCATGCTGCCGAGCGTCATGACCTGGGTCTTGGGGCCGTTGATCGGAACCGATCCCAGCGGGCCCTGCGCCATGGCCGGTGCGGCAACCAGTGTCGCCAATGCCGCAACGATCCGAAACATCGATCCGTCCCCCTTCTCTGACAACCTCAAATTCTGCTGAGATCGAACCGCACCATCCGCTACACGTGTAGTCTTGGTCAAGCACTTTGATCTTGCGTGGCGGCTAGGCGTATGGCGGCGGGCATGACTCGTGTTTGGACCGCCGCCCTGTGCATCATCGGCGATGAAATCCTGTCGGGGCGGACGCAGGACAAGAATGTCGCGCAGGTCGCGACCTGGTTGAACGACCAAGGTATCCGGCTTGCCGAAGTGCGCGTCGTGCCCGACGATCAGGCGCGCATCGTCGAGGCAGTGAATGCGCTGCGTGAACGGTACGACTATCTTTTCACCACTGGGGCATTGGCCCGACGCATGACGACATTACCGTTGATGCCGTCGCCCAAGCGATCGGCGTCGAGGTCATCGTGCACCCCGCGGCGCGCAAGATCCTCGAGGATTATTATCGCGACCGTCCGGGCGGGCTGACCGAGGCGCGGCTGCGCATGGCGCGCTTTCCGAAGGGTGCCGACCTGATCGCCAACCCGACCTCGGGCGCGCCCGGGATCAACATCGGCAACGTCTATATCCTTGCCGGCGTACCGCACATCGCTGCGAGCATGCTCGAGGCGCTGACAGGCAAGCTGGAGGGTGGACGACCCATGGTTTCGTTGACGGTCGGCGCGCGCGCGCCGGAAAGCGACGTCGCCGATTTGCTGCGCGAAACCGAAGCGGCGCACCCGGGAGTGGCGATCGGCAGCTATCCTTTCTTCAAGGATGGCCGCTACGGCGCCAACTTCGTCATCCGTTCGGACGATGAAGAATTGGCGCAAGCAACTGCAGACGACCTTTGCACGCGGCTTGGCACGGCGGGATATGATCCGGTCGTGGGCGGCATTTGAGCACCGCTATTTCCCGCACCGCCAATAGGCACTAAGCCTATCGGACCGCGCGGGGAGGCGGGGGTACATGTCGAGCGCCGAGCCGACGATCTTCCTGAGCTATGCGCATCGCGACCAGCCGCAGGCGCGGCGCGTTGCCAAGGCGCTCGAACGGTCCGGCTATACGATCTGGTGGGATGCATTGATCGAAGGCGGCAGCCGTTATGCCGCAACGATCGACGAGGCTCTGCAGAAGGCCGACGCGGTCGTCGTCCTGTGGTCGCGTCATTCGATCGAATCGGATTGGGTCAGGGATGAAGCAGCGCAGGGACGCGACCGCCATCGCCTGGTCCCGCTGACACTTGACGGCACTCAGCCGCCGCTCGGCTTTCGGCAGTTGCAAGTCATCGACCTGTCGCATTGGCGGGGCCGTGCCGATAGCGTGCAGATGGAGGCCGTTCGACGCGCGGTAAGCATAGCGCTCGGCCAGGATCCGCCGCCGCCGCGGGCAGTGCACGAAACGCTTCTGACCCGTCGGCAAGCCGTGGCTGCGGGCGCTGCGGCTGCGGTCGTCGGCGGCGGCCTGATCGCCTGGCAAAGCGGTTTGCTGGCCCCAGGCGAAGCGGAGGCGCGCAGTATCGCCGTGTTGCCGTTCAAGAACCTCAGTGGCGATCCGCGGCAATCCTATTTGTCCGAAGGGCTGACCGAGGAAATCCGCTCGGCGTTGTCACGCAACCTCGGCCTGCTGGTGCTCGCAGCCACCAGTTCCAATGCTGTCCGTGATCAACCAGGCGATGCGCGCTCAGTCGCCAGGAAACTTGGCGTCGCGCATCTGCTCGATGGGTCGGTGCAGCGGTCCGGCGACCGCGTGCGCGTGGCGATGAATCTCGCGGACGGGCGCACTGGATTTTCCACCTGGTCGGAAAGCGTAGACCGCAAACTGGGCGACATCTTCGCGTTCCAGAGCGAGATCGCCAGAAGCATCGCGCAGGCATTGTCGGTGCGGCTGGCGACCGATGCCCCGGTGGCCGGAGGCACGCGCAACGTCCGCGCGTACGAGGCCTATTTGCGCGGCAAGGCGCTCTACAACCTTGCCAAGGACGAGGCGAGCGACCGTGCGGCTCGGGCGAACTTCGAGCTTGCGATCGGCGCCGACCCGCGCTTCGCGCTGGCGCATGCGGCGCTATCGCGGGCGATTGCCTCGATTGCCTCGACCCATGCCGAAGCGCGCGAGCTGAAGCCGCTCTACGCTGCCGCGGTCGGCCATGCCGAACATGCCATCGCTCTTGCGCCGACCCGGGCCGAGGGGCATCTTGCACTGGCTTATGCGCGGTTCGCGGGCTTCCTCGACGTTCGCGGTGCCCGCGCCGCTTATGACGCCGCCTATCGCTATGGGCGCGGCGATGCCGATATCGTCTTGCTCTACGCCATCTATGCCGTGCGCACGCGCCGCTTTGCCGAGGCGCGCGATGCGATCGAGCGCGCACTCGCGCTGGATCCGCTCAACCCCCGGACGTGGCGCGCCGCGGGCTCGATCGCCTTTGCTTCGGGTCGCGCGCAGGAGGCAATCAGCCGGTTCGACAAGGCGCTGGCACTCAATCCCGCAATGTCCAACGCGCACGCGCTCAAGGGCTATGCGTTGATCCGATTGGGGCGGCTGCCCGAGGCTCGGGCCGCGCTCGACCAGGAAAACAGCGCGATGTTCCGACTCACCGGATTGGCGATTTACGCGCACAAGGCGAAGGACGCCGCGCTGGCCGAGGCCAGCTTCCGCGACCTGGTGGCGCAAGAAGGCGACGCCGCGCTCTACCAGCAGGCGCAAGTGCTGGCGCAATGGGGGCGATCAAACGACGCGCTCGATCGGCTGGAACGGGCTCGCGCGGTGGGTGATTCGGGCCTGGTCGCGCTCGCCACCGACCCGTTTCTGGCGCCATTGGCGAACGAGCCGCGCTATCGCGGCCTGGTGCACAGTCTGGGCTTTGCGTGAGCGGGCTATCGCACGCGCCGGATTCATGCGATCCGTGGCACCCCTTCAGGAGGAGAGCCAGCATGGTCAATATTTCGACCGGTCCGAACGACGAGCCAAGACGGCCTGCCAGTCCCGACGACCGCGGCAATCCGGACGATCGCCGCGCGCCGGCCCCTGAACCCGAAGGCAATCCCGACGACCGCAGCCTCTAGCTGGCAGGGATCGTCGCGAACCAGTCCGCATAGGGCGTGTTCTTGGCGAGATAACGATTGAAGTCCGGCGTCCCGTCGTTCCACCACGGCAGGCCGCGCTCGCCCAGCGCGCGCTTGGCAGCGTCGACGCGCGCGCGGTCGCGCTTGCGCCGCGCATCCATCAATTCGCGCACGAGGGCATCGCGCCGCGCGGGATCGAGCGACGGGTCGCTCATACGCCACAACCGCCCGCGAACGACGAAGTAGCGACCGTCAGGCGTGACCGGGTAGGGTTGGGAAATACCAGTCATAAGCACGCGCCCGGATGCTTGGGATCCAGCAGCCTTTCCACCGGCTTGGCGAATATGCTCCAACGCTTCGGTCCGCTCCTGGATGCCGGCGTGGAGCGGGCGAAGGGAATCGAACCCTCGTCGTAAGCTTGGGAAGCTTCTGCTCTACCATTGAGCTACGCCCGCTCGAGCGCGGCTTGAATTAGGTGCGCGGGCCCGGCCCGTCAACGCGCCACCCGCCGTTTGCCGGTTCGTCGATCAGCGTTTGGCGAAGCGCGGGCCACCATGCCAATCCGGGGCATTGGGGGAGGGAAGCTGCAGGATGGATGTTTCGCGTCGGGAGTTGCTCGCAACGGGGGCGCTGGCCACCGCTTTGTCGTCGGTTCCGGTGGGTGCGCTGGCGCAGGGAGCGGCCGCCACTGCAGGCGGCGCGGCGTGGGATCTGACCGACCTGTTCCCAAACGATGCCGCGTGGGAAACCGAGCGGCAGGCGTTGATGAACGCCATTCCGGCGCTGAAGCGGCACCAGGGGACGCTGGGCCGCAGTGCGGCGACGATGCGCTCTGTGCTCCAGGAACAGTCGGACATCAGCCGCCGCACCCTGCGCCTGTTTACCTATGCGTCGCTCAAGGCGGACGAGGACGTGCGGATTGCGCCGAATCAGGAGCGCAAGAGCAAGGCCCAAGATGTCTTCACCGCACTCGGTGAAGCGACCGCCTGGACCAGTCCCGAAATTGTCGCTTTGGGGGCAGCCAAGGTCAATGCCTTCATCGCCGCGGACCGCGGACTGGACAAATTCGCCTTTCAGCTGCGCGACACGCTCCGCACCGCCGAGCACACATTGTCGCCTTCGGAGGAAGCCCTGCTCGCAGCGGCCGGATCGCCCCTTGCGGGCCCTAGCGACATCCGCGACCAACTCGCCGCCTCGGACATCCCGCGGCCCACGGTCAAGCTGAGCGAAGGCCGCGAAATCCGCCTCGACGACCAGGGCTATACGATCGCCCGGGGCGCGCTCAACCGTGACGACCGTAAGATGGTCTTCGACAAATTCTGGGCGAGCTACAAAGGGTTCGAAAATTCGCTAGGCACGGTGCTGGCGACCAAGGTCAACGGCGACAAGTTCATCGCCAAGGCCCGAAAATACGACAGCGCGCTTCAGGCGGCGCTCGACAGCAGCAACCTGCCGGAAGCCGTGTACCGGTCGCTCATCGCCGAAGCCAATCGCGGATTGCCCGTGCTGCACCGCTATTTCGAGCTTCGGCGGCGCATGCTCGGTCTGCCCGACATTGGCTACTGGGACATCTACCCGCCGCTAGTGAAATCGGACCGCAGCTACAGTCTCGCCGAAATGCGCCAGCTGACGCTGGAATCCTTGAAGCCGCTTGGCGAGGAATATGGCCGGATCTTCGCCGACGCGAGCTCCAAGCGGTGGATGGATCCGTTCCCGCGGCCCGGCAAGGCGTCCGGCGCGTACATGAATAGCGGGGGCTATGACGTGCACCCCTATCTGTTGCTCAACCTTAGCGACAAATATGACGGCCTCACCACCTATTCGCATGAATGGGGCCACGCGATGCACACCTTGCTTGCCAAGGCCGCGCAGCCGTTCGAGACGGCTTATTATCCGACCTTCACCGCGGAAGTCGCGTCGACCGCGCACGAGGTATTCCTGTCGAACATGATGGTCGAGCGCGCTAGGACCAAGGAAGAAAAGCTCTTCTACCTTGGACAGGCGATGGAGAATTACCGCGGGACATTCTTCCGCCAATCGATGTTCGCCGAATTCCAGCTGGCCATCAACGACATGGCCAACAAGGGCGAGGCGCTGTCGGGCGAGAAGATGTCGGCGCTCTATTACGACCTGCTGAAGCGCTACCATGGCCCGCGGGTGCGGATGGAACCGGCCTATGCCGCCGAATGGGCGTACATCCCGCACTTCTACAACGGCTTCTACGTCTGGCAGTATGCGACCTCGATCACCGCGGCGAACTACTTCGCGCAAAAGGTGATGAGCGGCGGCGCGGCCGAGCGCGACCGCTATCTCGCGGTGCTGCGCGCCGGCGGGTCGGACTTCGGCTACAATCTGCTCAAGAAGGGCGGGCTCGATATGGCGACGGCGGAACCCTACCGTCTGCTGGTCGACAGCTTCAGCAAGGTGCTCGATCAGGCCGAAGCGCTGATCTGAAGGCGAAAAAAAGGCGGCCGGGGATTGCCCGGCCGCCCTTCGCGTAAGGTTGGAGTATAGCCTAGCGCTTCGAGAACTGGAAGCTGCGGCGAGCCTTGGCGCGGCCGTACTTCTTGCGCTCGACGACGCGCGGGTCGCGGGTCAGGAAGCCCTCGCGCTTGACGGTAGTGCGCAGCGCCGGCTCGTAACGGGTCAGCGCGGTCGAGATGCCGTGGCGAACGGCGCCCGCCTGGCCCGACAAGCCGCCGCCCTTGACCGTGACGTCGACGTCATACTGGCCCTTGCGATCGGTCACGTCGAACACCTGGTTGATGATCAGGCGCAATGTCGGGCGTGCGAAGTAAACTTCCTGCTCGCGGCCGTTGACCGTGATCTTGCCAGAGCCGGGCTTGAGCCAGACGCGCGCAACAGCATCCTTCCGGCGGCCCGTTGCATAAGCACGGCCCTGCTTGTCGAGCTGCTGTTCGCGCAGCACGGCCTGGATCTGCGGACCCTGGGTGGAAACACCATCCTTGTCGGGCGCGGCCTCTTCGGTGTCGGCCTTGGCTTCCGGCGCAGGCGCGGGTGCCATCGGCGCGGGCTCGTCGGTCGCGGGGGCCGCGGTTTCAGCCGCAGGTTCGGCAACCGCCGGGGCTTCAGGCTCCGGGTTGGTCAATGCGCCGAGGTCGGCGAGGCTCTTCTTCTTGTCGGCCATGTTATGCGCCCACCTTGTTCTTGCGGTTCATCGACGCCACGTCGAGCGTCTGCGGGTTCTGGCCGCCGTGCGGATGCTCGGTGCCGTTATAGAGGTGCAAGGCACGCATCTGGTCGCGCCCCAGGGGCCCGCGCGGGATCATCCGCTCGACCGCCTTTTCAAGCACGCGCTCGGGAAAGCGGCCTTCGAGGATCTTGCCCGCGGTCACTTCCTTCAAGCCGCCGGCATAGCCGGTGTGCTTATAATAGATCTTCTGCTTGAGCTTGTTGCCCGTGAAGCGGACCTTGTCGGCGTTGATCACCACGACATGGTCGCCGCAATCGACGTGCGGCGTGTAGCTCGGCTTGTGCTTGCCGCGCAGGATGTTGGCGATGATCGACGCCACGCGTCCGACCACCAGGCCGTCGGCATCAATGAGATGCCACTTCTTTTCGACCTCGGCCGGCTTCGCCGACTTCGTCGTCTTCATCAGCGCCTTCATGGCGGATCCTCTTTTCAAAAACGAAAAAGCGCCGCCAGCGGGGCAGCGCAATGCGGCGGCTATTTGCGTTCCGCGGGTCAAAAGTCAAGGAAAAGTCACGCATTCGCGGCGGGTAAAATAATACCCTTTCACGATCAGGGCTGCCAACAGCAGGCGAGAACCGGGCCGGACGAGCGGACCTGACAATTGCCCTTCGCCAATGCGGGCATTAGGAACGCATCGCTCCAGCAGAAACAGTAAAAGCGGAGAGTGGCGCCGTGCCGAGACGCGTCAAGGACTTCATCGACATCAGCGAATATACCTCGCTGGACGACCTTATCCGCTATCTCGAAACCATCCGCGACAATTTGCCCGACGGCCACGAGGCGGAAATGAAGATCCGCGGCGACGAAGTGTTCGGGAAGCGGCTGACCATCACCTACTTCCGCGAACAATCGCCGGACGAGGCCGAGTTGGAGGCGCGCTATGGGTCCGACGCGGACCGGGCGTCGATGGATGACCTGCAGCGCAAGCTGGACGCGGTGCCGTTCACCTCCACCAAGAAGACCGGCTAAGCCTTCACTCAATTCGGATCGATACGGCCAACCAGCCGCCGCTGCTCCCAGACTTCGCACGACCGGTTTTCGTTGCGAGCGCGGATCTCCGCCAAGGCGCAATCGTCATCCACGGCTTCGAGCCACTCGGCCGTCAGGATCTTTCCCGCCCCATCAAGCCAGTACAGTCTGTACGCCGTCACGTACGCCCCCTCTACGCGGGGGACTAGCACGGCTGACACGACGGCAGAATTACTTACGTTACAGTGGGATAGTGCTAGCCCGTACTGTCTTCCACCCAATCCGCGTAAGGGCCGATCACCTTGTCGATCGGCCAGGTGACGAGGCATGGCACCTCATAACTATGCAGGGCGGCGATCCGCGTGATCAGCGCGTCGGCGCGGTCGACCGTTGTCTTCAGGATTGCAGCGGCCTCACTCGCCGATTCTACCGCGCCTTTCCATCGATAGATCGAACGCACCGGGGCGAAGATGTTGATGCAGGCGGCGAGGCCCTCCTCGACGACGGCGCGGCCGATGCGTTCGGCCTCCTCGGCGTTGGCAAAGACGGCGTAGACCGAGACAATGGTCACGTGCGCCGACCCTGGACATGCGCACCCCACGCCACGGCGGCAACGAGCATGGCACCGATCGCTTGGTGAAGGGCCGCAAGCCAGATCGCGACGCCGCTGAGCACGGTCAGGGTGCCGATGATGATTTGAGTCCCAAAAGCGGAATGGATGGCGATCGACGCCGGTCGCCCGCCCGGCACCGCGCGCACCTTGCGCGCAAAAATGACCAACGCGGCGGCCGCGACCCATGCCCACCATCGGTGGATGAAGTGGATGAGATAGGGGTCATGTGAGAGCGCCCAACCAATCCCTTGCGACCAATCGATGCCGTCGGGGATGAAGCGGCCCTGCATATCGGGCCAGGTTGGCGAGACTTGCCCGGCATTTAGCCCGGCGACCCAGGCGCCGTAGAGCAATTGCACGAACAGGATGGCGGCAGTGACTAGGCCGACGCGCGTCAGTCTTGATGGGCGGTCCTCACCACTCGCCGCAAGCCGCCGGAGATCGAGAGCAGTCCATATCAAGGCAGCCATTATGGCCAGCGCCAAGAGCAGATGGGCCGACAGACGAAAGTGGCTGACGTCGGTGCGATCGCTGAGACCGGATACGACCATGTACCAGCCGAGCGCGCCCTGCAGACCGCCCAGCACGAACAGCGCCACCATTTTCCACGCATAGCCTCGCGGAATCGCCTGGCGGATAGCGAACCAAAGCAGGCCAAGCCCGAAGACGAGCCCAACGACCCGGCCCAGCAGGCGGTGGAGAAACTCCCACCAATAAATCTGCTTGAACTGCGCCAGCGTCATTCCTGCGGGCCCGTTGATCTCGCGATACTCCGGAGTCTGCTGGTAAAGCGAAAAGGCATGATCCCAATCGGCGCTGTTGAGCGGAGGGATCGCCCCGCTGATCGGCCGCCACTCAGTGATCGACAGCCCGCTCTCAGTGAGCCGCGTGATTCCGCCCACGATCACCATCGCGAATACAAGCGCGGCCGTCAGGAGCAACAGGTTGCTCAGGCCGCGCGGCCGGGCGGACGAGGGGGATTCGGAAGCCATTGGCAAGCGCCTATGCGCGGGCGCAGGCCTGCCGGACAAGAGGCCGAATCTTTGCTATGTTATGTTGTAACTTCGCTTGAGCCGCGCTATATGCCGGCGACGATGCAGCTGACGCTTGCCACCTCTCGCCTCGACCGGATTGCGATGGGCCTGTCGGGCCTCTGCCTGGTCCATTGCCTGGCGACGGCGGTGGCGCTGGCGGTATTGTCGGCAGCGGGCGGATTCCTCGGCGCACCGATCATCCACGAAGTCGGGCTGACGCTTGCGATGCTGCTCGGCGCCACCGCGCTCTACCGCGGCGTTGTCGAACATGGCTTCATGATGCCGGTTGCGGTTGGCGGACTTGGCCTTGGTGTGATGGCGGGCGCGCTGACCATGCCGCACGACGGGACCGAGGCGCTTTACACGATGATCGGCGTCGGCATCGTCGCGCTCGGCCACCGCCTCAATTTCATCGCCGGCGAATAGCCGCCGATTGCTTGCCCGACAGGGCACGCGGGACTATCTGTCCAACATCGATGACCAGGCACGATCACCAGCTCCACGAAGGCGACTCGCTCAAGAGCGCAGCGCGCGACCGGCTGACCCAGCAGGGCGAACAATGGACGGACATGCGTGCAGCGGTGTTCGACGCGCTGGCCGGTTTCGACAAGCCGGCGTCGGCCTATGATATCGCGGAAGCGGTGTCCGGCACGCAGGGCCGCCGGGTTGCCGCCAACAGCGTCTATCGGATCCTCGACCTGTTCGTCGGCGCCAACCTCGCGCGGCGGGTGGAAAGCGCTAACGCCTACGTCGCTAACGCGCATCCCGACTGCCTGCACGACTGCATCTTCCTGATTTGCGACACGTGCGGGCAGACCGTGCATATCGACGACGACAGCCTTTCCGGGGGTGTCCGCGATGCCGCCAAGACTGCCGGCTTCACCGCTCCGCGCCCGGTCATCGAAGTGCGCGGTACCTGCGGCGATTGCGGCGACTGAGCGCCTGAGCTTCCTCTGAGCAATCTCTGAAATCGTACAGGCCTTGGGGCAGGTTGATGACTTCCGCGCCCGTGGCCCTTAATGTCCCCGCCCGATGAACGACCGACCGCACACCCCCCTGCTCGACAGGGTCCGCTATCCCGCCGACATCCGCGCCCTCGACAAGGACGACCTGCCCCAGCTTGCCGATGAGCTTCGGCAGGAGATGATTTCGGCGGTGTCCGTGACCGGCGGGCACCTGGGCGCAGGCCTTGGCGTGGTCGAGCTGACCGTTGCCGCGCACTATGTGTTCGACACGCCCGACGACAAATTGATTTGGGACGTCGGCCACCAGGCCTATCCGCACAAGATCGTCACCGGCCGCCGCGACCGTATCCGCACGCTTCGGCAGGGCGGGGGCCTCAGTGGCTTCACCAAGCGTAGCGAGAGCGAATATGACCCGTTCGGTGCCGCGCACAGCTCGACTTCGATCTCCGCCGCGCTTGGCTTCGCCATCGCCAACAAGCTGTCGAACAAGCCAGGTCGCGCGATCGCGGTGATCGGCGACGGCGCGATGAGCGCGGGCATGGCCTATGAGGCGATGAACAACGCCGAGGCCGCAGGCAACCGGCTGATCGTCATCCTCAACGACAATGACATGTCGATCGCCCCGCCGGTGGGCAGCTTGCGCAACAGCCTCGCGCGGCTGGTCAGCTCGCAGAAATATCTGACGCCGCGCGCGCTTGCCGCAAAGCTCGCCAGCAAGATGCCCGAGACCGTCCAGCGCTTCGCCGAGCGGACCGAGGAATATGTCCGCGGCTGGGTCACCGGCGGGACGTTGTTCGAGGAACTGGGCTTCTATTATGTCGGCCCGGTCGACGGGCACGACGTGAACGCTTTGGTCGAAGTTCTCGAAAATGTCCGCGACGCCAACATCGGCCCAATGCTCGTGCATGTCGTGACTCAGAAGGGCAAGGGCTACGGCCCGGCCGAAAGCAGCGCCGACAAATATCATGGCGTGGTCAAGTTCGATGTCGTGTCGGGCAAGCAGGACAAGGGCGCGGGCGGCGGACCTCCCTCCTACCAGAATGTGTTCGGCGAAACGCTCGCCAAGCTGGCCGATAGGGATGACAAGATCGTTGCCATCACTGCGGCGATGCCGTCGGGCACCGGGGTCGACAAGTTCGCCGCCGCGCATCCCGACCGCGCCTTCGACGTCGGCATTGCCGAGCAGCATGGCGTGACCTTCGCTGCCGGCCTCGCGGCCCAGGGCATGCGTCCGTTCGTCGCCATTTACTCGACCTTCCTGCAGCGCGCCTACGACCAGGTCGTCCACGATGTCGCCATTCAGAATTTGCCGGTACGCTTCGCGATGGACCGCGCGGGACTGGTCGGCGCCGACGGCGCGACCCACGCCGGCAGCTTCGACCTTGCTTACCTCTGCACCTTGCCCAATTTCATTGTCATGGCGCCGTCGGACGAGGCCGAGCTGGCGCATATGGTGAAGACCATGCAGCAGCATGACAGCGGACCGATCGCGGTGCGCTATCCGCGAGGCGAGGGTCGCGGCGTGCCGCTGCCCGCCGACCCCGAGCCGCTGGTGATCGGCAAGGGCCGCATCATCCGCGAAGGCAAGACGGTTGCCATCCTGTCGCTCGGCACGCGCCTGGCGGAAGCCGAGAAGGCCGCCGACGAGCTCGAGGCCAAGGGGCTGTCGACGACCATCGCCGATCTGCGCTTCGCCAAGCCGCTCGACGTCGCGCTGATCCGCCGGCTGATGACCACGCACGACGTTGTGGTGACGATCGAGGAAGCGTCGATCGGTGGGTTAGGCGCGCACGTGCTGACGCTCGCCAGCGACGAGGGGCTGCTCGACGGCGGCCTCAAGATCCGCACGCTGCGTCTGCCCGACCGCTTCCAGGATCATGACAAGCCCGACAAGCAATATGAGGAAGCCGGCCTCAATGCGCCGCACATCGTCGACACGGTGCTGAAGGCGCTGCGCTCCAACAGCGTGGGGGTCGAGGAGGCACTGGCGTAGCCAAGCTCCGCGTCGACCAGCTTCTTGTCGCTCGCGGGCTCGCTGATAGCCGGACGCGGGCGCAGGCGCTGATCATGGCGGGCGCGGTCTTCTCCGGGGAGCGGAAGATCGCCAAGGCGGGCGACCTGCTAGCCGAGGATGCGGCGCTCGAGGTGCGGGGCAAGGACCATCCGTGGGTGTCGCGAGGGGGCATCAAGCTCGATCATGGGCTGAGCCATTTCGGGATCGACGTCATCGGCGCCATCGCGCTCGACGTCGGCAGTTCGACCGGCGGGTTTACCGATGTGCTGCTCTCGCGCGGCGCGGCGCGAGTCTATGCGGTGGATGTCGGGACGAACCAGCTCGCGTGGAAACTTCGGCAGGACGATCGAGTCATTGTGCTGGAGCAGACCAATGCGCGCCACCTGACCGGAGAGCAGATTCCGGAAGCGATCGACATCGTTGTGTGCGACGCCAGCTTCATCGGGCTTGCGAAGGTGCTCGAAGCGCCGCTCCGGCTCGCCAGGGCGGGTGCGCACCTTGTGGCGCTGGTCAAGCCGCAGTTCGAGGCGGGACGTGGCGAGGTCGGCAAGGGCGGGGTGGTGCGGGACCCGGCGGTCCACGCGCGCGTTTGCGCCGAGGCCAAAGGCTGGGTTGAAGGGCAGGGGTGGCGCGTGCTTGGCGTGGTCCAAAGCCCGATTACTGGGCCCGAGGGCAATATCGAATTCCTGCTTGGAGCGGAAAAAGATGGTTGATGCCGCACGCACGCGAAGCTGGTCGAGGATCGCGATCGTCACGGTCCCGCTGATCGTCTTGCTAGGCTCGGCCAGCGGCTGGCTGTCGAACAGCGGCTACGGCAATGATTGGTTCGACGGTCTTCGGAAGCCGTTCTTCATGCCGCCGGGCTGGGCGTTCGGCCTGGTCTGGCCAATTCTCTACGCGTTGATGGGCGTGGCGCTGGCAATGGTCTTGTCGGAGCCGCCGTCGCAGCGGCGTCGAACCGGGCTCGTCCTTTTTTTCGTCCAGCTTGCAATGAATTTCGCCTGGTCACCGATCTTCTTCGCGGCACATGACATCACGCTGGCCAAATATGTCATCTTCGTCATGGCCGTGGTTGCCGCGGGAGCCGCGGGCCAGTTCCTGCGTTTGCGTCGGACGGCCGGGTTGCTGCTGATCCCGTACCTTGCGTGGCTGATCTTCGCCGCGACCCTGAATTCGGCGATCGAGGATCTCAATCACGGTGCCGGAACGGCCCTGTTTGGCTGAAGATAGCTGGGGATAGTCTGCCGCCGAAGGGTGGCAGAAGGTGCGGCGACCCCCTATTTCCGCCGCGATAGCGGAGGATATTCCTATGCAGTCCGAGAACAGGATGTTCGACGACTTCGTGAAGATGGTGAACGGCTTTGCCGGCACGATGGCCGGCATGGGCCGCGAAGCCGAAGGCTCGGCGCGCGAGAAATTCCGCGAATGGATTGGCGGGCAGGATTTTGTTGGCCGCGATGAATTTGAAGCGGTCAAGGCGATGGCCGCCGCCGCGCGCGACGAGAATGAGGCGCTCAGAGCGCGCATCGCCGCGCTTGAAGCCAAAGGGGTCAGCGCTGCCGCCGCCCCGAAGAAAGCCGCCAAGCCCAAGCCGGGCCCCGGGGCCTGATCCTGAGCGAGGAACAGGTGACCGAAGAGCGCGACGACGGCGCGCCGATTGAGGTTCTCGAACAATATTTCGAGGCGCGCGGCTGGGCGTGCGAGCGTACCGGCGAGGGCGAGATTGTGGCCTCGGCCACGGGCAGCTGGGCACAGTATGAACTGCGCGGCGTGTGGCGGCCCGAAGACCAAGTCCTGCAATTCCTCGCCTTCCCAGATATCAAGGTCGCGGCCGAAAAACGCAGCGCCATTTTCGAAGCGCTAAGCCTGATCAACGAGCAATTGTGGCTCGGGCACTTCGAGATGTGGTCGGGCTCGGGCCTGGTCGTGTTTCGCCATTCAACCATCCTCGACGCGCGCGAGGACGAGGGGCTGAGCCTTGAGCAGGCTGAGGCCATCGCTGAGGCCGCGGTCGAGGAATGCGAGCGCTTCTATCCCGTGTTCCAATTCGTACTGTGGGGCGGCAAAGCGCCGGGCGAAGCCATCGCCGCCGCCCTGATCGACACGCACGGCGAAGCCTGATGGCCGTTCCCGAACTTCCCGTTCCGACCTGGTTCGTCGGCTGCGGCAATATGGGCGGGGCGATCGTCGAAGGCTGGCGGACGGCAGGCATCGACCTGTCCAGCGCCGTCGTCATCCGGCCTAGCGGGACGCCAGTACCCGGCATGCGCACCGTGCAGAAATTCGACGATGCCGGGCTTGCGCCGCAACTCGTCGTGCTCGCGTTCAAGCCGCAGAAGCTCGGCGAAGTCGGGCCCGCGCTCAACCCGTGGCTTACCTCCCAATCGACAGTGGTGTCATTGCTCGCCGGAGTCGAGGTGCAGTCCCTGCGCGAACGCTTCTCAAACGCCGGCAAGATCGTTCGGGCCATGCCCAACCTGCCAGTCGCCATCCGGCGCGGGGTTACGGCGCTGTACGGCGAGCCGCTCGACCCCGATTCGCAGCGCATGCTCGGCGATCTGTTCGCGGCGCTCGGCTTCGCCATGTGGGCCGCGGACGAAGCCAAGTTCGCCGCGATTGGCGCGGTAGCGGGTGCTGGCCCGGCTTATGTCGCGCGATTCATTGGTGCGCTTTCGGACGCCGGCGTCGAACGCGGGCTGACGCGCGAAATCGCGGGCACGATTGCGCTGGAAACGGTGCTCGGCACGGCGTGGATGCAGGCGACGACGGGTGAAGATGCGGCCGATGTCGCGCGGCGCGTTGCCAGCCCCAACGGCACAACCGAGGCGGGGCTTGCGGTGCTCGATCCGGAATTGCGCGACCTGGTCATTCGCACCATCGAGGCCGCGGCGCGGCGCGGCGCAGCGCTTGCCGCCGAGGCAAAGTCCGGTTCGCTTGCCGAATAAGCGGGGCTCGCCTAGGCGCGCTCCAGCAACGACGGCAGGACATTGAATGGCAGAGCAGCGCCCCTTCGACGACCGTGAGGGATGGATCTGGCTCGACGGCAAGTTGGTGCCGTGGGGCGATGCGCAGATCCACGTCCTGACCCACGCGTTGCATTATGCCTCATCGGTGTTCGAAGGGCAGCGCGCCTATGGCGGAGAAATCTTCAAGCTGAACGAGCATAGCGAGCGGTTGCACAAGAGCGCCCAATTGCTCGGCATGGAAATCCCCTACAGCGTCGAACAGCTGAATGCCGCCTGCAACGACGTGATCAAGGCGAACAATCTGGTCGATGCCTACATGCGCCCCGTCGCGTGGCGCGGGTCGGAGCAAATGGGCGTCACTGCGCGGGGGACGCAGTGCCACGTCGCCATCGCCGCCTGGGACTGGGGCAAATATTTCCCGGCGGAGATTGCCGCCAAGGGGCTGCGGCTCGACATTTCGAAGTGGCGGCGCCCGGCACCCTACACCGCGCCGGTGCACAGCAAGGCGAGTGGCCTGTACATGATCTGCACGCTTGCCCGGCAGCAGGCCGAGGCGCGCGGATATGACGATGCCATCATGTTCGACTGGCGCGGGCAAGTTGCCGAAGCGACCGGCGCCAATGCATTCTTCGTGCGCGACGGTGCGATCCATACGCCGACGCCTGACTGTTTCCTCGACGGGATCACGCGCCGCACGGTGATGGACCTGGCGCGCAATCGCGGGATCGAGGTGACCGAGCGCGCGATCTGGCCCGAGGAGCTGGAAAGCTTCGAGCAGATGTTCATCACCGGCAGCGCGGCCGAGGTGACGTTTATCCGCGAAGTGGGCCCTTGGAATTTCGAGGTTGGCGACTTGTCGCGCCAGCTGGCCAAGGATTACGACGACCTGGTCAACGGGCGCATCCCCAACGCTTAATCAAACATGGCGAGGTTGAGCGGCTCGCTCGGACCGAACCAAATGACATTCTCCGTATGGTCGGCGCGATCGTCGCCGGTCGAGGTGTGCGCGAAGATCGTCAGCCCGCGGCGGTTGAGGGCGATCCATTGCGAGAATTCGCCCCATTGCTCTGGCTGGACCGTCAGCTGGCAGCTGCCCCGCGGATGCGGGCCGACGGGGCGGACGTGGAAATGGCCGACGGGAACCCCGAAGCGGTCGCGCGCGGCGGCGCCGAGCGCCTGCGCTTCGGCCAGTTGTTCGGGATCGAAATAGATATGCGCATGGAAGTCGCGGATGATCTGGCTCATTCGGGGAACATCGCCGCCCGTTGCGCTGCCTTCAAGTCACAACCATGTGCCCTTTTCTTGCGCGGCGCGGCGGCTATAAGCCGCGTTTCTCCCGCCAGACGGGCGCCTGCTGGGGCGTCGCCAAGTGGTAAGGCACCGGTTTTTGGTACCGGCATTCGCAGGTTCGAATCCTGCCGCCCCAGCCAACACTAGCTCAATTTCCGATTACCGTTCCGCACTTCGTTCCGCAATTTGCGGACTGAAGCCCCGGATGAGGATGAAAATCGTACTGGCACGCAAGCGGGCTCAATGTCTGCTTTGGGTGGAAAACAGACGTTACGCGGCGCGCGGGAACTGTACGGTGAAACAAGCTCCGATCCCGCCCGCTCGCGGACCCGCTTCTACCGTGCCTTTGATTTGCTTCACCAAGGTAGTGATTACCCGCATTCCGAGACCGGTGTTTGCTGAGAGCGGATCGAAGCCTGAAGGCAGACCACATCCTTCGTCGCAGACTATGAGCCGGTTCGTGTTGCCCGACACTCGGAAGCCAACCTCGATTCGGCCGGCGCCATGTTTGGCGGCATTCGTCACAAGCTCGTTCGTGATCAATCCAATGGATTGAATTGAAGCCGCCGGGACCATTTCCTCATCGCCCTCAACGACGACTTCTCGATCAAGGATGGACGCCAGATCTCCGCAAAGTCGCCGCAGGTAGTCGACGCACGAAACCTCAACCGCTGCGCCTGCATAAAAGTGGCGATGAACTTGAGCGACCGCAGCAACGCGTTGAGCCGCTAGCTCAAGGTGAACGGCGGCCCTGCCCTCTCCGAGTGATCGGCTTTGCATCGAGAGTAAGCCAGAAACGAACTGAAGACTGTTCATTACCCGGTGATCGATCTCCTTCGCCATCAGGTTCGCCTTACCCACCGCGTGCCGGGCCGACAGGCCAAGCTCGAGCTGATCCATCACGATCGAGGCAAGATCCTTCAAATCCTCGATCTGGTCAGGTTCGATCGGGCGAGGTTCTTTGTCGATTACGCATAAGGTGCCAAGGTTGTGACCATCGTCGGTGGTGAGAGGAACGGCAGCATAGAAGCGTAAGCCGAAGTCCCCTGCGACGAGCGGGTTCGCCAACGATCGCGGATCTTTCCGTGCGTCCTCGATCAGATAGGGCGTGTCGCCCAGAATGGCCGAGGCGCACAGCCCGGGCTCACGGTCGATCTGATGAACCGGCAACCCATGATGCGACTTGAACCAGATCCGGTCCGCATCGACGATGCTGATGATCGCAATTGGAACCGCAAATCTGCGAGCAGCCAGCGCCGTAATACGATCGAACGCCCCATCGGGTGGACTGTCCAGAATGTCGTACCGCCGTACGGCTGCAATCCGCGCGGCCTCTCTGGAGGATGAACTGGTCCCTGACATTGGCTAAAACTCCGAATACTCGGCCCGTCGAGGCAGACCTTGGCCAGATTTAAAGTTCAGCCATGCAGTGTCTTACACGTAGCGACGCCAATCTGCTAATGTCCGCAATGGGTCGAAAGCTGACATTAAGCACCCAGGACATTTTACGCCATTTGTCATGAGTGACACGCGGTCAGCGGCTGTCGTGCCAAAGTCATCATTTTCGCATTTCGCCACCGGTACTAAAAGCAGCCCTATCCGCGCTGTTTGACGCGTGTTTCGCGGTTTTGAAGCGTATCCAAAATACTTTTCACAACATGTGCGTCACGACGGGGGGGAGGGGCTTTGGCCGTCTCTCCGCGTCCTTCAGCATGTGTGCCCCTTCCAATAACGCGGCCAGCGGACGGCACCGCCAGCTTGCACACGGCGCACGACAGGTCGCCGACACTGCGCGCGAGCGGCACCAAGCGGCCGTCCTTGAGCCGCCGGCGGATCCCTCGCTGACACAGGTCATGGGGCTTGCGGATACACGGACGTGGCCTTCGGGCCGGACGCCCCGGGGCCCGCCCAGCAACCGCACAAGCCGGTCGCGCGCGTCGATCGCTTGACCGGCGGGCAGGGCTGGCGTGATCGGCAAGTCCCATCCAGTTCCCGCGCGGCAACGCCGGCAATGCGGACTTTCTGTCCCTCAGCGCACCAAATCGGGCCGTCGCCGTCCCACACCGCGATGGGCGTACAGGTGAATGTTGTTCCGTGCTGGACCACTTGCGCGCCCGCCTTTCCAGGCGGCAGGAAATTCGACGCGACGAGCGCAATCGCAACCTTGGTCACAAAGCGCATTGGGTAGCACGCTCGGCGCGCCAAATCATCGCTCGCAGCCCACGCCGTCGCCGTCGCGCTGGGAGCACTGACCATTTGATCGAGCTGATTGTGTCAAACGAGAGCGTTGATCGTCGCGATTGCAACGGCAAAGCACAAAATCAAGAACGGCAAGGTAAGCACCAGAACCGTGGCTGAGGCCGCGCTTGTGTGCCCGGTGGCAGTCTCGATTCCGCGCGAAAGAAACTGGTTCCATTGCAGTGGCTGGGAGCGGGGTTCGCGCGCCATGCGAGGAAAAATCGCCGGGATTGCAAAAAAGGCGGTTAGGAAGGTGAAAATCACTCCGTAAGACACCGCCATGCTGCCGTGAAACGCGAAGGCGAGCACCGTGACGAAGCCGGCGAACATGAGCGCCATAGCGACATAGACGCCGGTTGGCAGCTCGAAACTCTGATCCTGGCAGGCGCGCGCGGTCGGGCTTTCGACGACCTCTTCAGAAGCAATAAGCTTGGCTTGATCGATGCGACGCATGAACTTGTTCTCCTCTTATGGGGGTGAATCGTAAGCGCAGCCCAACCAGGTGATTTGACGTAGATCAAAAGCCGGCGACCGGCGGGGCGGCACTGGTCGGCCGATTGGATGGAGGTACATGTGCAGACCCGCGGCGAATTGATGTTGGCATTGAGGAAGGAGCGGATGGCGGCGGCGCCCGCATTCCTGCGCGGCGGCTTTCGACCGTTCTTCTTGGGCGGGGCCGCCTGGGCGATCGTGGCGCTGTCCGTCTGGCTCGTGGTCCTGGCCACAGGCGCGAGCGTGCCCTCCGCGTTCGATGCACTCACCTGGCACCGGCACGAAATGCTGTTTGGCTTTGTCGGGGCGGTGATCGCGGGCTTCCTGCTGACCGCGATCCCGAACTGGACCGGGCGTCTTCCGATCGCTGGCACGCCGCTGGCCGCCCTGTTCGCTTTCTGGCTCGCGGGGCGGGTGGCCGTGCTTTTTTCCGCCGTAGCGGGAGCGTGGCTGGCGGCGGCGATCGACGTCGGCTTCTTCCTTCTGCTAGCGTTCGTCGGTGCTCGGGAAGTACTGCAGGCCGGCAACCGTAATCTGCCGGTCGTCGGGCTCGTCTTGCTGTTCGGAGTCGTGAACGGCTTCGACCATGCCGGTGCGGCGGGGTTGATGGATCCGGACCTCGCTTGGAAATGTGCTGTCGCCCTGGTGATCGTCCTCATTTCGCTTATCGGCGGCCGGATCGTCCCGTCGTTCACCCGCAATTGGCTGGCCAAGCAGGGCGTTCGTGAAAGCCTTCCGCTTCAGCCGAACCGATTTGATCTCGGTGTCATCTTACTGACGGCCCTGGCCTTCCTCGCCTGGATCACGGCGCCTCCGGGCTGGTTCACCGGCGCGCTGTTCGCAACCGCGGCGGCTGGGCAGGCGCTTCGCTTGGCGCGCTGGAAAGGGTGGAGGACGCTGGCAGATCCGCTCGTGCTCATCCTTCACGTTGGCTATGCCTGGGTGCCGATTGGTCTGGCCTTGCTTGCGGCGGTCGATTTCGGCGAGCCGGTGCCGCGATCCGCGGCGGTCCATGCGCTGACGGCGGGGGCGATGGCGACGATGATCCTCGCGGTGATGAGCCGGGCGACGCTCGGCCACACTGGCCGCGAACTTCGCGCTGGTGCGGTGACGCAGGCGGCCTATGCGCTCGTGACTGTTGGGGCGCTGTTGCGGGTGACGGCTCCACTCGGGCTCATCGACTATCGGCTCGGGATGGAGATTGCGGGCGCGGCGTGGATTGGCGCGTTCCTGCTGTTTCTGGTCGCTTACGGTCCGATGCTGTTCGGCCCGCGGCTCGGCGAAAGTGCGGCCGGCTAGCGAATTGCGCTAGATCAATCGCAGCATCTTGTGGCCTGCCACGATCTCCCCGCAACATGTGGGAGGGGGCAGATGTTCGACTTGGCGCTTGCGGAAGAGATCTGGACGGTCAAGTACCGCTTTGCTCCGCGCGAGGGAGAAGGCGATCGGAGCTTCGTGGAAACCGCCGAGCGGGTCGCTCGGGCCGTGGCGCTGGCGGAGGCCCCGGAACTGCGGGAGAAGTGGGAAGCGCGGTTCCGCGACGCCGTCGCCGACATGCGCTTCATCCCGGCCGGCCGGGTTCTTGCCGGGGCAGGCACGGAGCGGAGCGTCACGCTGTTCAACTGCTTTGTCATGGGGACCATTCCGGACAGCCTGGATGGGATTTTCGAGCATCTGAAGCAGGCGGCGCTGACCATGCAGCAGGGGGGCGGGGTCGGCATGGACTTTTCGAACATCCGTCCCGCGGGAAGCCTGGTACGGGGCGTGGGCGCGGACGCGTCGGGGCCGCTGACCTTCATGGACTGTTGGGACTCGATGTGCCGCACGGTCCATTCCGCGGGGCAGCGGCGCGGGGCGATGATGGGGTGCTTGCGCATCGACCATCCGGACATCGAAGCATTTATCGACGCGAAGCGCGATCCGGGCCGGTTCCGCAACTTCAATCTGTCTGTGCTGGTCACGGACGCATTCATGTCCGCGCTGGGAAGCGATGGGGACTGGCCCCTCGTCTTCAACGGGGAGGCGGCGCGGACGGTTCGCGCGCGTGAGCTTTGGGAGCGGCTTATGCGCGCGACCTACGATGTTGCCGAGCCGGGCGTCATCTTCGTCGACCGGGTCAATGCCGCGAACAATCTTGCGCATTGCGAGACAATCAGCGCCAGCAATCCATGCGGCGAGCAAATGCTCCCGCCATACGGCGCGTGCCTGCTCGGCTCGATCAACTTGGCGCGGCTAGTCGATCGGCCGTTTGAAGGGGGCAAGCTCGATGAAGCCCAGCTTGGCGGGCTGACACATATTGCCGTGCGGATGCTCGACAATGTTATCGACATTTCTCGGTATCCGCTTCCAGAGCAGGAGGCCGAAGCAAAGGCAAAGCGGCGGATTGGCCTCGGGATTACTGGCCTGGCCGATGCCCTGCTGTTCTGCGGCGCGGCATACGGTAGCAGTGAGGCGGTTGCGCTAACGCGGCAGTGGCTGGGAGTCATCAAGCGCGAGGCCTATCGCGCTTCGGCGCTCCTCGCTCGCGAGAAGGGATCGTTCCCGCTGTACGACGCAGTGATGCTCGATCGGCCCAACTTGGCCGATCTCGATGAGGAGACGCGCGCACTGATCGCGGACCATGGTTTGCGTAACGGCTGCCTGACTTCAATCGCGCCGACCGGCACAACGTCGCTGCTAGCCGGCAACGTCTCGTCGGGGATCGAGCCGGTGTTTGCGTACAGTTACGCGCGCAAGATCCGCCAGCAGGACGGCACGACGCGCGAAGAGCAGGTCGAAGATTATGCGATGCGAGTCTGGTGCGAGCTGAGGGGCGACGCGCCGCCTCCTGCAGAGCTGTTTGTCAGCGCGCAGACCCTCTCACCGTCAGACCATTTGACAATGCAGGCGGCCGCGCAGGCGCTGATCGACAGCTCAATCTCCAAGACGGTCAACTGCCCCGAGGACATCGGCTTCGATGAGTTTTCGGACATCTATGTCGAAGGCTATCATCTTGGTTGCAAAGGGCTGACCACGTACCGTCCCAATGCCGTGACGGGATCGGTCCTGAGCGTGGGCACCACGGCGACGCCCGAGCCTGAAGTTGCCGAGCCGCCGCTCGCGCCGCGTGCTGAGCAGCTTCACGGCACGACTTACAAGCTCAAATGGCCGGAGAGTGCGCACGCCGTCTATGTGACCATCAACGATGTCGACCAGGAGGGCAGGCGGCGGCCGTTCGAAATGTTCATCAACTCCAAGAACATGGAGCATTATGCCTGGACGCTTGGGCTGACGCGGATGATTTCCGCGGTGTTTCGCCGCAGCCCCGATGTCGCCTTCGTAGCAGAGGAACTGAAAGCCGTGTTCGACCCACGCGGCGGCGCGTGGATGCAAGGTCGATATGTACCCTCATTGCTTGCGGCGATCGGCGATGTCGTCGAGCGGCACTTAGGCGGATTAATGCCTGAGCCAGTGCCAGCCAACGCGTTCGCTTCCGCCGCGCCGAAGGGGATGCCGGGATGCCCGCAATGTGGGGCGTCGGCCCTGGTCAAGGTGGAAGGCTGCAACAATTGCCTCGACTGCGGCTATTCGAAATGCGGCTAAAGAATGCCCGCTCAAAAAGCAGGCTTTCACCATCAGTCCTCGTGCTCGCGCTCCTCTTCAGCGGCGGACGGCCCGCTGCCGGCGTTAGCCCGGTGCTCGAATGACTCAGCGCGTCGCAACGTGAATGCCTGCGGGTCGTAGCGGAGAATGGCGTAAGCGCTCACTGCAATAACCGCGAACGCGAGGAACAGCCCAATTGCGCTCGGCGGCTTTGCGTCGGCGGCATCAGGATGACGCGCTGCCGGCTTCTTGCCGGTGACCATTGCCCGGGCAAGATTCTCTCGTTCAAGCAGCGACATTACGATCACAGCCGCGACGTGCAGCCCAACCATCGCGAGGAGAATCCAGGCGATGAGCTCGTGCAAATCCTCGAACGCTTCGCCACCGAACGCGCCCGTCCAGACAGTGGCGCCAGTTAGCGCGAGAAGAAGCATTACGGCGATCGCGCCAAGCGGATTATGACCAAGCGACGCTTCTCTGCGCCCGCTCAGGAGCCCAGAAATGTGCTCGGCGATGCGCGCCGGGCGGATGAAGTCCGTGAAGCGGCTGTGTTCTCCGCCGACGAACCCCCACACGAGGCGGAATGCGATCAACACTGCCGCCACCCATCCGGAGAGCACGTGCCACTGGTTGAGAGCGCTGTCCTCTTCCGAAGAGAGGAAGGCGATGGCGATGGCGAACACGAGCAGCCAGTGAAAGAGCCGCAGGGGCCAATCCCACACCCTGATGTTGCGTTCGGATGTCATTGGTGGTGCTCCGCGGGCGCAGGCAGCCCTTCCGAATAATGTCCGGCAGCCCCTGCTTCGACCGCTTGGTGGATGCCCTCCACATAGTGCACGAACGTGACATAGCTGGCGATATATGCGCGTCCTGCCGTGACTTCGTCGGGCTGGAAGCTCCGCTTCTTCTGGAGGTCGGCGAACTTCTCGGCGATGCCGCGCTCGACTTCCTTCACCGCGAAGGCGCTCAACTCTCTAGCCGAGCCGGTCGCGACGGCGTTGTCTGCGAGCGGTATGGCGGGACCGAGGTCGCGACCGGCAGGCTTGAGCCCGGTGTACGGAGCACCTTCACCAGCACGGTGAATGCGGACGAGCGTCTCGAAAAAGTAGCGATCGGCCATCTCGCGGGCTTCGGGCCCGAGCTTCCTCACCCTCTCGGCTTCAGCAAAGGCGCGCTTAATCTCAGGCTCATCGGCGGGCTGAACCCAGATCAGAACAGGATTGGGATTGCCGGATTGGAGCGCGTTCTTGGCGGCGGCGACAACCGGCCCATCCAGCCCGTCGCAATGGGCGAGCGCCGGCGTTGGAATCGTAAGGGCGGCGGCAAATGTGGCGGCGGCGACCAAGGAGGTAAGACGCATGTCGGCATCCTATTGAAGATGGTTGGAGGCTTCCATGCGCCGATCAGCGGCGCGCGTGTTGACCGAGATCAATGGCGAACGACGACGCTCGAATTGTCAGATCGCGCGTGAGTAGGTGGTCCCGGCATCGAGATACCGGTCGAAGGTGGCGGCCACGACACGGACCAGCGGTCGAGCCGCGTCGGTCACCTCGATGACCGAGCCGCTGCGCCTTGCGAGTCCTTCACCCTCTAGCCTATCCAATCCTCCCGCCGATCCAAGCAGCCCGCTGGAATCGGCGCCGAAGCGATCGCAGATTGCGCCGACGTCGGCCCGGTGATCGCACATCAGCCGTTCGATCACTTCGGCGCGGACTCGGTCATCGCCAGTGAAGCGATGACCGCGCGCGATCGGCAGCCGGCCGCCGCTGACCAGTCTCTGGTATTCCGGAATGCGAACCTCATTCTGTACGAAGCCCTGCGGCATTCGTCCGATTGCAGACGCACCAAAGCCGATCAACAGGTCGGCATCGTCGGTCGTATAACCCTGGAAGTTCCTGTGCAGCCCACCGCTCGCTGCCGCGATCGCGAGCGGATCGCCGGGCAGTGCAAAATGGTCAAACCCTACCTCGATATAGCCAGCGCCGACCAGCGCATCCGCGATGGCGCGCGAATGAGCAAAGCGCGCTTCTGAGTCAGGCAATGCTGCCTCGTCGATCTTGCGCTGGTGCGGCTTGAAGGAAGGCACATGGGCATAGCCGAAGACGGCGAACCGGTCGGGGCCGAGCTCGAGCGCCTGCTCCACGGTGGCGAGGCAGGACTCCGCTGACTCGAGCGGAAGGCCGTAGATTAGGTCGAAGTTGATCCGATCTATGCCGTTCCTGCGCAGCAAGCGGACCGCCGCTTCGGTTTCTTCGAAGCTCTGGACGCGGTTGATCGCGCGTTGAACTGCCGGGTCGAAGCTCTGCACGCCGAGGCTGGCTCGATTAAAGCCGCACGCGCCAAGCATCTTCGCCATTTCCCCCGTCAAGGTCCGGGGGTCGATCTCGATCGCGATCTCGGCATCCCGCCGGATTCCATAGTGACGCCGTAGGTCCGCCATCAGCAACCGCAGCTGCTCGGGAGGAACCAAGGTCGGCGTGCCGCCGCCGAAGTGAACATAGCCCACGGACAGCGGTCCGCCTGTGCAGCGAGCCACCAGCTCAACCTCTTTGCAGAGGCAATCGAGGTAGCGAAGCACCGGTGCCTCTCGCGCTGCCAGGGTAGTGTGACAGCCGCAGTACCAGCACATGGCTCGGCAGAACGGGATGTGGAAGTAAAGAGAAGCATTCTCGCTGCAGGTCGACGCCAGCCACGAGCGGTATTGCGCCTCACGCACATCGGCCGAGAAATTGGGGGCGGTGGGATAGCTCGTGTAACGCGGTATGCGTGCTTCGGCGTAGCGGTGAAGGAGGTCAGGGGACAGCGTATCGATCATTTCGAGCGAGCTATCGGAATCATTGAGGCGCACACTTGATCCAGATCATCAACGCGGCGTACGCGACCAAATAGCCGTTGGGCGTGGAAGCACGGAGTGGCCCAGGTCGTGAGTGAATTTGCGGCGGAAAAATCGGTCGGTCTCGTTGACAGCTTTGGTCGAGGGATCACCTATGCGCGGCTCTCGGTCACCGACCGCTGCGACCTGCGCTGTCGATATTGCATGGCCGAGCGCATGCAGTTCCTCCCCAAGCGTGAAATCCTGACGTTCGAGGAAATGACTGCGCTTGCGGACATTCTGATCACGCGTGGGGTCCGCAAGATCCGGCTGACCGGCGGCGAGCCTTTGGTCCGAAAGGGTGTGATGGAACTGATCCGGTCGCTAGGCAGGAGGATTGGCGCCGGCCTGGACGAGCTGGTGCTCACGACCAACGGCACTCGGCTCGAGCGGTTCGCGGGTGAGCTGTTCGAGGCAGGAATCCGGCGGATCAACGTCAGCCTCGATAGTCGGCGGCCGGACAGGTTCGCGCACATAACCCGCGGCGGAGACCTGAACCAGGTGCTCCGTGGGATCGACGCGGCGCTGACGGCCGGGCTGGCGGTCAAGATCAACGTGGTCGCGCTCGCCGGCATCAACGAGGACGAGATCGAGGACATGCTGCGCTGGTGCGCGGCGATGGCGGTCGACCTGACGCTAATCGAGACGATGCCGCTGGGTGAGGTCGAGGAGGACCGCACCGATCACTATCTGCCCCTCGACGTTGTCAAGCGGCGCCTGGAACAGCAGTTCACCTTCGTGCCGTCGGTCAAGAAGACCGGTGGTCCGGCGCGCTATTTCGACATTCCCGAGCTGCAGTCGCAGCTGGGCATTATTACGCCGCTCACCAATAATTTCTGCGACGGCTGTAACCGCATCCGCATCGCCGCGACCGGCACGGTCTACGGCTGCCTTGGCCACGATCAAAAGGTGGAGCTGCGCGACGCACTCCGGTGCGGCGGTGCTCAAGCGGTCGACGAGCTGATGGATCGGCTCTTGGCAGGCAAACCAAGGCGGCATGAATTCAGGATCGGGGGCGCTCCTGCAGTTGCGAGGCATATGAGCGTGACGGGGGGCTGAGCAGCAGCGAAATGATTCTGATCAATCGCTACCCCACCGCGTGCTGCGAGAGGCACTGCGTCACGAATCGCGGATGGCGGGGGTAAGGGTGGTGGTTCTAACGAGGGAGCAGCCGGCGAGCGGCGCGAACCAGGCACTTTGGTCGAGCACGATTGCTTTCACTGTCTGCTTTGCCGTCTGGACGATCTTTTCGATCATCGGTCTTGGCGTGAAGGAAGAGCTCGGCCTGAGCGAAACCGAGTTCGGGCTGCTTGTCGGCACGCCGATTCTAACCGGGTCGCTTACCCGCGTATTCCTCGGCGTCTGGGCTGACCAGTTCGGGGGCCGGCGTGTCTTTGCCGGAGTGATGGTACTCGCCGCGATCGCGACCTTCCTTACCTCATATGCAGACACCTATGCCGAGCTGCTGACCGCAGCGCTCGGCGTGGGAATTGCGGGCGGTGCGTTCTCGGTCGGCGTTACTTACGTGTCTAAATTCTATCCGAAGAATGAGCAGGGCCTCGCGCTCGGTATTTTCGGCGCCGGCAATGTCGGCTCGGCGGTGACCAAGTTCCTGGCCCCGTTCGTAATGGTCGCGATGGGGTGGCAGGCGGTTGCGCAGGTCTGGGCCGCCGCGCTGATCGTCACGGCCGTCCTGTTCCTGCTTCTCACGAAAGAAGATCCGGAACAGCTCGAGCGGGCCAGTTCGGGGCGCAAGGCCGCTAGCATGAGCACGCAGCTTGCGATCTTGAAAAATGTCCAGGTTTGGCGCTTCGCGCTCTATTATTTCTTTGTCTTCGGCGCCTTCGTGGCGCTTGCCTTGTGGCTGCCCAGGTATCTGATGGGTGTCTATGGCCTCGACGTGAAGACGGCCGGCATGCTCGCTGCCTTCTATTCGGTCCCGGCAAGCCTGTTCCGGATCTACGGCGGAAAACTCTCGGACCGCTACGGCGCCCGATCCGTGCTGTACGTGACGTTTGGGATTTCGGTGCTGACCACCTTCATGCTGTCCTATCCGCCGACCACCTACATCATCGAAGGCATTCGTGGCCCGATTACCTTCCGGACGGAAATGAGCCTCGCTCCATTCTTGGTGACGATCTTCGTGCTCGGCTTCTTCATGAGCCTCGGCAAGGCGGCGGTGTTCAAGCATATTCCGGTTTATTACCCGAACCATGTCGGCGCGGTGGGCGGCCTCGTTGGCATGATCGGCGGCCTCGGCGGGTTCGTCCTGCCGCTTGCATTCGGCGCGCTGCTTGACCTGACGGGCGTCTGGACCAGTTCATTCGTCCTGCTCTTCGTACTGGTCTCAGTGGCCCTCACGTGGATGCACTTTGCCGTTCGCCAGATGGAACACTCTGCGGCGGGTCGCGGCGAACAGGCGCAGGTTCCGGAACTCCCGGAGATGCGGAGCTTCGGCGAGCCTGGAATCAAGGCACCCCCGCGCATCGCTGGCCCGATCGAAGACTGGCGGCCCGAGGACGCAGATTTCTGGCGCAAGCGGGGTCGCGCGGTAGCCCGGCGCAATTTGTGGATTTCTACTTATTGCCTAATGCTGTCGTTCGCCGTCTGGATGGTCTGGAGCGTAGTCGTCGCGCGCCTACCGGCCATCGGGTTCGACTTCACGACTGACCAATTGTTCTGGCTGGCGGCACTGCCCGGGCTTTCGGGCGCCACCTTGCGCATCTTCTATGCCTTCCTAGTACCGGTCTTCGGTGGCCGGCTGTGGACGACCCTTTCCACCGCCTCGTTGCTGATTCCGGCCTTCGGGATCGGCTACGCTGTGCAGAATCCGGAAACGCCTTACCTGCTATTCCTCGTCCTTGCGCTGTTGTGCGGGCTCGGAGGCGGCAATTTCGCTTCATCGATGGCAAACATCAGCTTCTTCTTCCCAAAGTCGGAGAAGGGAAATGCGCTGGCGCTCAATGCGGGCCTTGGGAACCTTGGGGTCAGCCTGATGCAATTCATGGTCCCGGTAGTCATCACCATGGGCCTGTTCGGAGCCCTCGGCGGCCAGGCGCAAGTCGCCTCTGACGGAACCCAGTTCTGGATGCAGAATGCGGGGTTCGTATGGATCCCTCTAATCATGGCCGGTGCAATCGCGGCGTGGTTCGGGATGAACGACATTCTCAGCGCCAAATCATCCTTTGCCGATCAGGCCGCGATCTTCGGCAGAATCCACACGTGGCTGATGTGCTGGCTCTACACCGGTACCTTTGGCACGTTCATCGGTATGTCGGCCGGCTTTCCCTTGCTGGCGAAGCTCGTCTTCCCCGAAGTAAACGCTCTCAAATACGCCTTCATCGGTCCGCTGCTGGGAGCGTTGTCCCGGGCCGCCACGGGCTGGATTTCGGACCGATACGGCGGGGCGCGAGTAAGTTTCTGGGTGTTCTCTGTCCAGATCGTCGCGATCCTTGGAATGATCTGGTTCCTGGACGCTCGCAGCTTCCCCGGCTTCTTCGCCATGGTGTTGCTGCTATTCCTGGCGAGCGGCGTCGGCAATGCTTCAACCTTCCAGATGGTGCCCGGCATCATGCGCATCGAGGTCGACCGGACGGAGCCGGCTCTTCCAGAAGCGCAGCGACGGGCGCAGGCGGAGCGGGAGTCGGCGGCTGTGATCGGGTTCACTTCCGCCATTGCCGCCTACGGCGCCTTCTACATCCCGAAGGCCTATGGCTCATCAATCGAGCTTACGGGAACGGCAAACGCCGCGCTCTGGGGCTTCCTACTGTTCTACGTCAGCTGTGCCGCTCTGACCCGGTTCGCATATAGCGGCCCTCGCGGCCTGCTGCGCGAGGCAGAGCGTAAACGCGCTGTCCAATCACCCACAACCGTGCCCGCATAGAAGGATCCCGGGATGAGTCATTTCCTCGACCGCCTCACCTACTTTCGTCGGACACAGGAGAAGTTCTCCGACGGCCACGGCATCACGACTGACGAGGCGCGCGAGTGGGAAGACGCGTACCGCAAGCGGTGGGCGGCGGACAAAATCGTCCGGTCGACCCACGGGGTGAACTGCACCGGATCATGTTCGTGGAAGATTTACGTAAAGGGCGGGATCGTCACTTGGGAGACGCAGCAGACTGACTATCCGCGGACTCGGCCGGACCTCCCCAACCATGAACCTCGCGGTTGTCCGCGCGGCGCCAGCTACAGTTGGTACCTCTACTCGGGGACCCGCATCAAATATCCGCTCGTTCGGGCGCGGCTGATCCGACACTGGCGCGAAGCGCGCAAATCGCTGACTCCTGTCGCAGCGTGGAAGTCGATTGTGCAGGACACCGATAAGCGGCGCGATTGGGTGTCGAAGCGCGGGCGTGGCGGTTTCGTACGCGTCGGTTGGGACGAGGTGACCGAGATCATCGCCGCCGCCAACGCCTATACAATCAAGGAATATGGCCCGGACCGGGTCGCGGGTTTCTCGCCGATCCCGGCAATGTCGATGATCAGCTATGCGGCCGGAAGCCGATATTTGTCGCTGATCGGCGGCACCCTACTCAGCTTCTACGACTGGTATTGCGACCTCCCGCCTTCGAGCCCGCAGACCTGGGGCGAGCAGACCGACGTGCCCGAGAGCGCGGACTGGTACAACGCCGGGTTCCTGCTGGTCTGGGGATCGAATATCCCGATGACCCGAGCGCCCGACGCGCATTTCTATTCGGAGGTGCGCTACCGCGGCGCCAAGAGCGTGGTCATCGCCCCGGACTTCAACGAGGCGGCGAAATTCTCCGATATGTGGCTGCACCCGAAGCAGGGGACTGACGCCGCCCTTGCTCTCGCGCTCGGCCACGTTGTCCTGCGCGAATTCTACGTCGACAAGCAGACCGAATATTTCAGCGACTACACGCGGAAATATTCAGACTTTCCACTGCTGGTGAAACTCGTGGAGCGCGACGGACGGCTGGTTGCCGATCGCCTCCTGCGTGCCGCGGACATCAAGGGCGCTCTCGGAGAGAAGGCCAACCCGGACTGGAAGGCCCTCGCCTATGACGAGATCAGTGGAAAGCTGGTCTGCCCGCTCGGTTCCGCCGGGCATCGCTGGGGTGACCCGGGAAAGTGGAACCTCGAAGAAAAGGACGGCAAGGGCAAGGATGTCCGGCTGCGTACGACATTGGCGGACGATCATGACTCGATAGAGGCGGTCGCTTTCCCTTATTTCGGCGGCGATGCGCCGCACGACTTTGTCGCGACAGCGCATGACGACGTCCTGCTGCGCAACATCCCGGTAAAGACTCTCAAGCTCGCCGACGGCTCGACGACCGCCGTCGCAACAGTGTTCGATCTTTACTGCGCGAACTACGGAGTCGATCGCGGTTTCGGCGGCGAGAATGTCGCCCTCAGCTTCGACGATGATGTGCCCTTCACACCGGCCTGGGCAGAGAAGGTCACCGGCGTGCCGCGACAGGCCATCATCCAGGTCGCTCGTGAATTTGCGTCCAACGCCGCAATTACCAAGGGCCGGTCGATGGTCATCCTTGGGGCCGGACTCAATCATTGGTACCATATGGACATGAGCTACCGCGGGATCATCTCGCTGCTCATTATGTGCGGATGCATCGGCCAGTCGGGCGGCGGCTGGTCGCACTATGTCGGGCAGGAGAAACTGCGTCCGCAAACAGGCTGGCTGCCGCTCGCCTTCGGTCTCGACTGGTCGCGGCCGCCACGCCAGATGAACGGGACCAGCTTCTTTTACGCGCACACCGATCAATGGCGTTATGAATCGCTGAAGATGTCGGAAATTCTGTCGCCGCTGGCGCCGGAGGGAGACTGGTCGGGCAGCATGCTCGACTACAATGCCAAGGCAGAACGGATGGGCTGGCTGCCCTCGGCACCCCAGTTCAACGCCAGTCCCATTGAATGGGGCAATCGCCTGAAGCAATCCGGTGCCGACCCCGCGCAGGCGATTGCGGACGCGTTCAAGTCGGGCGAGCTCAAGCCCGCCAGCCTCGATCCCGACAATCCGGTCAACTGGCCGCGCAACATGTTCTTCTGGCGCTCGAACGTGCTCGGAGCGAGCGGCAAAGGGCACGAATATTTCCTGAAGCATCTCGTTGGCTCGATGCATGGCGTGATTGGCACGGACGAGGAGGGCGCTGGGCTGGAGCGACCCAAAGACGTCGTGTGGCACGACGAGGCTCCGGTCGGAAAGCTCGACCTGATGGTCAACATCGACTTCCGGATGTCGACCACCAGCCTTTACTCCGACATCGTCTTGCCGACGGCGACCTGGTACGAAAAGCACGACCTCAACACGTCGGACATGCACCCGTTCATCCATCCGCTGTCGGCCGCGGTGGACCCGGCGTGGGAGACCAAGAGCGACTGGAACATCTTCCGCGCCATTGCGAAGAAATTCTCGGACGTTGCTCCTGAGGTGCTTGGCGTCGAGCACGACCTGGTGATGACCCCGATCCTGCACGACACGCCGGCCGAGTTGGCGCAGGCATATGAACCGAAGGATTGGCTTAAGGGCGAGTGCGACCCGATCCCGGGCAAGACCATGCCGAACGTGTCCCTGGTTGAGCGCAACTATCCCGAAACCTACGCCCGGTTCACCTCAATGGGCCCATTGCTTGAAAAGCTGGGCAATGGTGCGAAGGGTCTCAATTGGGACACCGGGCACGAGGTCGAATTGCTTGGCGACCTCAATGGTCGGGTGCTCGACGGCCCCACCGCGGGCCGGCCAAAAATCGATACTGACATCGATGCCTGCGAGACTATCCTGATGCTGGCGCCGGAAACCAACGGCGAGGTTGCGGTCAAGGCGTGGCAGGCGCTCAGCAAAGCGACGGGTCGGGATCACGGCCACCTCGCCGAGGGCAAGGAAGAGGAGAAAATTCGCTTCCGCGATGTTGCGGCCCAACCGCGCAAGATCATCTCATCGCCGATCTGGTCGGGGCTCGAAAGCGAGCATGTCTGCTACAACGCGGGCTACACAAACGTCCACGAATTGATCCCCTGGCGGACGCTGACCGGGCGCCAACAGCTATACCAAGATCATCATTGGATGCGCGCGTTTGGCGAGGGATTCGTTACCTGGCGGCCGCCAATCGACACCAAGACCGTTGGGCAGGTGTTGGGCAAGCTACCGAACGGAAACAAGGAGATCCTACTCAACATCCTCACGCCCCACCAGAAATGGGGTATCCATTCGACCTATACCGAGAACCTCATCATGCTCAGCCTTAACCGAGGCGGGCCCACGGTGTGGATCAGCGAGGACGACGCAAAGGCAGCTGGTATTGTCGACAACGACTGGATCGAAGTTTTCAACATCAACGGCGCCCTGACCGCTCGCGCGATTGTGTCACAGCGCATCATGCCGGGCTCTGCCATCATGTACCACGCGCAGGAAAAGCTCACGAACACGGTGGGCTCGGAAATCACGGGCCAGCGCGGTGGAATCCATAACAGCGTGACCCGCATCAACATGAAGCCGACGCACATGATCGGCGGCTACGTCCAGCTCGCCTACGGCTTCAATTACTACGGGACGGTCGGGGCGAACCGCGACGAGTTCGTGATCGTGAGGAAGATGAGCGAGGTGAACTGGTTCGACAAAGCCGCGGACGACAGCGCCAACGTCGACGGTGGAACGGCGGACTGGGGGACCGGCGTCAAAGGTCAGGCAGCGGACAAGGAGATGGAACGATGAAGGTCCGCGCGCAGATTGCGATGGTCCTGAACCTCGACAAGTGCATCGGCTGTCACACCTGCTCGATCACTTGCAAGAACGTCTGGACTAACCGCGAGGGCGTCGAATATGTCTGGTTCAACAACGTCGAGACCAAGCCGGGCATCGGCTACCCGAAGGACTGGGAGAACCAGGAGCGCTGGAAGGGCGGCTGGGTCCGCAAAAAGAACGGCAAGATCGTTCCGCGCCAGGGCGCCAAGTGGCGCATCCTGTCGAAGATCTTCGCCAACCCGCACCTGCCCGAGATCGACGATTTTTACGAGCCCTATACGTTCGAGTATGAGTGGCTGCAGTCGGCGCCAGAGCTGCAGGCGCAGCCGACGGCGCGGCCGCGCTCGCTGCTCACCGGCGAGCGGCTCAACAAGATCGAATGGTCGGGCAATTGGGAAGATATGCTTGGCGGCGAGTTCGAGAAGCGGAGCCACGACTACAACTTCGACGGCGTCCAGAAGGAAATCTACGGCCAGTTCGAAAAGACGTTCATGATGTACTTGCCGAGGCTGTGCGAGCATTGCCTCAACCCGTCCTGCCTCGCATCATGCCCGTCGGGAGCGATTTATAAGCGAGCCGAAGACGGCATTGTCCTGATCGACCAGGAAAAATGCCGCGGCTGGCGGATGTGTGTCTCGGGCTGCCCGTACAAGAAGATCTACTACAACTGGGCGACGGGTAAGTCCGAGAAGTGCATCTTTTGCTACCCGCGCATCGAGACGGGGCAGCCGACCGTCTGCTCCGAAACCTGCGTGGGGCGGATCCGGTATCTCGGCGTTGTCCTGTACGACGCTGACCGGATTGAGGAAGCGGCGTCGGTCGAGAACCCGAAGGACCTCTATCCGGCGCAGCTCGGAGTGTTCCTCGATCCCAATGACGTCACGGTGCAGGAGGCGGCGCGGGCTGAGGGCATCACCGACCAGTGGCTCGAGGCCGCGATGCGCTCGCCGGTCTACAAGATGGCGGTCGAGTGGAAGATCGCCTTCCCGCTGCACCCGGAGTACCGGACGCTGCCGATGGTCTGGTACGTGCCGCCCTTGTCGCCGATCCAGTCGGCGGCCGAGGCTGGCAAGATGTCGGTGCAGGACGGGATGCCGGATGTCCGGTCTCTTCGCATCCCTCTCAAATATCTGGCCAACCTCCTCACCGCTGGCGACGAGGAGCCGATTGCGGCTGCGCTCGAGCGCATGCTCGCAATGCGCTCTTACATGCGGGCGAAGAGCGTCGAGGGCCGCATCGACGAGAGCATCCCCGAGCGGGTCGGCCTGACCCGCGACCGCATCGAGGAGATGTACCGGATCATGGCGCTCGCCGCCTACGAAGACCGCTACGTGATCCCGACCGCCCGGCGCGAGCTCGATGAGGACGCCTACGTGCTGCGCGGCTCCTCCGGGTTCGGCTTCAATGAGGCGACCAGAGGTAAGACGAAAGTCAACCTGTTCGGCGGCGGCTCCGACCGTGCCAAGCGCGAACCGAGAATGGATATCCCCACATGAAGCTGACCTTGAGAGCACTTGCCGCCTTGCTCGGCTACCCGTCGAGCGATCTGCAGTCTAATATCGGCGAAGTCCGCAAAGCGATCATCCGCGACGGGCTGTTAAGCGTTGCGGATTTTTCCCGCATTGAGCCCTTGCTGCGCCGTTTCGAGCGCGAGGACCTTTTGGACCTGCAGGCAGGCTATAGCGAACTGTTCGACCGCTCGCGGTCTCTGTCGCTTCACCTGTTCGAGCACGTCCACGGCGACAGCCGCGAGCGCGGCCAGGCAATGATCGACTTAGGCCAGCAATATGTCGAAAGCGGCTTCTTCCTAGACGGCGGCGAGTTCCCCGACTTCGTGCCGGTGTTCCTCGAATATGCGTCATGCCTGCCGCTGGAAGAGACGCGCGAGATGCTCGGCCAGCCGGCGCACGTGTTCGCGGCGCTCGCCGAGCGGCTCGACAAGCGCGGGACGGATTATGCGGGCATCTTCCATTGCCTCGTGTCGCTCGCGAAAACGCGGATCGACGCCGACGCGCGGGCCGTGGTCGACGAGAATACGCCGGCCGAGGACGGCGCCGACATCGATGCCGAATGGGAGGACGCGCCGGTCTCCTTCAACCTCGGCGGCGCGCATGAAATGGGCGGCCCCACCGGCGTGGTCGCGAAGATCAGGGCGTCGAATCGGCCCGTGAACCAGGAGGTCGCACGATGATGGACTTCATCAACCAGCTGGCGTTCGGCTGGTACCCTTATCTCGCTGTGACCGTGCTGGTGGTCGGCAGCATCCTGCGGTTCGACGCCAACCAGTATAGCTGGCGATCACAATCAAGCCAGTTCCTGCGGCGCCGGCAGATGGTGATTGGATCGAACCTGTTCCACATGGGAATCATTGTTCTTTTCTTCGGCCATCTCGTGGGATTGCTGACTCCCGTCACTGTCATCGACACGCTACGCATCAGCCATAGCTTCAAGCAGACTGCGGCGCTTGTCGTCGGCGGCATCGCCGGCGTCGCCGCCTACGTCGGTTGTACGCTCCTGCTTCATCGGCGGCTTTTCGACGCTCGCATCCGCAAGAGCTCGTCGATCGGCGACATCCTCGTGCTCGTGCTGATCTGGGTCCAGCTGACACTCGGCATTCTCACGACCTGGTGGACGCTCGAACATCTGGACGGAAGCGAAATGCTGCGGTTCATGAACTGGGCCAATGGCATCCTCACGCTCGACCCCGCAGCGCCGCAGCAGATTCAGGACGTCGCGCTGGTCTACAAGCTGCACATCATCCTCGGCCTGACCTTGTTCCTGATCACGCCGTTCACGCGGTTAGTGCACATTTGGAGCGCGCCGGTCTGGTACCTGCTTCGTCCGGGCTTCCAGATCGTGCGGTCGCGCAGCACCAAGCGAAAGCCTTCGCCGACCCACGGGCCGGCGGGCGGAGCGCCGAGCTACGGCGGACCGACAGTCCTGCGCCAACTCGCCGAAAGCGGGCAGGAGGGCGCATGAGCCGGCGCCTCGACGTCATTAATCTCGACGATCCGGGGCAGCGCCCGACGCCGAAGATGATGAGCAGCTGCGAAACGGGCGGCTGCGGCGGAGGGCCGGAGCCTCTGATCCCGCCGCCCCCCAGCTTCGGTGAAGTCCGCGTCAACGGCGTCGAGATTCCGCCGGAAGCAATCGCGCAGGAGATCCAGCACCATCCCGCGCCCGACGCCGAGACAGCTTGGGTCGAAGCGGCGCGCGCCTTAGCGGTCCGCGAGTTGCTGCTGCAGGAAGCCCGCCGCACCTGCGTCGCCGCCGATCCTTCGACCGATGAGGCGGGGCGAGCCGAGATCGAAGAGGATGCAGTCATCCGCGCGCTGCTCGAAGAGGAGGTCGAGCCGGCGGAGCCGGGAGATACGGAGTGCCGCCGCTATTACGATGCCAATGTCGACCGGTTCCGGACTCCCGACTTGTTCGAAGCCGCACATATCCTGATCGAGCCCGAAGGCTCGGACGACCAAGCGTGGAGCGCGGCGCTCGAGCGGGCGCGTGCGATCGTGTCGGAGGTCGGTGACGACCCGGCGGCGTTCGCGAAAGCGGCTCGCGCCCATTCGGGCTGCACCTCGGCCCAGCAGGACGGATCGCTGGGCCAGATCCGCCGCGGTGAGCTCGTGCCCGAGGTTCAGGCCGGCCTCGAAGCGCTCACGGAGGGGACGACTGCGCGTGAGCCGGTTCGGTCGCGCTTCGGCTGGCACATCCTCAGACTTCATCGTCGCATCGCCGGCCGGACCCTGGAATTCGACATGGTTCGCGCCAGGATCGCCGACATGCTCGAGGCGCGCAGCTGGTCGGTCGAGGCCGCCCGGTACGTTGCCGAGGTCGCCGCCCGCAGCCACGTCGAAGGGGTGACCATCGGAGGATCGGACTAATGATGCTCGGCGACCTGCTGGCTGCGGCGAGGACCTCATCCAGCGGTTTCCAGGCATGGCTTGAGCGGTCGGACGCAGCACTCGCGGCGGACGTCAAATCTGCGGCGAGACAGCAAGGGATGACCCCGACCGGCTATGTCCGCGCTGCGATAGCGGACTTCAATCGCTTTGCCGCCGAGGAGGACTGGGCGACGCTCACGTCAAGTCTCAAGGACAGCGACGACCCGGGCACCGTCTGCCTTCTCGCAATGGTGCACTGGCGCTTGACCGCGCGCGGCTGCGCTGAGCACTCACCCGCGATTGCCCATAATGGCTGAGGGGAAACCATGACTGATCAATCCAAGGACGGGCGGCGCGATGCCCCGCTCAATCCCGCACTGAAAAGCGGGACGGAGACCGTGTATCCGACGAAGGAGTCATCCCCTGCGCCGATCGACACGACCTCCGCGAAGGAACGGGAAGGCGAGGGCTGGCCCATAATCTGGCTGGTCGTCACCGTCGTCTGCGTCGCGCTAGCGGTCTATTTCCTCGTCTAGCCCTCTCTTCGGGCAGTTCGCGGACGAAGCTCGCCGTATCGAACTTGAGCCCGAGCCGCTCGAGGCGCGATCGCGCCCGCGAAGCCGGCTCGGCGCTCTTCGCCGCGACCGTGAAGTTCACCGCGCTGCAGCCCAACATCGACGCGATCCGTTCCAGTTCATCGCATAGTGCGGATCGGACCCGGTCGCCGCCTTGCAGGTCGAACGCAACGATCACTTCCACATCGAGGCTCTGTTCGTGGCGCAAGTTGCGTCCCGGGCGATAGGCGGCGACTCCGTGGACGCAATTATCAGGCGAGACCACAGCGAGCACTCCACCACCATCGGAGACAAGCTCACCCCCGAACTGTTCCCATCGTTCGAGGCTGACCCGCGTTGCCGACCGGACCAGCGGGTAGGCGAGCGCAAGCTGCTCCTTGTCGATCGCTTGGACAATCAAATCCTGCATCGGCCCTCATGCGCTCCACAAGCTGTGGGAGTTTGAACGCTAGAGGGGATCAGCTATTGCACCCTTGAGCCAGATCATTCGTCGCGCAGCAGGCGGATGGTGCCTTTGGGGAAGTCGCATTGCCCTACGTACCGACCGGGAAGCTAACCGACCTGCCGCATGGGCACCCGTGCGAGACCTGCCCCGTGCGACCGATAACTATCTGCCGCGGTCTCGATGCGGCGACGCTGGCGGGGATGCGCTCACTGGGAACGATGCAGCGGCTGCGGTCGGAGCAATCCGCCTTCCATGAAGGCGACCCGGCCAAGCGGGTGTTCATGGTCACCCAGGGCGCGCTGAAGCTTTATACCTTGCTTGCGGACGGGCGGCGCCAAATCACGGGCTTCATGTTTCCCGGCGATTTCCTCGGCGTCAGCGTCGACGAAGAATATGCCTTCACCGTCGAAGCCTTAAAAAACACGGAATTGTGGTGGTTCTCGCGCGAGGCATTCGACCGGTTCGTGGGTGAACATCCACAGATCGAGCGCGAGCTTTACCGGCTAGCGGCGCACGAGTTGGCCGAAGCGCAGCGGCAGATGGTGTTGCTCGGCAGGAAGGCGGCCGCCGAGCGGCTGGCGAGCTTTTTCCTGTCCTTGCTTGAGCGGACCGAGCGCGTCAGCGGCGAGCGCGAGACGAGCTTCGACCTGCCGATGACCCGGATCGACATCGCCGATTATCTAGGCCTCACCAAGGAAACGGTGAGCCGGATGCTTGCGCACCTGCGGAGCCGCGGCCTCATTCGACTGCAATCGCAAAGTTGTGTCGAGGTCCTCGATCGCGACGCGCTTCGGGGAATGGCGCAGGGGGAGACTGCCGAGGTTTTGGGCTAGAAGGCCCACTCGGCCTGGAGCCACAGCTTGCGCGTATCGGCGCCGAAGTCCTGTGCATTGTAATCGGCATATTTCAGGAGCAGGCCGACCTTGCCGATCTTGAAACTCAGAGAGGCATCCCACTCGGTCCCATATTCGACGTCCCCCACGGCGCTGTCGAACTGGTGGAACACGACATTGGCGTTCAGGCCGGGGAGGAGTTTCATGCCGTCGAATGTCTTTCCGACTGAGACATAAGCGTCCTCTAGGCCCGATGCCGGCGTCGTCAGAAAGAGGTCCGCCCAGCCATTGAACTTGTGCAGCGTCGCCATCGGGGTCTGGAGCGCGCGGCCATTGTCGCTGCCCAGCTGCTCCCACCCTCCGGTGAGGGTGAAGCCCGCGAGCTTCGCACCGCCTTCAAACGACCAATAATCCGCGGCAAAGTCGAAGGGGTTGCTGCCATAGTCCGACTGGCGCGCATAGCTGGCGCGAAGCGACAGCTTTGCGGCTCTCACGGGGAAGGTGCCATTGAGGAAACCGCCGTACGTCTGGCTGCTGTTGGCGAGGAAGAAGTCCTCGTCATAATCCAGCACGTAGGAGAAGAGCTTGCCCTCCACCGGGCCCAGATTGGAGCCGATGCCCGCGAAGACGAAGTCTCCGCGAAAGGATGTCTGCGGCCCTGCATCTTCGCCGAAGATGGTGCGCTGAGCCATTGCATAGGTGAGGTCGAGGGAAGCCGGTCCGAGTTTCGCCTCGCCTCGCGCCGCATCGAAGGTTTGCTCGTTCTGCCGCCATCCGACCGAACCGACCCAGCGCTGGTCATCGAGGTTGATGCGCTGCCGGCCAACCGTCGCGGTGAGCGGTTCCGACTTATACTGTAGCTGCAGCCGGTTGAGTTCGGCGTTCTGCGGGTCGGCGACGACCGCGAACTGCGGGCGCCGCTGACCGTCGTCGATGGGGAAGGGGAAGGCGTTATAGTCGTTGACCGGCGCAACCGTTCCTTCGCCTTCCGCAAACAATGAGAAAGCCCCGAGCTTGACCTCGGCTCCGGCGCGCAGCCGCAAAGTCACCGCGTCCGCGTTGAGCTCGCCCTGGTCGACGCTCTCCCATCGCAGCCTGGCATCGACGATCGGCTTGATCTGCAGCGTCTCCGACATCGCTTCCTTATCTGCTTCCGCTGCATGCGCGGCCGCCGGCACGAAGAGCATTGTCGCTCCCAAGATCACAACGAAAGTCCGCATCGCCAACGCTCCCCCTTGTAGAGATTAGCAGTTTCACTACGCCACCGGATGCGCTGTGGAAGTGATCTGGCGCAAAGCTCGCCAGGGCGGCCGCTATGGAGGGAAATTGGACCCGGCCATTGTTTTTTGGATTGCCGCGCTCATGGCAATCGCCGCCGCGCTTTACTCAAGCGTCGGCCACGGCGGCGCGTCGGCCTATCTCGCGATCATGGCGCTGTTTTCGGTCACGCCGGAGACGATGCGCCCGACAGCACTCGCACTGAATCTCGTCGTTGCGACCTTCGCAGCGGCGCGATTTGCACTGAAGGGCCAGACGAACTGGCGGCTTCTCGCAGCCTTTGCGGCGACTGCCGTTCCTGCGGCTTATATCGGCGGCAGCATTGAGCTTCCGCCGACAGTATATCGCCCACTCGTCGGGTTGGTGTTGTTGGGCGCCGCCGTGCGGCTTTTCTGGCAACCAGAGCGGCGGGCTGCCAGGCCCGCGTACGCGCCGTCGCTGGCGGTCACGCTTCCGACCGGAGCGGCTCTGGGCATGCTCGCTGGTCTTACGGGAACTGGGGGTGGGATATTCCTAAGCCCGCTGATCATCCTGTTCGGCTGGGAAGATGCGAGGAAGACCTCCGGTATCGCCGCCGCATTCATCGTACTTAATTCGGCCGCGGGGCTGCTCGGCAATCTGGCTAGCGTCCAGCGGCTGCCAGCCGAGCTGCCGATTCTCGTCGCTTCGGTCTTCGGTGGTGCGCTGGTTGGAACCTGGCTGGGCGTCGCGCGCCTTCCCCGGCCTCGATTGCTGCAAGGCCTTGCAATCGTTCTCGTGATCGCCGCCTTGAAGCTGTTCGTCACTTGAGGATCGCCGTAGTCATCCTTGCCGGGGGGCAGGGGCGCCGTATCGGCGGCAACAAGCCCTTGCGGGTGCTCGCAGGCCGGACCTTGCTCAATCGCGCGGTTGAGCAGGCGCGGCAATGGTCGGGCCTCGTCTTCGTCGCCGTGCGGGACCGGCCGCAGGCGGCTGGAACGGAGTCCTTTTCTATCCTTGACGAGCCGGGCATCGAGGGCCCCCTTGCCGGGCTGGCGGCCGCCCTCCGCGAGGCCAAAGCTCTGGGCTGCGACGGCCTGCTGACCATCCCCGCAGATATGCCGTTCTTGCCGACCGATCTTCCCGGTCGCTTGGCGTCCGCAGTGAGCGGCCACCAGGCCGCGATCGCTGCCAGCGGCGGTCACTTGCACCCGGTTTGCGGGCTGTGGCCGACCTCCGCCCTTCAATACGTGCCCGGCTATCTCAGTACTGGCAACCGGTCGCTCAGGGGCTTCGCCGAAGCCGTCGGATACGTGGTCGTGGAATGGCCCGCAGACCCGGCGGATCCTTTCTTCAATATCAACGCTGCCGAGGATCTCGCGGCGGCGGAGCAACGGCTTCGCTGAGCGCGCATGAACGTCAGATTCCCTTTGGTCGCTCGCTCGATTCTGGCCTCGTAAGGCGCCGCAAGCTCCGCATGGACGGCGCGCGCTTCCGGGCACGCCGCGCTTTGAGCCAAGGTCCGCTCGACCTGCTGGCGATAAAGGAAATAGTTCAGGTCCACTGTCGCCTCCCTTCATGTCCTTGAAGCAGCAGCGGGCGGCCTCAGGCAGTATGCAAACGGTCTCCAGCGTATCTCCGCGAGATTCTCATCAGCACGTCCTGGGCGCGAAACTCGGCCGCCTTTTCCAGGATGTGCGTTCGACAGTCCGGCCTGCTCATGAAGGCCGCGGCTTGTTCGAGGCGTTCGGCTTGTCGGGCAAGGTGTGACGGGCTTGCCCGCTCGGTCATGGATTCCCGGCGCATGAGTGCAATCTAGGCTTCGCGCACGCGGCCTCGTTGATCTGGATCACTCGTCAGAAGTCGAGAATCGTCACTTCCGAGCCTAGGGGAAGAGCGGAGGAATGTGCGGACTGGCGGATGAGAACATCGGCTTCCGCAAGGGCCTTCTGGGCTCCCGAATCTTGAAAGCGCAGCAGTTCCACTGAATCGCCGATCCATTGGGCGCGGTGGAACGTTTCGCGAGCACCGCAGGCATCAAGCGGACTGCCCAACCTAGCGCTGCGCCAATGCAGGGCATCGGCGACCTCCTGCCCAGCGAGCCCGGCCAACAACGGCGCGAGCAGCAAGCGGCCGGTTACCAGCGCGGACGTAGGATTGCCCGGCAGCCCCATGACCAACGCGTTGCCGGCGCGGCCGAGCCACACTGGCTTGCCCGGCTTGATCGAGACCTTGGCGAAGATGACGTCGAGAGCAGCTGGCTCGAACATCGTCTTGGCGAAGTCCTTCTCGCCGACCGACGCGCCGCCCGTGACGACGACCAGGTCGGCGTCAACGATCGCCTGCGCTGCCGCTACTTCCATCGCTCGGAGGTCGTCGCGGAGCCGCGTCCGGCCGACGACCTCCGCGCCCCATTCCGCCGCGAGCGCGGCGACGCCGAGCGACACACTCTCGGGGATGGCATCGGGCGTCTCCGCCGCCGTCCCCGGCTCGGCGAGTTCGTCACCCGTGCTCAGGATGTGCACGCGGGGACGAGTGAAGACCTCGACAATCGCCGCGTCGGCCGCAGCCGCTGCGACGATGGCGCGCTTGTCGAGCAGCCGTCCCGCGGGGAGGACCTCGTCCCCCTGTTCAAAATCGCCGCCTTGTTTGCGGATGTGCCGGGCGTTGCCCGGATGTCGCTCGACGATGGCCACGTCATCTTCGCGGCGCACGTCTTCCTGGATGACCACCCGATCCGCACCGGCTGGGACGGGCGCTCCAGTGAAGACGCGGGCGCACTGGCCGGAGCCGACAGTCCCGTCCCAGCTGCTCCCCGCGAAGGACTCGCCGACCACCCCTAGCTGCGCCGGGAGAGCAGCAAGGTCCGCCTCGCGGACGGCATAGCCGTCCATCGCCGAGACATCGGAGCGCGGAGACGAAATCCGGGCGATGACCGGCGCGGCCAGCACGCGGCCTGCAGCCTCGCTGACCGCTACTACTTCCTTACCAAGCGGTTGGGCGACCGCCCGGACGTGCGCGAGAGCCTCGTCGAAACTGATCATCAGGCCTGCGAGCGTTTCCAGTCGCCTGACTTGCCGCCGCTCTTGCAAGTGACCTGGATCGCACCGATCACCATGGTCCGATCGATCGCCTTCAGCATGTCGAACAGGGTCAGGCAGGCTATGGACACGGCGGTGAGGGCCTCCATTTCAACGCCTGTGACGCCAGTCGTCTTGACCTGAGCCGTTACGTGGAAGCCGGGTAGGTCATCGTCCAACTCGACGCGAACTTCTGCCTTGGTGAGCGGCAGCGGATGACAGAGGGGGATGAGGTCTGCCGTTCGCTTCGCCGCCATCACGCCGGCAAGCTCGGCAGTGCCGACGACCGAGCCCTTGGGCGTCGTTCCGGCGCGCACCTGATCGAGCGTCTCGCGGGCGCAGGAAAGCGTGCCTTCGGCGGTCGCTACCCGAGCGGTGGGCTCCTTGCCGGACACGTCAACCATCCGCGCGCGGCCCTCGTCGTCGAGATGGGTCAGCCTGGTCATGCGCAGAGGTGCCTCAGCCGCGGAATCTGTCCGGCGAGCGAACACGGGCGGTAGCGGCTGTCAAGTTCGTGCCGGAGGACGAGGTCCCATCCGTCCCGGCACGCACCGGTCGAGCCTGGCAGGCAGAAGATGAAGGTGTCCCCGATCTGTCCGGCAAAGGCCCGCGACTGCAAGGTCGACAGGCCGACCGTGCCGAAGCTCGCCTGGTGGAACAGCACGGAGAAGCCGTCCATCTCGCGCCGGAAAAGCGGCTTGACCGCCTCTGGCGTGACGTCGCGCGGCGCGAAGCCGGTGCCGCCGGTGGAGATGATGGCGTCCACGGATTCATCGTCGACCCAATCCTGGACCCGTTGGCGGATCGCCTCGACCTCATCCTTCACGATGGCCTTTCCGGCCAGCTCATGCCTCGCATTCGTTAGCCGCTCGGCCAACAAGGCGCCCGACTTGTCGCTGTTCTCGTCGCGAGTGTCAGAGACGGTGAGCACCGCGATCCGCAACGGATAGAAGGTCAGCGTCTCGTCGATTCCAGCCAAGGCTCACTCCCAACGGTGGCGGTCCGCATAATCCGCTTCGGTCGGCTCAATCCAGGAAGAACCATTCGGACCCTCCTCGCGCTTCCAGAAGATCGCCTCGGTTTTCAAGCGGTCCATCAAATAGTCTGCCGCCTCGAACGCGGCGCGCCGGTGCATCGAACTTGCCCCCGCGAACACGATCGGCTCGCCGGGAGATATCTCGCCGCATCGATGTACCACCCGGACGTGGCTGACGGCGAAGCGGAGCAACGCATTCGAGGCGATGTCATCTAGCGACTTGGCCGTCAGGCGGGGGTGATGCTCGAGGACGAGGGCTTGCAGCGCCTCGCCCGCTTTGGTGACAGGCCGGGCGAGACCGACGAAGCTCACCACGGCCCCGTCGCCGGCGGCGCAGCGCGTCAGCTCGGCGAGCTCGGCCGCGGGATCGAAAGCATGCTCAGCCAACCTGGCTCTGAAAGGCATCAGCCGCCCGACACGGGAGCAAGAAACTCGACCGTTTCTCCTGGCGCCACGACATGGTTGTCGGGAACGACCAAATCTCCCACGCAGGCAAGCACCCGCCTGCTCGCAAGCGGCTGGGCGGCTTCGGGGCATTCCGCGGCCAGGCAGGCGCGCAGCTCGGCGACGGTGCATGGCGCCTGGAGGTGGACGATCCTTTCCTGCCCCAGCAGGTCTGCCAGTTTGCCGTAGGATCGAACTTTCACGCACCACCTTATAGTCGGTAATGATTGCGCGCCCCCGGACTTCGGTCGAAGTGCGCTTGGCGTCAACAGTCCAGTAGATGCAAAAAGCCCCGGCCTTTATCAGCGTCGGCAGCCGGGGCTTTCAGCACTCATGTCCGCCGGAAGGGGATCCGGGACAGACCGAGCGGTCCGGAACGAGGGGCTGGGTGGGTGTCCGTCCGAACCTCTCGTCACCTTCATGAAACGGCCCGTCAGAATAAGCGATGATCCAGATCATTTTCGAGGCTGACAGTCGCATTACGGCTACTCATGACATTTTGTCACTTTTGTCATGAGTGAATATCGCCAACTTCGCGGCGAGGTACTTTGGGCATACGCTTTGGTTCCAGGGCGCGCGCCGAAGCCCAGCTGAGCAAAAACGCCAGGTTATGAGCTCACGTGAAACTGATTTTTCGTTATTGCACTCGCGAAGGCATGCACTGCGTGCTTTCCCAAATCTCCTTGAGCCGATCAGGCAGGGCGAGGGGATCGAACGGCTTGGGCAGGACCGCGAGCGCTCCCGCCGCAATCAGCTTTTCGACATGGTTAGGCATCAGGCTCGCGGTCATAAAGACGACGGGTGGCTGCGGGTTGGCGCCATCCGACCTGATCTTCTCGAGTACCTGCTGACCATTCATCCCAGGAAGCCGAAAATCGAGTACGATTAGGTCGGGCGCGATAGCAGGCAAGCGCTCCAACGCCTCCTCGCCAGAAGAGAAATGCGTGCACTCTAACTGCCCAAAATCACGCAACGCGATTTGCGCGAGAGCCGCAATATCAGGGTCGTCTTCCACCAGCACGACGTGCCGCAGTTGTTTCAACTTTGCTCTCCCAACAGCGGCAGCGTCAGCCAGAATCGTGACCCGGACCCGACTACGGAGTCAAAGCCGATGTTCCCTTCATGCTGTTCGATGATGGCTTTGGTGATGGCCAACCCCAAGCCCGACCCTGATCTGCCCTGCTGATGGTCGGGGCTCGCTTGAGCAAATCGCTGGAAGACGTGAGGCCGAAACTCAACGGGGATACCCGGTCCAGTGTCCTGAACCTCGATGATTGCCCGGCCGTCAGCTTTCTGGCAACTCACATCCACGATCGCGCCAGGCGGCGAGAATTTACAGGCGTTGGCAATTAAGTTGGTGACGGCTTGTACGAGCCGCCCCTGATCCCCCAACACCAGGACAGGTTCGTCAGGAAGTTCAAGCTGGACATCGACGCCATGGGTATTCGCAAAGGGACGATTTTCATTAACGACGCAGCTCAGCAGCTCAGCAAGCTCAAGCCGCTGGACATGCATCACAACGGACCCTGACCCAAGCTTTTCGATGTCGAGGATGTCGTTGATCAGCCTATTTAAGCGATCGATATTTCTGATAGCGATATCGAGCATTTGCTGCCCAGTTTGATCGAGGCGCCCCTCAGAGCTCTTGGACAGGATGGCGAGCGAGCCGTTGATCGACGTCAGCGGCGTCCTGAGCTCGTGGCTGACCGTCGAAACAAACTCGTCCTTCATCCGCTCCGCGCCGCGCTGTTCCGTAACATCCTGGACAGCAAGAATGGATCGACCCTCGGAAATAGCCGCGCGCCAAGCGTCCAAAACGCGCCCACTTGCCAAGTGAACGTCCAAGCGGCGGCTGGGCGCCGAACGAATGGAATCGAGCAAGTCCCCAACCAGCGTTTCCACACTGCCTGGCCCAAAAATGCCCGCCTTCGCGGCTGCCAGCAGCATGACCTCAGCGTCGCATCCTTCTGCACACAGCTCCCTGGCAGCTCCAGCAAGTCGAATAATAGGTCGTTCCAAAGCACCAGCTTGAGGTCGGAATCGAACACTCCAATGCCCTGCTGCACGTGGTCAATGGTCGCCCGCAGCAACTCCGACTGACGTTCAAGCGATTTCTTTCGCTCTTCCGCCACCCGACTGCCTATACGCAATTCGATCATGTCCGCGACGGTCCGTGCCAGAATATGCCGAGGCTGACGACCTCGGCGCGGACGGGCACGTAACCGGAGCGCCAGGCTGCAGCGAGTCGGCGGTCACGATGACGGTCGTTCCAGGCTGCACGACCCCGGCCACCGCACGCCGGAAATTTTCAGGTGCATGGAACCGCCGCCACTCCTCGCGCGGCACAGGCCGGTCAGTGGCGCCCCCATCGGAAAGGTCCATGCGCAGCCAATGCGGGCCATCGCCATCGATGCCGCGAAGCGTATAGGCCCACGTGCCCGTGACGGGACCCTCGATGCGCACCGGAGCTGAGCCTATCTCGACCCCGTTGCGCAGCACGATCGCGCGGCCGTCGGCCGCACTCACGATGATCGATACCGGCCCTGCAGGAGCCTTGCCGGGATTCCATTCGCTGGTCCTGGCGCTCTGCAGCTCCGGTACGCCTTTACCGAGCGCGATCTCCGGCGTTGGTGCCACCCGCGGCGTGGTCGCGTGATCCGTCACGACCACGGTCATTCCGAGCGTCGTTACGCCATATAGCAGGCGAGCAAAGCCCTTTGGCAGACGGATGCATCCATGCGACGCGGGATAGCCTGGCAGCTGGCCGGCGTGCAGTGCCACGCCCTTCCAGGTGAGGCGTTGCATATAAGGCATCGGCGCATTGTTGTACGTGCTCGAATAATGCTCGACGCGCTTTTGCAAAATGGTGAACATGCCGATCGGTGTCCGGTAGCCGGGTCGGCCCGTGGAGACGGTTGTAGCGGCGATCGGAATGCCGTTCCGGTAGAGCAGCGCGCGTTGTGCCGTCGTGTTGACGATGAGCAGAGTTGGGCCGCTAGGGGCGAGGTCGGGCTCCCAAACATATTCGCCCGGACGGAGTTTCAATACGGACTGAACGACCGAGCCTGAGGCAACGTCAACCTGTTGGGCAATTGCGCCCGACGCGGCAGTGCCAAGCGCCAGGATAGTCCAGGAGATTGCGATCCAGCGATTGAGTGTCATGGCCCGGATGATCGCCTGACACGCGGTCCTCGTCGTTACGGTGATTCCCTTATGGCCGGCATCACCCTGAAGGCGCAGCGTTCGTCCTGCCTCGCAGCAGAATCGCCGTCGCCATGCGCAATCTTGTTCGCATCATCTCGGCGCTGATTCAGCAGTCACTCTCGCGGAGTGGCAGGCTCGTTATCCCCGGTCGCCCGCTCCACGGCGAGGCCCGCGGTAAAGCCATGCACGATGGTCGAAAGCAGGATCGTCACCGCCACCGCGGCCCATAGTTCGGCCTCGTTAGTCAGTTCCATGTGCGATCCCGCATAAGCCAAGTAGTAGATCGACCCGACTCCGCGCACGCCGTAGAATGCGACGACCATCCGCTCGCGCCCGTGATCCATCGTCCCGATCAGCGAGAGCCAGCCGACGGTAGGCCGGATGACGAATATGAGCGCGGCACTGATCAGGGCCGCCGCCCAGCTCAACGACGGCAACAAGGCGGGCAGCGCAGCGCCCAGGGCGATGAGAATCACCGCCGTCAGCGCATGCTCGATCGATTCGGTGAAATCGTGAAGCTTGGTGTGGAATTCATGGTCGGATTCCTGCCGCCGCAAGGTCAGGCCCGAGACGAAGGCGGCGATGAAGCCATAGCCTTCGACCAGTTCGGTCAGGCCATAGACCGCGAGCACGCCGGCCAGCGCGATCACACCGGATTCGGTGTTGGCGAGCGCATTCTTGCTAGGCCAATCGAACATGATCTTGCCGAGGAGCCAGCCAAGGAAAGCGCCGGCGGCGACACCGAGGACGATGCGATAGGCGACATCGCGCCACAGCCAGTCGCCGAGGACCTCCCCGGTGAACCCGCCGGCGGCGGCGACGGCGAGCGCCAGATAGACGAAGGGAAAGGCAAGGCCGTCGTTGAGCCCGGCTTCGGTGGTCAGCGAGAAGCGCACGGGATGTTCGCCGCCTTCGAGCGGCGGCCCGACCTGGACGTCGCCGGCAAGAACCGGGTCGGTCGGCGCCAGGACCGCTGCCAGGAGCAGGGCACCGGCAAAGGTCATCCCCGCAAACATCCATCCCGCATAAGCCACCGCTGCGATGCACAGCGGCATGCCGATCGCGAGGAGCCGGACGGTCGGCGCCCATGTCTTGCGATCGGCCAGGCGATCGATGCGAAGGCCCACGCCGAACAGGCCGACGACGACGCAGATCTCGCTGAGGACTTCCCATGGCTTGGGCAAGGCGATCGGGTCGATTGCCGAGGGCATGCCCGGAATCCAACCGAAGGTGAGCAGCCCCAAGCCGATCAGCAGGGCTGATGCCGCGGGCTCGCGCCCCGAAAAGAAACGCGGCAGCCAGTAAGCAAGGATGATCGCTAGGCCGAACGCCGCCAAGAGCAGATGGTAGGGGGAAAGTTCGAACATCGACGGGCCTTACGAATGAGGATGACGCGCCGGCGCGTGGTTGGCGCGCGCGATGCAATCGAAAGTTCGCCGGCGTTATGCTGCCGCGCGCCGCGCTGGTGTCACACGCCAGATGGTATTGGACAAATCGTCGGCGATGATGAGCGCGCCGCGCGGATCGACGGTGACGCCGACGGGGCGCCCGCGGGTCTTGCCGTCCGAGCCCTGAAAGCCGGTTGCGAAGTCGACCGGCGGACCCGCGGGACGGCCGTTGCGGAAGGGCACGAATACGACCTTGTAGCCGACCGGCGTCTTGCGGTTCCAGCTGCCGTGCTCACCCACAAACGCGCCCTCGGCGAAGCGGGCACCCATGGCGGCGGTTGAGAATGCAAGGCCGAGCGGCGCGACGTGCGATCCTAGCGAAAAATCGGGGCGAATGGCGGCAGCGACCTTTTGCGGATTTTGAGGCCGCACGCGCGTATCCACTGTTCGGCCCCAATAGCTGTAGGGCCAACCGTAAAAACCGCCGTCGCGGATTGAGGTCAGGTAATCGGGAACGAGATTGGCGCCGATCTCGTCGCGTTCATTGACGACGGCCCACAAACGGTTGGCGCCCGGTTGGAAGGCGAGCGCGGTAGGGTTGCGAATGCCGGTGGCGTAAGGCCGGTGCGCGCCGGTCTGCGCGTCGATTTCCCAAATTTCGGCACGGCCGACTTCGGCCGCCATGCCACGTTCGGCAACGTTGCTGTTCGAACCGATGCCGACATAGAGGAAACGACCATTCGGGCTGGCGGCGAGCGATTTGGTCCAGTGATGATTGAGTTCCGCGGGAAGCGCGGCAACGGTCACCGGTGGACCCGATGCGCGCGTCTGGCCAACCCGATAGTCGAAGCGCACCAGCGCATCCTGGTTGGCGACGTAAAGACGCCCATCGACCAGGGCGAGACCGTAAGGCGCATTCAAGCCATCGGCGAAAATGGCGCGGCCTTCATAGGTCCCGTCGCCATCCGCATCGCGCAGAAGCGACAGCCGGTTACCGCCTTTTACCGGGCTGGTCCCCTTGGCCTTGAAGAAGGGCGCGACGACATCCTTCGGGGTGAGCTTGGGGGCACCACCTCCCTTGCCCTCGGCAACCAGGATGTCGCCGTTGGGCAGGACGAGCGTCTGCCGTGGGATCTTGAAGCCTGTGGCAATCGGCGTGATCGTATAGCCCTGTGGGACCCTGGGCCGCTCATCGCCCCATTCGGCGGGGCTAGCAATCTTCATTGGCGGCAGGAGGCCGCGTTCAGGCTCGGGAAGTTGGGGGTTGGCGCCATATTGCGCCGGATCGGGATCGCTTCCGCAAGCTGCGACGGCGATTGCGAGGCTGATTGCCAGCGGGACTTTCATCGCGAACCTGGTGACAAAGCGAAGGCTGTGGCAGCGGTTATCAATATGGCGACGATGATCGATAGGATTGTCGCCGCCGGCATGCTCGCCCAGCCGTCTTTGGCATGCACCAATGCGTTGACCAGGCCAAGTGCCCAGGCTGCGAGAAGCGTGCCGAAGTAAAGCACGGCCCGGCTCGATCGGAAGCGGACAAGGTCGACGACGGCCCACAGCAGCGCACAGCCTGCGAAAACCAGCGCACCGGCGATGAGCCATGAGGCAAAATTCTTCCACTGCACTTCGAAGCTTCGCGCGTAGGCGATATCGGCCAGGAAGGCGCCGAGAACCAAAGGCAGAGCCCCCGCAATCAGCGCGGCATGCAGCGGATGGATCGAGCGAGCTGGGTTTCGGTCCAAAGTGGCCGTTCCGATCTAGACGCGGTTAGCAAGCGCCGAACGGTCTAACGAGGACGCCCGCGTTCGGTTTCCCCTCCGATCTCTGCAAAGTCGGTCCGGAACGGCGGGAAGCTTAATGGCGCCGAGAGAATCCGCGCGCAGCATCGTGCAGTGGACCTGAAATCATCCTTGGGCAGGCGCCCCCGAGAATTGCGGCGGCGCGTCATGCTACCTGCACGACTGCGTGCAACAGGCGGGTGGAGTGATGCCTGCATCCTCAACGTGTCGAGCCGGGGCTTAATGCTTCATTCGCGCGGGTTAGTGGAGCCCGGGACATCGATTGAGCTGCGTCACCAGCGCCATGTGATCATTGCCCGAGTGGTGTGGGTCGAAGGCGCGCGGCTTGGTGTGGTGAGCGACGTTCGGGTCCCCGTCGAGGATATCATGATCCTTGGCGAGGTGCCGTCGCTTCCCGCCGTCGCTGGGGCGGGAGGCGAACGCCGCCGCTGCTTGCGTCCGGACGATAGCCGCTTTCGCGGCCGCCGCCTGGAATTCGCCGGCGTGATTGCCATCGCCGGCAATCTTAACGTTCGGAATGGTGATTATAGTCCAGTCGGCGCTGGCGCGACCGCTGGCGGCCATCAGCGCGGTGCTGGGTGGCGGTTGATCTCAGGTCCTGGCCGTCTCATTGGCCAGATAGCGCTCAAGGTCGCGGCTGCCCCCAATGGGTTTTCCACCAATGAAGATCAGCGGCGTCGTCGACACCCCATGCTTGGTTTTGAAGGCGTCGACCTCCATCCGGGTTTTCAGCGAACGATCGTCCACCTCGAATCCATGGCGTTCCAAGGCCTGCAGCGCGCGAACGCCGAACGGGCAGACGTGATCGGGAAGGACCATCCGGTATAGGGTGGCTTTGCGGGCTTCGGTCATGCGGGTTCAACGTCGCGAGGCGGTGAAAGGTGGCGTCGCGGCAGGAGCGGCCCGGCCGAACCCCGACGAAACGTTGCGGCGATGGGCCAGACGCCAGTCTCGCGGTTGCCGTGCGCCCTCGCTATGGCGCGGGGATGAACCCGATCTACGAGCAAATGAAGGTCAGCGTGTTCGAGCGCATGTCCGGTCTCGCGGCGAAGCATGGCGCGGTGAACCTGGGGCAGGGCTTTCCCGATTTTGGCTGGCCGCCCGAGATTCTCGACGCCGCCGCACGCGCCGTGGTCGAAGGATCGAACCAATATGCGCCGTCGCGCGGGCTGCCTGCGCTGCGCGACGCCGTTGCGGCGCATTATGGACGGCATCAGGGGTTGAATCTCCACGCCGATCATGTGTGCGTAACCAGCGGCGCGACGGAAGCACTGGGCGCGGCGATCCTCGCGGTGGTCGAGCCGGGGAACGAGGTCATCCTGCTCACCCCCGCCTATGACAGCTATGCGCCGATGGTGCGGCGCGCGGGCGGCGTGCCCCGCGAAGTCGCGCTGAAGCCGCCCGAGTGGCGCATCGAGCGCGCGAGCATCGAGGCGGCGATCGGCCCCAAGACCCGCGCGATCATCTTCAACAACCCCCACAACCCGGCGGCGCGTCTGTTCGACGCCGACGAGCTGGCGGTGATCGCCGGCCTCGCGCAGGCGCATGACCTGATCGTGATCAGCGACGAAGTATGGGAGCACGTGCTGCTCGATGAGCAAACCTTCGTGCCGCTGGCGTCGCTCCCCGGCATGGCTGAGCGGACAATCAAGATCGGCTCGGCGGGGAAAATCTTCTCGCTAACCGGATGGAAGGTGGGCTGGATGGTCGCTGCGCCCGAGCTTGCCGCCGTGGCGGCGCGCGCGCACCAGTTCCTGACCTTTTCGACCGCCCCAATCTCCAGGCCGCGGTGGCCTACGGCTTGAACGACGGCGATGCTTGGATTGGGCCGATGCAAGCGCGGTTTGCGCGGGCGCGTGATCGCATGACGGCGGGGCTGCGCGATGCGGGATTTCATGTTCTAGACGCCGCATCGACCTATTTCCTCAGCGTCGATTTGCCCAGATCGGGCATTGCAATGGACGACGATAGCTTCGCCCAGGCCGCGGTCGAGCAAGCGGGGGTCGCTGTGGTGCCGCTGTCGGCCTTTGCCGAGCAGGAGCCCTCGCGCGATCTGGTGCGGCTGTGCTTCGGGAAGAAGGACGAGACGATCGATGCGGGGGTCGCGGCGATGATCAAGGCCAAGGAGATGTTGGCATGAGCCCGGCCGAAGATGCCGCCGCGATCCTGCAGCAGCTTGGCGTCGCGAGCGCGGGCGACCTGGCGAGCCACTCTCCGATCGACGGCAAGGAGATTGGGCGCGTTCAGTCGGGCGATCCCGCGCGCGCGGCAGAGCTGGCGCAGGCCGCTTTCCTTGAGTGGCGAACGATCCCGGCACCTCGCCGAGGCGAACTGGTGCGGCTGCTGGGCGAGGAGCTTCGCGCGGCCAAGGAACCGCTAGCGCGGCTGGTCACGCTCGAAGCAGGCAAGATCGTCCAGGAGGGGCTGGGCGAAGTTCAGGAGATGATCGACATCTGCGACTTCGCGGTCGGACTGTCGCGCCAGCTCTATGGGCTGACCATCGCCAGCGAGCGGCCCAACCACCGGATGATGGAGCAGTGGCATCCGCTCGGCCCCGTGCTGGTGATCAGCGCCTTCAATTTCCCGGTGGCGGTGTGGGCATGGAATGCGGCGCTGGCGCTGGTCTGCGGCAATCCGGTGATCTGGAAGCCGAGCGAGAAAACACCGCTGACCGCCGAGGCGGTGATGGCGCTGGCGCGGCGCGCGCTGGCGCGCTTCGACGCGCCCGACGGGCTGCTGCAGGTGGTGCAGGGCGGCCGCGAGATTGGCGAGCAGCTGGTCGACGACGAACGCATCGCTTTGGTGTCGGCGACCGGATCGACCGCGATGGGCCGCGCCGTCGGCCCGCGCGTGGCGAAGCGCTTCGGGCGCGTGCTGCTGGAGCTTGGCGGTAACAATGCGATGATCGTCTGCCCGAGCGCCGACCTGGAGCTTGCCGCGCGCGCGATCCTGTTCTCGGCGGCAGGGACGGCGGGGCAGCGCTGCACCACGCTCCGGCGGCTGATCGTCCATGAGGGGGTTGCCGACAGGCTGGTCGCGCGCCTCAAGCAGCTGTTTACGGCGATCAAGATCGGCGATCCGCGGGATCCCGACACGCTGATCGGCCCGCTGATCGACGCAGGCGCGTTCGAGGGCATGGCGCGGGTCATTGGCGACAAGGCTGAACGCGTGGCGGCGGTCGAAGGTGGGCACTACGTCCGCCCTGCCATCGTCGAGCTCGACGCGCAGGGCGGCACGATGATGCAGGAGACCTTCGCGCCGATCCTCTACGTCGTGCGCTATTCGGACTTCGATGAGGCGCTGCGCCTCAACAATGCCGTTCCTCAGGGGCTATCGTCGGCAATCTTCACCAGTGAGGTGCGCGAAGCGGAGCGCTTCATGTCAGCGGCGGGTTCGGACTGCGGCATCGCCAACGTCAATATCGGCCCGTCTGGCGCGGAGATCGGTGGGGCTTTCGGTGGAGAGAAGGAAACCGGCGGCGGTCGGGAGAGCGGGTCGGACAGTTGGCGCGCCTATATGCGGCGGCAGACGAACACGGTGAATTATGGGACGGACCTACCTTTGGCCCAAGGCATCCGGTTCGACGTCGCTCCATAGCTCGAGATCGTCGTCGGCAAGCATCTTCGGCCAGGCGCTGCGGAATGACCTGTGCCATTCGCCCATCTTCGAGGGCTCCAACGGCTGCGAGATCAGAAAGCCCTGAGCAAGATCGCAGCCCAGTTCGCGCACCAGCCGCAATTGTTCGATCGTTTCCACGCCTTCCGCCGTCGCCGTCAGCCCCAGGCCATGCGCCAGATCGACGATCGACTGGACGATGAGGCGGCAATCACGCGAGCGTGTGATGTCGGCTACGAACGCCTTGTCGATCTTCACTTCCGTGAACGGCAACTGCCGCAACTGCATTAGCGACGAATAGCCGGTCCCGAAATCGTCGATGGCGAGGCCGATGCCCTTGATGCGGAATCGGGTCAGCGTGTCCATCAGCTTGATCAGCGGCTGTGTCGCGCCCTCGGTCAGCTCCAGCACAAGCTGGTCGGTCGGCACGTCGAGCGCACGGCACATGCGCTCGACCAGGTCGGGGAAATCGAGATGCTCCAGACTAAGCGCGGAAATGTTGAAGGCGACGCACGTTTCGATGCCCTCGTCGCGCCACCGCCGCCATTGCTTGAGAATCGTGCGAAGGCCCCATTGCGTGAGGTCATCGATCAGCCCGTGGCGCTCCGCCAGCGGAACGAAGCGCGATGGCTCGACCGCTCCAAGCTCGGGATCCTCCCAGCGAACGAGCGCCTCGACGCGAATCAGATGACCGTCGCGAAGCGCCACCTTGGGTTGATAGACCATGTGCAGGCGATGTTCGGCCAGGGCCGTTTCGAACCCGCTGAGCAATCGGGCTTCGCCTGTTCGAGTCATGCCGTAAGCATGGCCTTCAGCTGAAGAAGCTGCGCTTCCATGTCGGCAAGCCTGACCGGCTTCGCGAGCGGACCGGCCATCGTTAGGCCGAGCGCTTCGCCAAGCCGAAAAGCGGATTCAAGGACGCGGCGGTCGAAGCCGCTGACAATCAAGACCGGCGCGCGGAAATCCTGATCGGCGAGAAAGCGGAGCAATTCCACGCCGTCCATGCCCGGCATCCCAAGATCCAGGGCGACGGTATCGGGCCGATGTGCGAGGAATTCAGCGCGAAATTCGTCGTCACGGGCGGTGACGACCGGATCGAACCCGCAATTTCCCGCGGCGCTGGCAAGGAAATCGGCAAGCGCCGGCTCGTCATCGATCAACAGCAAGCGCGGCTGCGCCATCAATACCTCTCTCCCCGACCGCGTGAGTGCGCTCCCGCTACCCACGAGGTCAACCGGAGAAACGCTCTTTTAACCCTGTGAGCCCTAAAGTCCCAATTTGGAGCGGTTCGCTTCGCCATTGGAGGCATCTGCGCGCATGTTCGGCTCGCTAATCCGCAGGAAACCGGCTCATCTCGCCTCTCGCGATGCCGAGTTGGCCTTCGACTCGACCACGGTCTCCCTTTCAACGGCCGTGCCGCGGCCGTCGTCGGAAGAACGATCGGATGCACGCGTCTCGTCCACGCTTCGCGTCGGAAAAATATGCGATGCGTCGGGCGAACAGCAACTGATCCGCGTCAAGAATCTTTCCGCCGGCGGGCTGATGGCGATCGTTTCGCCCACGCCGTCGGTAGGTAGCCACGTTCACGTCGAACTTTCGTCGCAAAAAATCCCGTCGACGGTGATCTGGACCCGCGACGACACGGTCGGCTTCAAGTTCGACCAGAATGTCGACCTCGGCGAACTTCTCGCTGGGCGCAAGCCGCGCCACGGCTTCCGCCCGCGCCCGCCGCGCCTGGAAATCCCGTGCAAGGCGTCGGTGCGTGTCGGGAAGCTCTATTATACCGTGGACGTGCACGACATTTCGCTGGGCGGAATGAAGGTCGAGCCGATCGAGGAATATTGCGTCGGCAAGAAGGTCATCGTCGTGGTCGAAAGCCTCAAGCCGATCCAGGGCGAGGTGCGCTGGTACAATGAGCGCAAGGCGGGCATCGTGTTCGACAAGCCGCTCGACTTCGACGAGCTTGCCGAATGGGTGGGCAAGCGCCTCGAGCTCGCCAGCCTGAAGGCGTCTTACAACCGCAATTGAGCCGACCTATCTAAGCACCTGATCAGACAGGAGCGAAGATATGGCCGAGGAAGTCGCCGTCCTGGCGGGCGGATGTTTCTGGTGCACCGAAGCGGTGTTTCTCGACGTCGTCGGGGTGAAATCGGTCGAAAGCGGCTACACCGGCGGCAGCGTCGCCAATCCGACCTACAAGCAGGTGTGCGGTGGCGACACCGGCCATGCGGAAGCGATCCGCATAACCTTTGATCCCGATGAGGTCAGTTACGCCGACTTGCTCGACATCTTCTTTGCCACGCACGACCCGACCCAGCTGAATCGCCAGGGCAACGACGTCGGCACGCAATATCGCTCGGCGATCTTTCCGCAGAACGAGGAACAGTCTGAGGGAGCACGAGCGGGCATCGCGCGGGCCAACAACGAGCAGGCCGGGCGCGTGGTGACTACCATCGAGCCGATGGGCGAATGGTATTCGGCCGAGGATTATCATCAGGATTATTGGTCGGGCGAAGGCCAGCGCAATCCCTATTGCCTGGCAACCATTCCGCCCAAGTTGCAGAAATTGCGGAAAAGCTTCCAGGCACGCACGAAAGGTTCCGCTGCCGCAGCTTAAGCCGCGGCACGGAGCAGGCGGTCATTGATCGCGGCGCCTAGCCCTTCTCCAGGGATTGGCGCGACGCCGATCCGGGGCTGCGGCGCTGCATCCGCTTGATGCAGCAGGTCGAACAGGCGCGCCGCGGCTTCGACGAGGTCGCCGGTTGAGCTGAGGTTGGCATGACCAGCCACGGCGCCGAAGCCGATGAGGAATTCGTCCGCCGCCGCCGCCGTGGCGTTGAGGCGCAGCGGCTTCGAAGGCGCGTAATGGCTGGCGAGTTGTCCCGGCGCTTCGATCTTCGATCCAGAAACGGGCGCGGCTTCGACCTCGATCGGCCCTGCGCGGAGGAGGCGCAATGGGCCGCCGGTGGCCGCGACGATGGTGGATTCGATGCCCCGTTCGGTCGCCCCGCCGTCGACGATGAGCGGGATGCGGCCGCCCAGGCTCTTCAGGACATGCTCGGCGCGCGTCGGGCTGATCGCGCCGCTGGCGTTGGCGGATGGTGCGGCCAGCGGGCGGCCGACTGCCTGCAGCAGTTCCTGCATCGCCGGATGTGCGGGCACGCGAATGCCGACCGTGGGCAACCCTGCGGTTACGATTGATGTGATGCCTGCCGTGGGATTCAGCGGGACGACGAGGGTGAGGGGGCCGGGCCAATGCTGCTCCGCGAGGGCAATGGCGGCATCGTCCAGCACGCCGATCATCTCTGCGGCAGCGAGGTGGGGGACGTGGACGATCAGCGGGTTGAAACTCGGCCGGCCCTTGGCTTCATAAATGCGCGCGACTGCCTGAGCGTTGGTCGCGTCGGCAGCGAGGCCGTAGACGGTCTCGGTCGGCATCGCGACCGGATCGCCGGCCAGGATCAGCCGCGCGGCTTCGGCAATGGCCTCACAGTCATAGCCAAGGACACGGGTTTTGGCGGTCGCCATGCGCCGCCGCTAGGGGATTCCGGCGCTTGCCGGAAGCTCAGGCGCGTTCTCGGTCCAGCAACTCGACAGGATCAAGGCCCAAACGCTTCATACGTGCGCGAATTTCGGGCCATTCCTCAGTCACGAAGCGAGATCGCTCGGATTCGCGCAACCGGGCGCGAGCGCCGGGCGCGACGAACATGCCGACGCCCCGCTTCACGACGATCAGACCTTCGTCCTGGAAGCCCTGATAGGCCTTGGCCACCGTCAACGGGTTGGCCTGCTCGTCTGCGGCAAGGGCACGTACCGAGGGTAGCGGATCGCCATCGCCATATTGGCCGGTCAGGATCGCATCCGCGATCGTCTCACGAAGGCGGACGTAAACCGGCTTCTCATGCTGCGTCCGAAGCGTCATGCTGTTGTAATACAGCGCCGCGCAGAAAAAGCAATGGTGAAGAGAGTTTCAGGCTATCGGCGCCTGCCAGCTACGGACGACTTGCGTCAGGGAGGGGCGCGGCCGTTCCTCCAGCTCGCGCGCCGGATGGCCGATGAAGATGAAACCGGCGATTCGTTCACCGGGGGCGCAGAAGGCCGCGCGCACACGCTCCGAGTAAGCGCGCCATCCGGTAAGCCAGCCACCGACGAAACCCAATGCGCTCGCGGCGTGAAGCAGGTTCATCCCTGCCGCGCCGCACGACAACTCCTGCTCCCAAAGCGGGATCTTGTGGTCGGGGACGGGGGCCGAGACGAGGACCACCAGCTGGCCGGGATAATATGCAAATGCCGCTTCCTTCTCCCGATGCGCGTCATTGGCGTGCGGATTCGCCTCCGCGAGTGCGCGCAGCAGGAGGTCGGCGAACGCATCGCGCTGCAGCGACGACACCGTGACGAAGCGCCATGGACAGAGCTTGCCGTGATCGGGCGTGCGCGCGGCGATTGCCAGCATGGCGTTCAGCTCATCGGGCGTCGGGCCTGGGCCGGTCATTTCGGCCGGGCGGCCCGAGCGTCGCGTCTCCAGCAGGGAACGGGCGGAAGTGCAGTCGTTGAGCATGCCCCGCCCATCTAGAGGCGGCGGCGGAATGCAACAATGCGCTTCACAGATCAGATTGGGCCGTTAGGTTGCGCCGGTATTCGGGGCGTTTGCACGCCTGCAGCACGGGACTTTTTGCATGAAACCCATGGGCTTGTGGCAGGAAGGCGACTGGATCGCCGCTGTTGCCGTTTTTGTTCTCGCCATCTTCCTGACGGTCGGCGCCAAGGTCGCCATCCAGAAAGAGCCGGAATTCGCGGGCCATCCCAAGGGCCTCTACATGCTCTTCTTCGCCGAGATGTGGGAACGTTTCTCCTACTACGGAATGCGGGCGCTGCTGATTTTCTATCTGACGCAACACTGGCTTTTCAGCGATTCCAAGTCGACGCTGATTTACGGCGCCTACACCAGTTTGGTGTACATCACGCCGGTTCTCGGCGGCTACCTAGCCGACCGCTACCTCGGTCAGCGCAAGGCTGTGCTGTTTGGCGGTGTGCTGCTTGCCGCGGGGCACAGCTTGATGGCGGTCGAAGGCGTCGGCGGTCAGTCGGACCCGACGATCAACGTTTTCTGGGCCGCGCTCGCCTTCATCATCGTCGGCTCGGGCTTTCTCAAGGCCAATATCTCGGTGATGGTCGGCCAGCTCTACAAACTCACCGACGTTCGCCGCGACGGTGCCTACACCATCTTCTACATGGGCATTAACCTCGGCGCGGCGGTCGGCACGATTCTCGTCGGCTACCTCGGCCAGACGATCGGCTGGGGCTACGGCTTCGGTCTTGCCGGCTTGGGCATGCTTGCCGGCCTCGTCGTGTTCGTCCTCGGCAGAGGCGCCTTGCACGGCGCTGGCGAAGCGCCCCGCGCGCTCTCCAAGTCCAAGGAATGGACTCTCTATGCGATCGGCATCGGCGCGGTGGCAGTGATTTGGGCCCTGGTCCAGTATCAGGACATCATCCAGTCGCTGCTCGTTGTCTCGGGCATCGGGCTGCTTGGCTACGTGCTTTACGAAAGCTTCAAGCTCGACAAGGAGCCGCGCGAGCGGATGTTCGCGATCCTCTTCCTGATCGCGCTCAATCCGCTTTTCTGGGGCCTATTCGAGCAGGCGGGCGGATCGATGAATCTGTTCACCGATCGTTTCGTCGACCGTTCCGGCGTTCCGGCGTCGATCTTCCAGTCGATCAATCCGATCTACATCATCCTGCTCGCCCCGCTATTTGCCGGGTTGTGGGTCCAGCTCGCCAAGCGCGGCAAGGAGCCGTCTGCACCGGCCAAGTTCGGATTGGCGCTGGCGCAAATGGGCCTCGCCAACCTCGTGCTCGTATGGGGCGCGCAGGCGTACGGGCTGGCGGCGATGACCCCGGTCATCTTCGTCTTCCTGTACTACCTGCTCGCCACCACCGGCGAGCTGTGCCTGTCGCCGGTCGGCCTCAGCGCGATGAACCGGCTTGCACCGTCCTTTCTCGCGTCTCTGATCATGGGTGCATGGTTCTACATGACCGCGGTCGGCAATTTCGTCGCCGGCAAGATCGGTGAAGCGACTGGCGGCCACGGCGGCGAAATGAGCAAGGACAAGCTGCTCGAAATCTACGCCTTGTTCGGCTGGATCTCGATCGGTGCGGCGGTTGCCGTCCTGGCGCTCTCGCCAATCGTCAAGAGGTGGATGCACCTCGACACGCTGCAGGATCGTGATCCGCTCGCGGGACGCGATGAGCTTGCCGAACCGGCCGCGCCGGGCATGCGTCCGCAGGACGAGACCACCCCGGGACCGGCGCGCAGCTGATGCGCACCGGACGGCTGGCAGGGGCGGCGCTGGCGTTGCTGGCGCTGTCCGGTTGTGCGTCGCTGGCCCCGAAGCCCAAGGCCGCGCCGCCGATCAAGGTCAATCTCAACCCCTATCCGTCGACCTACCAGCGCTATGCCGGTGTGCCGACGGTGATCCGCGGCGCCACGGTGTTCGATGGCGAGGGGCAGCAGATCAACAACGGCACGATCGTTTTCGCCGACGGTGCGATCGTTGGCGTCGGCGGGGCGGACCTGCCGGTTCCGGCCGGCGCGCAGGTCATCGACGGCACGGGGAAATATGTAACGCCCGGAATCATCGACGTGCACAGTCACCTCGGCAATTATCCCTCGCCAGGCGTACCGGCGCATTCGGACGGCAATGAATCGACGTCGCCGGCGCGCCCGGAAGTGTGGGCCGAACATAGCGTGTGGCCGCAGGACCCGGGCTTTTCGCGCGCGCTGATCAACGGCGGCGTCACGACATTTCAAGTGCTGCCGGGGTCGGCCAATCTCTTCGGCGGCCGCTCGGTCACGCTCAAGAACGTGCCGGCGCGCACCGCGCAGGGCATGAAGTTCCCCGGAGCGCCCTATGGCCTCAAGATGGCGTGCGGCGAAAACCCCAAGCGCAACTACGGCGGCAAAGGGCAGATGCCGCAGACGCGCATGGGGAACATCGCTTATGCGCGCGGCGTGTGGCTGAAGGCGCAGGCCTATAAGCGCAAATGGGACCGGTACGAGCGCAACGGCGGCGAAATGCCCGAGCGCGATATCGCCATGGATACGCTGCGCGGCGTTCTGGCCAAGCAGATCATCATCCACAATCACTGTTACCGCGCCGACGAAATGGCACAGATGATCGATATGGCCAAGGAGTTCGGTTACCGCATCGGCACGTTCCATCACGCGGTCGAAAGTTACAAGGTCGCCGACATCCTCGCAAAGGAAGGCATCTGCTCGGCGATGTGGTCAGACTGGTACGGCTTCAAGATGGAAAGCTACGACGGGATCAAGGAGAATATCCCGTTCGTCCACAATGCCGGCGCCTGCGCGATCGTCCATTCCGACGATCCTAACGGGATCCAACGCCTCAACCAGGAAGCCGCCAAGGCACTTGCCGACGGCATTCGCGCCGGGGTGCCCAACCTGTCAGAACCGATCGCCTGGACCTGGCTCAGCCGCAATCCCGCCTATGCGCTTGGGATCCTCGACAAAACGGGAACCTTGAAGGCGGGCAAGATGGCGGACGTGGTGCTGTGGAACGGCAATCCGTTCAGCCATTACAGCCGGCCCGAGCGCGTGTGGATTGACGGCGCGCTGATGTACGACGCAAATGATCCGAAAAGGCGCCCGGTCAGCGATTTCGAGCTTGGCCAGCCCGGCGAAGGGGACGTCAAGTGATCCGCGCCGCGCTCGCGGTGGTGCTCCTCACCGCTGCTTTACCGGCACAGGCGCAAACCATCGCCATCACCAACGGCATCCTCGCCACCGGCGATGGGACCGAGCCGGTGCAGGGCGGGACGGTCGTCATCCGCAATGGCCGTATCGTCGCGGCCGGCGCTGGCATTCGTATCCCCGCGGATGCGCAAGTGGTCGATGCGACGGGCAAATGGATCACGCCGGGCATCGTCGGTGGCTTTTCACGGCTCGGCCTCGTCGAAGTCGACGCGGTCGACGCCACGAACGATAGCGAAGCGAACAACTCTCCGTTCAGCGCGGCGCTCGATGTCGTGCCTTCGATCAATCCGCTCGCGTCCGCCATTGCCGTCAACCGCCACGATGGCGTGACTCGCGCGATCGTCGCGCCAAGCACGGGGAAGAGCATCTTCGCGGGGCAGGGTGCCGTTATCGATACCGGCGCCGACATGGAGCCGATCACCGCGGCGCGCCGGTTCCAGTTCGTCGAACTGGGCGAATCGGGCGCGGGCACCGCTGGCGGTTCGCGCTCGGCGGCCTATGCCTTGTTCCGCAATGCCTTGCGCGAAGCCAGTCAGCTGCGGCGCTTCGCACCCTCCGTGCAGGGCGGCGGTGGTGATCAGCCAGACGCGCGCCTCGACCCCGTGGTCCGTGATCCCAATGAATCGCGCGTCTTCGACGCCCAGCGCAACGATGACGTTTTGCTGACGCGGTTTGACGCGACCGCTCTCGTGCCCGTGCTGCAAGGCCGGCAATATCTGCTGGTCCATGTCGAGCGGGCCAGCGACATCCTTCAGGTGTTGGGACTCAAGCGCGAATTCCCGTCGCTCAAGCTCGTCCTCGTCGGGGCCAGCGAAGGCTGGACAGTAGCGGATCGCATCGCCCGCGCCGGCGTGCCGGTGATCGCTTCCGCCGTGAACGACCTTCCGGCCAGCTTCGAGCAGCTTGCCGCGACCCAGTCCAACGTCGGCCGAATGCGCGCGGTGGGGGTGCAGGTGGCGATCGGGACCATCGATGACGACGATACCCGCATGGTATTCCGCCAGCGCAACTATGCCGGGAATTTGGTTGCGCTGCAGCGCGTGCCGGGCGCCAGCGGCGTCAGCTGGGGCGAGGCGCTGGCGATGATCACATCGCGCCCGGCGCAGGCCATCGGCATGGGCGGGGAGATTGGCAGCATTGCCGCGGGCCGGCGCGGGGACGTGGTCGTCTGGTCAGGCGACCCGCTGGATGGCACGAGCGCGGCGGAAATGGTCTTCATCGACGGCGTCCGCCAGCCACTCGACAACCATCAGACACGCCTGCGCGACCGTTACCGCGACCTCACCAAGCGCGACCTGCCGGAGGCGTACCGGCATTGAGCGGGATGGGCGGCCTTGCGCTTGCCCTTGCGGCCTTCGTCGGCACGCATTTCTTGATGTCGCACCCGCTGCGCGAGCTCCTCGTCCGGGGCATGGGCGAAAGAGCGTTTCAGGGATTCTATTCGCTCATTGCGCTGGTCACGCTCGGTGTCGCGATCTGGATCTACGGCCGGATCGGCGATCAGACGCCATACTGGGTCGCGAGCGATGCCGGTTGGATCCTGGCCAGCCTGCTGATGTGGTTCGGCTCGATCCTCCTCGTCGGGTCATTCGTGCGCAACCCCGCGTTGCCGGGCGCGCGGCTCGAGCAGGGCATGCTTCCGCACGGGGTGTTCGCCATCACCCGCCACCCGATGATGTGGGGCTTTGCCATCTGGGCGATCGTTCACCTGATCGTCGTCGCGACTCCGAAATCGCTTCTGCTTGATGGCGCGATCCTCGTCCTCGCGCTCGCCGGATCGGTCGGACAGGACCGCAAGAAAGCCGCGCGCATGGGTGAACGTTTTCACGAATGGACCGCGCAGACCGCTTTCGTGCCGTTCACGCGGGGGCTTGCGAACCCCGGCATGGTCGCGCTGGTCGGCGGGACATTGCTGTTCCTGCTTGCGACCTGGCTTCACCCGATGCCCGCAGGCTTCTGGCGCTGGATCGGCTAATCGCGCTAGGGGCGCCGCATGACGCGCAAATTGTTCGGCACCGATGGCATTCGTGGGCTCACCAACAGCGAACCGATGACGGCCGAGACCGCGCTGCGCGTCGGCATGGCGGCGGGGGCGCATTTTCTGCGCGGCGACCACCGCCATCGCGTGGTGATCGGTAAGGACACGCGACTTTCCGGCTACATGATGGAATCGGCGCTGGTCGCGGGCTTTGCCAGCGTCGGCATGGATGTCGTCCTTCTCGGCCCGTTGCCGACCCCCGCGGTGGCGATGCTGACGCGGTCGATGCGCGCGGACCTGGGTGTGATGATCAGCGCCTCGCACAACGCCTTCCAGGACAATGGCATCAAATTGTTCGGCCCCGACGGCTACAAGCTCAGCGACGAAGCCGAGATGGAGATCGAGACGCGGATGAAGGGCAAGGGCGAGCTTGCCAATCCGGGTGCGATCGGGCGGGTCCGGCGGATCGACGACGCGCGTGGCCGCTACATCCATTTCCTCAAGACCACTTTCCCTGAGCAACTTCGGCTCGATGGCCTCAAGGTGGTCGTCGATTGCGCCAATGGCGCGGCGTACCAGGTGGCGCCCGAAGCTTTGTGGGAGCTTGGCGCCGAGGTCGTACCGCTCGGAGTTGCGCCTGACGGGCTCAACATCAACGACGGCTGCGGGTCGACCCAGCCGGCGACGCTGCAGGAAACCGTGGTCGCGAGCGGCGCGGACATTGGGCTTGCCCTCGACGGCGACGCCGATCGGCTGATCGTGGTCGATGAGAAAGGCCAGCTGGTCGACGGCGACCAATTGATGGCGTTGATCGCGCTCGGCCTGCAGCGGCGCGGTGAGTTGCGCGGTAACGCCCTCGTCGCAACGGTGATGTCAAACCTCGGGCTCGAGCGGCGAATGGAAGCGGCGGGGATCAGGCTTGCCCGCACGCAAGTCGGCGACCGCTACGTGCTTGAGGAGATGCGGCGCAGCGGCTGCAATATCGGCGGCGAACAATCGGGGCACATCATCCTGACCGACCATTCGACCACCGGCGACGGGCTGGTCGCGGGGCTTCAGGTTCTTGCGACCCTGGTCGAGGCGCAAAGACCCGCGAGCGAGCTGCTGCGCCAGTTCGAACCGGTCCCGCAATTGCTCAAGAACGTCCGTTTCGACGGCGGCGCGCCGCTCGAAGCGGCCGAGGTCAAGCAGCGCATCGCGGCGGCTGAAGCCGAACTTGAAGGCCGCGGCCGCTTGCTCATTCGCAAATCGGGCACCGAACCCTTGATCCGCGTCATGGCCGAGGGCGATGATGCCGCGCAGGTCGAGCGGCTTGTCGACAGCATCTGTGAGGCGGTCCAGGCCGCCGCGTGAACGCTTTGTTGGGACTTTTCCCCCTACGCACGACATCGTGCACATGGACAACTTCGCCCCGACGCGGGGGTCGAGGTCAAATGCAATGACGTCGACTGCGCGGATCCTGATCGTTGCTGGCTCCGATTCCGGCGGCGGAGCCGGGATTCAGGCGGACATCAAGACCGTCACCATGCTCGGCGGTCACGCGATGACTGCGGTCACCGCGATCACTGCGCAGAACACGCTCGGCGTGACCGCAGTGCATCCTGTGCCGGCCGAAATAATCCTCGCGCAGATTGACGCCGTCGTGGACGACATCGGGGTCGACGCGGTCAAGATCGGGATGATCGGGAGCGCTTTCACCGCCGAGCAGGTGGCGGCGCGGCTCGAACGGCTGCGCGCCGATCAGCCCGGCCTGCCGATCGTGTTCGATCCGGTGATGGTCGCGACCAGCGGCGCGACGCTCGCCGACGACGCCACCGTCGCGGCGTTTGGGCGGCTGATGAAGGTCGCGACGATCGTCACCCCCAATCTGCCCGAACTGAGCCGCCTGACCGCCGAAGAAGACCCGGTCGCTGCCGCGTTGCATCTGGTGGGCGAGCATGGCTGCGCGGTCCTGATCAAGGGCGGGCACGAGGAAGGCGACGCACTCGCCGACGCGCTGATCGAAACCGACAATATGACCAGCTGGCAGGGCCAGCGGATTGACACGACGAGCACCCACGGCACCGGCTGCACCCTCGCCAGCGCGATCGCGTTCTTCCTCGCTGGCGGCGCGAGCCTGTCCGACGCGGTGGCGCGGGCGCGCGAGTTTGTCCGCGTCGCGCTGCACGATGCGCCGGGGCTGGGGCAGGGGGCGGGGCCGATCGGCCAGGCCAATGTGCGCCTTGACGTCGGCGGCGCGCCGCGGCTCAACCAGGTGACGGTCACCGGCACCAATTATGCGCGCTCGGTCGAATTCTACCTCAAGCTCGGGCTCAAGCAGATCGTTGACAATCCGCCCGATTATGCGCGCTTCGAGACCGCCGGCGGCGCGACCTTCTCGGTCCAGATCGACGCCGAGGAAAAGATCATCGCCACGACTGCGGTCTATTTCGAATGCGACGATCTCGACAGCCGGGTCGAGCAGCTCGCGCGCAGCGGCCTCATCTTCGAACACGGCCCGCGCAACCAACCATGGATGTGGCGCGAAGCACGCCTCCGCGACCCGGACGGCAACATCATTTTCCTCTACAAAGCCGGCGAGGCGCGCCGCTTCCCGCCGTGGCGGATGAGGGATTGAATCCGCACTTATTTGTGGATTGTGGCTTCGTGCGCAAAAATCCGGGTTTCCGCCTTCGCGGGAATGACGAATAACAAGCGCCATGCCCCGGCGCTGTTCTTTCCGGCTTGAGCTCGATTATCCGCAGCCGCTTGCGGGCGTGGACGAGGCGGGGTGTGCGCCGTTGGCGGGGCCGGTGGTGGCGGGGGCGGTGATCCTCGACCGCGCCAAATTCCCGCGCGGGATCGACGACAGCAAGAATTTGCCGCTGGAGAAGCGCGAGGCGCTTTACGCCAAGATCACCAAAGTCGCGGCGTGGGGCGTGGGGATCGCGACGGTCGAGGAAATCGACGAGATCAACATCTACTGGGCGCGGATGCTGGCGATGACCCGCGCGGTCGAGGCGCTGGGGCTCGATCCGGCGTGGGTGCTGGTCGACGGCAACGCCTGCCCCAAATGGTCCCGGCCGTCGAAGGCGATCGTCGACGGCGACGCCAAATGCCGCTCGATCGCCGCCGCGTCGATCATCGCCAAGGTGACGCGCGACCGCATGATGGTCAGCTATGCCGAGGCGCATCCGGGCTACGGCTGGGAGCGCAACCGCGGCTATCCGACGCCCGATCATCGCCGCGCCTTGCGCGAGCTCGGGCCGACCCCGCTGCACCGCAAAAGCTTCGGCCTGGTGCGCCAGATGATCGACGCCGCGGCGCAGCCCGAGCTCAAGATGGCGGAAAAGCGCCCAGGCGAGTCCTCCGCGCCACACCACCACCAGTTGGGTCCGCGCGCCGCCGCCTGACTCAATATCTTGTGTCCGGATCGTTACGGACTTGTCTTGTTCTCGTGGCTGGCGGGCTCCCGTTAACCTCTTCGATGTTGACCGCGAGTCCGCGCTGACTCACGTTCCCCGGCAATAGGGGGACGATAAGGCCTATGAATTTGATCGCCCGCATTGCGGATGAGCGCGGACTGCTGCGCCCCAAGCCGATCGGCCCGCGCGAGTTCCTGCCCTTCAACGTCATCCTCGAAGGCGATTGCATCGAGGAGATGGCCAAGCTGCCCGACAAATCCGTCGACATGATCTTTGCCGACCCGCCGTACAACCTGCAGCTTGGCGGCGACCTGTTCCGGCCCGAGGGCGGGCGCGTCGACGCGGTCGACGACGATTGGGACAAGTTTGATAGCCTGACCACCTATGACGCCTTTACTCGCGCCTGGCTGGCGGAGGCGCGGCGCATCCTCAAGGATGACGGCACGATCTGGGTGATCGGCAGCTATCACAACATCTACCGCGTCGGGTCGCTGCTCCAGGACGCGGACTTCTGGATCTTGAACGACATCGTCTGGCGCAAGACCAACCCGATGCCCAATTTTCGCGGCACGCGCTTTACCAACGCGCATGAAACCTTGCTGTGGTGCGCCAAGAACGAGGGCGCGCGCTACACCTTCAATTACCGCGCGATGAAGGGTTTGAACGACGATCTTCAGATGCGGTCTGATTGGCTGATGCCGATCTGCGCGGGTCAGGAGCGGGTCAAGGGCGCCAACGGAGCGAAGGCGCATCCGACGCAAAAGCCCGAGGCGTTGCTGTACCGGATCCTGCTTGCCTGCACCAAGCCGGGGCAGGTGGTGCTCGACCCGTTCTTCGGCACCGGCACGACCGGCGCGGTGGCGCGGCGGCTCGGCCGGCGGTGGATCGGGATCGAGCGGGAGCCGGCCTACGTAAAGGTTGCACGCGAGCGCATCGCGGCAACGCTGCCGCTCGACGAAAGCGCGATGCAGACCATGGCCGACAAGCGCGAAGCGCCGCGCGTAGCGTTCGGGGTGCTGGTCGAAAGCGGCCTCGTGCCGCCGGGCACCGCGCTGACCGACGCCAAGCGCCGCTGGACCGCCACGGTCCGCGCCGACGGATCGATCGCCTGCGCGACCCACGCCGGATCGATCCACAAGGTCGGCGCCGCGCTGCAGAATGCGCCGTCGTGCAATGGCTGGACCTTCTGGCACGTCGCAGGCGGCAAGCTGCAGGTGCTGGACGAGCTGCGGCAACAGCATCTGAGCGCGCTGACCTAATCCGTTCGTCCTGAGCGGAGCGAAGCCCTTCGACGCCGTCTGCGGCGTCACTCAGGATAAACTACGTCGAAGGGCGCTTGGCACGACCGGCTTGCCAGCGCCCTTCGACTTCGCTCAGGACGAACGAACATATGGCAACGCGAACCCTGCTCCGACCCACCGGCTTCGTCGATTCTCCTTTCGGTCACGACGGGAAGGTCGCGCGGCTGGCCGGCGGGCTCAATTTCTTCGCGATGGTCGAACTGATTTCGATTCATAATGGCCGCAGGACCGCCACCGAACTGGCGCCGATCGCTGACATCGAAAGCCGTCTCGACGATGACATGGCCGGGCAGTGGGCGGCGCTGACCAGTGCGCGCGCGCCGCTGCAGCTGGGCGGGCGCACGATCCGGCTCGATCAACCGCAGGTGATGGGAATCCTCAACGTCACCCCAGACAGCTTTTCCGACGGCGGTCGCTTCGCCGATGCGGCCGAAGCTGCGGCGGCGGGGGCCGACATGGCTGGAGCGGGCGCCGCGATCATCGACGTCGGCGGGGAATCGACCCGCCCCGGCGCGCAGACCGTCTGGGAAGGCGACGAAATCGCGCGCGTCGTGCCGGTTATTCGCCAACTCGCCGGCGGCGGCGCGGCGGTATCGGTCGACACGCGCAAGGCTGACGTCATGACGGCAGCGGTGCAGGCCGGCGCGCAGCTCATCAACGATGTGTCGGCACAGACTTACGACCCTCGTTCGGCAGAGACGGCGGCGGCGGCGGGCGTTCCCGTAGTCTTGATGCACCACCGGGGCGATCCGGCGACGATGCAGGACGACCCGCGCTACGCCGACGTGCTGGTGGAGGTTTATTTGTGGCTCGAAGAGCGGATCGCGGCGGCGGAAGCGGCGGGAATCGCGCGCAACAAGATCTTGATCGATCCCGGCTTCGGCTTCGGCAAGAATGTCGGGCACAATCTCGAGCTGATGAACGGCCTTGCGCTATTCCATTCGCTCGGCTGCCCGATCGCCTTGGGTGCGAGCCGCAAGCGGACAATCGGTGCGCTATCCAACGAAGCGCCCGCCGATCAACGGCTGGCGGGCAGCCTCGCGTTTGCGCTCAAGGCGGCGGAGCAGGGCGCGCAAGTGATCCGCGTCCACGACGTTCCGGAGACAGTGCAGGCGCTCAAGGTGTGGCGGGGCTTCCGCGACCAGGCGCTGACGCCGCGGGTTTGAGCGCAATGATGATCGGCCCCAGCGGCGTCAGCGAATCCTGGCGGCCGTTGGCCGGATCCCACAGCGAACTGACCGACCCGTCGAAGTAGAGCGCGTCCGGCGTTTTGAGTTGATCGCGGAAGAAGCGCGCGAACTTGCCGAGCGACACGCCATCCTCGGAGATAACGAACAGCGCCTTGCCTTTGTGCGTGCCGACGCCGTTGCGAATGAGCCGCGACGTCCCGTCATGACCGAGCTTCGGATGAAGCTTGCCGCCAATGACGAGCATGGGCCCGGATTGCGACGCGAACCTGATGTTGGGATTCAGCTTCCACGCGGTGGTAGCGATAACCGCGGCATTGCCGTCACGCGTAACCTGGAAGACCCCGTTGGGCATGAGGTGGAAATTGCCGCCGCCCTCGCGCCGGTTGAGGGCGCGCACCTCGCGCCCGTCGACGATGGCAAGACCGATCGGCCGACCGTCTTCGTCGAACATGCCCGCGTTCATGGCGAAGGCGACGCGGTTCGCGTCGATCGTGCCGCCGACTTCGGCGAAGCTTCGTGCAGGCGGCTCGCCTTTCCCTGCCGCGACGAGGACGAGCTCTCCGCCCTTGGGGTCGCAGACGGTGAAGCGCGATCCGTCAAAGCGCTCCTCGCGGCATGGGGATGGCGGCGCCTCCGCCTTTGCGGTTGGCCGGTCGCATGAGGTGTGGGTGAGCAGGAGAGCGCCAAGCAGCAATCGCATGGCGCGAGGCTAGCGCCTCAGGCGGCGGTGTCGATGCCCAGTTCGCCGAGCTTCCGGTAAAGCGTCGAGCGCCCGATCCCCAGGCGCCGCGCGACTTCGGTCATGCGGCCGCGATAGTGGCCGATGGCAAGGCGGATAATGTCGGCTTCGATCTCTTCGAGTGGGCGCAGGTTGCCGTCGCTTTCGTACAAGGTGACGCCGGGAAGGCCGCCGATCGCTTCGTCGCGGCCGCCCTTGCCGATGTTGGGCGTGAAATCGCTGCGACGGCCGGAGAAGCGCGATTGCACCGCGATATGCGGGAAATGTTCGGCGGTGAGAGAACTTCCATCGCACTGCAGGCCCGCGCGAAACAGCACGCCCGCCAGCTGGCGCACGTTGCCCGGCCAGCCGTAGCGCATCAGCACGGCAAGGGCGTCATTGCCGATCGACAGCGGCGGCAGGCCGGTCTGCTCGCCGAGCCGCTGCAACAGGTGCCGGGCGAGGCCGGGGATGTCGCCGCTACGTTCCCGCAGCGGGGGCAGTGTAACGGTCGTCGCGATCCGCTCGGCCAGGCCGGGCAGGAAATCGTCGGGCAGAGGACGGCTGCTGGTCGCGATTACCCGCACGTCGACCGAATAGCTGCCGTTGAGGCCCACCGGCCGCACCTCGCCGGTGGCGAGTGCGCGGTCGAGCCGCTCCTGCGTTTCCATCGGCAGCGCGGCGATCTCGTCGAGCAGCAGCGTGCCGGTGTCGGCCTGAACCAGCTTGCCGGTTTTGGCCGCGAACGCGCCGGGGAAGGCACCCTTTTCGTGGCCGAACAGCTCACTGTCGATGATGTTTGCGGCGACTGCCTTGCAATCGAGCGTGAGTAGCGGCCCCTTGGCGCGCAGGCTGGCCGAATGAATGGCGCGGGCGATCGTTTCCTTGCCGGTACCGGGCTCGCCGATGATCAGGATCGGCAGGCGATTGCGCGCCGCCTTGGCGGCAACCGCCAGGGCCGAGCGGAACTCAGGGGCGGCGCCGATCAATTGTTCGAGCGACAGGCACGGCGCGAGCTTTTCGGACACCGGCGCAAGTTCGCCAACGGCCTTGCGGCGGTCGGAACTGGTGGCCAGCGCGTCGAGCAGGCGTTCGGGCGCGACCGGACGGACCAGGAAATCGGAGGCGCCGGCGCGCATCGCTTCGACCGCAACCGATACGCTATCGCCATGCGACAGGACGATGACCGGCAGATCGGGCCGAAGATTGCGCAGGTTGGCGATCATCTGCGGCCCGTGCTCGGCACTCCACGACCCCAGAAGCGCGGCCTGAACCTCGCGGCCATGCGGCCCCTGCAGAAGCGCGGTCGCGGTTTCCTCGTCTGCTGCCCCCACAACACTCCAGCCCACCCGCGCAGCATTGGCCGAGATCAACCGGCGCTCATCGGCGTCGGAATCGAGCAGCAGCAAAGAGCGGACGCGGTCTTCGGTCATGTCGGCCTTTCGCCGCTCATTGTAGATGCGAGGGGTAAAGGCCGCCTTAAAGGAGGGCTTGGGCGGGCCCGATTGCCTTGTTATGGACACCCCACGACGCGCGCTGCGTGCAAGGGAGTTGAAAGCGACATGAGCCAGGACGAATCTTTGTTCACCAATCCCAAGCCGGAAATGGTGCCGCACGTCCGCGATTATTCGTGGTTCACGGCAATGTTCAAATGGGGCGCGGTGATCTCCTTCGTGATCGCCGCGATCGTCGTCGTCATCATCGCCAATTAGGCGGCTCGCAATCGCCATGAAAATCGCCGTCCTCAAGGAATCGGCCGCGGGCGAAACGCGCATTGCGGCGATTGCGGAGACGGTGAAGAAATTCGCCGCGCTGGGCGCCGAGGTCGCAGTCGAGAGCGGGGCAGGGGCGCAGGCATCGATCCCCGACGCCGACTTCGCGGCGGCAGGCGCGAAGGTTGGCAACCGCGCCGAGGTCCTCAAGGGCGCCGGCATCATATTGTGCATCAACGGGCCCGAGGCGGGCGAGCTGAAGGGCGCGGAAAGCGGCGCCTTGCTGGTCGGCGCGCTCGATCCGATGCGGCGCAGGGAAGCCGTCGATGCCTATGCCAAGGCAGGGCTCGAGGCGCTGGCGATGGAATGGATGCCGCGCATCACGCGCGCGCAGTCGATGGATATCTTGTCGTCGCAGTCGAACCTCGCCGGATACAAGGCGGTGATCGACGGCGCGGCGCGCTATGGCCGCGCTTTTCCGATGATGATGACCGCGGCGGGCACGGTCAGCCCCGCGAAAGTCTTTGTCATGGGCGTCGGGGTCGCTGGGCTGCAGGCGATCGCCACCGCTCGGCGGCTCGGCGCGCAGGTCAGCGCGACCGATGTGCGCTCGGCCACCAGGGAGCAGATCCAGTCGCTGGGGGCCAAGCCCATCTTTGTCGAGAATGTCGCGGGGATCGAGGGCGAAGGCGCCGGCGGCTACGCCACCGAAATGTCCGAGGAATATCAGAAAGCCCAGGCGGAGCTGGTCTCGAGCCATATCGCCAAGCAGGACATCGTCATTACCACGGCGCTGATCCCCGGGCGGCCCGCGCCGCGCTTGATCAGCGACGCGCAACTGGCGACGATGCGGCCGGGCAGCGTGGTCGTCGACATGGCGGCCGATGCCGGTGGCAATGTCGAAGGGACGGTTGCCGGTGAGGAAGCGGCCAAGCATGGCGTGACCCTTATCGGGGCATCCAATCTGGCGCGCAGCCTGCCGGCGGATTCTTCGGCCTTGTTCGCGCGCAACCTGTTCAACTTCCTGTCCGCCTTCTGGGACAAGGAGCAGGGCCGCCCGGTGCTTCCCGACGACGATGAGATCGTTCGCGGAATCCGTCTGACACAAGGCGGGAAAGTGATTCACGAGCGCCTGACCGCGGCGTGAGGTGACGCACATCAGCGACATCCTGGTCATCGGCGGGGGCGTCGCGGGGTTGTCGGCGGCAGCAGCGCTATCCCGGCACGCCAGGGTCCGCGTCGTCGAAGCCGAGGAGCAGCCGGGCTTCCATTCTTCGGGTCGAAGTGCCGCGCTGCTCCATTATGCGCTCGGCAACCCGCCGGTACGTCGGCTGACGCAGGCCAGCCGCGACTTTTTCGAAATCCCGCCCGAGGGTTTCGGCGAACTGTCCACGCGCCTCCCGATCCTGACGCCCGCGCGCGAAAGCGAGTTCGCGCAGCTGGAGGCACTGGCCGACGACCTGACGCCCTTCACCGAGATCGACTGGCTCGACGCCGATGGCTTGCGCGCCGAATGTCCGGTGCTGCGGATCGGGCCCGGCGAGGCGGAGCGGGGGTTCATCGACCGAACGGCGCTGAAGCTTGACGGTCATGCGCTGCTGCAGGGGCTCGTGCACCAGCTTCGCGCATACGGCGGCGAGGTTCATGGCAATGGCCGAGTCGCGACGATCGCGCGAACGGGGAGCGGGTGGCGGCTCGACACCGAGCGCGGGGACGCATTCGAAGCGCCGTTGTTGATCAACGCCGCGGGGGCGTGGGCTGATGCCGTGGCGCGGCTCGCGCACGTCACGCCGATCGGCCTACAGCCGATGCGGCGCACGATCATCGTGTTCGACGCGCCGGACGGCGTGGATGTCGCGCGCCTGCCGTTCACCAAGACGGTCGGCGACGAAGTCTATTTCGGCCCCGAAGCCGGGCGCATTTTCGCCTCGCCGATGGACGAGGTCGCGACCGACCCATGCGATGCACAGCCCGAAGAATATGAAATGGCCCTGGCCGCGCACCGGATCGAGGAGCGGACGGTGATGAAGGTGCGCCGCATCGTGCACCGCTGGGCCGGACTGCGGAGCTTTGCACCGGACCGCCTGCCGGTCGTCGGCTTCGCGCCTGACGCGGAGGGCTTTTTCTGGCTGGCGGGGCAGGGCGGGGCGGGGTTGCAGACGGCACCGGCGGTGGCCGCGATCGTCGAATCGCTCATTGCCAGCACGCCGTGGCCGGTCGCAGATGCCGCGCCCGGCGAGCTAAGCCCCGCCCGGTTCCTCGGGCAAGCGGCATAGATCGACCCAGCGTTCGCCGACGAGGTCGAACAGCCGGTTCGTCGGCACTTCGACCGAGGTATTGAGCGACCCGCCGGCCGGATAAACGACATCGAACGGTCGCAGCGACACGTCGAGATAGACCGGCAACGCCGCCTTCAGTCCGAAGGGGTTGACCCCGCCGACCGGATGGCCGGTCAGGTCGAGCGTCTCCGCCGCGCCAAGCATTCGCGGCCTTGCGCCGAATTCATCCTTGCACTTGCGGTTGTCGAGCCGCGCGTCGCCGCGTGTGACAAGAAGGAACGTCAGATCGCCCGCGCGGATCGCGAGCGTCTTGGCGATTCGTGCCGGCTCGACACCGAGCGCCTTGGCTGCACTTTCGACGGTCGCGGTGCTGGCGTCGACCTCGATGAGGGGCAGGTCGGGCGCATTTTCGGCCAGCCAGGCGCGGACGCTTTCCAGGCTCATCCCGGTTCGCCGATGAGATGCAGCGCGATCTCTCGCGCGGGCGGCTGGCGGCGATGTTCGAACAGGTAGATGCCCTGCCACATGCCGAGCGTCAGGCGGCCCCGGGATACCGGGATCGACAGCGACGTCTGGGTCAGCGCCGAACGAACGTGCGCGGGCATGTCGTCCGGGCCCTCGTCATCATGCTCGTAATCGGTGCTCTCGGGCGCAACGCGGGCGAAATATGCTTCGAGGTCGCGCCGCGCCGCCGGGGCCGCATTCTCCTGTATGAGAAGGGAAGCCGAAGTGTGGCGGCAAAGGAGCGTCAGCAAGCCGTCAGTGATCGGCTGTGCGGAAAGCCACTGTCCGACCTCGCGACCCACAGGATGAAGGCCTTGGGCGGGCGCTTGAACGATGACGGAGCCGATGAACTGACGCAGCATGTTGGCGCTGTAGCAGGGCATTGGGCCAAGATCAGGGGACGATCGCAATACCAGTCGTGAGCGGACGCATTCGGTCCGAGTCGCCAACTCGCGGCAGGGGTCAGGCCGGTCCGCCTCGGATCGTTACTTCGCCGCACTTCGCAATAGATGGGAGACGCAACTACGAAAAAGCGCCCGCATTCCTGCAGACGCCTTAACGTTTTGATTTGCCTGAGATTTAAGCCGGAAGCCCGGCCTCAGCTAATCTTGCTTCGGCTTAGCGCCAAAACCAACCAAGCAGATCCCAGAACCCACGGGTTTGCTTTTTCATCGTCATTCCCCTGTTCAAACTGCGATTCGGCAGTTGAGGGGACATTAACCTTAATTGAGATGGTTAGCAACAGATTAACCAATTCGTTCAAGTCGCGCACCTACGTCAGCAAGCAAGTGCACCAATTCCGCAAGTTGTTTGAAGTTACGCGACGCGTCGGCGCGAGTCGGCGACAATGCGTTTCATTAGGCTTTCAAGGCTCATCGGACGGCCGATGATGTATCCCTGCGCCAGATCGCATTCCATTTCCGCAAGCGTATCGAGCGTTTCGCGTTCCTCGACCCCCTCGGCAACGACTCGCCGCTCGAGCGAATGAGCAAGGCTGATGGTCGACTGCACCATCAAGCGGTCGCTGCGATTGTCGCACAATCCTTTGACGAAGCTTTGGTCGATCTTGATCTCGTTGGCGGGGATCTTCTTCAGATAGTTCAACGTCGACAGGCCGGTGCCGTAATCGTCGATCGAAATCTCGACACCGAGGTCGCGCAGCCGCGAAAGCATGGCGAGCGCCTCCCCGCCTTCCGCCAACTCCGTCGTCTCCGTCAGCTCAAGGGTGAGGTGCTTGGGCGCAAGCCCATGGCGGGAGAGGAGCGCGGCAACCCGCATGGTCAGTTGGCGGTCCGACAAAAGGCGTGCGGACAGGTTCACGGCCACCCCGAATTCATGGCCGCGACTGTTGATTTCCGCCGCGGCCACAATGGCCTTTTCCAGGACGAAGTCGGTCAGCTTGCCGATGCGGTCGTGTTGTTCAGCCGCGGCGACGAATTCGGATGCGGCGATCGGCCCCTTTTCCGGGTGCGTCCATCGCGCCAGCGCTTCGGCGCCAGAGATGCGACCAGTCCTAAGGTCGAGCTGAGGCTGTAAAGCAATCCAAACTTCGCCCTTGTCGATGGCCGAGTCGAGCTGGCTGAGCATCGATAGCTTCCACGACGCATCCTCGATCGTGCCGGGATCGTGATATTTCCACTTGAGGCCTGCATGCGCGGCTTCCTCGGCAGCCACGGTGGCACTGGCGAGACGGTTGGCCAGCGAACGGCCGCTGCCGATCTCGACGCCGAAGCTGATCGCGACGTCGATCGGCAAGCCCGCGATCCTCACTGGATTGCGGAATAACGCGTAAAGCGCATCGATGTGATGTCCGAACGGTTCCGCCGATTGCTCGAACCAGGCGAAAAGCCCGCCGTCCCCGTGATAGAAGGTTCGGTCTTTCGAGCCGAGCGACAGTCGGGCGACAATCTGATCGACGAGCTGCTTTTCGTTTTCGGCCGCCAAGGCTGCGACAATTTCCGCATAGTTAAGGATGCGTGCAACGATCATCGCTTCGTTCCGGCCGGCGCGCCTCGCCTGGAGTGCGGTCAGATTCGGCAACCCGGAGACGGCGTTCAGCATGCCTCGCTGTCGATACTGCCGCCAGGCGATCGCGGACGTCACGGTGAGGATGACGAACAAGGCTGGCGTAATATCGGCGTGGATGCCGCGCGCTTCGAGCGGGATCGTCCCGACCAGCAGGAAAGCAATAAAGCCGCCGATGAGCGGGACCTGCCGGCGCGAATGCCTTAACCGCAGGGAGAGCGCAGCAAGCACCATCGCCGCCAGATAGAAGGGCACCCAGCCGAGGTAGAGTGGACGTCCGTCCTTGAGTGTCTCCGCTCCCAGCGCATGAAGATAGACGCTGCCCATTTCGCCGATACCGGGAATGTTCGACAGCTCATTGGCGGCGGTTGTCGTGGTCGGTCCGACGATGACGTCCTTGCCGCGGACGAACTCAGCCGGAAGCCGGTTGCCGAGCACGGACCGCGCTGAAACCGAGGGGATGCTGGCAGGGTCGATGGAATAATCAACGATGAAGGTTTCGCCCGTTGCCCGGCCCTCGACATTGGCGAGCAGGGCTGAGAAGGACGGCAGCGTCCGCCCATCGATCGGCATCGCGAACGGCATTTTCCATGCCGTGTAGCGGAAATTGTACCGGACGCTGGTCGATCCCAGTTGGGCTGCGTCTGCCAGGGGCGCATAGGGCAAGGCGCCCGTCTGCAGGCTGGAGCTGCTGCCGGTAACGGTCTTGACCGCCAATACGCTTCGCCCGGAGCGTTTCAGCGCATCGGCGAATTTCCGGTCGTCGGCTGCGGTCGTCGGACCGTAGAACGGCGTGGTGAAGAAGATCCGGCGCGCACCGGACCGGGCCAGCTCGTCGGTCAATCGGGCGTATTCGCGGCGCGACCAGGGCCATGCGGCGACCTCACGGACAGATGCTTCGTCGATCTTGACGATGACGATATCGCCGCTTGCTCGATTGGAATGCGTTTGATTGCGGAGGGTGCGAAGCGCATCCTCCAGCGGTTCGCCGAACTGGATCAGGCCGAAGATCAGCCCGGCGAGCGCCGTCCATAGCAGGAGCCAAGACGGCGACCGCGCAGCTGTCTTTTCCTCCCGAGAGCGCACCGAGCACTTCTCCCCATTGAACACGGGCATATGTGTGCGCGGGGAAAGGTTATTAATTCGATAACCCCGTTCGAATTAACAACGTTCGGTCCGGCGCGTTGAACCTCCATTCCAAACCCCTCTCGACAGCCTGGAAGCGAGCGGCCACAAACGCCTGCTGCTTGGCGGAGGGCTCATGGACTTCGTTTCAATCCTGTCGATCTTCGTGCTGTCCTGCTTCGTCGGCTATTATGTCGTCTGGTCGGTAACCCCCGCGCTTCACACCCCGCTGATGAGCGTGACCAACGCCATCTCGTCAGTGATCATCGTCGGCGCGCTGATCGCGGCGGCTTCGGCGGCGAGCCCGGCGGCGAAGTGGCTCGGCCTGCTCGGCGTGGTGCTGGCGAGCGTCAACATCTTCGGCGGCTTCGCAGTCACCGCTCGGATGCTCGCGATGTACAAGAAGAAGGAGCGTCCGGTTCCGCAGGGAGACAAGACCCATGCATGAGGCGGCGGCGACGCCCGCCTGGGTGCTGATCGCCTATCTGATCGCCGGGGTCTGCTTCATCCTCGCGCTGCGCGGACTGTCGAGCCCGGAAAGCAGCCGCCGCGGCAACCGCGCGGGGATGATCGGCATGGCCATTGCGGTCGTGACGACGCTCGCGGTGCATGAGATTGCAAGCCTGCCCGAAATCCTCGCCGCGGTGGCGATCGGCGGCGGCATCGGTTTGATCACCGCACGCAAGATCCAGATGACGGCGATGCCGCAGCTGGTTGCGGCCTTTCATAGCCTCGTTGGCATGGCCGCAGTACTGGTCGGCGCGGCGGCGTTCCTCAATCCCGGCGCGTTCGGCATCCTCGGGCCCGATGGCATCGAGCCGGTCAGCCGCATCGAAATGGGCCTCGGCGTAGCGATCGGCGCGATCACCTTCTCCGGCTCGGTGATCGCCTTCCTCAAGCTTAACGGCAATATGAGCGGCAAGCCGATCCTGCTCCCGCTGCGCCATGTCATCAACTTGGCGACGCTGGCGGCGATTCTCGGGCTGATCGCGTATTTCACGGTCGATCAGTCGCCGTGGGTGTTCTGGACGGTCGCGGCACTGAGCTTCGCCATCGGCTTCTTGCTCATCATCCCGATCGGCGGGGCCGACATGCCGGTCGTGATCTCGATGCTCAACAGCTATTCGGGCTGGGCCGCGGCGGCGATGGGGTTCACGCTGCACAACAGCGCGATGATCATTACCGGGGCGCTGGTCGGCAGCTCGGGCGCGATCCTCAGCTACATCATGTGCCGGGCGATGAACCGCAGCTTCATCTCGGTGATCGCTGGCGGCTTTGGCGGCGATGCGGTCGCGGGCGGCGCGGCGGCGGCGATCGACCGGCCGTACAAGCGCGGATCGGCCGAGGATGCGGCGTTCCTGATGAAGCAGGCCGACCAGGTGATCATCGTCCCCGGCTACGGCATGGCGGTGAGCCAGGCGCAGCACGCACTGCGCGAGATGGGCGACCTGCTCAAGAAGGAAGGGGTGCGCGTCAAATATGCGATCCACCCCGTCGCGGGGCGAATGCCGGGGCACATGAACGTGCTTCTGGCCGAGGCCAATGTGCCGTACGACGACGTGTTCGAGCTGGAGGATATCAACAGCGAATTCGCGCAGACCGATGTCGCATTCGTCATCGGCGCCAATGACGTCACCAACCCCGCGGCCAAGACCGACAAGAGCTCGCCGATCTACGGCATGCCCGTGCTCGACGTCGAAAAGGCCCGCACCGTGTTGTTTATCAAAAGATCAATGGGCGGGGTCGGCTATGCCGGCGTCGATAACGAGCTCTTCTACCGCGACAATACGATGATGCTCCTCGCCGACGCCAAGAAGATGGTCGAGGAGATCGTCAAGAACCTCGGCTGACGGCTTTTCCGAACAATCCACCGATTTTCGATTCAACTTCCGCTAACCCGGTTCGTTACCGCTTGCGCGGCAGCTTCGCCTTGCGTGACAAGCGTTTTGGGCGCGCGCGATCTCGCTGGCGCCGCTCATCGGGAAGGGGTCGAACGTTGCGCAAGCTGGGAATCGTTGGGGGGACGAGCTGGGCGTCCACCGCGCTTTATTACGATCATATCAACCGCGCGATCGCCTATCGGCTTGGCGGGCTGCACAGCGCGCGGCTGGCAGTCGAAAGTCTCGACCTCGCCCCGATCGCTGAAATGGAGCTGGCGGGCGACTGGGCGGGGGTTGCCGCCGCGACCACGCAGGCGATGCGCAATCTCGAACATGGCGGGGCCGAGGGCGGCCTGATCGCCTCAAACACCGGCCACATGGTCTATGACGATGTCGCCGCCGCGGTCGGCATCCAGCTGCTTCACATCGGCGATGCCGTCGCCGATCGCATCGTCGCCGACCGCCGCGGGCGCGTCGCGCTGCTCGGCACGCGCTTCACCATGACCGAGGGCCACGTCCGCGACCGGCTGGAAGCGCGCGGCATCACCCTGGCACCGATCGAGGCGGGTTGGATGCGCGAAGTCGACCGGATCATCTTTGAAGAGCTCGCCGCCGGCCGCGTCGTCCGCGACAGCCAGCGCAAACTCAAGACCCTGATCACCGAGCTCCAGAAGCAAAAGGTCCAGGCGATCGTGCTCGGCTGCACCGAGCTGGTGCTCGCCGTCGACGTCCGCGCCAACGTGCTGCCGGTCTACGATTCAACCGCGATCCACGCCCGCGCCGCGGTCGATTGGATGCTGAGCGAGCAAGAAGAAGCGCGCGCCGCCGCGTGAGGCGCTTCGTCCCAGATCGGGAAGCATTGCGGCCACGCGCACCCTTTGTCCCGGGCAGGCGGTTTTCTCCCCTGAACATCTGAACTCAGGGGAACGAAAAATGACCGAATCCGCAAGCAATCTCATGGCCATCATGTTCGGCCTTGCCGTCTGCGCGTTGATCGTGGCGGTGGGCTGGCGCAGCGTCCAGAACCGCCGCATCCTGCGCATGCAGGGCACCAACGGTGCCGAAACCGTCATCGTCGCCAACGAGGATGATCAGGTTACCAGCGTAGCAACCACGCGCGAGTAGCGAACCGAGCGGCCCGACCCGATCAGTCGGGCCGCACCTCAATGGCTACGATCTCGATCGTCTCGTCGTCTCGATAATCGACGACCTCGCCGACGTTGGCGCCGAGCATTGCGCGCGCCAACGGGGACGCGAAGGTGATACGCTTCTCGGCCGGATCGGCCTCGTCGTGCCCGACGATTTCCAGCGTCTTGCGCGTCTTGCCCTGCAATATTGTCACGCGCGTCCCGATGGCCACCGTCTCGCCATCGGGCGTGGGTGCGAGCTGCGCGCTGGCGAGGCGCTGCCGCCAGTAGCGCGCGTCACGCAGCACGGCCTTGCGCTCGTCCTCGGGCAATTCCGCCGCAAGCCGGCCCTCAAGCTCCGCATTGCGCTGTTCGATCAGCGACAGCCCGCGCCTGGTGACGAGGTTGGGCCCAGGCGGGATCGGCAGCTCGAACTTGGGCTCGAGATGCTCTTCATCACTCTCACGGCGAAAGGCGACGCTCATCCGGGCGGTTTAGCATGATTGGCCGTGAAGCGCCTGGGTCGCCGTTTCATCAAAGCCCATTTCCGTCCTCGCATCCCTGCGGCCGAAACCCTAAATCACCCCGCGTGACTAAGGCCGATCGTCCCGACCAGCCCAATGCCGCCGCGCGCTTCAATGAGGATGCGGCGACCTATTCGGTGCGCGGGAGCGAGGCGCCCGACCTGGAGGCGGGGATCGCGGCGATCCGCAACGTGCTGAAGACGCTGCCGTCGCGGCCGGGGGTGTACCGGATGCAGGATGCGCGCGGTGACGTGCTGTACGTGGGGAAGGCGCGGGTGCTGCGCAATCGGGTCAACAGCTACACCCAGGTGACCAAGCTGCCCAAGCGGCTGCAGCGAATGGTCAGCCAGACGCGGTCGATGACCATCGTCACCACGCGGACCGAGGCCGAGGCGCTGCTGCTCGAAGCGCAGCTGATCAAGCGCTTCCGCCCCGCCTACAACGTGCTGCTGCGCGACGACAAAAGCTTCCCCTTCATCCTGCTGCGCGAGGATCATGCCTTTCCGCGGGTGCAAAAGCATCGCGGCGCGCGGCGCATCAAGGGGCAATATTACGGGCCGTTCGCCTCCGCCGGATCGGTGACGCGGACGCTCAACGCACTGCAGAAGCTGTTCCTGTTGCGCAGCTGCTCGGATAGCTTCTTCGCCAACCGCTCGCGGCCGTGCTTGCTGTATCAAATCAAGCGCTGCTCGGCGCCGTGCGTCGGGCGTATTGCGCAGGCCGACTATGCGGAGCTGGTCGACGATGCGCAGGCGTTCCTCGCAGGCAAGTCGACCGGGGTGCAGGCGCGCCTGTCCAAATCGATGGCGGAAGCCGCCGAGCGGCACGATTATGAGCTCGCCGCGGTCTATCGCGACCGGCTGCGCGCGCTGACGTACATCCAGGGCAGCCAGACGGTGCATGCCGAGGGGCTAGGCGACGCCGACGTGTTTGCGCTCGCGTGCAAGGGCGGGACGATGTCGATCCAGGCCTTTTTCATCCGCGGCGGGCAGAATTGGGGGCACCGAGCCTTCTTCCCCGCGCACACCAATGACGTGCCCGAGGCCGAAGTGCTGGCGAGCTTCCTCGTCCAATTTTACGAGGACATGCCGCCGCCCAAGCGCATCCTGGTCGACCGCGAGCTGCTCGAGCGCGAGGTATTGGAAGAGGCGCTGAGCGCGCGGGCGGAGCGCAAGGTGGTGATCGAGCAGCCCCAGCGCGGTACGCGGCGCAAATTGCTCGACCAGGCCAAACGCAACGCGGAAGAGGCGCTCGACCGGCGGATGGCGGAGACGACGACGCAGACGCGCGTGCTGCGCGAACTGGCCGACGCGTTCGAGCTGCCCGAGGTGCCCAAGCGCATCGAAGTCTATGACAACAGCCACATCATGGGCACCAACGCGACCGGCGCGATGGTCGTCGCGGGCCCCGAGGGCCTGCGCAAGAACAGCTATCGCAAGTTCAACATCAAGACCGCGCAGACCAACGACGACTTCGGCATGATGCGCGAAGTCCTCGAACGGCGGTTCGCGCGGCTGGAAAAGGAAGATCCCGACCGCACCAGCGGCGACTGGCCCGATCTGGTGCTGATCGACGGGGGCAAGGGGCAGCTTTCGGCGGTGTGCGAGGTGATGGAGGACATGGGCGTCCACGACGTGCCGGTCGTCGGCGTCGCCAAGGGGCCGCATCACGGACGCGAGGGCAGGGAGGTGTTCCACCTGCCCGGCGGGCGCGAGCTGACCTTTCCGACCAATTCGCCTCTGCTGTTCTACCTCCAGCGGCTGCGCGACGAGGCGCACCGCTTCGCCATCGGCACCCACCGCGCCAAGCGCGCCAAGAGCCTGACGACGAGCACGCTCGATGAAGTCCCCGGTATCGGCCCCAACCGCAAGCGCGCGCTGCTGATGCACTTTGGCACGGCGCGCGCGGTCAAGGGCGCGGCGCTGGAGGATCTCGAAAAAGCGCCGGGCATCAGCAAGGCGACCGCGCGGCAGGTCTATGATTATTTCCATCCGCGGGGGTAGCGCAGCAACGCCACCCTCTCCCCGCGGGGGAGAAGGGGCCTTCCATGCGCCTGACCACCCGCGCCATCGTCTGCGCGCTGCGGACCCATGGCGAGCATGGCGCGATCGTGCGCCTGATGACCCCAGGCGAGGGGCTGGTTGCGGCATATGTCCGCGGTGCCGGGGGCCGGCGCATGCGGCCGATGCTGATCGGCGGTAATGTGGTCCAAGCGCAGCTGTCGGCCCGCACCGACTCGCAGCTGCCCCACGCGGCGCTGGAGCTGTTGCATAGCCGCGGCCCGCTCCTGTCCGAGCCGATTCCGTCCGCCGCGATCGAATGGGCGACTGTGCTCACCGCAGCGGCGCTTCCGGAGGGGCAATCCTATCCGCGGCTATATGCGTTGCTCGACGGATTGCTGGAAGCGATCGAAGCCGCACCGTCCGCCGCGGGGTGGGGCGCCGCCCTGGTGCAATATGAATTGCTCCTGCTCGCCGAAATGGGCTTCGGCCTCGACCTCGACACTTGCGCGGTGTCGGGGTCGCGCGACGACGTTGTCGCGGTCAGCCCCGCCTCGGGACGCGCGGTCAGTGCGCTTCACGCCGAACCCTATGCCGAAAAGCTGTTCCCCCTGCCCGCGTTCATGCGCGCGGGCGGGCGGGGCACGTGGGAAGATATCGCCCAAGGGCTCGATATCACGGGGCATTTCATGGCCCGCGACATCCTTACCGGGCGCTCGGCGCACTTGCTCGACGCGCGGGCGCGGCTCGTCGAACGGTTGCGCCGCGCGGGCGGTCTTGCTTAGGTGGCGCGGTGATGGACGACACATTGGCGATGCTGTTTCCGAACGTTGCGCTGACCCGCGGAATCGCGGTCAGGGTGGCGGTCAGCTATCTCGCCGAACAATCCGACCCCGCGTCGCAACGCTGGTTCTGGTCGTATCACGTGCGTATCGAAAACGGCGGCGACGTGGCGGTGCAGCTGTTGTCGCGCAGCTGGCGCATCGTGGACGGGCGCGGCACGGTTCATGAGGTGCATGGCGAAGGCGTGGTGGGCGAAATGCCGCTGATCGGCCCCGGCGCCAGCTTCGACTATGTGTCAGGCTGCCCGCTTGATACGCCGAGTGGTGAGATGTCCGGCACGTATCGCATGGTCGATGAGGACGGAACGGCCTTCGATGTCGACATTCCGCGCTTCCCGCTGCTTAGCGCCTAGGCCCTTGCAGCTTCTTGATGCGGCAGTCGTTTAGGGCCGGATGTTCATGTTTTCCCGCAAGCCTGCCTATCCGTCCGGTCCCCGAATTACCGTGCCTATGTGATTGGCGACGTGCATGGTCGTCTCGACCTGCTTGAGCAGCTCCTCGGCCGTATCGAGGCGGATATGTCCGCGCGGAAGAACGCGGACATCGTTTTGGCATTCGTCGGCGACCTGATCGACCGTGGTCCCAGTTCCGCGCAAGTCGTTGAGCGCCTTCGCAATTATGGTCATGAGGGAGTCCGGACCGTCTTCCTGCTGGGCAACCACGAGGAAGTCCTGTTGCGGATCCTTGCGGGCGAAGACGATCTGATCAATGGCTGGCTTCGATTTGGCGGTGCCGAATGCCTGCGCAGCTACGGTGAAGAGCCGGGCGAGATCCGATCGCTTTCAGCCGATCATGCCCTCGCGCGGATCCGGGCGGCGATCCCGGAGGAGCATAAGACGTTCCTGGAAAGCTTCGGGGACACCTTCAAATTCGGCGACTATCTTTTCGTTCATGCGGGCGTTCGTCCCGGTGTCGATCTCGATTCGCAGCTTCAGAAGGACTTGCGATGGATCCGCGACCCGTTCCTTCTGCACGAGGGCGATCATGGATTCGTTGTTGTCCACGGCCACACGATCTGCAAGGAGGTCGAGGAGCGTCCCAATCGCATCGGCATCGACACCGGCGCTTATGCCACCGGCGTCCTGACGGCCCTTGCGATCGATCAGGGTAAGCGTTGGTTCATCGACACTCGGCAATCGGCAGGCGCCCCAATTCCGGCCGCGCATTGATTCGCTCCATCATGGGGATTACTCACGCCGTGCCGGGGAATCTCGTTCGATTGGGGGTAGTGCGCGTTCTTCTGCGAGGTGATTCAGTGTCTCTAGCCCCGATATCCACGCGTCAACGATTCTTGACGCTGCCCGCTTTGTCGCTGCTTTGCGTGCTTACGGCATGCGCCGAAGGCCGTGGCGGCCCCATTCCTTACAATGTCGCGCTTCCGTTGCCCGACGCCCCGACGGTGGTCCCGCTCGAGACCGGATACCGCATCGCACCCCTCGACAAGGTCGAGATCAAGGTGCTCAAGATGACCGATCTCAGCAGCGACTATACGGTGGATCTCGCCGGCAATATCTCGATGCCGCTGATTGGCGAGGTAAAGGCGGTCAACCTTTCGACCGCCGAGCTGGACCGCGAGCTGACCGCTCGACTTGGCGAGAAATACCTTGAGAATCCTGACGTCAGCGTCGGCATCAAGGAGTCGACGACGCGCGTCGTTACCGTCGATGGCGCGGTACGTGAACCGGGCGCTTTCCCGACCATCGGGTCGAGCAGCCTGCTGCGCGCGGTCGCGCTTGCCAAGGGGACGACAGAGGACGCCAATCCGCGCCGGATCGCGGTTTTCCGCACCGTCAACGGTCAGCGCCAGGCCGCCGCGTTCGATCTGGTCGCCATTCGCCGCGGGCAAATGGAGGATCCCAAGCTTTATCCGGGCGATATCGTCGTGGTCGACGGATCCGCCATCAAGGAGACGTTCAAGCGCATCCTTCAGGGCTTTCCGTTGTTTGCAGCTTTTCGACCGTTCTAAGATGACGGGCGTAAGTCTAATCCGGAGTTTCGGTAATTGAATAATAGCATCACCGTTCCGGACCAGGGGCCGTGGCCGATCCAGCAATATCTTCCCGGTGGCGCGTCGCAGCTCCAGCCGGGGCAGAGGGTCTATTCCGCCGCCAACATCCTCGACCTCAACTCTTTCCTGCGGATCGTCCAGCATTGGCGCTGGCTGATCCTTGCTGCGGTTGCGGTGGGGGTTGCCGTGGCAATCGTCGTTACCCTGCTGACAACGCCGGTCTACCGTTCGTCGGTCACGCTGGAAGCCAACCCCCCGAGCGTGTCCGTGAGCGAGGACGACACGCGAGAACGCGAACGGACGAGCACCAATTCTTTCGATTTCATCGCGACGCAGGCGGGCCTCCTGGCCAGCAAGAGCGTCGCCCAGCGGACTGCGCAGGAACTGAACCTCGCCAATAATGCCGATTTCGTGCCGCAGGATGCCGATGCCAGCACCCGGCTGAAGATGGCGACCGCGAAAGTCCATGGGGGGCTTCGAGTCATTCCGCCGGAAGAGGGGCAGCTGATCCGTTTCAGCTATTCGGACACCTCCCCGCAGCTCGCGGCCATGATTGCCAACGGCATTGCGGACAGCTTCATCAACTCCGCGCTTCAGCGACGCTACGAGGCGTCGGCCTATGCGCGCAATTTCCTCGAACGGCAGATTTCAAAGACTCGCGGCGATCTCGAAAAGTCCGAACGAGCGCTGGTTGCTTATGCGCAGGCGCAAGGCATCATCACCACCGCGCAAGGGACGGACGGCAAGCCCGCGTCGGACGCCAGCTCGCTGCAAGGGGAATCGCTCATTGCGCTGAACCGGGCCTTGTCGGAAGCGACGGCGCGCCGGGTTGCGGCGGAGGGCGCCTACCGTCAGTCCCAGTCGGTTGGACAGACCAGCGATGTCACCGCGAGCACCCAGGCCTTGCGACAGCAGCGTGCGCTGCTTCAGGCCGATTACCAGCAGAAGCGGACCTTCATGAAGCCGGACCATCCGGAGATGCTGGCACTGCAGTCACAGATTAACGAGCTTGACGCCGCCATCTCGCGCGAAGGCGGTCAAATGCAATCGGGGCGGACCAATAGTTTGCTGGCCGACTATCGCGCGGCTCAATCCGCCGAACAGGCGCTTCAGGCGCGAGTGGCGCAGCTCAAGGGCGCGGTGCTGAACCTTCGCGGTCGCAGCATCCAGTACAACATCTATCAGCGGGAGGTGGATACCAACCGCAGCCTCTACGACGCGCTCTTGCAACGCTACAAGCAGATCGGCGTTGCCGGCGGCATCGGGGTTGCGCCCGTCTCGGTGGTCGATCGCGGTGAAGTTCCAGGCGCGCCGTTCAAGCCCAATCTGCTGTTCAATCTGTTGGCGGGCATCGCATTCGGGCTGCTCGCCGGCATTGCGGGCGCGGTGGGCCTCGAATTCATCAACGATACGATCAAAACGCGGGAGGATATCCGCACAAAGCTGCAGCTGGCGTGCCTCGGCACCGTGCCCAGGACGGCGGCGAAGGATACGTTCGTCGAAGATTTGAAAAATCCGACATCCATGGTCTCGGAAGCCTATTCGGCAATCGTCGCCGCGCTCCGCTACAGCACGGAATCGGGGATGCCCAAGGTGCTGCTGATGACCAGCACGCGACCCGCCGAGGGCAAGTCCTCCAGCGCCTTGGCCATTGCGCAGAACCTGGCGCGCCGCGAACGGCGCGTACTTCTGATCGATGGCGACTTGCGCAAGCCCGCCTTCAAGTCCGCCAATGACAAGGTCGGCCTCAGCAAGCTCCTGACCACCGAAGACAGTGTTGCTGCGCATGTGGTCGAAACCCAGCATGAGAAACTTTGGCTGCTGCCAAGCGGGCCGGTCCCGCCGAACCCCGCCGACCTCCTCGCCACCGGCCGCATCCGCAAGGTGATCGCCGAGGCAGAAGGCATGTTCGATGTGATCGTGATCGACGGCCCGCCGACCCTGGGGCTGGCCGACTCGCCGTTGCTTTCGGCGGTTGCGGGCAACGTCCTCTTCGCGATCGAAAGCGGCAAGACCCGCACGCGCGCCGCGATCGAAGCGCTCAACCGGCTGGAAGCGACCGGCACGCACGTCCTGGGCGCGATCCTGACCAAGTCGACCGAGCATCGTGGGGGCTACGGCTACAAGGGCTATGGTTATGGCTACGGCTATGGCTACGGGCAGGAAAAGGTGCGCGGGAAGCGGACCGAAATCCTGATGATCCCGCAGGATAGCGACGCCTGATCGACGCGCCGCGATGAGTGCACCGATGGCCGTGCGTCGCATTCTGGTTGCGGTGATTGCCGTGCTTGTGGCTGCCCAAATCGTGCGGCAGGGGATGGTCGATAGCTTCGCCGCCTTGCGCCCCGAGACTGCAGCGGCGGTTTGGCCGGGACATCCGGACGTGCGAATAGCGCAGGGCATGACCTCGATCGCCGCGGCGACGCGCGCACGGCAACCCATTCCGGACGCGGTCTTGGCCGGGATCGCCAAGACGGCCGCAAAAGCGCCGCTTGCGCCCGAACCGTATCTCGTCCGCGGTATCCAAGCCCAGCTTGGCGGCGACGTGGCGTCGGCGCTGCGCGCATTCGCCGCCGCCAGGTCCCGCGACCCGCAATCGCTCCCCGCGCGGTATTTTCTGGCTGACCTCTATCTTCGCCAGGGCAATGCTGCGGCGGGCTTGCGCGAAATTGCCGTCCTTGCGCGGCTCGCGCCCAACGGCGTCGCGAGCCTTGCCCCTTATGTCGCGACATTCGCGTCGCAGCGCGCAACCTGGCCGCAGCTGCGGGCCTTGTTCCGGGCCGAACCTTTGCTCGAGCAAGCCACCATGCAGGCGCTCGCCGCCGATGCCGCCAACGCCGAGGCGGTCCTCGCTTTGTCAACGCGTAAGAGCGCGGGCGTCATCTGGCTGCCGCAACTCATCGACAATCTCGTGCGGGTCGGACGCTATGCCGAAGCCAGGCGCGTATGGATGGCTGTCTCAGGCGCCCGCCCGGGCACTGCGCTGCTGTTCGATCCCACCTTCAGCGACGGCACGGCGCCGCCGCCCTTCAATTGGAGCCTGACCTCGTCCGGCGTGGGCCTTGCCGAGCGGCAGCGCGGTGGCGGGCTCCACGTCATCTACCACGGGCGCGAAGACGGAGTGCTGGCGGCTCAGCTTACCCTGCTGCGGCCCGGCCGTTACCGCCTTGCGGCACCCGCTTCAGGCAGTGGTGCGCGAAGTGCAGGCCTGCGCTGGCGGATATGGTGCGTCAGCACGAACAGCGAAATCGCGTTGCGGGCACTCAAGGACATGGGGGCCAAAGGGTTTGTCTTCGACATCGCGGGCAATTGCCCCGCGCAGCGCGTCGAGCTGGTGGGTTCGGCCGCCGACATGCCCCAGCCCAGCGACGTCATCGTGCGTGAGGTTCGCCTGACCCGGGACGGCGCCGATGGCTGACCGAATGCGCCACGGGGTCGCCCCGCTCTACCTCCTGATGTGCCTGACGCTTGGCGGCAGCGCGCAAGGCATCTGGACCAACGTCCTGCTGCAGCTAACGGGGGTCGCGATCATCGCCTGGTCGGCGCTCGCACCGCCAAGCGAACCGCTGACGGGCAAGGCGCGCGCATTGGCCTGGCTAGCGCTGGCCGCGCTGATCGTGGTCGTCCTCCAATTGATCCCGCTGCCCGCTGCAATCTGGTCTGGCCTTGGTGGACGCGCGGGCCTGGCCGCCGACTTTCGCATCCTAGGACAGCCGCTCCCGGCGATGTCGCTATCCTTGACGCCGCACGACACGATCGCGACTGTGCTGCGCGCGATCCCGGCGGTCGCCATGTACTGCGCCGTCGTCCGCCTGCGCGCCTATCGCGGGACGTGGCTGGCGCTGGCGCTGATCCTTGCCACGCTCGCCGCGATCCTGCTTGGCGTGCTTCAGGTCGCCGGCGGTGAGGACGGGACCTCTTCGTGGTATTTTTATCCGCAATCGTCGTTCGGGCTTGCCGTCGGCTTCTTTGCCAACGCCAACCATATGGGGCAGCTGCTGGTCGTCAGCCTGCCATTCATCGCCGCGCTGTTCGTCGCCGCGCGCGGGCGCAAGACGCAGCAACGGGCGGGGATCGCCGCCGTGCTGGTCGGTGTCGCGCTCGTCGTTGCCGTCGGCATCGCGCTCAATCGCTCCGCGGCTGCGCTGATCCTTGCCGTGCCGGCCGCGGGGGCCAGCCTGATGCTGTTGCCGCGGGCGCGGAACATGGTTCGCGGCTGGGCCGTGCCGGTGCTGGCCTTGCTTGCCGTTGCCGCGGGGGCAGTCGCGCTGGGCCCGGTCGGCGATCGCATGCTTGGGTCTTCAGTGTCGGTCAGTGCGCGCGCCGAAATGGCGCGGACGACGATCGCCGCCGCGCGCGAATTCTTGCCGTTCGGGTCCGGCCTCGGCACCTTCCGCCCGGTGTATCGGTACTACGAGGATCCCGACACGACCGACCGCGTGGCCACCAATCACGCGCACAACGACTATCTCGAACTGGCGCTTGAGCTGGGCCTTCCGGGGATCTTGCTGATCGTTGCATTTCTCGGCTGGTGGGCGCTCACCGCCGGTGGGGTGTGGCGGTCAGCGGCCTCGTCGCCTTTTGCCCGGGCCGCAGCGATCGCATCCGCCGCGATCCTGCTGCACAGCCTGGTCGATTATCCGCTGCGCACCGCCGCGCTGGGCGCCGTCTTCGCGATGTGCCTCGGCCTGATGACCGTTGCCCTGCGCAAGCGCGAGGACGCGACCGCGCTTCGTCCGACGCGTCATATGGGGATCGGCTAGTTCCCGGATCGAGGGTGGCTGGTGAGCCCTGCTGGATTCGAACCAGCGACCTACTGATTAAAAGTCAGTTGCTCTACCGACTGAGCTAAGGGCCCACGCGCCTCGCGCCGGTTACCCGCGCCGGGCGCGTCGGGCAAGGCGGTGCGCAAGATGGCGCACGCTTAATCCGCCTTCGACCCGCCATCCGGGCGCAATGGCGGCGAGCGGCTGGAGCACGAAGCTACGCGTCGCAAGCGCACGATGTGGAATGGTCAGGCCACGCTGCCGAAATTTCCCCCCGCTCCACAAGACGATGTCGAGGTCGAGCACGCGCGCCCCCCAGCGGCGACCGCGGCGGCGGCCGAATTCGCCCTCGACCGCCTTGAGCTGGGCGAGCAGCTCGAGCGGATCGAGATCGCTCTCGACGATCGCGACGGCATTGGCGAAGTCGCGCCCCGCGCCGCCATGCGCGGCGTTGAGGACGATCGGCGAGGCGTCGAACAGCCCAAAGTCGCGGTCGAGCCGGGCAATCGCCGCCTCAACCACGCCCGTCGGGCGACCGTGACGGCCGTGCGGGCGGTTCGAACCGATGGCGATGGCGTAAAGGTGATTGATGGTTGGCAAGGCGTATGTTCGTCCTGAGCGAAGTCGAAGGGCGTTAGCCGTGACGGACGCAGAAAAGAACGCCCTTCGACAAGCTCAGGACGAACGGTAAGTGGGAGGGGTGACCGCAATACAACCCGCCGACCGATCGCCGCTGCCGCAAGCCGAAGCGCCGCGCGACTGCCCTTTATGCCCGCGGCTGGTGGCGCTGCGGCACGAATGCCGCGCCGAGCATCTCGACTGGTGGAACGCGCCCGTACCGGCGTTCGGCGATCCCCAGGCCTGGCTGGCGATCATCGGCCTTGCGCCCGGCAAGCACGGTGCCAACCGTACCGGGCGGCCGTTCACCGGGGATTACGCCGGGGACCTGCTTTACGCGACCCTGCTCAAGTTCGGGCTGGCCGAAGGCGAGTATCGCGCCGACCCCGGCGACGGGCTGCGCTTGAAGGGCGCGATCATCCTCAACGCCGTCAAATGCCTGCCGCCGCAGAACAAGACGCTGCCGCAGGAAGAAGCCAATTGTCGGCCATTCCTGATGGAGGGGATTGCGTCGCTGCCGCGGCTGACCACCTTCATCGCCCTTGGAAAGGTCGCGCACGACAGCTTGTGCCGGTCGTTCGAAGTGCCGGTTGCACGAACCAAATTCGCGCATGGTGCAACGCACGCGCTTCCCGGCAGCAGGCGGTTGATCGATAGCTACCACTGCAGCCGCTACAACCAGAATACGCGGCGGCTCGACGCGGCCATGTTTGAGGCGGTATTTACGACGGCCCTCAAACGTCCTGCGTAAGCCGCCCGTAAAGCTCGGGCCGCCGGTCTCTGAAAAACCCAAATGCCGCACGGTGTTTCTTGGCGGCGGCGAGGTCGAGCTCCGCGACCAGCACGCCGGTCTCCTCCGCGCCAAATTCCGCCAGCATGTCGCCGCGTTCGTCGCAGATGAAGCTGTGGCCGTAGAAGCGCTGGCCGTGTTCGGTGCCGATGCGGTTGGCGGCGACGACGGGGACCACGTTCGACACCGCATGGCCGATCATCGCCCGGCGCCATAGCCGGCTGGTGTCGAGGTCGGGATCGTGCGGCTCGGTGCCGATCGCGGTCGGGTAAAACAATATGTCCGCGCCCATCAGCACCATCGCGCGCGCGGTTTCGGGATACCATTGGTCCCAGCACACGCCGACGCCGAGTGTCGCCTTGTGCGGCCCGTCCCACACTTTGAAGCCCGTATTCCCGGGGCGGAAGTAGAATTTCTCCTCATAGCCTGGGCCGTCGGGGATGTGGCTCTTGCGATAGACGCCTGCGACGCTGCCGTCGGGACCGACCATCGCGAGGCTGTTGTAATGGTGCGGGCCGTCGAGCTCGAAAAAGCTGGTCGGGATCCAGATTTTCAGCTCCGCGGCGAGCTCCTGCATCGCCAGCACCGACGGGTGCTCCGCCGTCGGGCGCGCGGTGGCGAACAGGCTCTCGTCCTCGACGCGGCAGAAATAGGGGCCTTCGAATAGTTCAGGTGGCAACACGACCTCGGCGCCTTTCGCCGCAGCCTCGCGCACGAGATCGCTCACCGCGCGGATGTTGGCGGCGGTGTCCTCGGTGAACGCGAGCTGGAGCGCGGCGACTGTGAGCTTGGTCATGGCGCGCACATAGGGAGTATTCGCACTTCGCCCAACCCGCTCATGCTAGTAGCCGCAACAGCGGCGTATCGAACCACCCGCGGTCCTTCGATACGCGTCTTTGATACTACTCAGGATGAGCGGGTGAGGGGCGTCAGACTGGCACCTGCTGGCTGATGCAGTGAAAGCTGCCCCCGCCGGTCAGGATGTGATCCGCGCGCAGGCCCACCGCGCGGCGATCGGGGAAGAGGGCCTGCACCACATCCACCGCCGCGCGGTCGTTGGGCGCACCATATTGCGGGACCACCACCGCGGCATTGCCGATGTAGAAATTCATATAGCTCGCCGGGATGATGTCGCCGTCTTCGCTCTGGATGCGCCCCGGCGAGGGGAGGTTGACGATATCGAGCCGGGTGCCGCGCAGCCGCTTCGCCGCGTCGCGATAGACGGCCTCGTTGGGATCATCCCTCGCGGGCGTCGGAATCGCCACGCGGCCGGGCGCGACGAACCGCGCGAGATTGTCGACATGGCCGTCGGTATGGTCGTTGACCAGGCCCTCGCCGAGCCAGATCACCTGATCGAAGCCGAGGTCGCGCAGCAACCGCGCCTCGACCTCGTCGCGGCCGAGCGCGTTGCGATTGGGGTTGAGCAGGCATTGCTCGGTGGTGATGGCCGTTCCCGATCCGTCATGGTCGATCGCACCGCCCTCGAGAATCCAGTCGGCCTTCGCATATGGCAGCCCGGCATGCGTAGCGAGGCGCTCCCCGATGCTGTCGTCGCCGGGCAGATCGTACTTTCCGCCCCAGCCGTTGAAGCAAAAGCCCTGCGCGCGCCGCGCCTTGCCCGTTCCCGTGACGATCGCGCCCGTATCGCGCAGCCAGATGTCGCCGAACGGCTCGACCAGAATGTCGGCGAAAGGCGCGAGCCGGCGCGCCGCGGCGGCGGCGTCCTCATGCGCCACGACGAGGATCACCCGCTCGCCCGCACCGCCGGCATGGACCGCCTCGGCAAACGCCGCGACTTCGCACTCCGCCTCTTTCAAATCCGCAAGCCACAGCTCGGGATCGCTCGGAAATCCGATCCACACCGTCTCATGCGGCGCCCATTCGGGAAGTGGCGGTTGCACCATGGTGCCGCGCGCTAGCAACAAAAAAGGCGACCCGCGAGGGCCGCCCTGATTGTCCGTGCCGAACCCAAGGTCAGCGCGAGTAGAATTCGATCACGAGATTGGGCTCCATCCGCACCGGATAGGGCACTTCGTCGAGCTTGGGCACGCGGGTGAAGGTGACCTTCGAGGTGCCGTCGGGAACGACGTAATCAGGAATGTCGCGCTCGGCGAGGCTTTGCGCTTCGATGACCAGCGCCATTTCCTGCGCCTTCGAACCCAGCTCGACCACGTCATTCACGTTCACGCGGCGGCTGGCGATGTTGCACTTCACGCCGTTGACGCGGATGTGGCCGTGGCTGACCAGCTGGCGCGCGGCCCAGATCGTCGGCGCGAACTTGGCGCGGTAAACGACCATGTCGAGGCGCTGCTCAAGCAGACCGATGAGATTCTGGCTGGCGTCGCCCTTCATGCGGCTGGCGTCGAAATAATTCTTCTTGAACTGCTTTTCGGTGATGTCGCCGTAATAGCCCTTGAGCTTCTGCTTGGCGCGCAGCTGGATGCCGAAGTCACTAATCTTGCTCTTGCGGCGCTGGCCGTGCTGACCGGGACCATATTCGCGGCGGTTGACCGGGCTCTTGGGGCGTCCGAAGACATTTTCGCCCATGCGGCGGTCGAGCTTATATTTGGCGCTGGTGCGCTTCGTCACAGTTCATTCTCCAATTCGCGTTTCGAGTATGTCCGGAACCGCACCGCCAGGCCAAGATGCCTGACGCGACCACCGCTTCACCGGACGTGCAGGGTCAATTGCGAGCGGCGCACCTAGGCGAGAGGTGCCAAGAGGTCAAGTTTCGGAGCGGTTCCGGCTTGGCCCGACGAGGGCACGGATGATGCCGCGCACCGCCTTGACCTCGCGCGACGACCAGCCGGTCTTGGTGAAGATGGTGCGGATGGTGTTGCGTGTCGCCTGGGTCCGCGACGGCGGATGGAAATAGCCTTTCGCAACGAGTTCGGCGTCGAGCTGGTTGATCAGCCCGTCGATCTCGCCGTGCGGTGCTGGGGTTTCGAGCTCCTTCGCTGGGGGTTGCGACAAGGCAGATCGCCGCGACCATTCATAGGCCAGCAGGATCACCGCCTGGGCGAGGTTGAGCGAGCCGAAATCGGGATTGATCGGCACCGTGACGATGGCGTTGGCGAGCGCCACGTCCTCGGTCTCCAGCCCCGAACGTTCGGGCCCGAACAGGATCGCGGAGCGCTGGGGCGATGCATGGATTTGCGTCGCCATCTCCTCCGGCCCGATGACGGGCATGACGAGGTCGCGGCGGCGGACGGTGGAGGCGAAAACCAACGCGCAATCAGCGATGGCGGCTTCGACTGTGTCGAACAGTTGGGCGCGTTCGAGCACGATGTCGGCGCCGCTGGCCGAGGGGCCCGCGTCGGGGTTGGGCCAGCCATCGCGCGGGGTGACAAGGCGCAGTTCGGTAAGGCCGAAGTTGAGCATGGCGCGGGCGGCCTTACCGATGTTCTGGCCGAGCTGGGGGCGGACGAGGATGATGATTGGCGGAGTCATTGACGGCGTGCGTCCTTCGATACGCGCCCTTCGCTATTGCTTCGTTCGCTACTCAGGATGAGCGGGATATTTTCATCGTGTTCAGCCCGCTCATCCTGAGTAGCCGCCACCGGCGGCGTATCGAAGGACGCACGGACGAAGAGCTTGCGGGACAGGACCTGAACCCCGTCCCAATCCCCCCGGATCAGCGCCTCCTTTTTCGCGCGGGACCAGCCCTTGATTTGCCGCTCGGCATCGAGCGCTTCCCCGCGGGTCGTGAACTCCTGGCTCCACACCCGCGTCACCGGCAGGCGCGTGTTCGTGTATCCTTCGATCAGCCCCGATTGGTGGGCACCGATCCGGACGTCCAACTCTTCGGTGTGTCCCACGTAATAGCTACCGTCCGCACAGCGCAAAATGTACGCCCAGAAGCTCAAATCAGCTTGTCCTGCCCGGGCGGCACCGCCTCCTTCTCCACACGCTCGGCGATTTCGGCGAAGTCGCCGGGGTCGCTGAAGTCCTTGTAGATGCTCGCAAAACGGATGTAGGCGACGTGGTCGAGCGCCTTGAGACCGGTCATCACCGCCTCTCCGATCTGCGCGGTTTTTACTTCGTCGCCGCGGGTCTCGAGCTGACGCTGGACGCCGCTGATCAGGCGGTCGATCTTCTCGGGCGAGATCTCGCGCTTGCGGGTGGCGTGGCCGATGGCGCGCGCGAGCTTGTCGCGGTCGAACGGCTGACGCTTGCCGTCCTTCTTGAGCACCGTCAGTTCGCGCAATTGCACCCGCTCAAAGGTGGTGAAGCGCGCCCCGCAAGCCTCGCACTGGCGGCGGCGGCGGATCGCGGATGCGTCCTCGCTCGGGCGGCTGTCCTTAACCTGGCTGTCTTCGTGGGCGCAGAAGGGGCAGCGCATCAGCTATAAATAGGAAAGCGCGCGCAAAGATCACGCACCCGGGCGTTGACCGCGCGCTCGACTTCGCCGTTATTCTCGGGGCCATTCTTGACGAGGCCGTCGAGGACGTCGGCAACCATGTCGCCGATCTCCCGGAATTCCGCCTCGCCGAAGCCGCGCGTGGTGCCCGCGGGAGATCCGACGCGAATGCCGCTGGTCTTCATCGGCGGCAGCGGATCGAACGGGACGCCGTTCTTGTTGCAGGTGATGCCGGAATGCTCGAGGCTTTCGTCGGCGTCCTTGCCGGTCAGGCCAAGCGGGCGCAGGTCGACCAGTGCCAGGTGCGTGTCGGTGCCGCCCGCAACGAGATCCGCGCCGCGTTCCTTGAGGCGGCCAGCAAGCGTGCGGGCGTTGGCGATCACCGCCTTGGCGTAGGTCTTGAATTCGGGCTGGAGCGCCTCGCCGAACGCAACCGCCTTGGCGGCGATGACGTGCATCAGCGGGCCGCCCTGAAGGCCGGGGAAGACGGCCGAATTGATCTTCTTGGCAATGGCTTCGTCATCGGTCAGCACCATGCCGCCGCGCGGGCCGCGCAGCGTCTTGTGCGTGGTCGTGGTGACGACATGCGCATGGCCAAACGGCGAGGGATGCTCGCCCGCGGCGACGAGGCCGGCGAAGTGCGCCATGTCGACCATGAAGGTCGCCCCGACTTCATCGGCAATGGCGCGGAAGCGGGCGAAGTCGATGTGGCGCGGATAGGCCGAACCACCGGCGATGATGAGGGTCGGGCGATGCGCCTTGGCAAGAGCCTCGACCTCATCGAAATCGATCAGATCGTCGTCGCGCCGGACGCCATATTGAACGGCGTTGAACCATTTGCCCGACAAAGCGGGCTTGGCGCCGTGCGTGAGGTGGCCACCGGCGTCGAGGCTCATGCCCAGGATCGTGTCGCCGGGCTTGGTCAGCGCCAGCATCACCGCGCCATTGGCCTGCGCGCCCGAATGCGGCTGGACGTTGGCGAAGCCGCAGCCGAACAATTGCTTGGCGCGCTCGATCGCCAGCGTCTCGACCGTATCCGACGGCCCGCAGCCCTGATAATAGCGGCGGCCGGGATAGCCTTCCGCATATTTGTTGGTGAGCACCGAGCCCTGCGCTTCGAGCACCGCGCGGCTGACGATATTTTCCGACGCGATCAGCTCGATTTGGGTCTGCTCGCGTTCGAGCTCCGCCTTGATCCCCGCGTCAACCGCTGGATCGGAGGCGGCGACGCCGTTGCTGAAGAACCCCGCGGGCACGCGATAGTTAAGGTCGGACACAAGTTCGGCGGCGGTGGCCATCAGTCGGAATCCTGCAGAAGGTGAGACAGTTGATCGACGCGCCGCTGATGGCGGCCGCCGGCGAAATCGGTGCCGAGGAACGCGCTGACGCAGGCCTTGGCCATGTCCGGCCCGACCAGCCGAGCGCCCAGGGCGAGGACGTTGGCGTCATTATGCTCACGGGCGAGCGCGGCCGACAGCGGGTCGTCGACGCGGGCGCAGCGGCATTTGGGCTCGCGATTGACGGCGATCGAGATGCCGATCCCCGAGCCGCAGACGGCAACACCGCGCTCGGCCTCCCCCGACGCCACGGCGCGCGCGAGCTTCGAGCCATATTCGGGATAGTCGACGCTGTCGGGCGCATTGGTGCCAAGGTCGACGACCTCATGCCCCTGCTCGCGCAGCCAGGCGGCGAGTTCGTCCTTCAGTTGAAATCCGGCATGGTCGGCGGCGAGGGCGATGCGCATCCGGCGTTCCTAGACGGGCCAGCCGGGCAGCGGAAAGTCACAAAAGGTCGCGGTGTTCACGCGCGAGGCCGGGGCAGGCCGTCGCAGAGGCGAAAAGTCACTAAAGGTCGCACTGCTCACGCGCGCAACTGCGGCAAGCTGCCGCGCTTGGCGAAAGCCGCCAAAGCTCGCCGCCGTGCTCAGGCGCGACAACGGGGCGAGCCGTTGCGCATGCGGAATGACGAATGTTGGAGGAAGTGCGGCCACGGCCCGCGCTTAACCGAAAGTGGCGGCTGTAGGACAGTGCGAAGTTCAGGCGGCGAGCCGAATCTCCTGGCGGCTCCAGATTTCCACCAATGCGGCGGTCAGCGAGTCCATCATGTCCGCCCTGTGATGGGGACCGGGTGTGAAGCGCAGCCGCTCGGTCCCGCGCGGGACGGTGGGGAAATTGATCGGCTGAACGTAGAAGCCATATTCGGCAAGCAGGATGTCGCTGATGCGCTTGGCCTTGACCGGGCAGCCGACCAGCAGCGGCACGATATGCGTGACGCTGGGCATCAGCGGCAGGCCGGCTTCACCGAATTTCTCCTTGAGCATCGCCGCCGATTGCTGCTGCGCCTCACGCTCGGCGGCGCTGACCTTGAGGTGGCGGACGCTGGCAAGCGCGCCGGCGACGAGCACCGGCGACAGCGAAGTGGTGAAGATGAAGCCGGGCGCATAGCTGCGAATGCAGTCAATGATCATGCGTGACGCGGTGACGTAGCCGCCCATCACGCCGAACGCCTTGCCGAGCGTGCCTTCGATCAGGGTTACCCGCTGTGCGACTCCGTCGCGCTCGGAAATCCCGCCGCCGCGCGCGCCGTACATGCCGACGGCGTGGACTTCGTCGAGGTAAGTGAGGGCGTTATACTTGTCGGCGAGGTCGCAGATGGCCGCGATCGGCGCGATGTCGCCGTCCATCGAATAGACGCTTTCGAACGCGATCAGCTTGGGCGTTTCGGGATCTTCCTCGCGCAGCAATTGCTCGAGATGGTCGAGGTCATTGTGCTTGAAGACGCGCTTCTCGCAGCCCGAATTCTTGATCCCCGCGATCATCGAGGCGTGATTGAGCTCGTCAGAGAAGATGACGCAGCCGGGAAGGAGCTTGCCGAGCGTCGACAGCGCGGCTTCGTTCGAGACATAGCCCGAGGTGAAGAGCAGCGCCGCTTCCTTGTGGTGAAGGTCGGCGAGCTCGGCTTCGAGCTGGATGTGGAAGTGGGTGTTGCCGCCGATGTTGCGCGTGCCGCCCGAGCCGGCGCCGACGTCGTGCAGCGCGGCCTCCATCGCCGCAATCACGTCCGGGTGCTGGCCCATGCCGAGATAGTCGTTGGAGCACCACACGGTGATCGGCTTGGGGCCATTGCCGCCGAAGCAGCGCGCGTTGGGATATTGCCCCTTAGTGCGCAGGATATCGATGAACACGCGGTACCGGCCTTCTTCGTGAAGGCGGTCGATCGCGGACTGGAAGATGGCGTCGTAATTCAAGGATCGGCCTCGCTTGGCCGGGCCTTTAGCGACCGTGCTCGCGATTTTCCATAGCGAACGACTCGCAACTTCCTCCCTCTCCCCGGCAGAGAGTGAGAGAGAGAGAGAGAGGGACTATAGGGTCTGCACCTCATGAAGGCCGTAGCGCGCAAGTGCGGCCGCCAGCGCCGGCGACGGCGGCTCGCCGGTGAAGACCGCGATGCCGGGCGGCGGCGCCTCGGGCCAGGGCTGGCCGCGGGTGAGGAAGGCGATGCGGCGGGCAATGCCGGGCCCGCCGTCGACCAGGGCGACGCCGGGATGCGCCGCGCGCAGCTCGTCGGCGAGCAGGGGGAAGTGGGTGCAGGCGAGGACGATGGTGTCGATCTGTGCGCCGCGGTCGGCGGCGAACATCGGCTTGGTCGCGGCGGCGATGTCGGCGACCGAGACTGCACCTCCCGACAGCTTGGCCTCGGCAAGCTCGACCAGCGCGGGGGAGCCCTGGCGGATGAGGGTGCAGTCGGCGGCGAAGCGCGCGGCAAGGTCGTCGACATAAGGCTGGCGGACGGTCGCCTCGGTACCGAGCACGCCGATCACGCGGCTGCGCGATTGCTCGGCGGCGGGCTTGATCGCGGGGACGGTGCCGACGACCGGCACGTCGAGCGCGGAGCGGACGTGGTCGAGCGCAATGGTCGATGCGGTGTTGCAGGCGATCACCGCAAGGCGTGGGCGGAAGCGCTCGACCAGCCGACCGAGAAGCGCCGGCACGCGGCTCGCAATCTCCGCCTCGCTGCGCTTGCCGTAGGGGAAGCCGGCGCTGTCGGCGACGTAGACGGTCGGGGCCGAGGGCAGCAGAGCCCGCGTCGGCCCGAGCACCGACAAGCCGCCGACGCCGGAGTCGAAGAAGAGGAGGGGGGCGGTGGAAGAGATTATCATCCTCCCCTCGGGTTCGAGGGGAGGGGGACCAGCGAAGCTGGTGGAGGGGTTCTTTCGCAGCATCGCTGAAGGATGCCGGCTACGACCCCATCCAGATTATCGCGAACTTCAGACGCGGAAATCCGCAGCGTGGCGATGCTCCTGCCCGCGGCCCACTTATCTCGGGACGCATCGCGTTGCGGGTTGGTCCCGCAGTCATGAGCGAAGCCGTCGATCTCGATCGCGAGAAGCGCGCGGTGACAGTAGAAGTCGAAGATGAACGGATCGTCCGGGCGCTGCCGACGGAATTTGAAGCCGTGCGGACGAGTGCGGAGCACGCCCCAAAGCCGAATTTCGGGCGAGCTCATCTTGCGGCGATAATTGCGTGCTTGTGTGACCGACACCCGAAGAACCCCTCCACCATGCTAACGCATGGTCCCCCTCCCCAGCAACTGCTGGGGAGGATGTGAGGCAGCGTCGCGCCTTCGGTAGGAGATTGCGCCGTCGTCACCGTTTGCTACCACCCGGCTCGTGACGACCGAGATGATCCTTGCACTGGCGATCGGCTATGCGTTCGGGTCGATTCCGTTCGGGCTGGTGCTCGCGCGGCTCGGCGGCAAGGGCGACGTGCGCAAGATCGGGTCGGGCAATATCGGCGCGACCAACGTGTTGCGCACGGGCAGCCGCTGGCTGGCGGCGCTGACGCTGGTCCTCGACTGCCTCAAGGCGACGGCGGCGATCTTGCTGGTCGAAAACCTGTTCGACCGGCAGATTGCGCCCTTCGCGGCCTTCGGTGCGCTCATCGGGCACCTTTATCCCGTCTGGCTCAGGTTTCGCGGCGGCAAGGGCGTCGCGACCTTCCTGGGCGTCCTCATTCCCCTCATCCCCGCGGCCGCAATCATCTATGCGGCCGCGTGGGTCATGCTGCTTCTGACGATCCGAATCTCGTCGGTTGCGGGCATGGCTGCAGCGGTCAGTGCGCCGATCACTGCCGCGATCATCGGTAACGACAAGCTCCTCCCAATGCTGCTCGGTTTTGCGGTGCTGATCCTATGGAAGCACCGCGAAAACATCCTTCGCCTGAAGGCTGGGACCGAGCCACGCATTGGGAAGGGCAAGGATTGAACGAACAGCTTGTCGATCAGCTTCGGCTGGTCCGCACCCCCGGCATCGGGCCGGTCACCTATCGCCAGTTGATCCGCCGCTTCGGCGACGCGACGGCGGCGCTGGCGGGCGTTCCCGACCTTGCCCGGCGCGGGGGTGGTACGCCGCCCAAGCTATGCAGCCGCGAGCAAGCGGAGCGCGAGATGGCGGCCGTCGAGAAGCTCGGCGCGCGTTATCTGGCGCTGGGTGAGGGACTGTATCCGCGTGCGCTGGCGCAGCTTGACGATGCGCCGCCGCTGCTGATCGCACGCGGGCAGGCCAAGCTGCTCGACCGGCGGATGGTGGCGATGGTCGGCGCGCGCAATGCCTCGGCCGCGGCGTGCCGCTTCGCGCGCGGGCTGGCGCACGACTTGGGCAGCAGGATTTCGTGGTCGTGTCGGGGCTTGCGCGGGGAATCGACAGCGCGGCGCATGACGGGGCGATCGGGACGGGCACGATCGGGGTCATCGCAGGGGGCATCGACGTCTTCTATCCGCCCGAAAACCAGGCGCGGCAGGAAGCGATGTTCGTCCGCGGCCTGGTGCTTGCGGAGATGCCGCCGGGGACCGAGCCGCGCGCGCGGCACTTCCCCTATCGCAACCGCATCATCGCGGGCCTGGCCGCGGGCACGGTGGTGGTCGAGGCCGCGCCGCGATCGGGATCGTTGATCACCGCGCGGCTGGCCGCCGAGGCGGGGCGCGAGGTGATGGCGGTGCCTGGCTCGCCGCTCGATCCGCGCGCGCAGGGCTGCAACCAGCTGATCCGCAACGGCGCGACGCTGGTGCAAAACGCGGCGGACGTGGCCGAGGTGCTGACGCCGATGCTGTCGCGCGTGGCGTCGGCGGCGAGCATGTTCGAACCCGCCCCGCTCGAAGACCCCGACGATCGGCTGATCGGCGCGGTCGATGCGTTGCTTGGGCCCTCACCGGTGCCGGTCGACGAGATCATCCGCTTGTCGGGCGGTTCGCCGGGCGCGGTGCAGATGGCCTTGCTCGAGCTCGACCTTGCCGGGCGGCTCGAGCGGCACGCCGGCAACAAGGTCAGCCTGCGCGACTGACGGTCACGGCACCCAGCGGTTGCGGCGGATCCAGCGCGTGGCGAGGAACTTGGTGCCGGCGGTCACTGGCAAGCCGGCGTGCTCCGACAAGGGCTCGGGCGCGTCGCCGTCGCCGGTGTTGCGGAACAGGAGGACGTCGCCCAGCCGCCCGCGGACCTTGAGGCCGGTGCGGACGAAGGCCGTCTCCCCGCCATCATAATCGTCGTTGAGATAGATGAGGGCGGTGAAGATGCGGGGATTGTCCGCGCCTTCGACGAAATCGAAATGCGGGCGATATTCCTGGCCCGGGGCGTAGCGCAGCGCCTGCAGCGCCTCGCCCTGGTCGAAACGCGTGCCGGTGATCGCGGCAATGCGGCGGTTGATGGCATGCACCGCGGGATCCTCGATCAGCCAGTAGATGGTCGATCCGTGAGACGTGCGGATAGTGTCGCGAACCAGCTCGCGGGCCGTGTTGTAGACGGTCGACGGCTGATAGCCGGGCGATGCGATGTCGATCAGGTAGGTGCATTCATCGGGCGTCAGCAGCTGGCGGAAGAGGCGCGCTTCGGGCCGATCGGAGAGGCTTTCGCCGTCCGCCGCGTCGGCCGGGTCGCCGTTGGCGTCGAGCGCCATGCGGCGGATGAGGTCGAGCGCGCGGCGGCGCTGCGGAATGAGGCGGGCTTCATCCTCGAGCCGCTCGAAAGCCATCGGCCAGTTGCGCTCGCCGGCGATCCCCGAGGCCATCAGGTTGGTGGTGGTCAGCGCCGCCTGCGCATTGCCGAGCGAGGCGGCATATTGGAACAGCAGACGCCCGCGCGGCGGATCGGAGGCGACCTGGTTGCCGCTCCAGGTGAGGATGCCGAGCGCGTTGAGCGCGTCGGGGTCGCCGGCGGAGGCAATGCGGCGGATGGTCTCGACGGCATTTGCGCCGTCGCCCGCCTCGAACCGGGCGATCGCCTGTTTCAATTCCTGATTCATTGCCGCCACCATAGCGTGAAGGAGCGGCTTGACGAGGTGAATCCCGGCGCACCACCTTACGCGTATGCGTGAGGGATCAAATTGAAGCTGGTCGTCGTCGAATCGCCCGCCAAGGCGAAAACCATCGAAAAATATCTTGGGCCGGGGCACCGCGTGCTCGCCTCGTTCGGCCACGTGCGCGACCTTCCGCCCAAGGACGGCTCGGTCGATCCCGACGCGGCGTTCGAAATGCTGTGGCAGGTCTCGCCCGACCGCGCCAAGCAGCTGCGGGCGATCACCGACGAGGCGAAGGGCGCGGACACCTTGATCCTCGCCACCGACCCCGATCGCGAAGGCGAGGCGATCAGCTGGCACGTGCAGGAAGTGCTGCGGGGCAAGAAGGCGCTCCCCGCCGACGTCCGGCGCGTGACCTTCAACGCCATCACCAAGAGCGCGGTGACCGAGGCGATGGGCAAGCCGCGCGCGCTCGATACCGACCTGATCGATGCCTATCGGGCGCGCCGGGCGCTCGACTATCTGGTCGGGTTTACGCTGTCGCCGATCCTGTGGCGCAAGCTGCCCGGCGCCAAGTCGGCGGGCCGGGTGCAATCGGTCGCGCTGCGCCTGATCGTCGACCGCGAGCGCGAGATCGAAATCTTCCGCCCTCAGGAATATTGGTCGGTGTCGGCCAGCTTCGAAAGTGCGGGGCAGCCATTCACCGCGCGGCTCGTCCAGCTTGACGGCAAGAAGATCGAGCGGCTGACGATCGGCAACAAGGGCGATGCGGACGCGGCCAAGGCGGCGGTCGAGGCGGGGCGCTTCAGCGTCTCCTCGGTCGAAACCAAGCCCTTCGCCAAGAACCCGCCGCCGCCGTTTACGACATCGACCCTGCAGCAGGAGGCCGCGCGCAAGCTCGGCTTTGCCGCAAGCCACACAATGCGCGTGGCACAGGGCCTCTATGAAGAGGGCCTGATCACCTACATGCGGACCGACGGCGTCGATATGGCGCCCGAGGCCGTGAGCGCGGCGCGCAAGGCGATCGCCAACCGCTATGACGCCGGATACGTCCCGGACAAGCCGCGCCATTACACGAGCAAGGCGAAGAACGCGCAGGAAGCGCACGAGGCGATCCGCCCGACCGATTTCGACCGCGCCAAGGCCGCGTCTGGCGACCACGCGCGGCTGTACGAGCTGGTCTACAACCGCGCGCTGGCGAGCCAGATGGCGTCCGCGCGGCTCGAGCGGACGACGGTCGAGCTGAGCGACGGGACTGGCCGGGCGGTGCTTCGGGCGACGGGGCAAGTGGTGCTCTTCCCCGGCTTCATGGCGCTCTACGACGAAGGCCGCGATGATGCGCAAGATGAGGAAAGCGCGCGCATGCCCTTGCTGCGCGAAGGCGACGCGCCGGCCAACACCGGCGTCGAGGCCACGCAGCATTTCACACAGCCGCCGCCGCGCTATTCGGAAGCGAGCCTGGTCAAGCGGCTCGAGGAATTGGGGATCGGCCGGCCGTCGACCTATGCTTCGATCCTGCAGACCCTCAAAGACCGCGAATATGTGCGCGTCGACAAGGCGCGCTTCATCCCCGAGGAAAGCGGGCGGCTGGTCACGGCCTTCCTTGAGCGCTTCTTCGAACGCTATGTCAGCTACGATTACACCGCCGAACTCGAGGAAGAGCTGGACGACGTGTCGGGCGGCCGGCTCGAATGGCAAAAACTGCTCGACATGTTCTGGCGCGACTTCAAGCCCAAGGCGGGCGAGGTCATGGAGCAGAAGCCGTCAGAGATCACCCAGGCGCTCGACGAGTTCCTGGCGCCGTGGCTCTACCCGCCGCGCGAGGACGGAAGCGATCAGCGGATCTGCCCCAATTGCGGCAACGGGCGGCTGTCGCTTCGGGGCGGCAAATTCGGCGCGTTCGTCGCCTGCTCCAACTATCCCGAATGCCGTTACACGCAGAAATTCGGGCAGGGCGGAGCCGAGGGCGGCGCCAGCGACGGCCCGCAGGACCTGGGTGAGGGCATCTTGCTCAAGACCGGGCGCTTTGGCCCCTATGTCGAGCGCGGCGAGGGCAAGGACGCCAAGCGCGCCTCGATCCCCAAGGACATTCCGCTCGACGACGTGAATCTGGAGGTCGCGGAGCGGTTGCTGTCGTTGCCGCGCGAAATCGGCGCGCATCCCGAGACAGGCGAGCCGATTACAGCGTCGATCGGGCGTTACGGCCCGTACCTTGCCCACAACGGCAAGTATGCGAAGCTCGCTTCGACCGCCGAAGTGTTCGAGACGGGCATGAACGCCGCGGTCGCCAAGCTGGCCGATGCGGCGGCGGGCGGCGGGCGTGGTCGCGGTGCGGCGCGCGAGCCGATCGCGGTGCTGGGCAAGCATCCGAACGGCAACGAAGTGAAGGTGATGGAAGGGCGCTACGGGCCGTACGTCAGCGACGGGACGACCCATGCGACCCTGCCCAAGGGCGCCGACCCCAAGGGCATCGTGCTGGACGAAGCCGTCCGCCTGATCGACGAGCGCGCAGCGAAGGGGCCGGCCAAGAAGAAGGGCGGCCGCAAGCCGGCGAGGAAGAAGGCGAAATGATCGACATCGAGCTGCAGCGCCTGCCGCATGGCGAGGGATTGCCGGCGCCGGCCTATGCGACCGATGGCGCGGCGGGGCTCGACGTCGTCGCGGCGGAGGACCTGACGCTGAATCCGGGCCAGCGCCACGCGGTCGCTACGGGTTTCGCGATCGCCATTCCCGAAGGCTATGAGGTGCAGGTACGCCCGCGCTCGGGGCTTGCGCTCAAGCATGGCATCACCTGCCTCAACACGCCGGGCACGATCGATCATGACTATCGCGGTGAAGTGAAGGTCATCCTCGCCAACCTCGGCAGCGAGCCGTTCGCGGTGCGCCGCGGCGAGCGGATCGCGCAGCTGGTGCCGGCGCCAGTGCTCAAGGCCGCATTCCGCGAGGTGGAAGTGTTGAGCGAAACCAGCCGGGGCGCCGGGGGCTTCGGGAGCACGGGTACGTGATACACGTCCGCCCCGGCAGTTGCCGGGGAGGGGGACCGCCGCAGGCGGTGGAGGGGTTCTTCGGAATGCCGTTCAGAACCCCTCCACCAGCTTCGCTGGTCCCCCTCCCCACGAACCCGTGGGGAGGATGATGCTCACTGACGTCGAACTCGACCGTTACGCGCGGCACATCGTGCTGCCGCAGGTCGGGGGCGTCGGGCAGCGCAAATTGAAAGCGGCATCGGTTGTAGTGATCGGCGCGGGCGGGATCGGCAGCGCGGTGCTGCCAGCCTTGGCGGGCGCGGGGGTCGGGCGGATCACCATCATTGATGACGACGCGATCGAACTGAGCAATCTTCACCGCCAACCGCTGTTCCGGGAAAGCGATGCCGGCGCGTCGAAAGCGGAGGTTGCAGCGGCGCGCCTCGCCGATTTGAATTCGCTGATCGAGGTTGTCCCGCGGCGGGCGCGGATCGATGCGGACAACGCCGCCGAGCTGCTTGCGGGTCACGACCTCATCATCGACGGCAGCGACAATTTTGCGACCCGGCTAGCGGTGAGCGACGCCTGCGTGGCGGCGGGCCTGACCTTGCTCTCCGCGGCAGCCGTGCAATTTCAAGGGCAGGTTGCGCTGTTCCGGGGGCGGCCCTGCTACCGCTGCTTCGTCGGCGACGCGTTCGATGCCGAGGATTGCGATAATTGCGCGGAGCTGGGCGTGCTGGGTGCGCTGACCGCGGCGGTCGGCGGCTTTGCCGCGCTGCTCGCCATCAACGCGATTGTCGGCGTGGGCGGGGAGCAGAGCGGAAAGCTCCACCTGTTCGACGGACAGGCGCTGAGCTGGCGGACGATCCGCATTCCCGCGGATCCGGCGTGCAAGGCGTGCGGGTCAGCGTAAGGCGCGCGCGACGCAGGCGACCAGCCGCTCGGCGACGTCCTCCTTCGACGCTTCGGGCCAGTCTTCGACGCCGGTCCCGGTGACCAGATGCACGCGATTGTGCGTGCCGCCCATCACCCCGCCTGAAACGTCGTTGGCGACGATCCAGTCGGCGTGCTTGGCCGAGCGCTTGGCGACGGCGTTGGCGACGACCCGCTCGGTCTCCGCAGCGAAGCCGATGAGGAGACGGGGACGATCGGCGTGCGTGGCGAGCTCGGCAAGGATGTCGCGGGTGCGGACGAACGCCAGCTGGGGCGGGCCGGCGTCCTTCTTGAGCTTTTCCGCCGAGGGTTCGACGCGCCAGTCGGCGACTGCGGCGACGAGGATCGCGGCGTCGGCGGGGAGTGACGTCATGACGGCATCGGCCATTTGCGCGGCGGTCTCGACATCAATGCGGCGGACGTCTGCCGGCGTTGCAAGCGCGACCGGACCCGCGACGAGCGTCACCGTCGCGCCGGCCTCGGCAGCGGCGGCGGCGATGGCGAACCCCTGGCGGCCCGAGGAGCGGTTGGCGATGACGCGGACAGGGTCGATCGGCTCATGCGTCGGGCCGGCGGTGACGATAATATGCTTGCCGCGCAGCGTCACTTGAGCAGGTCGGCAATGCGCTCGACGATGTCCGGCGGCTCCGGGAGGCGGCCGGGACCGAATTCGCCGCACGCCATGTCGCCCTCGTCGGGATCGAGCACGCGGATCCCATCGGCCTTCAATTGGGCGACGTTGCGCTGCGTCGCGGCATGTTGCCACATGCGCACATTCATCGCCGGGGCGACCACGACCGGCTTGTCGGTCGCAAGCAGCAGGGTGGTTGCGAGGTCGTCGGCAATCCCCGCCGCCATCTTTGCCAGCAGATCCGCGGTCGCCGGGCAGACGAGCAGGACGTCCGCGGCGCGCGACAGCTGGATGTGGCCGATTTCGACCTCGTCCTTCAATTCCCACAGCGAGGTGTGGACTGGGTTTTCGGCCAGCGTGCCGAGGCTCATCTCGGTCACGAAATGCGCGCCGCCGCTGGTCAGGACCGGAGTCACCCGGTGACCGGCTTTCTTGAGCAGCCGAACCAGCTCGAGCGACTTATAGGCCGCGATCCCGCCGCCGACGATCAGGAGCACATGCGCCATGCACCGACCCATGCCGCGCATCATCGCCCAAGTCGAGACTGTGGGCGGCGGCACTTAAGGCGCGGCGGACGGTTGAATCCGCATGATCCTGGAAAAGCAGATCGACGCGGCGGAAGGATATGTGATCGATTTCGATCACGCGACGCATGAATTGTTCGAACCGCACGGCGACACGCGCGCGGTCAAGGCGCTCGACCTGTTCAGCAAACTTGGCGACCAGCCGCAGATGCGCACCCTGTGCGCGGCGGTGATCGTCGGTGGGCTGCTGTTGCGCAAGCAGCGGCTGATCCGCGCGGGCGTGCGGATGCTGATCGCACACGAGGCCGCGACCTCGGCCAAGCTGGCGATCAAGATGGAATTCGACCGCACCCGGCCGCGCAGCGCGAAGCGCAAGGTCGACAAGGAGATCCGCAAAGGCGACAGCAAGGCCAAGGAAGAATCGAGCTTCCCGTCAGGCCATTCGGCGGGCGCGATGGCGGCCGCCCGCGCCTTGTCGCGCGAATATCCCGAATATGGAGCGGCGGCATTGGCTGCAGGTGCGGCCGTCGGGGCGTCGCAAATCCCGCGCTGCGCGCATTATCCGAGCGACGTCATCGTCGGCGCCGCGGTCGGGCTGGCGAGCGAAGCCGCGGTAGCTGCCGTGTGGGACGCTGCGGGGCTGGACAGCGACAACTAGGGGATTGGCGGAGGCGCCTTGCGTCTGCCACTGATCGCACATGACGACGAGCGCGCAGCAGGCGATGGCGCTGGCCCAAGCGGGACAGGCAGGCGAGGGGCTGGCCCTATTGCGCGCCGCGCAAGCGCGCGGCGAGGCCGATGCCTTTCTTCTTGAAGGCCTGTGGCTGATCGAGGGGCGGTTCGCGCCGCGCGATCCCGCGGCAGCGCGGGCGGCGTTGGGCAAGGCGGCCGAGCTTGGCCATGTCGGCGCAGCGCGCACGCTTGCCGGACTGGTCGCGTGCGGGGTTGGCGGCGACCCCGACTGGCAGGGTGCGCAAGACGTGCTTAGGCGATGGGCCGAACGCGACGCCGTCGCGGCGCAGCAGCTGGCGCTGATCGCGCGCATGGATCTCGACGCGGACGGAATCCCGCGAGGCGATTATCCATTGCAGGTGGTGCACGACGACCCGCGCGTGGCGCGTCATGAAGGTCTGTTGTCGGCCGACGAGTGCGACTTCCTCATCACGCTCGCCGAGCCGCGGATGCGGCGCGCGACCATCTTTCACGACGAACTCCAGCGCTTCGTCGAGGATCCCGTCCGCCGTTCGGACAAGAGCGGCTTTCCGCTGGTCAGCGAATGGCCGTTCGTGCGCGCGATCAACCGCCGCATCGCGGCCGCCACCGGCACGTCGGTCGAGCAAGGCGAGCCGCTGCAGGTGCTGCGCTATGCCGAGACGCAGGAGTATCGTCCGCATTTCGATGCGGTCGCGGGGATGGACAATCCGCGCATCCTGACCGCCCTTGTCTGGCTGAATGAGGATTATGCGGGTGGGGAGACGAGCTTTCCCGACATCGGGATCGAAGCTCGCGGCAAAACGGGGGACCTGCTGGTGTTCGCCAACACCGATGCCGAGCAGCGGCCCGACCCGCGCATGCGTCATGCCGGACGGCCGGTGACGGCGGGCGTCAAGTTTCTCGCGTCGCGCTGGATCCGCGCGCGTCCGCCCGGGCCCGAAGGCTTCGGCCGGCACGAGGTCGAGCGCTAGGCGGGCCCCGCCGGTTCGGTCAAGGGGTAGCGGAGCCGTGGGCGAAGCTGAGCGCGCGCGACAGCTTCCAGGTACCGCCGTCGAGCTTCCAGATGATGGCGAAGCGGCCGCGGCCCACCAGCTTTTCAGGTCCACTACCTTTGCGCTCGTGGAATACATGCTCGCCGACCTCGAACGCGCCGTGCCGCGGAACGGGATCGACGTGCAGGCTCGATCGCACCAACTCTCGACGTGACCGCCACGCGTCCGGCTGTTGACGTGCTGCGCAATTCTTTGCGTAGTCGGCGACCATTGACTCGGCGTTGGTAAAGAGCAATCCGCCCTTGTCGTGGTAGAATTCCACGTCATCGGCGATCATCTTGCGCAGGCGAACCGGATCGCAACCTTCGAAGAACAGAGCGAAAAACTCGGCGTCGCGAGCAGCGATGATCTGGCTGAGAGCGGGCTGTGATGGGACCTCGACGGAGGCGGCAGGGGCTTGAACGAAGGCGAGGGCCAAAAACCCGATCATATTGGGACCTTTCACTGTATTAATTCGACAATACAGTAACCCGGGCCATGGGACAATCGCTCTTCAAAGCAGCTGCATTGCTCCAACCGCCGCCACGGCGCCGGCCGCTGCGGCAAGCAGGGCGGTCGCGGCATAGCCGCCCCAGCCGCGATGTTCGATCACCGCAATCTCCGGCAGCGGCGGAGGAGGCGGGGCGGCGCCGCGCGGCGGGTAATATTCGTCGATGCGGTTGACCAGGTCGGGCAGCTTCTTCGCAGCGCGGACGATGTCGATGATGCGGTCGGCGTAATAAGCTTCGGGCCCAAGCTCGGATCGGATCCATTCCTTCAGGAACGGCTCGGCCGTCTCCCACATGTTGATGTTGGGATCGAGCGCGGTGGCGACTCCTTCGTTCATCACCATCGTCTTTTGCAGCAGCAGCAGGTGCGGCTGCGTCGGCATGTCGAAGTCGCGCGTGATCGAAAACAGGCTTTCGAGCATGCGCCCGACCGAAATATCCTTGACCGGGAGGCCGCGGATCGGCTCGCCCGCAGCGCGCAGCGCGGTCGCAAATTCGTCGACATTGTGGTGGCCGGGCACATATTGCGCCTCGAAATGGATTTCGGCGACGCGCCGGTAATTGCCGGTGATCAAGCCGTAGAGGATTTCGGCGAGCCAGACGCGGGCGCGGCGGTCGATCCGCCCCATGATCCCGAAGTCGATCGCGGCGATGCGCCCGTCGCGCAGCGCGAACAAATTGCCGTGATGGAGGTCGGCGTGGAAGAAACCGTCGACTACCGCCTGGCGGAGGAAGGCGCGGACCAGGGTCGCGGCGAGCGCCTCGCAATCCTGGCCTTCCGCGGCGAGCGTCGCGCGATCGCTGAGCTTCGTGCCGTCGAGCCATTCGAGCGTCAACACGCGCCGCGCCGTCCGCCGCCAGTCGATCTCGGGCACGTGATAGTTGGGCTCGGCAGCCATATTCTCGCGCAACTCGGAGGCTGATGCGCCCTCGCGCTGCAGATCGAGCTCGCGCGCGGTCCATTGGCGGAAATGCGCGACAACCAGGCGCGGGCGCAGGCGCTCGACCTCCCCGCCGTAGCGCTCGACATGCGCGGCGGCCCATTCGTAGGTTTCCATCGCGCGGGCGAATTCGTCCTCGATCCCTGGGCGAAGCACCTTGACCGCGACCTGGCGGCCCTCCGTCGTGACCGCCTTATGCACCTGGGCGATGGAGGCCGAGCCGACGGGCACTTCGTCGAACTGCGCAAACAGGCTTTCGAGCGGCGCGCCGAACGAGGATTCGATGACCTGCTTGATCGCTGGGAACGGCGAGGCGGGAATGTCGTCCTGAAGCAGCGACAGGTTGAGCGCGGCGCGGTCTCCGACCAGGTCGGGACGGGTCGACAGGGCCTGGCCAAGCTTGATCGCGGCCGGGCCGATCTCCTGCAGCGCACGGGCGTAATCGGGGTATCCGGCACTCGAATGCCGAAGCGAATAGCCTTGGCCAACCGGCGGACCTGCGGCGGGGTCATGGGATCCTGTTCGATCCCACGCAGCGCCCCGTGCCGCGCCAACGTCCGGCCCCATTTCCACAGCCGCCACAAATGGGTGGTGCTAGCGGTCAAATCTTCCAGCCTGAGTGAATGGCGACGAGGCCGCCGAGCATCGGCTCGAACGCGGCGCGGACGAAGCCCGCTTGCTCGATCATGGCGCGGAACGCCGGCGGCTTGGGAAAGCGGCGGATGCTTTCGACCAGATAGCGATAGCTGTCTTCGTCATCGGCCACGATCTTGCCGATGCGCGGGATCGCGCGCGACGCATAGGCCTCGTAGAGGTCAGCAAAGCCGGGCCAGTCGCTGGTCGAAAATTCCATGCAGTAGAAGCGGCCGCCGCGCTTCAGAACGCGATGCGCCTCCCGCAAGGCGGCGGGGATGTCGGTTACGTTGCGGATTCCGAATGCGATCGTGTAGCCGTCGAACGCGCTTTCGGCGAAGCTCAGCCGCTCGGCATTCTCCACCTGCCAGATGAGGCCGGGGATGGTGCGGTCGGCGGCACGGTCCTGGCCGACGCTAAGCATATCGGGATTAATGTCGGCGACGGTCACCAGCGCGCCGCGCCGCGCCATGCGGAAGGCGATGTCGCCGGTCCCGCCGGCCATGTCGAGGATGCGCTCGCCCGGGCGCGGCTTCACGCGATTGACGAACCGGTCCTTCCACAAGCGGTGCATGCCGCCGCTCATCAGGTCGTTCATCACGTCGTAGCGCCGCGCCACCGAGCTGAAGACCGCGCCGACACGCTGCGTCTTTTCTTCGGGCGTGACGAGTTGATCGCCGAAATTGACCTGATCGTTCATGGGCATGGGCCTTAAAGCGCATACCTGCATCCTTCTACCCCGCTCATGCTGAGTAGCCGCGCAGCGGCGTATCGAAGCACTGTCCTTCGATACGCGCCTGCGGCGCTACTCAGGATGAGCGGGGTTGGGTATGGCGTGCGCAATGCCCGAGCTTCCCGAGGTCGAAACTACCGTGCGCGGGCTGGATCGCGTGCTGCTGGGCGAGCGCATTGCCTCGGTCGAGGCGCGCCGCGCGGATTTGCGTCGGGCGATGCCCGAGGACCTGGGGCAACGGCTCACCGGGGCGCGGGTGACGAAGCTGTGGCGACGCGCCAAATATGGCGTGATCGACACCGACCGCGGCGACAGCCTGGTCTTCCACCTCGGCATGTCGGGGCGATGGCGAGTCGATCCCGAGACCGTGGAAAAGCACGATCATTTCCTGGTGACGACCGGTAGCGGGCGGCGCATCGCGCTCAACGATCCGCGGCGATTCGGATCGCTCGACCTGATGGCGACCGACGCACTTCCCGCTTGGCCGGCCTTCGCCGCGCTCGGGCCCGAGCCGCTCACGCTCGAGGCCGCCGATCTGGCAAGCCGTCTCAAGGGGCGCACGGCGGCGATCAAGCTGCTCCTGCTCGACCAGCGGATCGTCGCCGGGCTGGGCAACATCTACGTGTGCGAAGCGCTGTTCCGGGCCGGCATCCATCCCCGCCGCGCCGGCGGATCGGTGTCGCGGACACGGCTGGAGCGGCTTGTCCCGGCGATCAAGGACGTGCTGCGCGAGGCCATCGCCGCCGGGGGATCGAGCCTGCGCGATTTCAGCAGCCCCGACGGCGAGCTCGGCTATTTTTCCAAGACCTTCGCGGTCTATGGGCGCGAGGGCGAGCCGTGCGCTTGCGGCGGCACGGTCCGGCGCTTCGTCCAGGGCGGAAGATCGACCTTTTACTGCCCGCGTTGCCAGCGCTAGCGACGGTTGACCTTTGGGGCATGTCTGCGTAGGGGAACGCCCACGCTGGCGCGGCCATTTGGCTCTGCGCCGCTTTTTCTTTTGACGCTGCTTATTCAACGAGGACTTTCGATGGCGAACACGCCGCAGGCCAAGAAGCGCATCCGCCGCAACAATGTGCGGGCGACGATCAACCATTCGCGGGTCAGCCGCATCCGGACCTTCATCAAGGCCGTCGAATCGGCGATTGCCACGGGCAAGAAGGATGATGCTGCAGCAGCGCTGAAGAAGATGCAGCCGGAAATCGCGCGCGGCGTGGCCCGCGGCGTTATCCACAAGAACACGGCGTCGCGGAAGGTGTCGCGCCTGTCCAAGCGCGTCGCATCGCTGGGCTAAACCGCCGTCAAATCGAGGGGCTTTTGCGAGCCGCCGGGCGACCGGCGGCTCGTCCCGTTTCTGGACTGTCCAAAAAATGCAGCAATTCCCGCGATTCGCAAAAGCGTTAACGCGGAGATAACGATAAATTCCCCGGTTTTCCGCCAATCCTGCGCAGCATCGGCGGGTTTCCTATGTCAAGGCCCATTATTTCACTTCTGTGAAAAAACGGCCTTGAAAGCTTGGGCGCAGACTTTCAAAAACGATCTTCCGGGCGTGGTTTCGCGCTGGGGGCAAGAGAGAAACGAGGTCTTCGGCGCGCGACTCGGGTTTGCGGGCGGGGGCATCCTTTTGCCTCTTCGGGGGCTGTTTGAGGGAGGCGCGAGCCAGTGCAGGGCGGCGGTGAGAATCTGACCATGGAAACGGCGCCCGCCCCCTAGAGGCAGCGTGGGAATCGCTGCGCGCCGGGCTTCGCCGCGACCTTGGCGCGCGCACCTTCGACGGCTGGCTCAAGCCCGCCGAACTTGGCACCTTCGAGCCCGAGAGCGGCACGCTCGACATCGTGATGCCCAGCCAGTTCATGGCCGATTGGGTGCGGTCGCACTTCGGGGAGCGGATTGCACTGGCGTGGAAGACCGTGCTTCCGATCGTCCGCAACGTGCGGATCATTGCGTCCACCGATGCGCCCCGTCCCGGGCCGTTGCTCATCCTCGAAGACACGCCGCCGCCAGCCGAGCGCGATCCCAACGCGCCCAATTTCGATCCGCGCTACCGGTTCGAAACCTTTGTCGTGGGCAAGGCCAACGAAGTCGCCGCCACCGCGGCACGCACCTTGGCAACATCCTCGACCGTCGGCTTCAACCCGCTCTTCATCCATGGCGGCACCGGGCGCGGCAAGACCCACTTGCTGCACGCCATCGGCCACACCTTCACCGCCCACAATCGCGGTGCGCGCGTCGTTTCGATGTCGGCCGAAAAGTTCATGGTCGAATTCATTCGCGCGCTGAAGGAAAACGACACGATCGGGTTCAAGCAGCGGCTGCGCAATGCCGATCTGCTGCTGATCGACGACGTCCAGTTCATTGCCGGCAAGGATTCCACGCAGGAGGAATTCTTCCACACGATGAACGAGATCATCACCGCCGGGCGGCGGCTGGTGATCACGTCCGACCGAGCGCCGCAGGACCTGGACGGCATTGCACCGCGAATCCTGTCGCGCCTGTCGTGGGGCCTGGTCGCGGACATCAATGCCGCCGACTACGAACTGCGCTTCAACATCATCGTGTCGAAGCTGGAAACGCTGCCAGGCGTCGACATGCCGCGCCCGGTCATCGATTTCCTCGCCCGGCGCGTGACTTCTTCGGTGCGCGAGCTTGAAGGCGCGCTCAACCGCATCGGCGCTTATGCGATGATGACCGGCCGGGCCATCGATGTCGCGTTCGTCGAGGAAGTGCTGGCCAACGTCCTGCGTGCCAACCAGCGGCGCATTTCGATCGACGAAATCCAGACCCAGGTCGCGGAACATTACCGCATCCGCAAGGCCGAGATGACCAGTGCGCGGCGCGCCCGCGAAGTCGCCCGTCCGCGCCAGGTCGCGATGTATCTGTCCAAGCAGCTGACCCCCAAGTCGCTGCCCGACATCGGCCGCCGCTTCGGCGGGCGCGATCATACGACGGTGATCCACGCCGTCCGCCAGATCGAGAAGCTGCGCGCTGCCGACGCCGAGCTCGACGCCGACATCCGCCTGCTGATGCGGCAGCTCGAGGGCTAGTTTGTCCGGGCGGGGACGGTGGCGCTGACCGTCCCGCCATTGCGCCCGGGAATGCCGTCAACATCGCCGTGATGAGGTCGTGGACGAGCCGCGCGCGGCGCGGCGTCGATCAGGCGAGCCCGACCGCGCGATAGGCATTGGCGAGCGTGGGCGCGGCGAGGGTGCGGGCGCGCTCGGCACCAGACTCGAGGATGCGCTCCAGCTCGGCCGGATCGGCGCGGAGTTCGTCAAGGCGCCGGCGCAGCGGGCTCAGCATCGCGATCACCGCGTCGGCCAGCGCGGGCTTGAAGGTGCCGAAGCCCTGGCCGGCAAAGCGGGCGAGCACCTGCTCGATGCTTTCGCCAGTAAGCGCAGCGTAGATGCCGACGAGGTTGCGCGCCTCCGGACGGCCGTCGAGCAGCGCGGGATCCTCGGGCAGGGGCTCGGGGTCGGTGCGCGCCTTGCGGATCTTCTGTGCGATGTCCTCGTCGCTGTCGGTGAGGTGGATCCGGCTCATCTCCGACGGGTCGGACTTGGACATCTTGGCCTTGCCGTCGCGCAGGCTCATCACACGCGCCGCGGTGCCGCCGCCGATGAACGGCTCGGGCAGCGCGAACAGCTCGACGTCGAAATCATTGTTGAACTTGAGCGCGATGTCGCGCGCCAGCTCGAGGTGCTGCTTCTGGTCCTCGCCCACCGGCACGTGCGTGGCCTGGTAGAGCAGGACGTCGGCGGCCTGGAGCACGGGGTAGGTGAACAGCCCGACGCTGGAGCGCTCCTTATGCTTGCCGCCCTTTTCCTTGAACTGCGTCATGCGCTCGAGCCAGCCGATGCGCGCCGTGCCCTGGAGGATCCAGGCAAGCTCGGCATGGGCGGGGACGGCGCTTTGGCGGAACAAGGTCGCCTTGGCGGGGTCGATTCCGCTGGCGATGAGCGCGGCGGCCATTTCACGAATGTTGGCGCGCAGCTCGGCCGGATCGACAGCAATGGTCAGCGCGTGCATGTCGGCGAGGAAGAACAGGCACTCGGCCTCATCCTGCATCCGCACCCAGCGCAGGATTGCGCCGAGCAGATTGCCGAGGTGCAGGCCACCGGTGGGCTGGATGCCGGAAACGACCCTCATTGCGGGGGCTTTCGCCGGCGCAGGGAGGCGATGGCCTCCCGGTCGACGCCGCCGATCAGGAAAGCGACGCCGAAATAGACCAGCCCGCCAACGCCGACGAGGGTGATCAACGCCAGGCCGCGCTGCGCGACACCGCCGAAGAACCAATCGTCGAGCAGTGCGCGGACGCCGAACAGAGCGGCGGCCATGACCAGCGCCGCGACCAGTTGACGCGCGACGCGGCTCACGAGCCATACGGGCATGCGGAAGTGGCCGCGAACGTAAAGGATGGTGAACAGGAAGATGAAATTGATCCAAGCGCCCGCCGAGGTGACCGTCGCCAGGCTGTAGATGCCGATCACCGGGATGAGCAGGAAGTTGGCGGGGATGCTGAGGATGAGGATGGTGACCGCGATCAGCACCGGGGTCTTTACGTCCTTGCGCGCGTAGAAAGCGGGGGTCAGCACCTTGACCAGCACATAGGCCGGCAGGCCGGTGACGAGGATGGCAAGGATCTGGCCGGTCGTGACCGCCGCCGCCATCGTATATTCGCCGCCCTGGAAGAGGGCGCCGATGATCGGCACCGCGCCGACCGCGAGCGCAAGGGTCGCGGGCAGGGTGAGCAGCATCGACAGGTCGAAGGCGCGCGCCTGCACGTCGGCGGCAACATGGTCCTCGTTCTTGGCAATGGCCTGGCTGATTGCCGGCAGGATCGCGACGCCGAGCGCAGTGCCGATGATCGACAGCGGCAATTGGTTTAGGCGGTCGGCGTAGCTGAGCATGGTCAATGCGCCTTCGCCGAGCAGAGTCGAGAAATAGCCGTAGAACAGCTGGCTGATCTGATAGACGCCCGCCGCTGCCGTCGCGGGCAAGATGAGGATCACCAGTTCCCGGACCGCCGGTGTCATCCGCGGCCGGCCGAAGTGGAGGCGGATGCCCGCGCGGCGCACTGCGAACCAGCACAAGGCGAATTGCGCGACCCCGCCAAGCAGCACCGCGGTCGCCATGTAGCGCACCACGTCGAGGTCGTTGCGCGGCGCCACTAGCAAGGCGAGGATCAGCGCGACATTGAGCAATGCGGGCGCGAAGGCGGCGACGGCGAAGCGCGTCAGCGAGTTGAGCACGCCCGACAGCAACGCGACGAGGCTGATGAACAGCAGGTAGGGGAAGGTCCAGCGGGTCAGCTCGACCGCCAACGCCATCTTGCCGGGCACGTCCTGATAGCCAGCGGCGACCACCGCAAGCACCGCCGGCATGAAGATCAGGAAAACCAGGGTGACGATCAGCAACGCGGGCATGAACACCGCGAGGATCTCGTTCGAGAATTCTTCGGCGTCCTTCTGTCCACCAGCCGCGAGACGACGGCTGAACAACGGCACGAAGCCGGACGAGAAGGCGCCTTCAGCGAACAGCCGCCGAAAGATGTTGGGCAGCAGGAAGGCGAGGTTGAAAGCGTCGTTGGCGTGGCTTGCGCCGAGGATTCGCGAGCCGATCATGTCGCGCGCGAAACCGAGGACGCGGCTGATCATCGTCAGCCCGCCGATCGTGCCAGTGGCCTTGAGCAGGTTCATGCGCGACTAGCCCGCAAGCGCGGTCACGACACGGTCACTGGGGCTGCGGTTCCTCTTGAGGCGGCAATCCGCCCACCGGCGCCGCGCCGCCGGGGTTTTCGCCGCCGGCCTGCAGCTGCTGCTGCTGGGCCTGAAGCTGCGCCATATATGCACCCGCGAAGTCGATGGGATCGAGCAGCAGCGGCGGAAAGCCGGTGTTGACGACCGCGTCGGCGATCACCTGGCGCGCGAATGGGAAGATCAGGCGCGGCGCCTCGATGAGCAGCAGCGGGGGAATTGCCTCCTCGGGCACGCCCTGAATTTCGAACAGCCCGCCATAGCTGAGGTCGACGACGAAATGGACGCCATTTTCCGATCGCGCCTTGACGTCGATCTTGAGCGTGATCTCGTGCAGCTCGGGCGACAGATTGTCGACGTTGATGTTGAACTGCACGTCGAGCGATGGCTGGACCTGCCACTGATAGACTTGCGGCGAATTCGGATTTTCGACCGACAAGTCCTTGATATACTGGGCATGTACGGTGACGCGCGGCTCGTTGCCGGGCTCGGCGGCACCATTGCCGCCGGTGGGGGAATCCTGGTCCGCCATTGCTGTTCAGTCCTTGCAAATCCTAGGTGATATCGGGGGCCGCGCCAGGCGCGGCGTTGCGGCCCGAGCGACTAGCAGTCGGTCAAATGCGGCGCAATGCCGACCTCGTGCGTTGCGCGGAGTTGGAATCTTTACGCGCGGCGCACTATGTTGGTTCGCGAACCTACGATTGGAATGCCCCTTTGACCGTCATCGTCATCCTGGCCCTGGTTGCATTGTTCATCGGGTTGCGCCTGTACAGCGTGCTCGGCGAGCGCACCGGGCATGAGCAGCAGCCGATCCTGAAGCCGGCCGATCCCGACACGCGGGTCGAGGCGCGGCCGACTCAGCCGTCCGCCGTCCCTCAATCGGCGCAGGACAGCGGTGACCTGGCGTATCTGCCGACCGCTGGACCCGGCGTGCGCGCGCTCCTCGCGGCCGACCCGTCGTTCGACGTGGCGCGCTTCCTCGAAGGCGGGAAGGCCGCCTATCGCATGATCCTGGAGGCCTTTTGGCGGGGCGACCTCGCCGCCATCAGGCCGCATGTCGACGATCATGTCTACGAGACTTTCGCAACGGCGGTCGACCAACGGTCGAAGGACGGCCTCACCCTCGACAACCGGCTGGTCGCGATTGAGCAGGCGGTCATTTCCGAAGCGATGGTGGATCGCGATATCGCCGTCGTCACGGTACGGTTCGAGGCGGACATCGCGGCGATCACGCGCAACGCCGATGGTCAGGTGGTGGCGGGCTCGCTGAGCGATGCGGTCCAGACGCGGGATTTGTGGACCTTCCGCCGCGACATTTCGTCGCCCGACCCGAACTGGCGCCTGATCGAAACCGACGAGGAAGAGTGAGGCTCGGCCTTCGCGGCCTCGGCGCCGCGTCCCTTCTCCTTTTTGCTTCGGCCTGCGCAACGGCGCCGCCACCGCCCTCGCCAGCACCGCCGGCGCCGGCTCCGGCGCCCGTGCCGCTGCCGCCGCCGGCGCCGGCCCCGGAGGTCTTTCCGCCGACCGATCCCAATGCTCGCACGGCGCGGGAAGCGGGCGTCACGGTCGCCGCGCCCAAGCTCCTGACGCCTGAGCAGGCGAGCCGCGCGCTCGCCGCCTTCCGAATCAGTTGTTCGACCGTCACGCGGCGGGAGGACCGGTCCGGGCTGACGCGACCCGAGGATTGGCGGGGGGTGTGTGCCGAAGCGGCGACGCTGGCGCCAGCATACGCCCCCGGATTCTTCTTCCACCGGTTCGACTGGGTCCGGGTCGGCGGCGGGCAGGCCTTTGCGACCGGCTATTATGAGCCCGAACTTGCGGGATCGCGCACCCGCGGACCCGGCTACGAAGTGCCCATCTACCGCACGCCGCCCGACCTTGTCCGCTGCACCCGCGCCGACGGCCAGACCGGCCGCGGACGGATCGATCCGCGCACGGGCCAGTGCGTGCTGTATTTCACGCGTGCCGAGATCGACGACGGCGCGCTTGCCAACCGCGGGCTCGAGCTTGCGTGGGCGGCCGATCCGATCGACCTGTTCTTCCTGCAAATCCAGGGATCGGGCCGGCTCAAGCTGCCCGACGGCGGCGTCATGCGCCTCGGCTACGACAACCAGAACGGGCGCGAATATGTCGCGATCGGGCGGTTGTTGCGCGAGCGTGGGTTGCTTCCGCCGGGGGGCGCAAAGATGCAGGACATCATCGCCTGGATGAAGGCCAATCCCGAACAGGGGCGGGCGCTGATGCGCGAGAACCTGTCCTACGTCTTCTTCCGTGAGCTGTCGGGCCCGCCGCTCGGCTCGCTCGGCCTGCCGGTCAGCGAGCGCGTGACGGTGGCGGTCGATCCGTTGTTCGTCCCCTATGGCGCGCCGGCCTATCTCACCGTCGACCGGCCCGAGGCGAACGGCCTGTGGGTGGCGCAGGATACGGGCGGCGCGATCAAGGGCGCCAACCGCTTCGACACCTTCTGGGGCGCCGGCGCCGACGCGACGCGAATCGCCGGCGGCATGTCCGCCTCTGGTCAGGCGCTGATCCTTCTCCCGAAGGGTGTTGCGGCGCGTGTCCCTCAGCGCTGAGGAAGCCGAACTCTGGGCGCGGGTGACCGGTACCATCCGGCCATTGTCGCGCGAACGGATCGATCCTCCCCGGAACGGGGAGGGGGACCAGCCGAAGGCTGGTGGAGTGGGCCCGCCGCCGCCGCCTCTCCGCCGTGCGACCCCTCCACCGTCCGCTCCGCGGCCGGTCCCCCTCCCCGTTCCGGCGGGGAGGAATACGCTCGACGGAAGTTGGGACAAGAAGCTGCGTTCCGGCAGCGTGACGCCCGACCGTGTCGTCGACCTGCACGGCCTTAACCTCGACCAGGCGTGGACGACGATCGACCGCGCGATCGAGCAGGCAATCGACGCGGGTGACCGGGTCGTGCTGCTGATCACCGGCCATCACCGGCCGGGCGAACCGCCGATTGCACGCGGGCGAATCCGCGCTGCCGTTCACGACTGGCTCGCGGCATCGCGGCATGCGCCGCGCATTGCCGCAGTGCGAGGTGCGCACGTCCGTCACGGCGGCGGCGGGAGCCTCTACCTGATTCTTCGCCGCCGCTGACGCTTTGTTAACCGCGCTCGGTTACCGCGGGTGCGTCAGGCGGAATTTACCCCGACGGCTCGAGGCGCTCGACGGTGATGACAGCAGGTACGGCCCAGAAGATCAGTAACGCGATCCTGTCGTGCGTTGCCGGCTTCGCCTCGTTCCTCTTCTCGCTCGCAGCGCTGCTGTACCTGACCGAGTTTAACGAAAAGATCCTCGCCGCGATCGCCGCAGGGACGTTCTGCGTCCTCATCAGCTATGTCGCCGCCGAACGCCCCAACAGCGAAAGTGCGCGCGCGCTGAATTCGCTGAGCGAGCGGTTGCTGGCGGTGGAAGACGGTGACCTGGTCTCACCGGCACCACAGGCGCTCCGCCGATCGATGCCGAAGTTGGCCGCCGCGGTGGATACCTTGTTCGCCGAGGTGCGCACGTCGATCGAGAACGCCCATGCCCTTGGCATGTACGACCCCGTGACATCGCTGCCCAACCGCCTCCATTTCCGGTCGGAAGCGGACAAGATGCTGGGGGAGGTCGGCGACCAGCCGTCGGCGATGCTGTTCGTGGACCTCGACCGTTTCAAGTCGGTCAACGATAGCCTGGGCCATGCTCGCGGGGACCAATTGCTCATCATGGTCGCCAACCGCCTGCGGGTCGTCGTGAACGGCGAGTTCAGCGGCGATGTGCGCACGCGGCCGCTCCTGGCACGGCTTGCCGGCGACGAGTTCACCATCTTCTACCCGCAGATCAAATCGTCGGCGGAGATCGAGCGGGTCGCGCGGCGCATTGCCGTCGCCATCTCGGAACCGTTCGAGCTGTCGTCGCACAGCGTCGATATCGGCGCGTCCATCGGCTGCGCCATATCCCCGACCACGGCTCAAGCATCGAATCGCTGATGCGCGCCGCCGACATTGCGATGTATCGCGCAAAGGCCCGCGGCGGCGGGCAGCATTGCCTGTTCAACGCCGACCTGGCCGCGGAGCATCAGCAAAAGGTCGAGACCGAAAAAGCGCTGACCGATGCCGTTCAGCGCGACGAATTCCTGCTCGCCTTCCAGCCGCAGATGAGCCTGGTCACGGGCGAGATCGTCGGGTCGGAGGCGCTGCTTCGCTGGAACCACCCGCGCGACGGGCTTCGCCTGCCGATGACCTTCATCCCCGTTGCCGAGCGCACCGGAGTTATCTCCGAGCTTGGCGACTGGGTGCTGGGCGAAGTCGCGGCGACGGTCGGCGGCTGGTACCGCGACGGCTTTCGCGGCCGGGTCGCCTTCAACATCAGCCCCCGCCAGCTCGACCGGCCCGATTTCTTTACGCGCATGCGCCAGGCCTTCAGGGATGCCGGCGTGCCGCTGTCGATGATCGAGGCGGAGTTTACCGAAACGGCGGCGATGGAGGCCAGCGACACCGTACTTGCCGAGATCGCCGCACTGCGCGCTGACGGTGCGACCATTGCGATCGACGATTTCGGCACGGGCTATTCGAACCTAGCCCGGCTGCGTGCGATGCCGCTCGACCGCGTCAAGCTCGACCCGTCGCTGATCGAGGACATCGAGACGTCGGACAAGGCGCGGGTCATCGTCCAGGCCGTCATCCACCTGATCAAGGGCGTCGAGTGCGAGGTTGTGGCCGAGGCGGTCGAGACCGTTGCCCAGGCCGATATCCTGCGCGCCATGGGCTGCGACACCGTGCAAGGCTTCGTCTTCGCCCATCCGATGTTCGAGGACGAGTTCCTGGACTGGATGCGCAGCGCCGACCAGGGCGCCGCGAAATCGGTGGCGTAGGGCTTTTCGCGCTTATTCGCTGGCGCCCTGCGCGGTCGCCGCTTGCTGGTTCGCAGGCTGTCCCTTCGCATCGACCGCCACTTCGCGGCAGACCTTCCGCGCGACGAGCTGATTGACGTCGGCAACGCGCTTGCACACGCGCTTGGTGGCGGGCTTTTGCTCGGCGACGGTCTGGGCGGGCGTCGCGGCGGGCGTGCCGGATTGCGCCGCGGCGGGGCTGCTTGCGACACTCAACGCGGCCAGAACCAGGCAAAAACGACGCATCACCATCTCCTATTTTTCGGGATTTCGTTCACGGATTTAGACGGGAAGACAACGGTACGAAAAGAACCCGTGACGCGCTGTGACGGCTCGCGAAAAATTCTCAGTCGGGGGATTTCTCGGTCGCCAGCACCTTGCGCACGACCCTTTCGTAGATCCGCGACAGCGCGCGAATGTCCTCGACGGCGGCGCTTTCGTCGAGCTTGTGCATGGTCGCATTGGGCAGGCCGAAATCGACCACCGGGCACAGCTGGATGAGGAAGCGGCCGTCCGATGTGCCGCCACTCGTGGACAGCTCGGGCTCGGCACCGGTTTCCTCGCGGATGCTCTCGACGATGATGTCGAACAAGCGGCCCGGCGGAGTCAGAAAGGCCTCGCCCGAGATCCGCGCGCGGACCTTGGCGCCCGGCGCTTCGCGCGCCGCGATCTCCTCGACCATCCGCACCAGATCACTGCCCTTGTGGAGGTTGTTGAAGCGGATGTTGAGCTGCGCAGTCGCTTCGCCGGGGATGACGTTGCTGGCATCGGTCGGGGTCGAGACGGCGGTAAATTCGAGGTTCGAGGGCGGGAAGGCGTCGGTGCCGTCGTCGAGGTGGACCTCCGACAGCGCGGCGACCACGCGCGCCAGCGGCGGCACCGGGTTGGTGGCGCGGTGGGGGTAGGCGACATGGCCCTGCACGCCGGGCACGTCGATCCACATGTTGACCGAACCGCGGCGGCCGATCTTGACCGTATCGCCCAACCGGTCGACCGAGGTCGGCTCACCGATCAGGATCATGTCGGGGCGGATGCCGCGTGCATTGAGCCGGTCGATGATCCGCGGCGTGCCGTAGGTGGCATAGCCTTCCTCGTCGCCGGTGATGAGCAGCGACAGTGTGCCGGCGCCCGGTGCGATCCGCGCAACCGCCGCGACATAGGCCGCGATCGCGCTTTTCATGTCATTGGCGCCGCGCCCGATCAGCCGCCCGTCGACGACCTGCGCTTCATAGGGGCCGACGCTCCACCCTTCGCCGGGAGGTACGACGTCTAGGTGGCCGGCAAAGCCGAAATGCGGTGCGCCGTGCCCGCGGATCGCGATCATGTTTTCGGTCGGTCCGTCGGGCGCTTCGCCCATCACCCAGCGGTCGATGTCGAACCCCAGGGGGCGCAGCGCCGCTTCCAGCACATCGAACACTGCGCCGCTCGCGGGCGTCACGCTGGGGCAGGCGATGAGCTGCGAGGCAAGGCTGACTGGGTCGATCATGTCGGGCATGCGGCAGAGGTAGCGAACGGGCCACGACTGGCAAGCCGCTTGCTCGGGCCTCAGCTGGCACGCTGCTTGCAAAATTGGAGGTCGAACAGGCGTGGCGAGGGCGTGTCCCATCCCGCGCCCGATCATTCGTGTCCGGAAATGCACGGCGATGGCCGAAATTGGACACAAGCACTTGCGCTACAAATGTAGCAGAGCTACAAATGTAGCGAATAGTACGAAAAGGGTTAGGGGAAATTATGAGTCCGTTGCGTTGGCGTCACGCCGTCCTCCTCGCCGGCATGGCGATGATTTCCCTCACCGACGCGGCGGTGGCGCAGTCGGCGGCCGAACAGCCGTCCGAACCCGATCCGGCGGTGGCGCCAAAGGCCGAGCCGGAACCTGCGGCAGCTGGACAAAGCCGCACCTTCGTCCCGGCGGATTTCGTACGCTTCGCGCCGCGCACCGCCTACGACATGCTCAAGCAGGTGCCGGGCTTCACCATCCGATCGGTCAACGTCGAGGACCGCGGGCTGGGCCAGGCATCGGAGAACATCCTTATCAACCGCGAGCGAATCGCCAACAAGCAGGGCGGCGCGGCCGATGAGCTGCAGCGCATCCCCGCCGGCAATGTCGAGCGGATCGAGATCGTCGACGCGTCGAGCCTGGGCATTGCCGGGCTGTCGGGACAGGTCGCCAACGTCATCGTCAAGGCGAGCAAGGCGGGGTCGGGCCAGTTCGAGTGGAATCCCGAAGTTCGCGCGCATTTCGCAAAGCCGCGCCTTTACGATGGCTCAATCAGCTACCGCGGAGCCACAGGTCCGCTCGACTACACGCTGTCGGTCAAGAATTCATCGGGCCGCGGCGGTTTTGGCGGGGAAATCCTGATCTACGACCGCAACGAGACCCTCACCGAGCGGCGCAACGAGGATTATCACAGCGAGTATGAAGCCCCGACCTTCAAGAGCAAGTTCGGCATCGACGGTCCGGGAAGTTCGGTCGGCAACCTCAGCCTGGCCTATACGCCCTACTGGAACCCCTCCTTTCGCGAGGACCGCCGCGAGCCGCTCGCCGGCGATTTCCGCACCAGGATTACCGAGAATGAGCTCAAGGGCTGGTGGTACGACGTCAACGGCGATTGGGAATTCGGCGTTGGCCCGGGGCGGCTAAAGCTGATTGGATTGGCGCATCGCAAGCGCGAGCCGCTGGTCACCACGCAGATCACGACATTCGACAGCGGGGCGCCTTCGACCGGCACCCGGTTCGACCGCGACACGACCATCGTCGAGCGGGTCGGCCGCGCCGAATATGCGTGGAAGGGCGGTCGCAACAATTGGCAGGTGTCGGTCGAGCGCGCGTTCAATTCGCTCGACCAGAAAGGGCGTCTGTTCGACCTCGACCCGTCCGGCGCGTTCGTCGAGCAGGATTATCCCGAAGGGTCGGGCCTGGTCGAAGAATTGCGCTACGAGGCGATCGGCACGTGGAGCCGCCCGATCACCGACAACCTCGACCTGCAACTTGCCGCGGGCGCGGAAATCTCGCGCCTGGCCCGCGTCGACAGCGACATCCCGGCGCGCAAGTTCTTCCGCCCCAAGGGCAGCCTGACCCTGGGCTGGCGGCCGGCCGAGAATTGGGACGCCAGCCTCAAGATCAATCGCCGCGTCGGCCAGATCAGCTTCTACGACTTCCTGTCACAGCCCAACCTCAGCAGCGACCGCGAAAGCGCCGGGAACCCCGACCTCGTCCCGCCGCAAAGCTGGGAGTTCGAGGGCGAGGTGGGCCGCAACCTTGGGCCTTGGGGCAAGACGCGCCTGCGCGGCTGGTATCACCGGGTCGAGGACATCGTCGATTACATTCCCCTGCCCAACAACGGCCAGGGCGTCGGCAACCTGCCGCGCGCATCCAAGTTCGGCGGCGAGAGCACCAGCACCTTCCAGTTCGATCCGATCGGCTGGCAGGGCGCCAAGCTCGACCTCACGGCGGGCTTCGAGCATACCGGCGTCAAGGACCCGCTGACCGGCGAGCGGCGACCGATCAGCAGCACCCGCGACCGTTGGTTCAGCGTGTCGCTGCGCCACGATATTCCCAAGAGCGACATCGCCTGGGGCGCCTATGCCGACCACAGCCACTATGTGCGCACCTTCTTCCTGACGGAGGTATATCGCAGCTGGGAAGGGCCGGTGTGGGCCGGCCTGTTCATCGAGCACAAGAATGTGTTCGGGCTGACCGTGCGCGCCGACGCCAACAATCTGCTCAACGCGCGCCACCGCTGGACCCGCTTCGTCTACACCGACTGGCGCGACCGATCCCCGATCGATTACATCCAGCGCAACAACCAGCTGATCGGCCCGATCTTCAGCCTGTCGGTGAAAGGCACCTTCTAGGCGGCTGGCAAGGGAGCGCGCCGCCGATGCCCAAGATCGATCTCGACGCCCTCGAACCGACCAACGCCACCGGCTATCCGCCGCCTTATGATGCGGATGTTGCTGGACGCTGGCAGCGCAAGGTCGCGGAGGCGGCTGGGATGAAGGCGCTCGGCGCGCGGCACGTCGTGCTCGAGCCGGGAGCATGGTCGAGCCAGCGGCACTGGCATCAGAGCGAAGACGAACTGCTCGTCGTGCTGGGCGGGACCGCCGTGCTGGTCGAAGACGATGGGGAAACCGAGCTTGCGGCGGGCGACATCGTCGCGTGGCCGGCGGGCGTCGCCGACGGCCATCACCTGATCAACCGCAGCGACGCACCATGCAGCTTCATCTGCGTCAGCGCCGGGACCGACACCGGCGGCGCCTATTCGGACATCGACATGAAATGGACCGCCGGCGGCCGCTACGTCCACAAGGACGGGACGCCTTACTAGGCCTTCTCCGCCTCATATTGCTCGATGACCCAGGGCTCGTCCTGCGCCTTGTCGATCCATTCCGCGACGTGGGGGTGGGACAGGACCGCCTTCATGTAGACGGCGGCGAAATTGGGGACGGGAACGCCGTAGGTGACGAAGCGCGTCACGACCGGCGCGAACATGATGTCCGCCGCGCACCAGTCGCCGAACAGGAAGTCGCCGGTGCCGCCGAAGCGCGCGCGGGCCTGCGCCCAAAGCTGCAGGATACGATTGATCTCTTCCCGCACCTCATCGCTGAGGTCGGCTGGCGGGTAGCTCTTGCGCACGTTCATCGGCAGGTCGCGGCGCAGGTTGGCGAAGCTCGAATGCATTTCCGCCGACATCGACCGCGCCATGCCGCGCGCGCTTTCGTCTTCGGGCCAGTAGAGGTCGCGGCCGAACCGGTCGGCGAGGAATTCGACGATCGCCAGGCTGTCCCAGACGACGCATTCGCCGTCCCACAGGATCGGCACCTTGCCCAGCGACGGCGCGAACTCGTCGCCTTCGCGCCGCTCTTCCCATTCGGCGTCGAACATCGGCACGACCAGCTCTTCGAATTCCGCGCCCGATTGCTTGCACGCCAGCCAGCCGCGGAACGACCAGCTGGAATATGCGCGGTTGCCGATGATCAGCTTCATGACTTCCTTTCGTCGCCCCGGGCTTGATCCGGAGTCCATCTGTCGTCGTGCCCACCAAGAAGAGGGTGGATCCCGGATCAAGTCCGGAATGACGGCCCGTCAGGTGCGGGACGCCTCCAGGATTGCGGTTCGCAACTCGGCAATGCCCTCGCCGGTTTCGCTCGACGTGCGGAAAATCAGGGGATGCGCGGCGGGATGCTTGGCCGCTTCGAGCGCGGTCGTTTCGTAAAGCGCGCCCAGCGCCGAGGGTTTGACCTTGTCCCCCTTGGTCAGGACGAGATGATAGCCGACCGCGGCGGCGTCGAGCATTTTCATCACCTCGCGGTCGACGTCCTTGAGGCCGTGGCGCGAATCGACCAGCACCAGGGCGCGCTTGAGCACCTGCCGCCCGCGCAGATAATCGTTGATCAGGAAGCGCCAGCGCTTGACCAGATCCTTGGGCGCTTCGGCAAAGCCATAGCCGGGCATGTCGACCAGCCGCAGCTCGATCGGTTCGCCGACGTCAAAGAAATTGAGTTCCTGCGTCCGCCCCGGCGTGTTCGAGGTCCGCGCCAGCTTGTTGCGGTTGGTCAGCGCGTTGAGCAGCGAGCTTTTGCCCACGTTCGACCGGCCCGCGAACGCGATTTCGGGCACGATGGGGTCAGGCAGGAACCTCAGTTCGGGCGCCGACTTCAGGAACGCGATCGGCCCGGCGAACAGCTTGCGCGCCTGCTCGGCCACTTCATGATCGGCCGCGTCGCTCATTCCTCGACCGGGTGGGTGTCGCTGAAGCTGAGGCCGAAGCGCCGGTACAGCCACCATTGTTGCGCGATCGACAGGATATTGTTGGTCAGCCAGTAGAGCTGAAGCCCCGCGGCGAAGGGCGCCATGGCGAAGATCAGCACCCAGGGCATGATCGCGAAGATCTGGCGCTGCGTCGGGTCGGGCGATTGCGGGCTGAGCTTGATCGACAGCCACTGGCTCGCGCCGACCAGGATCGGCAGCACGCCGATGGCGAGGATCGCGGGCGGGGTGAAGTCGAGCAGGCCGAACAGGTTGACCGGAGTCAGCGGGTCGGGTGCCGACAGGTCGCGGATCCACAGCGCAAAGGGCTGGTGGCGCATTTCAACCGACACCAGCAGCACCTTGTACAGCGCATAGAAGATCGGAATCTGGATCAGGATCGGCAGGCAGCCCGCGGCCGGATTGACCTTTTCCGCCTGGTACAGCTTCAGGATTTCCTGCTGCTGGCGCGCCTTGTCATCCTTCCACTTGTCCTGGACCGCCTTGAGCTTGGGCTGGAGCTTGCGCATCGCCGCCATCGACTGGAACTGCTTTTGCGCGATCGGGAACATGACCAGCCGCACGATGAAGGTCAGGATGATGATCGCCACGCCGAAATTGCCGACCGAGCGGAAAAGGAAGGTCAGCAGGTCGAAGATCGGGCGCATGAAGAATTCGAACCAGCCCCAGTCGATCGACTTCGAAAGCTTGGTGATGCCGGCATCGTCGGCGCGGTCGAGCGCGGCCTTTTCCTTGGCGCCGGCGAACAGCCGCGTCCGATTGGTGATCGAATCGCCCGCAGGCACGATCGTCGCTGGAAGCGCGTAATCGGCCTGGTAGCCGCCGCTGGGGCTGCGGCGGAAGGCGGCATCCATCGGCGCGTCGCCGGCCGGTGCCAGCGCGGCGAGCCAATAAGTGTCGGTGAAGCCGAGCCAACCGCGCACGTCGTTAAAGGTCGTGCCGCCCGGACCCGCCTCATCAACCGTGTCCCAATCGACGTCATAGTCGGCGGTGCCGCCAAAAACGCTCATCGGCCCGACGTGCACCGTCCAACTGTCGGGATCGTTCGACTTGGCAGCGCGGCTGACGAGCCCGATCGGGCGAACGATCGCCGGCTTGCCCGATCCGTTGCTGGCTTGCTGTTCGACGGTGAAGACATAGCCGTCGTCGACCGAAATGCGCATAGCGTAGCGCATGCCGTCGGGCATCTGCGTCGTCAGGGTCACGGGCTGGCCGGGCGACAACAGCTGGCGGTCGGCGGTCCATACCGTGTCCGGGCCCGGCACCTGCACGCCCTGGCCGGTCCAACCGAAGGTCGCGATATAGGCGCCCGGCGCACCAAGCGGGGAGAACAGGCGCACGGGCTGCGAAGAACGGTCGATGGTGGCACGGTGCCGGACCATCGTCAGGTCGTCGACCTGCGCGCCCTGGAGGTTGATCGAGCCCTGCAGCGACGGCGTCTGGATGCGGATGCGCGGGGTCGAGGCGAGCACGGCGTTGCGGCTGCGCATGACCGTCGGCGATGTCGCGACGGGCGAGCCGGGCGCTTGCGTCTGCGCCTGCGGCGCGGGCTGCACCTTGCCGTTCTCGACCGTCGTGCTCTGCGGCGCGGCGGTCGGGAAATAGGAATCGGCCAGCCAGCTCCAGCCGAGCAGTACGAGGGCGCTCAGCACCACCGCCAGGATCATATTTTTGCTGTCGCTCACGTCGCGTCGATCCTTACGGAAAAGTCTACGGTACCGGGTCGGGACCCTGGCCGCCCCAGGGATGACAGCGGCCGATGCGTTTCAGGGCCATCCAGCCCCCCCGCGCAGCCCCATAGCGCTGGATTGCGGTAATCGCATAGGCCGAACAGCTGGGCTGGTAGCGGCAGCTGGGCGGCAGCACCCGCGAGGGGCCTTTCTGCCACGCACGGGCGATCCAGATCAGGAGCTGCGCAATCACGACTTTCGAAGCTTCTGCAGTGCGACTTCAAGCTCTGCACGAAGCAGCGCAAAGTCGCGTTCGACACCGCCGGCGCGGCCGATCATCACATGGTCGGCCCCGGCAAGCCCGGCAGTCGGGACGATCTCCTGCGCGAGCGCGCGAAAGCGGCGCTTCATTCGGTTGCGCACGACGGCGCCGCCGATCTTCTTTGTGACGGTAAAGCCCACACGTTTCGAGGGGTCGGAATCCCTGCGATCGCGGATCAGGAGGACGAAGCCGGGCGTAGCCGCGCGCTTGCCGCCGTTGGCAGCAAGAAAGTCCGCGCGCTTACGAATCGTGACTAGGCGCTGAGCTTCTTGCGGCCGCGTGCCCGGCGCGCGTTCAGCACCTTGCGGCCGCCCACGGTCGCCATGCGCGACCGGAAGCCGTGCCGGCGCGCGCGGACCAGATTGCTCGGTTGAAAGGTGCGCTTCATCGCTCATGCCTCAAAAAACGGAAAGAAAAAGGGCCGCCTACAAAGGCAGCCGCTGTCGTGCGCGCCGATAGTGGAGAGATGTCGCCAAGTCAATCGACCTTGCTCTCGACCTGGCCACTTTCGAGCTCCTTCTGCTTGCGCATTTCCTCGCGGCGTTTGGCACTTTGCCGGCGCAGCGCCCAGTCCGTCCAAGTGCCGGGATTCATCCGGCGTCCCATTACCCGCGGCTGCCAGCGCTTGAACCGGACGTAGTGGCGCTTTGCCCACATGCTTGTCTTCAGCACCATCGCCAAGCCAAGCCCGCCGATCACGACTCCGCCCGGTCCAGGCAGCGCACCGACAACGGGGGTCAGCAAAAGCAGGATCACGCCGATGGCGAAGATCGTCCATTCGACGATCGGATGGTCGATAAACGCCCGCCATTGTTCCCGCGTTATCATCTTGCCGCCCATGTGGTTCGCGAAACCGGTTCGCGCAAGCACCTTGCCCAATGCCGCTACGGCACGCTAGCGTGGCCGCGCCGAGCTAGGGGGACGTCTGAACATCGTTGTGCGTTTGGGGGACGGGGCCTGATGGCTGCGACCGTCGCCACTGTGGCATATCTCGGCCTCGAAGCCCGCGCCGTCGAAGTCCAGGTCCAGCTGACCTCGGGCGTGCCGCGCTTCACCGTCGTTGGCCTACCCGACAATGCCGTGCGCGAAAGCCGCGAGCGGGTGCGCGCCGCGCTCGCCGCGATCGGCCTTGCGCTCCCGCCCAAGGTGATCACGATCAATTTGTCACCAGCCGACTTGCCAAAGGAGGGGTCGCATTACGACCTTCCGATCGCGCTTGGCCTGCTGGCGGCGATCGGCGCAACCGATGCCGAAACGCTGTCGCATTATGTCGCGGTGGGGGAATTGTGCCTCGACGGTCGCATCGCCGCCTCTCCGGGCGTGCTGCTTGCGGCGATCCACGCCTCGGGCGCGGACAAGGGGCTGATCTGCCCCGCGTCGCAAGGCAGCGAAGCGTCTTGGGCGGGGGAGCTTGACGTCGTTGCCGCACCCGACCTGCTCGCGCTCCTCGCGCATCTCAAGGGCACCGCCTTGCTGCCCGCGCCCGCCGAGGTCGAGGCCGAGCCGCTCGAACGCGGCCCCGACCTCGCCCAGGTCAAGGGGCAGGAAGTCGCCAAGCGCGCGCTCGAGATTGCCGCCGCGGGCGGGCATAATCTGCTGATGAGCGGCCCGCCCGGCGCGGGCAAGTCGCTGCTTGCCGCCTGCCTGCCCGGAATCCTGCCGCCGCTGCAACCGGCGGAGGCCCTCGAAGTGTCGATGGTCGCTTCGGTCGCGGGCGACCTTGGCGGGGGCAAGATCCGTCGCCGCCGGCCGTTCCGCTCGCCGCACCACAGCGCCTCGATGCCCGCATTGGTCGGCGGCGGACTGCGCGTGCGTCCGGGCGAGATCAGCCTTGCGCACCTCGGCGTGCTATTCCTCGACGAGCTGCCCGAATTCCAGCGGCCAGTGCTCGATTCGCTTCGCCAGCCGCTGGAAACCGGCAATGTCAGCGTCGCGCGCGCCAACACGCATGTGACCTTCCCGGCGCGGGTCCAGCTGGTGGCGGCGATGAACCCGTGCCGCTGCGGGCACCTTGGCGATCCGGCGCTGGCGTGCAGCCGCGCGCCGCGCTGTGCCGCCGATTATCAGGCGCGCGTGTCTGGCCCGCTGCTCGACCGCATCGACCTCCACGTCGAGGTGAATGGCGTGTCCGCCGCCGACCTCACCCTCCCGCCACCGGCAGAGGGCAGCATCGACGTCGCGCAAAGGGTGGCCGCCGCCCGCGAGGTTCAGGCGCGGCGCTACAACGGCCACGGCCCGCGCACGAATGCCGAAGCCGATGGCGAGCTGCTCGATGCAGTGGCGACGCCCGACGACCCGGGCCGCAAGCTGCTCGCCGACGCGGCCGCGGCAATGCGGCTTTCCGCGCGCGGCTACCATCGCGTGATGCGCGTCGCGCGCACCATCGCCGACCTAGCGGGGGCCGAGCAGGTGGGGCGCATCCATGTTGCCGAGGCCCTCAGTTACCGCCGACAGGCACCGCACAACTGAGCCGTAACCATCGCTTAGCAAAGGGCTTGCTACGCAAAAACAATGATTGGGGGGATGAAGAATGCAAGAACGATCGCCGGTCGAATGGGCGCTTCTTCCGCTCAAGCGCTACGCCCAATTTTCGGGACGTGCGCCACGCGCTGAATATTGGTGGTTTTCCGGCGCGACCTTTGCGCTGGGTCTGCTGCTCGATGGCCTGGATTGGGCGCTAGGTTTCGAACAGGGCCTGTTCGGCTGGATCGTCACGCTCGCGCTCTTCATTCCGGGGATCGCGGTGATGTCTCGCCGCTTGCACGACATCGACCGCAGCAGTTGGTGGCTCGTGGCAATGCTCATCCCGGTTGCAGTCATCGCCTTTGAAATCGTCCAAGCAGAATTGTCGGGGCTGGGCGAAAATGCCGATCTAAGCTCAATGTTCTTCGTCGCACTCATCGCATTCTTCATCATCGCGGTAATCCTGCTCATCTTCTCGCTCAGGAGAGGAACGGAAGGCGCCAACCGGTATGGGCCAGACCCGTATGGATCGGCGGAGGGGCAGTCAGACCCCCTAAGCTAGCGCCGGGGCAGCGCTGCGACTAAGCGCCGCCGCGTGGCTTACGCGGTCAAGGAAATCTTCAAGACGCTGCAGGGCGAGGGTGCCCACGCTGGGCGCCCCGCAGTCTTCTGCCGGTTCGCAGGGTGCAATTTGTGGTCGGGGCGGGAGCAGGATCGGGCGGCGGCCGTGTGCAATTTCTGCGACACCGACTTTGTCGGCACCGATGGGGAGAATGGCGGCAAGTTCGCGTCGGCAGAGTCGCTTGCGGCGGAGATCGCCCGCCAGTGGGGGGAAGGGCACGGGGGGCGGTTCACCGTGCTGACCGGGGGCGAGCCGATGCTGCAGGTCGATCCGGAGCTGGTCTCGGCGCTGCACGCGCATGGGTTCGAGATCGCGATCGAAACCAACGGGACGCTCTCCGCCGATGCGGGGATCGACTGGATTTGCGTCAGTCCCAAGGCCGGGGCGCCGCTCGTTCAGCGCTCGGGCAACGAGCTGAAGCTGGTTTATCCGCAGCCCGGCCTGCTGCCCGAAGCGGTCGCCGGCCTCGCGTTCGACCAGTTCTGGCTTCAGCCGATGGACGGACCCGCGGTGGCCGAGAATACCGCTGCGGCGGTGCGCTACTGCCTCGATCATCCGCAATGGCGGCTCAGCCTGCAAACCCACAAGCTGATCGGCATTCCCTGATATTGCCCCGGCGCGGCGCGCTCGCTAGCTAGGGCGCCCGCGTGCCCCTGTGGCGGAATGGTAGACGCGAACGACTCAAAATCGTTTGTCGAGAGACGTGTCCGTTCGAGTCGGACCAGGGGCACCACCCAGACGCCGAGCGTAGCGAGATGATTGCGCAGCAATCGTCGAGCAGCGCGAAGAGCCGGCTAAGCGGCGGCCGACGATTGCCGCAGGCATGGCGATCGACGTCACGGATTTACTCCGTGACGGCGCCCTTTCCGCCCGATATCGTCACCACATGGACGCCCGAACGCGCAAGCCGCACGACCAGCATACCGACGACGAGGCGCACATCCTTGCCGAATCGATGACGGTGAAGCGCGACCGCCTTCTCGCCTCGCTGACCTTGATCGGGGGCGTCGGCCTGCTCATCGCCATGCCCTTTGCGCTGCGCGCCGGGGCGGAGTTCTTCATGCCGGTGACTGCCGCGCTGGTGATCGCCATCGCGCTGGTGCCTTTGCTCGAATGGTTTGAACGGCGCGGGGTGAATTCACGGCTTGCGGCGGCGCTGTGCGTCGTCATCTTCCTCGTGCTGACGATCTTTGCCATTGGATCGATCGTCATCCCGGCGACCGATTGGGTGGCGCAGGTGCCGCAGAAGATGGACCAGGTTCGGACCGCGCTCGAACCCGTGTTCGACCTCTACAAGAATGCCGAACGGTTCATCGACCGGATCCTCAACCAGATGCCGATCGGCGACAGCGGCGCCAATGCGGTGCGCATCGAGACGCCCAATTCGATGCTCGGCCTGCTGACTTCGTCGGCGCCGCACCTGCTCATCCAGCTGTTTTTCGCGCTGCTGGTGATCTATTTCTTCCTCGCGGGCTGGACCGCGATGCGCAAGCAGACGATCGTCAGCCGCGGCAGCTTCGAAGGCGCGCTGACTACCGCGCGCGTAATCCAGCAGGTGGTCGACGCGACTTCGACCTACCTTGGCACGATCACTGTCATCAATGTCGGGCTAGGCGCGCTGACGTCGCTGATCCTGTGGCAGATCGGCATGGATTCGCCGGTGATGTGGGGCGGCATCGTCGCGGTGCTGAACTACATCCCGTATCTCGGCCCCATCGTCGCTTCGCTGTTGCTGTTCGTCGGCGGCTTGATGACCTTCCCCGACATCTGGACGGCGCTGCTGCCGCCGGCGGTGTTCATTGGCCTGCACATGGTCGAAGCGAACGTTCTTACCCCGCTTATCGTCGGTCACCGGCTGACCATCAGCCCGCTCGCGATCCTTGTCTCCTTGTCCTTCTGGGCATGGGTATGGGGGACGACCGGCGCGCTGCTTGCGGTTCCGCTGCTGATCATCCTCAAAACGGTCTTCTCGGCCGCCGGTACGCCCGACATCGCCGGCTTCCTTTTCGAAGACGGGACACTGACCCATGTCGGCGACCCGGATGAAGAAGAAGCGGACGAACGGCGCGAAATGGAGCCCGCCATGGTTGACACCGAAAAGCCCGCCACCTAGTTCGCCGCCACCCCAAGAACGCGGGTGTAGCTCAGTTGGTTAGAGCGCCGGCCTGTCACGCCGGAGGTCGCGGGTTCGAGCCCCGTCACTCGCGCCACTTTCCTTAATCTTCGAAGGTGGACTAGACCGGCGCGCGATGCGTGCCGAACCGTCTGCTCATGCAATCCTCGGGCTCGAGCCGGGCGCCGACCGCGAGACCGTCGAGCGCGCCTACAAACAGCTGATCAAGCAGCATCATCCCGACCGCGAAGGCGGGGATTCGGCGCGCGCGGCGCAGATCAACCGCGCCTATCGCGAACTTCGCGCGGGCGCCCACAAGGCGCATTTGGAGCTTGAAGACGATCAGGTTTTCGGTTCGCGCCGCGGCTTGTGGACCGGCCTCGCGATCGCGGCCGCGGCAGGCTCTCTCGCCCTCGTCGCGGCGACCGCCTTGATGAGTTCGGCCGACATTGCCCCCGTACTGCCCGTCGGCAAGTCCGAGGCGGTCGCCCGCACCGGGGAGCCGATGGACCAGCCGATCGTCTTTCCAGCGGTTGACGAGGAAATCGCACGAGCAGCGAGCATGGCGCGCGGGGAAGATGAAATCGCACTGACGGCGGCAAGCCGGGATTGCCATCTGCGCCTGCGCAACGAGCCCTCGCTCGAGCAGTTCGATCGCTGTGCGGCATTCGATTATGTGGCGACCTTCGTCCAGGATCGCGATCCGCTGCGCGACCGCGGCCCCTTCGGCGAGCTCGCCGTCACCAGCCGGCTGATGCGCGCGGGGGCTTTGCTGTCCAGCGATTATCTGGCGATCGATGGGCGGCTCGACCAGCTCCGCTTGCGCACCGAGCTTGCGCTGGCGCCGCCCGCCGAGCCCGCGCCGCCGGTGCGCGCGGAGGCCGTGCCGGATTAGTCCTGAGCGCTGGCGGGGTTGTCGGCCGGCGCGGCCGCTTCGGCCTTGCGACCGAGACCCGGCTGATCGGCAGCGGGTGCACCGCCCGAAAGCGTCCAGCGAAGGTTGTCGGAGGCCTCGAACTTTTCGACATAGGCCTTGGGCTCGACCTTGGCCGAGGCTTCGCGAGCCGCCATGTTGAAGCGCACGGCAACGCGCTTGTCGCCGCGCATCGACGGCGCGAGCGGGGTCATCGCCTGCGCGCCAGGAATATCCTCGATCGCCTCGGCCACCTCGCGCTGCGCGGGCTGCAGCGCGGTTGCCGCCTCGGCCGCGAGGGCAGCGCTGCGCAGGGCGGAGACGCTCGGCTCATTGCGCGCATACGTCTGGGCGAAAGCTGGGGGCGTCCCCAATTGCCGGCCCAGCGATAGAAAATATGCGCGCCGACCACGGCATTCTTCGCCAGCGTCGGCGCCCAGTAGGGCACGACATAGTTGGCGTGATAATGCGTCGCCCAGCCGACCGGCGCATAGACCGCGCCGGCAAGCGCGGCTTCGGCCACCTTATAGGCGCGGCGCCAGCCGGCGACATCGGCGCCCCGGTAGAGCGATCCGTCGCAGGTGAAGGTGAACTGACAGCCAGTCGCGCGCGTCGATCCCTGATAGACGACGCCGCAGACGGTGGCGGGGAAGGCGCCGTGGCGCACGCGGTTCAGCACCACCTGCGCGACCGCGCGCTGGCCATCGCTGCTTTCCTGACCGGCTTCGTAATACACCGCGCTGGCGAGGCATTCGGCGGCGCGGGCGCGCGCTTCTGCACTGCCCTGGAATTTAAACGGCGCCGCCGCCGGATTGGGACCGGAGCTTAGCGGGATATGCTGATTGACCGCGACCGCCTGCGTTTTCGGGATTTCGCGAATGAGGAGCGGCGGGGGCGCGGGCGGCGTCTGCGCATGCGCCGCTTCGGGCTGCGACACGCTGGCGATGGCCAGCGTGATCGCGGCGACGCAAAGCAGGCCGAAGCCGACCGTTTCACGGGGGTGCGATTGCCAAAGCTTCGCCGCCCGGCCGCGCACCTGCACGGCACGTGCCTTGATGAGGCCCACGAAGGGCTGCGAAACGGCCAGAACCTGCGTCATTTCCCTGCTGCTATACTCAACTAATACAGTTGCTTCAACTTGCGTTTTTCACGTCATTTGACGGGACGTTTGAACCGGCCCGTCTGGATCCACCTAACCAACGGTTTCAAGGGGATAATCCAAGCTATTCCCATGACCAGATAGAATAGAGCCTGAACGGCGATAGGCCATTCCCCGACGAACGGCGCCAAGCTTGCGACGAACACCGCCCAGACGACGATCAACAGCAAGATCAGCCCGATTCCCGTAATCGCGCGATAGGAAGGAGCGGGGGGTTGCGGCACCCGAGAACGCGTGTCCTAGTTTCGCGGATTTCTCAAGGATGACCGGAGGACTCTTGGACACGCTAGCGGAACTCCTCCACTCCATCGGGGCTGACGAAGGCGTCCAGAGGCACGTCCCATTCGTCCGCAGGGATCGTCTCCGCCAGACGCTGCATCGGCCAGCCGACCCCGACCAGACGCGCGCCGCTCTTGCGCAGCGAAATGAGGGCGCGGTCATAATGGCCCTTGCCGCGGCCGAGGCGCGTGCCCGCGCCATCGATCGCGATCAGCGGCACCAGGATGAGGTCGGGAACGACCACGGGCGCCGACTTTTTTGGCTGCATGATTCCGAACGGCCCCGGCTGCAGCGGGTCGCCGGCGCGGAACTTGAACGGCTTGGCGGGATGATCGAACGCGGGATAAGCGACGATTCGGCCGACCGCGCGCGCTTCCTCGGTCGCCAGCTTGGGGCTGATCTCGCTTCCCAGGGGCGCGTAGCCGCCGACCACGCTCGCCTCGGCGCAGAGCGAGGTGAGCTGCTCCGCCAAACGCTGCTCAAGCTGCGCACGCTCGGCATCGGACAGGATGCGAACGAAGGCCTTGCGCGCGTCGAGCGCGGCCTTGCGCATGACATCCTTGGCCGGCGGACCGATCGCCGGGTGGAGCGTGGGGCCGCTGGGGCCGGGGGGAAGTGACGGGACCACCATTGGCCGTTTGCCCTAAAATCCTCTGACGCCAAAACGTCAGGTGGGCGCCGTATGATCCGGACCAGGGTCCGGGCAGGGACAGCTCCCATTAGGAATGAATAGCCTCAGGGATTTTCCGAAGGCTCGTACGAGGCAGTACCCGTCGGGCCCTACTTAAGCATTCTGCCCTTCCGCCTCAAGGTGTGCGGCAAGCGACTCGAGCCGGCTGGCAAGACTGTCGGCGCGGCTGATGAGCGCGGGATCGGGCGCGGTTGGCGGCGGAGGGGCCGCGTCGGGCCGATTGTCGACCAGTTGGTCGGCCAGCAGCAGCGATGCGAACAGGAACTGGCGCGCTTCGCTGAGCGTGCCTAGCCCGGCCAGGGCTTCGCGGCTTTTGGCATCGACCAGCCGCGCCGCGGCGCGGAGCGTCTCCTCTTCGCCTTCGCGGCAGGCGACCTGATAAGTGCGCCCAGCAATATTGATATCGATCAGGCGGGCCATCAGGCGGCGGCCTCCCGGATCAGCTGGTCAAGCTCGTCCACCACTTCGCGCACCCGCGTCCGCAACTCCTCGTCGCGGCTGCTGGGGGGTTGGCGGTTGGCTAGCGCCCGCTCGATCCGGTCGAGCGCCCGTTCGGCACGGTCGAACGCCGAGGAAAGGCCGTTGTCGTCCATACGCTTGCGCTAAGCACTTCTGACGATTCCCGGCAAGCGTCCCCGTCGCGGTGATGCGGCGATTTGACCTGACCGGCAGGGCGGCTAATGGAGCCGCGTCGCTGCCGAAGATTCCCGCGCGGCGCAAACCCCATTGCCGGAGCCCCGATGCAGCCGACCCAACGCCGTCTCGCCAACGCCATTCGCGCCCTCGCGATGGACGCGGTGGAGACCGCCAACAGCGGTCATCCCGGCATGCCGATGGGCATGGCGGACGCCGCCACGGCCCTGTTCCTCAAGCATCTGAAGTTCGATCCGGCCGATCCGCACTGGCCCGACCGCGACCGCTTCATCCTGTCCGCGGGACACGGATCGATGCTGATCTATGCTTTGCTCTACCTCACCGGCTACGCGCGGCCGACGCTCGACGACATCAAGGCCTTCCGCAAGCTGGGCAGCCCATGCGCGGGCCACCCCGAGAATTTCGAGCTTCCGGGGGTCGAGGTCACCACCGGCCCGCTGGGGCAGGGGCTGGCGATGGGCGTCGGAATGGCAATCGCCGAGCGGCACCTGAACGCGGTCTATGGCGACGATCTGGTCGATCACCGCACCTTCGTCATCGCTGGCGACGGCTGCCTGATGGAGGGCGTCAATCATGAAGCGGTCGGGCTTGCCGGGCATTTGAAGCTCGGGCGGCTGATCGTGCTGTGGGACGACAACAAGATCACGATCGACGGGTCGACCGATCTGTCGCGCAGCGAGGATGTCGTCGCGCGGCACCAGGCGGCGGGCTGGCAGACGCTCGAATGCGACGGGCTCGACGCCGGTAAGGTGTCCAAGGCGCTGGAGAAGGCGATCGCCGACGAGCGGCCGACCCTGATCCGCTGCAAGACGATTATCGGCTACGGCGCGCCCAATCTGCAGGGCACCGCGGCGACGCACGGCGCGGCGCTGGGCAAGGACGAGGTCGAGGCGGCACGCAAGGAGCTTGGGCTCGAGCCGCAGGAATTCACCGTCCCGCCCGACGTGCTCGACGCGTGGCGCAAGGTGGGCGCACGCGGCTCGGCGGACCGCGCTGAATGGCAGCGCCGGTTGAAGGCCAGCAGCAAGGGGGACGATTTCCTCGCGCGGATCGACGGCAAGGTCGATGACGCCTGGCTCCAACCCTATCTCGAAAAATTGCTCGGCGACCTGAAGCCGGTGGCGACGCGCAAGGCGTCGGAAATGGCGCTGGAAGCGATCAATGCCGCGATCCCCGCCACACTTGGCGGATCGGCCGACCTTACGGGATCGAACAACACCAAGACCAAGGCGATGCAGCCGCTGACCGCCGATGATTATGGGGGGCGTTACATCTATTACGGCATCCGCGAGTTCGGCATGGCCGCGGCGATGAACGGCATGGCGCTGCATGGCGGCGTCATTCCCTACGGCGGGACCTTCCTCGTCTTCACCGATTATGCGCGCCCCGCGATCCGCCTGTCGGCGTTGCAGAAGGCGCGCGTGATCTACGTCATGACCCATGACAGCATCGGGCTTGGCGAGGACGGGCCGACGCATCAGCCGATCGAGCATCTGCAAAGCCTGCGCGCGATGCCGCAGCTTCAGGTCTATCGCCCTGCCGACGCGGTCGAGACCGCCGAATGCTGGGCGCTCGCGCTGCAGAGCGAGGAGCCGAGCGTGCTCGCGCTGTCGCGGCAGAATTTGGCGCCGGTGCGGACCAAGGCGGAAAAGTCCAATCTGTCGGCAAAAGGCGCGTACCGCCTCAAAAGCGCCGGCAAGTCGCGCAAGGTGATTCTGATCGCGACCGGTGCGGAAGTGCAGGTTGCACTTGGCGCGGCGGAGCAGCTCGAAGCGCAGGGGATCGGCGCCGACGTTGTCTCGATGCCGTGCACCGAACGGTTCGATTCGCAAGCTCCCGAGTATCGCGAGGACATCCTGCCCGACGTGTCGAACCGTGAGATCCTGCGCGTGTCGATCGAGGCGGGAACGACTTTCGGGTGGGAACGCTACACCGGCCTGCACGGCCTGCGCATCGGCATTGACCGCTTCGGTGTCTCGGCGCCCGCCAAGGACGCGTTCGACCATTTTGGGCTGACCCCGGACAAGGTCGCGGCCCGTGTCATCGACTTCAGGAAACAAAGAGGACTCACATGACCAAAGTTGCAATCAACGGCTTCGGCCGCATCGGCCGCCTCGTCGCCCGCGCGATCCTCGAGCGGCCCGATTGCGGGCTCGAACTGGTTGCGATCAACGACCTGGCCGACGCGAAGGCCAATGCGATGCTGTTCAAGCGCGACAGCGTCCATGGGCCCTTCCCGGGCGAGGTCAGCGCCGAGGGCGATACGATGATCGTCGACGGCAAGCGCATCAAGGTCACCGCCGAACGCGACCCGTCGAAACTGCCGCACAAGGATCTGGGCGTCGAGATCGCGCTCGAATGCACCGGCTTCTTCACCGACAAGGAAGGTGGGCAGAAGCATCTCGATGCCGGCGCCAAGCGCGTCCTGATCTCGGCCCCCGCGAAGGGCGCCGACCTGACCGTCGTCTACGGCGTCAACCACGACAAGCTGACCGCCGACCACAAGATCGTCAGCAACGCCAGTTGCACCACCAACTGCCTGGCGCCCGTCGCCAAGGTCATGAACGACACATTCGGCATCGAGCGCGGCCTGATGACCACGATCCACGCCTACACCAACGACCAGAAGATCCTCGACCAGATCCATAGCGACATGCGCCGTGCCCGCGCTGCCGGGATGTCGATCATCCCGACCACCACCGGCGCCGCCCGCGCGGTCGGTGAGGTGCTGCCCGAATTGAAGGGCAAGCTCGACGGCTCGGCGGTGCGCGTGCCGACGCCCAACGTCAGCTTGGTCGACCTGACCTTCACGCCGACCCGCGACACCACGCGCGACGAGGTCAATGCCGCGCTCAAGGCGGCGTCGGACAGCGGGCCGCTCAAGGGGATCCTCGCCTACACCGACGAGCCGCTGGTTTCGATCGACCTCAACCATAATCCGGCGAGCTCGACCGTCGACAGCCTCGAGACTGCGGTGATCGAGGGCAAGCTGGTTCGCGTGGTCAGCTGGTATGACAATGAATGGGGCTTCTCGAACCGCATGATCGACACTGCGGGCGCGATGGCGAAGCTGGGATGACTTTCGTACCAAGTCCTGGAATCTCGTTCGTCCTGAGCGAAGTCGAAGGGCGCACTCACGACGTTCGCGCCCAGCGCCCTTCGACTGCGTGCTTCGCGCTCCGCTCAGGACGAACGGAGGTGGATTCGTTTGCCTAAGTTCAACACCCTCGACGATCTTCCCGACGACCTCACCGGCAAGACGGTGCTCGTCCGTGCCGACCTCAACGTGCCGATGGACGGCGCCAAGGTCACCGACGACACGCGGCTGCGCGCGATGCTGCCGAGCGTGCTCGAACTGTCCGACCGTGGCGCGATCGTGCTTTTGCTGTCGCACTTCGGGCGGCCCAAGGGCGAGACGCGGCCCGACATGTCGCTGGCGCAACTGGTGCTGCCGATCCACCGGCTGGCGGGCCGCTCGGTGCGGTTCATCGAGGATTGCCAGGGGCCGGAGGCCGAGCGCGCGGTGACGACCATGCTGCCCGGCAACATCGGCGTGCTCGAGAACACGCGCTTCCACCTCGGCGAGGAGAAGAACGACCCTGCGCTTGCCAAGGCCATGGCCGCCCTCGGCGATTATTATGTCAACGACGGCTTCTCGGTCTCGCACCGCGCCCACGCCTCGACCGAAGGGATCACGCATCACCTGCCGAGCTTTGCCGGCCGCGCGATGGAGCGCGAATTGCAGGCGTTGCAGCGCGCGCTGGGCGAACCCGAGCGGCCGGTCGCGGCCGTCGTCGGCGGGGCCAAGATCTCGACCAAGCTCGGCGTGCTCACGCACCTCGTGCGCAAAGTCGACCATTTGATCATTGGCGGCGCGATGGCCAACACCTTCCTCGCCGCGCGCGGGGTCGATGTCGGCAAGTCGCTCGCCGAGCATGACATGGCGGGCGAGGCGAATGCGATCTTCGACCGCGCCGACGAGGCCGGCTGCACGATCCACCTTCCCTATGACGTCGTCGTCGCCAAGGAGTTCGCGGCCAACCCGCCGAGCGTCCGCACCTGCAACGTCCACGAAGTCGCCCCCGACGAAATGATCCTCGACGTGGGCCCCGCGGCGGTCGAGGCGCTCGCCGATGCACTCAAGACTTGCCGTACCCTCGTCTGGAACGGGCCGCTCGGGGCGTTCGAAACACCGCCGTTCGACACGGCGACGGTCAGCCTGGCGCAGACCGCGGCAGCGCTGACCAAGAGCGGGTCGTTGGTCTCGGTCGCCGGGGGCGGGGATACCGTCGCGGCGCTCAATCATGCCGGCGCGGCCGCCGATTTCACCTTCGTCTCCACTGCCGGAGGCGCGTTTTTGGAATGGATGGAGGGGCGCACGCTGCCCGGCGTCGCCGCCCTTCAGCAACAAGCAGAGGCGACACATGAACCAGTCTGAGATGAAAGAGAAAATTCGTAGCGGCAACGGCTTCATCGCTGCGCTCGACCAATCGGGCGGAAGCACGCCCAAGGCGCTTGCCGGCTATGGGGTCGACGAAAGCGCGTGGTCGACCGAGGAAGAGATGTTCGGCCTGATTCATGACATGCGCTCGCGCATCATCACTGCGCCCAGCTTCGGCAGCGGCAAGATCATCGGCGCGATCCTGTTCGAACGGACGATGGACGGGCAGGTCGCGGGCAAGCCGACCCCGCAGGCGCTAATCGATCAGGGCGTGGTGCCCTTCATCAAGATCGACAAGGGCCTTGAGGAGGAACGTGACGGCGTCCAGTTGATGAAGCCCAATCCGGGCCTCGATGCGCTCCTGACCAAGGCCAAGGGCCTCGGCGTGTTCGGCACCAAGGAACGCTCGGTCATCAACCTCGCCAATGAGGCCGGCATCGCCGCCGCGGTCGCGCAGCAGTTCGAAGTCGCGCGCCAGGTGCTCGGCCACGGCATGGTGCCGATCGTCGAGCCCGAAGTCAGCATCAAGAGTCCCGAGCGCGACGCCGCCGATCGCATCCTGCTGCGCGAAATCCTCAAGAATCTCGACTCACTGCCCGATGGCCAGCAGGTGATGCTCAAGCTCACCATCCCGGCCGAAGCCGGCCTGTTCCAGCCGCTGGTCGACCATCCCAAGGTGCTGCGCGTGGTCGCGCTGTCGGGCGGGTTCAGCCGCGCCGAGGCGTGTCGTGAACTTGCAAAGAACCCCGGCATGATCGCCAGCTTCAGCCGCGCGCTTCTGTCGGACCTGCGTCACGGCCAGAGCGACGAGGAGTTCGACCGCACGCTCGGAACAGCGATCGACGAAATCTACGAAGCGTCGACCGAGAAAGCCGACGCCTAGGGCTTTTGCAGCCGGAGCGTGAAGCGGTAGTCCCTCGGCACGATCGTTTGCCCGGCGCGCTTGCGGGGGCTGGCGTCGGTCAGCGTTACCCGCATGCCTGCAATCGCCACCTGTTTGCCGCTCTCAAGGATCACGGGCGGCCGCCCGCGGACGGCGAATTCGACGCGGAGCCGCCCGGCCCAGACGCATTGCGCATCCGTGGGGCAGCGGCTGTCCTCGACGATCCGCGTCGGACGCAAGGCGAGATTGTTGAAACGAATTTCGCGACCGAACGGCACGGTCAGCGTCGCATCGAAGCGGGCATGCGCCGAAGCCGTCGCGTGGGCGCCGGTGCTTCCCGGCGAAGCAATCGCGGCGAGCACGAGCATAAGCAGAGTCGTCATTGGCCAAGACTATCGCCTCGGCTAGTGGACGGCCGATGAACGAAGACGAAGCCGACCTGACGATTTTTCCCCCGCCGTCGCGGACGGCGCCGGCGGAGCTTTATCTGATCAGCCCGCAGGAGGTCGGTGGGAGCTTCGCCGATCGGCTCAGGGCCGCGCTCGAGCCCGGCCTCGCAACCGCCTTCCAGCTGCGCGTCAAGGACGTCGGCGAGCATGATCTCGCCCGCCTTGCCGAGCCGCTGCAACGCATCTGCGCCGACGCCGAGGTCGCGTTCATCGTCAACGACAGCATCGCGCTCGCCAAGCAGCTCGGCGCCGACGGCGTCCACCTCGGCCAGCAGGACGGCGACATTCGCGAGGCACGCAATGCGCTCGGCCCCACCGCGCAGATCGGCAAGACGTGCCACGACAGCCGCCATCTGGCGATGGACGCAGGCGAGGCGGGAGCCGATTATGTCGCGTTCGGCGCCTTCTACCCGACCACGACCAAGCCGAGCGACTATCGCCCCGATCCCGCGATCCTCAGCTGGTGGGCGACCTTGTTCGAAATCCCCTGCGTGGCAATCGGCGGGATCACCCCCGCCAACGCAAAGCCGCTGGTCGAAGCCGGCGCCGATTTCCTGGCGGTGTGCCAAGCGGTGTGGGGCAAGGACGATCCGAAAGCGGCGGTCGCGGCCTTCGCGGAGATCTTGAAAGGATAAGCGCGCCTGGCGCGGAAACTCTCGCGCTTACGCATCGTTTGACCCTCGAATCGCCTTCGAGGAGAGTGAAGTTGCGCGTCCCGATCATTACCGCCGTCTTGCTGGCCGGCATTGCCGCCCCGTCCGTTATTGCCCAGCAATCGCAGTCCACCAACTCACCCAGCAAGACCTGGGTTGCCCCCGGCACGCCGGGGTCACCGATCGACGGCACGCTGTTTCACGCCCAGGTGCTGATGTCCGCGCATGGCTTTTCGCCCGGCGTGATCGACGGCAAGGCGGGCGAATCCTTCAAGCTGGCACTCGAAAGCTTCCAGGAATCGCGCGGGCTCGACCGTACGGGCGAACTGGACGACGAGACTCGCGCCGCGCTTCTCCAGGCCAACCGGCCGTCGACGGTGATGGTCAAGCTGGGGCCGGACGATGTCCGCAGCAATTACGTCTATCCCTTCCCGTCGGACCCGGAAAAGCAGGCCGAGCTCAAGTTCCTCGGCTATCGCAACATGCTGGAGAAGGTGGCCGAACGCTACCATACCACCCCGGCGACGATCGTCGCACTGAATGGTCCGGATAAGTTGATCGGGCTTGGACAGACGCTTCGGCTGCCCAACGTCGTTCCCCAGTCGCGCGACTATGGCGGCACACCGGGCAACGGGGGCGGCGCGATGGGCGCGCTCAACGTCAACGGCGAACAGCCGCAGGGCGATTATGTCGTGGTCGACAAGAGCGAAGGCGTGCTCAAGGTCTATTCGGGCGACGTGCCCGGCGAGGGCGAGGATGAGTCCGACGGCAACCGGCTCGTCGCGGCCTTCCCGGTGACCATGGGGTCGAAGGAATATCCGCTGCCGATCGGCCGCTGGAAGGCGACGACCTATGCGTTCCTGCCGCCGTTCAACTACAACCCCGCGATCCTCAACAATCCCAAGACGGACAAGGAATTGCGCTTGCCGCCGGGGCCGAACGGGCCCGTGGGGGTCGCCTGGCTGGACCTCACCAAGGAGCATTACGGGATTCACGGAACCAATGAGCCGCAGACGATCGGCCGCGCCGAATCGAGCGGATGCATCCGGATGACCAACTGGGACGTGTTAAGGCTTGCGCGGATGATGAAGCCGGGCTTCACTGCCATTTTCCAGGCGTAACTAGCGGAGGGGCATGCTCAAGGTCATCGGCACCGCGCTCCTCACGGCGTTCGTGACGAGCATGTTCTGGATCTGGTTCTACAATTTCGTACCGTCATCGGCGGGCCGCGAGCCGAACGGGCGCGTGACGGCCTCGGGCGACAAGATGGTCGTGAATCCGGCCGGCGGTCCGGCGGTGGCGATCGCGGAAGGCGTCGAGGTCGGCCCCGCGGGTCTTGCCATCCCGGTCGCCGGGATTCGCGCGGCGCAACTGACGGACACCTTCACGCAAGCGCGCGCGGGCGGCGCGCGGCGCCACGATGCGATCGATATCATGGCGCCCGAAGGAACGCCCGTTGTGTCGGCAAGCGACGGCACGGTCGAGAAGATCTTCAACAGCGCCCAGGGTGGGCTTACGCTCTATGTCCGCTCCCCCGACCGCCGCTGGAGCTATTATTATGCGCACCTGCAAAGCTACGCGCCGGGCCTGCGCGAAGGGCAGCACTTGCGCCGCGGACAGCTGGTCGGCCGCGTCGGCCACACCGGCAACGCCAACCCGGCCGGGCCGCATCTCCATTTCGCGATCAACCAGATGCAGCCGAACGAGAAATGGTGGCACGGCGTACCGATCAATCCCTACCCGCTGCTTGCCGGACGAAGGGCCGGCGGCTAAGGGCGCGGCCTTGGCCGTGTCCGGGTCCTTCGAGACGCGTCTTCGACTTCGCTCAGCCGCTCCTCAGGACGAGCGGGTTTCTTCTCCGCTCATGCTGAGGAGGCGCTGAGTAAGCGAAGCGCATCGAAGTGCCGTCTCGAAGCACGGCAGCACGGGTTCTTTCAAAGGTTCGAGCACATGAAGATCAGCGGCGTGGACATCCGTCCCGGCAACATCATCGAATATGAAGGCGGCATCTGGCGCGCGGTGAAGATCCAGCATACGCAGCCGGGCAAGGGCGGCGCCTACATGCAGGTCGAGCTCAAGAACCTGATCGACGGGCGCAAGAACAACGTCCGCTTTCGCTCCGCCGAGACGGTCGAGCGAGTCCGCCTCGACACCAAGGATTTCCAGTTCCTGTTCGCCGACGGCGACATGCTGACCTTCATGGACAAGGAAAATTACGAGCAGATCAGCCTTCCGCGCGACCTGCTCGGAGATGCCGCCGCCTTCCTCCAGGACGGCATGGACGTGATCATGGAGCTGTACGACGAAAAGCCTATTAGCGTGCAGCTGCCTGACACGATCGAAGCGATGATCGTCGAGGCCGACGCGGTGGTGAAGGGCCAGACGGCCAGCTCCTCCTACAAGCCCGCAATGCTCGACAATGGCGTCCGCGTGATGGTTCCGCCGCATATCGGCGCGGGGACGAAGATCGTCGTTGACGTGTATGAGCAGACTTACGTCCGGCGCGCCGACTAAGGATGGTTTCGCATTCCGGCCTGATCACCGTCATGACCCGCGCCGCGCGCAAGGCGGCGCCGCGGCTGCGGCGGGACTTCGGCGAGGTCGAGCACCTGCAGGTGAGCCGTAAGGGGCCGGCCGACTTCGTCTCGATGGCCGACAAGCGCGCCGAAGCGACGATCGTCGACGAACTGCGCTACGCCCGGCCCGACTGGGGCCTGCTGGTCGAGGAAGCGGGCGAAATCGCGGGCGACCCGGCCAAGCCGCGGTGGATCGTCGATCCACTCGACGGCACCAGCAACTTCCTTCACGGCATTCCGCATTTCGCGATCTCGATCGCGGTGGAGGAGCGTAAGCCCGGCGGCGGCTCCGAAATCACGCAAGGCCTCGTCTATCAGCCGCTGACCGACGAAAGCTTTTGGGCGGAAAAGGGCCGCGGCGCGTGGCTCCAGGACGCCCGCCTCCGCGTGTCCGCGCGGCGCGACCTGTCGGACAGCCTGATCGGCACGGGCATTCCGCATTGCGGCCGCGGCGATGCGGCCCGTTGGGCAAGCATCTATTCGGCGATCGGGCCGGAAGTGTCGGGCGTCCGCCGCTTCGGCGCCGCCTCGCTCGACCTCGCCTGGGTCGCGGCGGGGCGGATGGACGGTTTCTGGGAAGACGATCTCGACCCCTGGGACACCGCCGCGGGCATGCTTTTGATCAAGGAAGCGGGCGGGTTCGTCAGCGACTATCGCGGCTCCGACCGGATGTTCGAGCGGCGCGAATATGTCGCCGGATCGGCGGCCATCCACAGCAAGCTGCAAAAGCTCATCGCCGGAGCGCTCAGATAGCGTCTGGGAAGGTTGCGGCCCGCAACCTGCTGTCCTAGAGAGCCGCCAACTTTCGTTCCTCGGAGTGTCCCTTGGCAAGCGTTGCCGCCGGCTACCTGCCGATCCTGCTGTTCTTGGGCGTCGCGCTGGGTCTCTCGGCGGCCTTCGTCGTGCTGCCGATGATCGTGTCGCGCCTGACCGGCGCGCACCAGCCCCATCCGGCCAAGCTCAGCGAATATGAATGCGGCTTTCCCGCGTTCGAGGATGCGCGCGCCGAGTTCGACGTCCGTTTCTACCTGGTCGCGATCCTGTTCATCGTCTTCGACCTCGAAGCGGCCTTCCTGTTCCCATGGGCGGTCAGCCTCGACTTCACGCAGTGGAGCGGCTGGACGGCGATGATGATCTTCCTTGCCGAACTCGGTCTTGGCCTGGCCTATGCCTGGAAGAAGGGTGCGCTCGAATGGGAGTGATGCTTCGCCCCGACGAAGACCGCATGCCGAGCGAGGAAGAACTCGCGCGGATCGCCGGTCTTGTTCCGGGCGAAGTCGACCAGAAGAAGCTTGCCGAGCTTCAGCAGAGCCTCAACGAAAAGGGCTTCCTCGTCACCTCGACCGAGGATTTGTTCACCTGGGCACGCACCGGATCTTTGTGGTGGATGACCTTCGGCCTGGCCTGCTGCGCGGTCGAGATGATCCACGTCAACATGCCGCGCTACGACCTCGAGCGCTTCGGGGTCGCGCCGCGCGCCTCCCCGCGCCAGTCGGACGTGATGATCGTCGCCGGCACCCTGTGCAACAAAATGGCCCCGGCGCTGCGCCGCGTCTACGACCAGATGAGCGATCCCAAATACGTCATCTCGATGGGGTCATGCGCCAATGGCGGCGGCTATTATCACTACAGCTATTCGGTGGTCCGCGGCTGCGACCGCATCGTCCCGGTCGACATCTACGTCCCCGGTTGCCCGCCGACTGCCGAGGCCTTGCTCTACGGTATCCTGCAACTGCAGCGGAAAATCCGCCGCGAAGGGACGATCGAGCGGTGAGGACAAAGTTGTTCACCACAAATCCGTTCGTCCCGAGCGAAGTCGAGGGACGCCTGCCCCGAGCTGGGTCGATGGGTGTCTCGACTTCGCTCGACACAAACGGGTTGGGGAAGCGCTGATGGCTTCGTCCGCGCCCCGATATGCCGAGGCTCCGGCCGCGCTTGGCAAGCTCGCCAACGCGACCGCTCGCGCCGGCATCGAGACCGCGTTCGATGTCGCGCGCGATAACCTCGTCGAGGTTCTGCGCACCCTGCGCGACGAGCACGAATATCAGCAGCTGATGGAGATCGCCGGGGTCGACTATCCCGACCGGCCCGAGCGGTTCGAAGTCGTCTATTGCCTGCTGTCGTTGACCAAAAACCACCGCGTCCGCGTGCATGTCGCAACCGACGAGAATACGCCGGTGCCCAGCGTCACCGGCCTGTGGCCGGTTGCGGGCTGGCTCGAGCGCGAAGTGTTCGACATGTATGGCGTCGGCTTCAGCGGCAATCCCGACCTCCGCCGGATCCTCACCGATTATGGGTTCGAAGGCTATCCGCAGCGCAAGGACTTCCCGCTGACCGGCCATGTCGAGCTGCGCTATTCGGAGGCCGAAAAGCGTGTGGTGTATGAGCCCGTGTCGCTGCCCCAGGATTTCCGCAACTTCGACTTCCTGATGCCGTGGGAAGGCCCCGAATATCATCTGCCCGGGGACGAGAAGGCGGCGCCGCAGCAGCCGGGTGCGCCGACCCCCGCGCCCGCGCCGACCGGCACCGCCCCGGTCAATCCCGCAACTCCGGCGAAAACGCCCAAGGTCACCGAAAGCTCGGCGCAGACCGGCGCGGGCGAGCCGACCAATGCCGAGGGCAACCGGCAGGCCCGCAAGTCGTCCAAGGCCAAGGCCGAAAGCGAAGTCAGCAAGCCTGCGGCAAGGAAGCCCGCGGCCAAGCGGAAACCGAAGGCATGACCGACGTCCGCACCGACGATCGCACGCGCAAGGTCGAAATGACTGTCGGCGCGCCGCGCGAAGCCGGCGACGTCACCGCCGGCGACGAGGCGATCAGCAATTACACGATCAACTTCGGCCCGCAGCATCCCGCCGCGCACGGCGTGCTGCGCCTGATCCTCGAGCTCGACGGTGAAGTCGTCGAGCGGGTCGATCCGCATATCGGGCTGCTCCACCGCGGCACCGAGAAGCTGATCGAGTACAAAACCTACGCCCAGGCGCTGCCTTACTTCGATCGGCTCGATTATTGCTCGCCGATGTGCATGGAGCATAGCTTCGTGCTGGCGATCGAAAAGCTGCTCGGGCTCGAGATCCCGATCCGCGCCCAGTACATCCGCGTGCTGATGGCGGAACTGACCCGCATCAAGAACCACATGCTCAACCTGGGCGCGCACATCATGGACGTGGGCGCGATGACGCCGAACCTGTGGTTGTTCGAGCTGCGCGAAGACCTGATGCAGATCTACGAGCATGTCTCGGGCGCGCGGATGCACGCCAATTACTTCCGCGTCGGCGGCGTGCGCGAGGACATTCCGCCCAAGGTGCTCGACATGATCGGCGACTTCCTCGACAACCGCGTGCGGCTGTTCGAGGACGCGATCAGCCTGGTCGCCGACAACCGCATCTTCAAGCAGCGCAATGTCGACATCGGCACGGTCAGCAAGGAAGACGCGATCGCCTGGGGCTTCTCCGGCCCGATGATCCGCGCCGCGGGCATCCCGTGGGACATCCGCCGCAGCCAGCCCTACGAAGTCTACGACCGGATGGACTTCGACATTCCCGTCGGCACGCGCGGTGATTGCTACGACCGCTTCATGGTCCGCGTCGAGGAAGTGCGGCAGAGCTGGAAGATCGCGCGCCAGTGTTTGAAGGAAATGCCGGCCGGGCCGATCGGCGCCGACAGCAAGGTGTTCCCGCCAAGCCGCGCCGAGATGAAGACCTCGATGGAGGCGCTCATCCACCACTTCAAGCTCTACACCGAAGGCTATCACGTGCCCGCGGGCGAAGTGTATGTCGCGACCGAAAGCCCCAAGGGCGAATTCGGCGTCTACCTCGTCGCCGACGGCACCAACCGCCCGTTCCGCTGCAAGATTCGCCCGACCGCCTTCAGCCATCTCCAGGCGATGGACTTCATGATGAAGGGCCACATGCTCGCCGACGTCACCGCGGTGCTCAGCGCCATCGACGTTGTGTTCGGGGAGTGCGATCGCTAATGGCTGGCCAAGCCTCCATCCTCGACGACGCCGAGATCCGCGCGCGCTGGTCGGGCTTTGCCTGGACCGACGCCAATGCGAAGGCGGCCGCCGCGTTCATCGCGCGCTATCCCGCGGGGCGGCAGATGTCGGCGGTCATCCCGCTGCTCGACCTTGCCCAGCGGCAGGTCGGGGCGGAGACGGGGACGCAGGGCTGGCTGCCGATTCCGGTCATGGAATTTGTTGCGCGCGAGCTCGACATGCCGGTCATCGGCGTGCTCGAGGTCGCGACCTTCTACACGATGTTCAACCTCGCGCCGGTCGGCAAATATCATGTGCAGGTGTGTGGGACGACGCCGTGCATGCTGCGCGGGTCGGACGATGTGCTCGCGGCGTGCAAGGCGCGCGGCCTCAAGAAGGGTCACACCACCGACGACGGCGTGTTTACTTTGACCGAGGTCGAGTGCCTTGGCGCCTGCGCCAACGCGCCGATGGTCCAGATCAACGACGACAATTACGAAGATCTGACCGAGGAGAGCATGGGCGCGATCCTCGACGCGCTGGCGGCGGGGAAGTCGCCCAAGATCGGTCCGCAGGTCGATCGTCAGACCAGCTGCCCCGAAGGCGGCCCGACGACCTTGAAGAAAATGGCCGAGCGCAATTACGACTATCGCCCAATGTGGACCGCGACGGCGGGGAGGGGCGTGATGGGCCTGCTGAACTCCAACCTCGTTCGTCCTGAGCTTGTCGAAGGGCGCTTGCTCGACGGTGTCGCAGCGCGCTTCGACTTCGCTCAGCACGAACGTCGTTTCGGGGAATTCTTACGATGAAAGACATCGCCAAGATCGTCATCGCGATCCTGCTGATCATCCTCGCGTGGAAGATCGTAAAAGGCGTGTTCGGCGTCCTGCTCGCGGTGGCCGCGGCGGGCCTGCTCGTCTGGGGCGGAATGAAGCTGCTCGGCAACGACACGAAGCGGATCCGCTGATGGAAATCCTCGCCGTCCTCCTCGCGGTCGTCGCTGCGTTCGTCGTGATCAAATTCATTGGCGGCATGGTGAAGTTCGTCGTGCTGGGCGTGATCGTGCTCGTCCTGTTCTACTTCATGACCAGCGGATTCGGCATCTGATGGGCTATACCGGGCCTCTCGCGGACAAGGACCGCATCTTCACCAACGTCTATGGCTTCCAAGAGCCGTGGCTGAAGGCGGCCCAAGCGCGCGGCGATTGGGACGACACCAAGACGCTGATGGCGATCGGCCAGGACGGCATCATCGACAAGGTCAAGGCGTCTGGCCTGCGCGGGCGCGGCGGCGCGGGCTTCCCGACCGGCATGAAGTGGGGCTTCATGCCCAAGGAGCCCAAGCCTGGCAAACCCAATTTCCTGGTGATCAACGCCGACGAATCCGAGCCGGGATCGTGCAAGGACCGGGAGATCATCCGCCACGATCCGCACAAGCTGATCGAAGGCGCGCTGATCGCCGGTTTCGCGATGCGCGCACGTGCCGGCTACATCTACATCCGCGGCGAATTCATCCAGGAAACGCGCGTGCTCGAACGCGCCGTGGCCGAAGCCTATGAGGCCGGGCTGCTCGGCAAGAACGCGGCGGGCTCAGGCTACGATTTCGACCTGTTCGTCCACCGCGGCGCGGGCGCCTACATCTGCGGCGAAGAAACCGCGATGCTCGAAAGCCTCGAAGGCAAGCAGGGCAAGCCGCGCCTGAAGCCGCCATTTCCCGCGGGCGCGGGCCTCTACGGCTGTCCGACCACGGTCAACAATGTCGAAAGCATCGCGGTCGTCCCGACGATCCTGCGGCGCACGCCCGAATGGTTCGCCGGCATCGGCCGCGAGAAGAACGAAGGCACCAAGCTGTTCCAGCTGTCGGGCCACATCAACACGCCCTGCGTCGTCGAGGAATCGATGAGCATCAGCTTCCGCGAGCTGATCGACCGCCACGGCGGCGGCATCCGCGGTGGCTGGGACAATCTGCTCGCGGTGATCCCCGGCGGGTCGTCGGTTCCCTTGGTCCCGGCGCATGAGATCATCGACGCGCCGATGGATTTCGACGGGCTTAAGGCGCTCGGCAGTGGCCTTGGCACCGCGGCCGTGATCGTCATGGACAAATCGACCGACATCGTCCGCGCGATCAGCCGCATCAGCTATTTCTACAAGCATGAAAGCTGCGGCCAGTGCACGCCGTGCCGCGAGGGCACCGGCTGGATGTGGCGGATGATGGAAAAGCTGCGCGAAGGCGACGCGTCGGTTGGCGACATCGACAAGTTGCTCGACGTTACCAAGCAGGTCGAAGGCCACACCATCTGCGCGCTCGGCGACGCCGCGGCGTGGCCGATCCAGGGCCTGGTCAAGCATTTCCGGCCGGAGCTCGAGCGGCGGATTGCCGAACGGGCAGGGCGGACCATGCTGGAGGCGGCGGAATGAGCTACGGACTCATTGCCGGCATCGTCATTCTCGCGCTTATCGTCGCGATCGCGCTCTCGCAGCGCAGCCATCCGCGCGTTACGCACATCGAAACGCACCGCGAGCGGGAGGACGATTTGGAGGGGCGGCATGACTGAAACGCCTCTTAAAATTGCCCTTCGCGCCTATTTTCTGCGAAAGAATCTGGCTGCTTTACCTTTTGAATTAGTTGGAGCGGCCGCTGCGTATTGGCTTGCGGCAGACCTCATCACCGCGTTGCTATACCTCATGCTTGGAGACTTGGTTGGTGATCAGATTGGTCGGCGGATCGCGCAGGCCAGGGGCGACCTCGATCATCTGACCGGCAACGAAATACGAAAATTTCAAATTCCGAAACGCTGGATCGGCGGCCTAGGCCTTCTCCTTGTTCCGCTGATAGTCGCCCTGATCACATACCGGAGCGGACTGCCGCCACACGAGATTGCTGCCATTGCAGGGGTGTCGTGGTCAATTTCGACACTAGCTTATCGATATTTCGCGCTTCGCCGGGAGAAGCTTGAGGTGGCAAATGCCTAAGGTCACCGTCGACGGCGTCGAATTCGAGGTTCCGCAGGGCGCGACCGTGCTCCAGGCGTGCGAGCTGGCGGGGAAGGAAATCCCGCGCTTCTGCTACCATGAGCGGCTCAGCATCGCCGGCAATTGCCGGATGTGCCTAGTCGAGGTCGCGCCGGGGCCGCCCAAGCCGCAGGCGAGCTGCGCGCTGCCGGCGGCCGACGGGCAGATGATCCGCACCGACACCGCAATGGTCAAAAAGGCGCGCGAAGGGGTGATGGAGTTCCTGCTCATCAACCACCCGCTCGATTGCCCGATCTGCGACCAGGGCGGCGAATGCGACCTGCAGGACCAGGCGGTCGCCTACGGCCGCTCGGGCTCGCGCTACGAAGAGAACAAGCGCTCGGTCGACGACAAATATATGGGCCCGGTGATCAAGACCGCGATGACGCGCTGCATCCAGTGCACGCGCTGCATCCGCTTCTCGACCGAGGTTGCCGGGGTCGACGAGATCGGCATGCTGTATCGCGGCGAGGACAGCCAGATCACAACCTACCTCGAACGCACCGTGACCAGCGAACTCGCGGGCAACCTCGCCGACGTCTGCCCGGTCGGTGCGCTGCTGCAGAAGCCGCAGATTTTCGAGCTTCGCCCGTGGGAATTGCGCAAGGTGCCGGCGATCGACGTGATGGACGCGGTCGGCTCCAACATCCGGCTCGACGTGCGCCAGCGCCAGGTGATGCGCATCCTTCCGCGCATCCACGACGAGGTGAATGAGGAGTGGATTAGCGACAAGACACGGCACCACGCCGACGCGCTCGTCCGTGGCCGCCTCGACCGCCCGTGGGTGCGCGAGAAGGGCAAGCTTCGCGAAGTCAGCTGGCAGGACGCGCTGCAGGCCTTCGCCAAGAAACTCAGGAAAGCCGGGCCAAAGGTGGCGGCAGTCGCGGGCGACTTGCTCGATGCCGAGACGATGTATGCGGCCAAGGCATTGCTCGCGCAGGCGGGATCGACCCTGCTCGAAGGGCGCCAGACGGGGCTCGATTACGATACCAGCAGCCTGTCGGCGGTCGCGTTCAACTCGACCATCGCGGGGATCGAGGAGGCCGATGCGGTGCTGCTGATCGGCACCAACATCCGCTGGGAAGCGCCGCTGATCGCCACGCGCGTTCGCAAGGTCGCACGCAAGGGCGGCAAGGTCTTCGCGATCGGGCCGCAAGCGGACCTCGGCATGAAGGTCACGTGGCTGGGCGATGATCTCAAATTGCTTGGCAAGCTGCCGAGTGAGGTGACCGACGCCTTCGCGGCGGCTGAACGTCCGGCAGTGATCGTCGGGCCGGGCGCGCTCGGCGCCGGCGCACTCGGTGCGGCGCTTGAGTTGGTCGGCTCACTCAAGCTCGTCCGCGACGGCTGGAACGGCTTCAACGTCCTGCACACCGCCGCATCGCGCATGGCGGGGCTGATCCTCGGTTTCGCGCAGAAGGGCGGCATTGCCGACCTCGAAGCCGCCTCGCCCGAGGTCGTGCTGCTGCTCGGCGCGGACGAAGTCGCGGCCGACCGCTTCAAGGGCGCGTACAAGGTCTACATCGGCCACCACGGCGATGCCGGCGCGAAGCAAGCCGACCTCGTCCTGCCCGGCGCGACCTATGCCGAAAAGCACGGCACCTACGTCAACACCGAAGGGCGCGTGCAGCGCGGCGAGAAGGCCGTTTTCCCGCCCGGCGAGGCGCGCGAGGATTGGGCGATCCTGCGCGCGGTGAGCGGGCTTGTCGGCAAGCCGCTCCCGTTCGACAGCTTCGATCAATTGCGCGCCGCGATGGTCGCCGCGCACCCCGAACTCGGCCGCGACGGCCTGATCGACCTGCCCTGGTCGCCGCCCAGGCTCGACGCCAAGGCGGAAGGCCCGGTGCGCTACCCGGTCGCCGATTTCTACCTGACCAATGCCATCTGCCGCGCCAGCCCGACCATGCATCGCTGCTCGGAGGAGCTGGTGCAGGGCGTGACCTTCGCGGAGGCGGCGGAGTGATGGCCATGCAATTCCTCCAAGGTCCGTTCTTCCTGGGCGAAGTCGAAGGGCGCTGGCACGACGGTCGCGCAGTGTGCCCTTCGACTACGCGCTCCGCGCTCCGCCCAGCACGAACGATCCCGTGGGAGCGGGCGCAATGACCGCTTTCTTCCAAAACTTCGGCCTGACCTACGAATGGTCGTGGTTCATCGCGACCATTGCGGGCATCCTGCTCATCGCGCTGCCGCTGATGCTTGCGGTGGCGATGATCATCTACGCCGACCGCAAGATCTGGGCGGCGATGGCGTTGCGCCGCGGCCCCAACGTGGTCGGGCCGTGGGGCCTGCTGCAAAGCTTCGCCGACGGGCTCAAGGTCTTCCTCAAGGAAACGATCATCCCGACGGGCGCGAACAAGGGCCTGTTCCTGATCGCGCCGATCGTCACCTTCACCACCGCGCTGATCGTCTGGGCGGTGGTTCCGTTCGATGCCGGCGTGGTGCTCGCCGACGTCAATGTCGGCTTGCTCTACATCCTCGCGGCGAGCTCGCTCGGCGTTTATGGCGTGATCGTCGCGGGCTGGGCGTCCAATTCCAAATATCCGTTCTTCTCGGCGCTTCGCGCTGCCGCGCAGATGGTCAGCTATGAAGTATCGATCGGCTTCGTCCTCATCTGCGTCGTGCTCTACGCCAACACGTTCAACCTCAGCGCGATCGTGCTGGCCCAGCAGGGGCACATTTTCGGCCTGCTCAACGGCTTCGGATTCAACCCTTTGCTGTTCCCGATGGCGGTGGTGTTCCTGATCAGCTCGATGGCCGAAACCTTCCGCACGCCGTTCGACCTGGTCGAGGCCGAAAGCGAGCTCGTCGCCGGCCACCAGACCGAATATTCGTCGATGAGCTTCGCGCTCTTCTGGCTCGGCGAATATGGCAACGTGATCCTGATGTGCGCGCTCAACGCGTTGCTGTTCTGGGGCGGGTGGCTGCCGCCGGTCAACGTCGACCTCATCCCCTGGTTCGACATTCCGGGCATCCTCTGGCTGTTCGCCAAGATCCTCTTCTTCTTCTTCGTCTTCAGCTGGGTGAAGGCGACGGTGCCGCGCTACCGATACGACCAGCTGATGCGGCTCGGCTGGAAGATCTTCCTGCCGCTCAGCCTCGTCTTCGTCGTCGTCATTTCCGGGTGGCTGATGCTCACCCGCTACGGAGGCGCAGCATGATCGCCGGCTGGATCAAGAGCTTCACGCTTTGGGAATTCGTGAAGGCGCACGCGCTGACGCTGAAATATTTCTTCAAGCCCAAGGCGACGATCAACTATCCGTACGAAAAGACGCCGCAGAGCCCGCGCTTCCGCGGCGAGCATGCGCTGCGCCGCTACCCCAATGGCGAAGAGCGCTGCATCGCGTGCAAGTTGTGCGAGGCGATTTGCCCGGCGCTGGCGATCACCATCGAATCCGAACCGCGCGAGGACGGCAGCCGCCGCACCACGCGCTACGACATCGACATGGTCAAATGCATCTATTGCGGGCTGTGCGCCGAAGCGTGCCCGGTGGATGCCATCGTCGAAGGCCCCAACCTCGAATTCGCGACCGAAACGCGCGAGGAATTGCTCTACGACAAGGCCAAATTGCTGGCGAACGGCGACAAGTGGGAGCAAGCCATTGCGGCCAACCTTGCCGCCGATGCGCCCTACAGATAATGGCCGCCGAAATTTCAAATTCCGCTCATCCTGAGGAAGGGCCGAGCTTGCCGAGGACCCGTCTCGAAGGATCCGTGCGTCCTTCGAGACGCCACTTCGACTTTGCTCAGCGGCTCCTCAGGATGAGCGGGCTGAACTACGGGACTCGTTCGGCACTTTGATCGCCATTCTCGCCTTTTACCTGTTCGCGACGCTGACCATCGCTTCGGCGGTGCTGGTCATCTTTGCGCGCAACCCGGTGCACAGCGTGCTGTGGCTGATCCTTGCCTTTTTCAACGCGGCCGGGCTGATGCTGCTCGTCGGTGCCGAGTTCATCGCGATGCTGGTGGTGATCGTCTACGTCGGCGCGGTCGCGGTGCTGTTCCTGTTCGTGGTCATGATGCTCGACATCGACTTCGCGTCGCTGCGCTCGGGCTTCACCCGCAACCTGCCGTTCGGGCTGATCATCGCGCTGGTTCTGTTGGCGGAGATCGTGATTGCGGTCAGCGCCTGGAAGGCTGGGCCGGCGCTCAGCGGCCGCGCGATCCCCGAGGCCGCGCAGCCCAACATCGTCGCGCTCGGCCAACTGCTCTACAGCCGGTACCTCCTGGCGTTCGAGCTTGCCGGGCTGATCCTGCTCGTCGCGATGGTCGGCGCGATCGTGCTCACGCATCGCAAGCGCGGCGATTTGCGCACGCCCAACATCGCCCGCCAGATCCGCCGCCGCCCGCGCGATTCGGTGCGCAAGATGGACCCGCAAGTCGGCGAGGGGGTCGAGCTGTGATCTCGCTCGCGCATTATCTCACGGTCGCCGCGATCCTGTTCACGATCGGCGTGCTCGGCATCTTCCTCAACCGCCGCAACGTCATCCTGATGCTGATGGCGATCGAGCTCATCCTGCTGGCGGTGAACATCAACCTTGTCGCCTTCTCGGCGTATCTGGGTGACCTCACCGGCCAGGTGCTGGCGATGTTCGTGCTGACCGTCGCCGCAGCCGAAGCCGCGATCGGGCTCGCCATCCTCGTCATCTTCTTCCGTCGCCGCGGCTCGATCGCGGTCGACGACGCCAACCGGATGCAGGGCTGATGGCGATCAAGCTGATTGTCTTCCTGCCGTTGTTGGCGGCGATCATCGCCGGCCTTGGCGGGCGGTGGATCGGCAACACGGCCGCGAAGGTGGTAACCACCGGCGCCTTGTTCGTCGCTGCTTTCCTCAGCTGGCCGATCTTCCTCCAGTTCCTCAGCGGCGAAACGCAGGGGATGGTGGTCACCGTCGCCGAATGGATCAAGTCGGACACGCTCGACGTGCGCTGGGCGCTGCGGGTGGATACGCTGACCGCGGTGATGCTGGTGGTGGTGACGACGGTCTCCAGTCTCGTCCACCTCTACAGCTGGGGCTACATGGCCGAGGACCCTAGCCAGCCGCGCTTCTTCGCCTATTTGTCGCTGTTCACCTTCGCGATGCTGATGCTGGTGACCGCCGACAACCTCGTCCAGATGTTCTTCGGCTGGGAAGGGGTGGGGCTCGCATCCTACCTCCTCATCGGCTTCTGGTATCACAAGCCCTCGGCCAACGCGGCGGCCCTGAAGGCGTTCGTCGTCAACCGCGTCGGCGACTTTGGCTTCTCGCTCGGCATCTTCGGCACATTCCTGGTGTTCGGCACGGTCTCGATCTCCGAAATCCTCGCCGCCGCGCCGGGCATGGCCGGATCGACCATCGGCTTCGCCGGCATGCGGGTCGATACGATGACCTTGCTGTGCCTGCTGCTGTTCGTCGGCGCGATGGGCAAGTCGGCGCAGCTTGGCCTGCACACCTGGCTGCCCGATGCGATGGAAGGCCCGACCCCGGTCAGCGCTTTGATCCATGCCGCGACGATGGTCACTGCGGGTGTGTTCATGGTCTGCCGCCTGTCGCCGATGTTCGAAACCAGCGAGACCGCGCTTGCCGTCGTCACCTATGTCGGCGCCGCGACCGCAATCTTCGCCGCCACCGTCGGCACCGCGCAGAACGACATCAAGCGCGTCATTGCCTATTCGACCTGCTCGCAGCTCGGCTACATGTTCTTCGCCGCGGGCGTCGGCGCGTACGGCGCGGCGATGTTCCACCTCTTCACGCACGCCTTCTTCAAGGCTTTGCTGTTCCTCGGCGCGGGCAGTGTCATCCACGCCATGCACCACGAACAGGACATGCGTTACTACGGCGCGCTGCGGAAGGAGATCCCGATCACCTTCTGGATGATGATGATTGGGACGCTGGCGATCACCGGCGTCGGCATCATGGGTATCGGCGGGTTCGCCGGCTTCTGGTCGAAGGATGCGATCCTCGAAGCGACCTGGGCGTCGGGGACCGTGCACGGCACGATCGCGTTCTGGATTGGCGCCTTCGCCGCGCTTCTGACCAGCTTCTACAGCTGGCGCCTCATCTTCCTGACCTTCTACGGCAAGCCGCGCTGGGCCGCGTCGGAGCACATCCAGCACGCCGTTCACGGCCATCACGAGGCGCCGGATGAGGAGCACGGCGACAGCAGCCACGCCAAGGTCACGCCGACCGAGGGCACCGCGGGCTATCATCCGCACGAAAGTCCGCTGTCGATGCTCGTGCCGTTGGGCGTGCTCGCGCTCGGTGCCTTGCTTGCCGGCCAGCTGTTCCACGGCGCCTTCCTCGAGGCGGAGGAAGCGGTCGCCTTCTGGCAGGGCAGCATCGCCTTCGACACGCACCTTGCCCATGCGATGCACGAAGTGCCGTTGTGGGTGAAGCTGACGGCGACGATCGTCATGATGATCGGACTGGCGATCGCCTGGAACAACTACATCCGCCGGCCGAGCGCCGCGGCCGGTTTCGTTCGCACCTTCCCGGCGATCCACGCCTTCGTGCTCAACAAATGGTATTTCGACGAACTGTACGAGCGCATCTTCATCCGGCCCTCGCTATGGCTCGGGCGGCTGTTCTGGCACCGCGGCGATGAAAAGACGATCGACCGCTTCGGCCCGCATGGCGCTGCGTTCGCGGTGGGCATCGGCAATCGCGCCACCGCGCGGCTGCAGTCGGGCTACCTTTATTCCTATGCGCTCGTGATGCTGCTCGGCCTGATCGGCGCGGCAAGCTGGGCGATCTGGTGGGCGCGATGAGCTTGCTGAGCGATCTGCCCTTGCTGTCGATCCTGATCGCGGTGCCCTTGGTCGGCGCGGTGCTGTGCCTGCTCGTCGGCGCCAACGCCGCGCGCTGGATCGCGCTGATCACCACGCTCGCCTGCCTCGAAATCGGCATCGATCTGTGGCTGCTGTACGATCCGGCAGGCCCGCAATGGCAGTTCACGGAATTCGCCTCGCTCGGCGGCGGCATCAATTGGGCGCTTGGCATCGACGGCATTGCGCTTGTGCTGATCATGCTCAGCGTGTTCCTGATGCCCATCTGCATCGGCGCGAGCTGGCGCGCGATCGACAAGCGCGTGCCCGAATACATGGCCTATTTCCTGCTGATGGAAGCGCTGATGCTCGGCGTGTTCGCGGCGCAGGACCTGTTCCTGTTCTACATCTTCTTCGAAGGCGGCCTGATCCCGATGTATTTGATCATCGGCGTGTGGGGCGGCGCGGAGCGGATCAAGGCCAGCTACAAATTCTTCCTCTACACCCTGTTCGGCTCGGTGCTGATGCTGATCGCCATGCTCTACATGGCGCAGACCGCGGGCACGACCTTCATCCCCGATCTGATGGCGTATGATTTCACGCCCCAAGCGCAGACCTGGCTATGGCTCGCCTTCTTCGCCAGCTTCGCGGTCAAGATGCCGATGTGGCCGGTCCACACCTGGCTGCCCGACGCGCACGTCCAGGCGCCCACCGCGGGCTCGGTCATCCTGGCCGGCGTGCTGCTGAAGATGGGCGGCTACGGCTTCATCCGTTTCTCGCTGCCGATGTTCCCCGATGGGTCGGCGCAGTTCTTGCCTCTCGTCTTCATCCTCAGCGGGATCGCGGTCGTCTACACCAGCCTCGTCGCCCTCGTGCAGCGCGACATGAAGAAGCTGATCGCTTATTCTTCGGTCGCGCACATGGCGTTCGTCACCTTCGGCCTGTTCGCGATGAACCGCCAGGGCATCGAAGGCGCGATGATCGTCATGCTCAGCCACGGCCTAGTCTCGGGCGCGCTCTTCCTGTGCGTTGGCGTGGTCTATGACCGCATGCACACGCGCGAGATCGAGAAGTACGGCGGCGTGTCGAACAACATGCCGGGCTACGCCTTGCTGTTCATGCTGTTCACCATGGCCAGCGTCGGCTTGCCGGGCACCAGCGGTTTTGTCGGCGAGTTCCTCAGCCTGCTCGGCACCTATCGCGTGTCGACCTGGGGCGCGATCGTCGCGACCACCGGAATCATCCTCGGCGCGGCCTATATGCTTTTGCTCTACTGGCGCATTGCGTTCGGCGCGGCGCGGACGCCCGAAGCGGCCAAGATGCCGGACCTTTCGGCCCGCGAATGGGGACTGCTCGCGCCGATCGCGGTCGTCGTGTTGTGGATGGGCGTCTATCCGGAAACCTTCATGCGCCCGATCCGCGCCGATGTCGGTCGCCTCGTGACCCGCCTGGAGCAAGCCGCGCCGGCGGGCGATTCGGCGCTCAAGATCAATCCCGGCGCGCACGCCGATGAGCATGGCGCGGAGCACGGCGCCGCGCCCGCTGCAGCCGGGGAGGGGCATTGATGAACCAGTTCGCGCCCATCCTGCCCGAAATCATCCTGACCGTCGGCGGCATCGCGCTGATGATGGTCGCGGCATTCGGCGGGCGCCGCAGCGCCGGGACGGTCAGCTGGGCCGCGGTCGCGCTTCTGCTCGTCGCCACGGTCGCGCTGATCGGTGCGCCGTCGCATGCCGGCCCGATTTTTTACGGGCAGCTGTCCGCCGATCTGTTCGCCAGCTTCGGCAAGGCGATCATGTTCCCCGCCGCCGCCGTCGCGATCATCGCCGCGCACGGCTGGTTCGAGCGCGGGACCGAGCATTCGGCCGAATATCCGGTGCTGATCCTGTTCAGCGTCGTGGGCATGAGCGTGATGGTCTCGGCCACTAGCTTGGTCACGCTCTACGTCGGGCTCGAGCTGCAGAGCCTCGCCGCCTATGTCCTCGCCTCCTACCGTCGCAGCGACGAGCGCTCGGCCGAAGCGGGCCTCAAATATTTCGTGCTCGGCGCGCTCGCCAGCGGCATCCTGCTCTACGGCATCTCCCTGCTCTACGGCTTTACCGGCACGATGAACTTTACCGGGCTCGCCGCCGCCTTCGGCCGCGAAGCGCCGAGCCTCGGCCTGTTATTCGGCCTGGTGTTCGTCCTCGCGGGCCTCGCCTTCAAGGCCAGCGCGGTGCCGTTTCACATGTGGACGCCCGACGTCTACGAAGGCGCGCCGACGCCGGTCACCGCTTTCTTTGCTTCCGCGCCCAAGGTCGCCGCCGTCCTGCTAGCGACGCGCGTCTGCATGGAAGCTTTGGGCCCGCGACCGATGCCTGGCGGCAGATCGTGATCTTCGCGGCGCTTGCGTCGATTTTCCTCGGCGCGGTCGCCGCCTATGGCCAGACCAACATCAAGCGCCTGCTGGCCTATTCGTCGATCAACAATATCGGCTTCGCGATGGTCGGGCTCGCCGCGGGCACGGCGCAAGGCGCGTCGTCGGTGCTGTTCTACCTCGCGGTCTACATCGTGATGACTCTCGGCGCGTTCCTATGCGTACTGTGGATGCGCGATAAGGCCGGCGAGCCGGTCGAGGAGATCTCCAGCCTGTCGGGCCTGTCGCAAACGCGCCCGGGCTTTGCGCTGGCACTCGCCGTCTTCATGTTCAGCCTGGCCGGGATCCCGCCCTTGTTCGGCTTCTGGCCCAAGCTGCTGGTGTTCAACGCCGCGGTCGACGCGGGCTATATCGCGCTTGCCGTCGCGGGCATCGTCGGCACCGTGGTCGGGGCTTATTACTACCTGAAGATCATCAAGGTGATGTACATGGACGAACCGGCGCCCGCGTTTAAGCGCGTTCGCCAGCCAGTGCAGGGCGCGCTGATCGTGCTCGCCGCCATCGCCGTCTCGCCGCTCGGCTATTTGCTCATCGGCCCGCTCGGCGAACTGTCGGACCGCGCCGCGGGAACCTTGTTCTGAGCCGCATCCGGATCGTCGATCTGACTGGATCGACGAACAGCGACATGCTGAACGATGCCACCGGGCAGGAAGGCGATTGGCTCATCGCGCGGCAGCAGGACGCAGGTCGCGGGCGGCAGGGCCGCACCTGGGTGTCGGTCGACGGCAATTTTTTCGGCAGCACCATCGTCGACCTCAAGCCGGAAGATCCGCCGGCACAATCCTTATCGCTGGTCGCGGGGCTGGCGTTGATCGAAGCGATCGACATCGCCGTCCCCGGCCAGGCGCTGATGCTGAAATGGCCCAATGACGTGCTGCTCCTCGGCCGCAAGCTCGCCGGAATCCTGCTCGAACGGCAGGACGATCGGATCGCGGCCGGGTTCGGCGTCAATCTTGCGGGGCCGCCCAAGCTCGACGACCGGCAGGCGGCAGGCCTGAACGGGCAGATCGCGCCGGACGCGTTCGCGCCCCTGCTTGCCGCAAGCTTCGCGCGATTGATCAACCTGTGGCGGCGCAGCGACCTAGGCTTGCTCGTTCAGGCCTGGCTTGCGCGCGCCCATCCAATCGGCACTCGTCTCAAGGTGCACGCCAGCGCGGACTCGCTCGTCGCCGGACGGTTCGATGGCCTCGAACGCGACGGCGCCTTGCGCTTGCGCCGCGACGATGGCTCGCTCGAGCTCGTTCGCGCCGGCGACGTCGAGTTGTGATGCGGATGAACGAGGGCTAGGGGGCCGCATGCTGCTCGCCATCGACGCCGGCAATACCAATCTCGTCTTCGCTTTGGTCGACGGCGGTGAAATCCGCGCGCGCTGGCGCATCGCCACCGATCCGCGCCGAACCGCCGACGAATATTCGGTGTGGCTGCACCAATTGCTCGAACTTGAAGGCTTTTCGCGCGGCGACGTCGACGCGGTGATCATCGGCACGGTCGTGCCGCGTGCGCTCCACAATCTGCAGGTGCTTTCGTCCAAATATTTCGGCGCCGAAGCGCTGGTCGCGGGCGTGGGGGACGCGGCCTGGCCGATCAAGCTCGACGTCGATGAGCCGCACAATGTCGGCGCCGACCGCGCGCTTAACGCGATTGCCGCGCACGCCAAGCACGACGGCGAGCTGATCGTCATCGACTTCGGCACCGCGACCACGTTCGACGTGGTCGGAAGCGACGGCGCGTACCGCGGCGGGATCATCGCACCCGGCATCAACCTGTCGCTCGACGCGCTGGTCAGCGCGGCGGCCAAGTTGCCGCGCATCGCGATCGAAGCGCCCAAGGACGATATGAGCGTCATCGGCCGCACCACCGCCGATCAGATGCTGATCGGCATATATTGGGGCTATGTCGCCATGCTCGAAGGCCTCGTCGCGCGCATGAAGGCCGAACTCGGCGGACCGGTGAAGGTCATCGCCACCGGCGGCCTCGCTTTGCTGTTCGACAAGCATACCGACGCGTTCGACGCGATTGAGCCCGACCTTACCATACAGGGGTTGAGCCTGCTCTACGACAGGGTGCGCGGCGCAAGATGATTCCCGGTGAAGAACTGATTTTCCTCGCGCTCGGCGGGTCGGGCGAGATCGGCATGAACGTCAATCTCTACGGCTGTCGCGGCCAGTGGATCATGGTCGACCTCGGCCTGACCTTCGCCGATCCCGATTTCCCCGGCATCGACCTCATTCTGCCTGATCTGTCCTTCATCGAGGAGCAGCAGGAACGGCTCGCGGGCATTGTCCTGACCCACGGCCACGAGGATCATATCGGCGCGCTGCCCTATCTCGCCGAGGAGCTGAAGTCGCCGCTCTACGCGACGCCGTTCACCGCCGGTCTGATCGCCGGCAAGCTCGAGGAAGAGGGGCTGACCGGCCTCGTCAAGCTCAACAAGGTCGAGCGCGGCGGGACGATCGAGCTCGGGCCCTTCAAGGTCAGCTTCGTCGCGCTGTCGCACTCGATTCCTGAAGGCAATGGCGTGCTCATCGAAACGCCGTTCGGTAATATCTTCCACACCGGCGACTGGAAGATCGATGACACGCCCGTGATCGGCGAAGCGCCGAGCACCGAGGCGCTGACCGAAATCGGCGACCGCGGCGTCCTCGCGCTGGTGTGCGATTCGACCAACGTCTTTCAGGACAAGCCGTCCGGGTCGGAGGAGGGCGTTCACGAAGGTCTCCACGCCCAGGTCGCGAAGGCCAGCGGCCGCGTCCTCGTCACCACCTTTGCGTCCAATGCCGCGCGGTTGCAGACCATCGGCCGCGTCGCCACGGAAACCGGGCGGCGGGTATGCGTCGCGGGCCGTTCGCTCGACCGCATCCTGCGCGTCGCCCAGTCGACCGGCTATTTGCGCGATTTTCCCGCGCCCATCAGCTTCGACGAAGCCATGCGCCTACCCAAGCGCGAAGTGCTGATCATCGCCACCGGTGGGCAGGGCGAGCCGCGCGCCGCGCTCGGCCGCGTCGCGTCGGGCAATCACGAACTGAAGCTGGGCGCGGACGACACGGTCATCTTCTCGTCGCGGATCATCCCCGGCAACGAGGTCGCGATCGGGCGGATCATGAACCAGCTGTCCGACCTTGGCGTGAAGATCGTCACCGAAAAGCAGGCGCACGTCCACGTTTCGGGCCACCCCGGCCGCCCCGAGCTCGAGGCGATGTACGATTGGGTGCGGCCCGAGATCGTCATTCCCGTGCATGGCGAGGCGCGGCACATGGCCGAGCATGCGCGGGTGGCGCTGGCGCACGGCGTTCCCAAGGCGATCTACCAGGTCAATGGCGACATCATCCGCCTCGCGCCGGGTGAACCCAGGAAGATCGACGAGGCGCGCGTCGGGCAATTGGTGCTCGACGGCGACGTCATCCTTCCCGCCAACGGGCAGACGATCAACGAACGGCGCAAGATGGCGTTCGGCGGATTGATCTCGGTCACCGTCCCGGTGGGGCGGGGCGGCGCGCTGGCCGGAAGTCCCGCGGTACGGCCGTTCGGCGTCCCCGTTGAGCAGGATCGCGACGACTTCCTCGCCGACGCGACCGACGCTGCCGCGCGCGCCTGGAAGCCGGGCGGCGATGAAGAGAAATCGCGCGAGGCGGTGCGCCTGGCGGTGCGCCGCTGCGCGACCTTGTGGACCGGCAAGAAGCCGGTGGTCGACGTCGCTCTGCTCGCGGTCAACGATTAGGCGTCGCCATGCAGATCACGTCGATGATCGCCATCTATCTGCTGTTCTTCGCCGGCAGCACCTTCTTCCTGCTGCCCTTCGGCGTGCGCACGACCGAGGAAATCGGCGGCGAGCGAGTACCCGGCCAGGCCGAGAGCGCACCGCATCGCTTCGATTTGCCCCGCCACCTGCTCAAGGCGGCGCTGCTCGCCGCGCTTCTGTTCGGCCTCTACTACGTCAACTGGGTCAACGGCTGGATCACCGCCGAGGACCTCGATTTCTACAACTGAAAAATCCTCCCCGGGACGGGGAGGGGGACCATCCGAAGGATGGTGGAGGGGATCCCAGCTCAAAGCAGGGGGACGGACCTTAGCGCCGCCGCTCGATCGCCTGGCTCAGCGCCGCGTAAAGCTTGCCGACGTCGGACGACATCAACGTCACCGCAATCATCGATCCGTCGCGCTCCGCCATCACGCGGCGCAGCATTGCTTCGAAGTCGTGGACGTAGCGGTTGACCGACCGCTGGAATTCCAGGTCGGTTTCGTAATGTGCGCGCAGCGCCTTGGTCTCGCTCCCGCCCATCAGGCGCGCAGCGCGCGCGGTGAAGACGCCGCGATTGCCCTTGAGGTAGCTGTCCCAGGCGCGGTCGTCGATCTCGTCGGCCAGGATCTTGCCAACATCGATCGCCGCCGAATGCATCGAATCGATCAGCAGCGACACGCGCCGGGCGAAAGCCTCGCTGTCCTTCTCGCGCTGCTCGCTGCTGGTCTGCTCCATATGCTGCTCGAGCGCGACGGCGCTCTGGCCAAGCGTCAGCATTTGCTGCGTCAGCCGGTCCGACGCGGTCCGCGCGGCCTCGACCGCGCGCGCGGCGACGGTCTCGACCTCGCGCAGCCGCTCCTCGATGCTCTCCCGGATCACGCCTTCCAGCGCCGCGCGAGTCTCGTTCGACAGCTTGCCCGCGCTTTCCGGGATGACGTTGTGGATCGCCTCGCGCGCACGTTCGGCGGCGTGCGCCGCGGCGTCCTTGACCTGGACCAGGGCCGCGACGAGCGCCGGCCCGGTTTCCGCGCTGAGGCTCGCCGCCTCCGCCTGCGCCGCGACGATTGCCGCCGACAGTCCGGCGAGCTTCTGCTCGGCGCCAAGCACGCCGTCATCGACACTGGCAAGCAACGCTGCCAGCCGATCCTGCTGTTCGGAAATCTGCCCGGCCGAAGCTGCAATGCGATCGCTGGCTTCGACCGCCGCGTCGCGCATCCAGGCGATTTCGGGCTTGGCGGCCTTGGCCGATTCGACCAGCCGGTCGGTGCCGCCCTGCGCTTCGCCAATCGCGGTGCCGACACCGTCGCGGATGTCGGTAGCAAGCCGGTCGATGCTTTCGCGCAGCGCGCCTGTGCGGTCGGTGAGCGATCCGATCGCTTCGTCCTGCGTTCCCGCTTGCGCCGCCAGCGTATCGAGCTCGGTGCGTGCGCGGGTGAGCGAATCGAGGAAACGGTTGGCGCGCTCGTCGCCATGCGTCGCGAGCTCGGAGAAGCGTTCGTCGATCAGTGCGAGGCCGCGGTCGATCTCGGTGATCATCCGCTGCGATGCGCGTTCCTGCTCGGCGATCCGGCCCGACAGGTCGGCGAGCGCGGCATTGGCGTGATCGACGTTGCTGGACAATGTTTCCGACGCCTCGGCGCCGGCCTTGCCGAGCCCCGCCGACGATTGCGCAACCAGCGCCGCGACCGCCGCCGACTGGATATCGATGCCAGAGCGGATTTCGCTCAGCGTTAACGACGTGCGCTCAAGCAGCGCATCGAGCACGCCCGAGAAGCCCGCCTCGGCCTCGTTGACCCGCATCGCCGCCGACGCGCCCGCCGTGTCGATCTCCGCGAGTCGCGCGGCGAGGCGCTGGCTGATGCCGTCGAGAACCTGGTCGGCGTTCTGCGCCCGCGCGGTCAGGTCATCGACCGTCGCCCCCAGTTGCTGCGTCTTGGCGAGGCTCTCGCTGCCCGCGGTCCGCAGCTGCTCCGCAACCGCACGCGCGCTGGCTTCGGCGCGCGGCAAGTCATCGAGCAGCACGGCAATGTCGGTTCGCGCGGAGTCCGCGGCGCGGTCGAGGGCCTGGCCATGCTGCATCAGCCGCTCGCTGCTGCTGTCGAATTCGCGCGTCAGCCCGCTCAGCTTGCCCGTCGCGTCGTCGCCCAGCTGCATCAGATGCTGGGTGATCATCGACAATTCGCTGCGGCTGTCCTGGATGCGCTGCGTCAGCACTTGCAGCAGCGCCTCAAGCGAGCGCGCTTCGCTGCGCATCGTGACGACCGAGCGCGTGAAATGCTCGGCTTCCTTGCGCCGCGTGCGCCCGAACATGATCCACAGCAGTCCGAGCAGCGCCAGCGGCCCCGTGGCGACCGCGACCCATTGCGCGAATGCCGGGGAGGAGAGCGGCTGCCCGGCCAGCGCACCGCCCGCCGACCAGGCGGTATAAGCGATCCACAGCACCGCAAGCACCGCCAGCGCCGTCCCCAGCACCTGCCGCCCACCGGCGCCGCGCACCTCCTGCTGGCTTTCCGCCCAAACATGCTGGTCGAAACCCGGGGCGATATCGCCGGCGTTGAGTTCGAGGGGCTCGGGCGCGTCGTAGGACGACGGCTCGGCTTCGGCGCGCTTTGCGAAGGGGTTCATGGCAATGGTGAGTTTACCATCTTTGTTCGCGGGCGAAAGCGATTAGAGAGGGTCGGATCAATAAGGGTGGGGATTAAGGGACGTGGCGCTCGGCGCGCTGATCGGCGCCTATCAGGAAGACGATTCGGGCGGCCTTCGCGCCTTGCTCCCGCTCGCCGGCCGAACCTTGCTCGAATATCAGGTGCGCTGCGTCGCGGCCGCCGGCGCAGCGCCGGTGGTCGTCGTCGTCGAGCGCGTGCCCGCAGCGCTTCAGGACGCGTTCGAACGGCTGCGCCTTGATGGCATCGGCGTGTTCCCGGTCAGCGACGTGCACGAAGCCGTCACGCGGTTCGAGGCCGGCTCGTCGATCCTGCTGCTTGGCGACGGCATCGCTCCGCCAGCCGAGCTGGTCGGGCGCCTTGCCGAGGATGGCGAGCCGGTGGTCGCCACCTTGCCCGATGATGCGGCGCATCAGGCGTTCGAGCGGATCGACGGCGAATCGCGCTGGGCGGGCGTGGCCGTGATCGAATCGCGCGTGCTCGGCTCGACCGCCGCAATGCTCGGCGACTGGGACCTGCAATCCACGCTCCTTCGCCGAACGCTCCAGGAAGGCGCGCTTCGCCTGCCGATCGCGACCGGCGCCGGGGAGCCGCTGCTGGTCGAGCAGGCGGAGCAGCTCGATCATTTCCAGCAATCGCTTGTCGCCGCGTCGCGTGGCACGCGGTCGGATTGGGCGAGCCGCTTCGTCCTGCCGCCGATCGAAGAATTGGCGACCCTGCAACTCCTCGAAACCAATGTTCGGCCGGTTTGGTTGATGTGGGCGGCGCTCGGCCTGACCCTCGGCGGGGCAACCGCGTTCGCCTACGGCTGGCTGGCTACGGGACTTGCCTTACTCGTCCTGTCGACGCCGCTCGACATCATCGCGCGCCGTCTCGCCGCGATTCGCCTGCGGCCCCTGCCGGCGCGGATGTGGACGCGACGTTTGCTTTGGCCGGCCGCCGGACTCGCCTTGCTCGCGCTGGCCTGGTGGGACTGGCGCTTCGGCGCTGGGTGGGGCTCCCTCGTCAGCGCTTTGACCGCCATCGCGTTCGCCGAAGCGATGCGGCTTGAGCGCGGCGGCTTGGGGGTTCCGGGTGAAATTTGGCTGCTGTCGCGACGCAATGCGATTCTGGCCGCTGTCCCATTTGGGATCTTCGGCGCCTGGACGGGCCTGCTCGTCGCCCTCCTGCTCTACGCCTCGGCCTCGTTCTTTTATGTCCAGCACGCACGTCACCTCGGCCCCGAGTTGACGCGAAGTTAACCCAGATCGGATAACGCCCTTCGCATGTTGCCGGAGGAATGGCCGATTGCTGCTGGAGCAGCCGAGCATCACGCGCCCGCGCGCCAGGCGGGCGGCGGGCGCTTGAACACGGTCCGCGCCGACTTCTTTCTCAATCCCGCCAACCGCCTGACCGAGCAGGAGCGCGCGCTGATGACCGCGATGCTCCACTGCCTGGTGGGGGACATCGCGGACGAAGTTCGGGCCGCGCTTCCGCCCGGCACCGCGGCTGCCAACGATGACAGCAATCTCGCTCTGGTCGAAACGCTGTCGGCGGCCGGGCTGCTCGATCGGCCAATGCTGGTGCGCCTGCTGCTCCGCCGAGCCGACGAGCAGCGCATCACCACCGCCGCCAATGCCCGCAGCGGCCGGCGTGAAGCGCGCGCCATCCAGGGTCTTGTCAGCCATGCCGATGGGGCAGTTGCGGCGGCGGCGATGGCCCTGATTCTGGCGCGCGGCCGCCGCAACGACCGTTTCGGCCAATGCCTGCTCCACTTCGACGACCTTGCCGCCGAAGATGCCCGTGCCCTTGTCCACATGTTGTGCGCCGCGATTCGCGGTCAGCTGCTCGCGGTGCTCGGCTCGGCAGAGACCGATCGCTTGCTGGCGCACGCTGCGGAGCGTGTCCTTGCCAGCCACGACGGGGGAAATGGGATCGAGGCGCTAACCGCCAAGCTCGTCCGACTGCTCGACGAGGAAGGCGACCTGGGGGACGATTTGCTGGTTGCAGCCGCGCTCGAAGGGGAAATGACCTTCGTCGCGCAAGCCGTTGCTCGCCGGTCGGGTGTACGCCCCGGCCTGGCGCTCGACGAACTTCTGTGCGGCGAGGAACGGCGGGCGATGGCCGTGCTTCGTACGGCAGGCGTCCCGCGACCCTTCACTGCGCGGATGCTTGCCGGCATCGGCGACCTCCTTGGCATCCCCGACCCGGGCCGAGCGATCGACGCCTACGACAAGCTGACCGATGCCGAGGTCGAGGATGCGCGGACCTGGCTCACCACGGACCCGGATTACCGCATGGCCGTGACGCAACTGGAATTCGGGCGTGGCCAGCGCACCCTCTGAACCACGCGCTGTCCGCGGCCGCATCGACAAGGCAGGACGCCTTGTCGAAGCCGAGCCCGACCTGGAGGCGCTGCAGCGGGATGCGGGTTCCGCGCTCGGCAAGCGTCTCGCCGTGCCGCAAATCGCTGCGGTGGCGCAGCTGGCGCGAAAGCTGGGCATTGCCGTGTCACGCCATGCAAGCGCCGCGGCCGCAGACCATGATGTCGAACTCCGGATCCATGCGACCCCGGACGGGGACGATGTCCTGCTGTCGATCGATGGCTGGGAACGGCGCCCGGCCGCTGCCCCCAGGCTGGCCAATCTGCTCGGCGGCCCGCGCGAGGCCGAAGCGTCGCAGCCGCGTCACGAATGGGCGGCGGACGAGGAATTGCGCGTCATTTCACTCTCGCCCGAGCTGGCGGACTATCTCGGCGTCGACCCTGCCGATGCGGCCGGGCAGCCGCTGACGCGGGTCGTGCGCATGGATGAGGATGAAGACGGCGAAATGCCGTTGATTGCGTCGCTCGCCGCGCGGCGGCCGTTCACCGGGCAGCCTGCGCGCAGCCGCGCCGATGACAGTCGTACGGTGCTTCTCAGCGGCGACGTCGTCAGCGGTGCGGACGGCAATTTCGCTGGTTTTCAAGGCACCGCCGACCTTGGCGCAACCGCCGCGCCGGACGCGACCCAGGCCCGGACCGCCGCCTTCGACCATGCCCTTGACGAGGCCTTGCGCTCCCCACTCGACCGGATCATCGAAAGCGCCGAGCGCATTCTCGACCGCTCCGATGGACCGCTGCGGAGCGATTATGCCAGTTACGGCAGCGACATTGCCGCCGCGGCACGCCACCTCCTGTCCGTCGTTCAATCGATGAGCGACGACCCGACGCAGGGGCAGGTCATCGATCTTGCCGCGCTGGCCGCCGAGGCGGTGGTGATGGTGGAGCCCGCGGCGGAAGAGCGGAACATCACCATCGTACTCGAATCGGCGCGTTCGCTGCCCGCCAGCGGAGAGGAGCGGGCGGTGATCCAGATCCTCGTCAACCTGATGAACAATGCGGTGCGCCATTCGCCCGAGGGCGGGGAAGTCACGTTGACCTTCGTGCGGACCGAAGGCACCGCCTCATTGACGGTCACCGACCAGGGCGCGGGGATCGATGCCGCGGACCAGCAGCGCATCTTCGAACGCTTCGAACGCGCCGATCCGCGCGAAGGCGGCACCGGGCTCGGACTCGCGATTTCGCGGCGGCTAGCGCGGTCGATGGGCGGTGATGTGACGCTGGAAAGCGCGCCGGGCATTGGGGCGCGGTTCACGCTGACGCTCCCGGCAAGTTGACCGCTCCGGGGCCACCGTAGCGAGGGATATCCTACCGCTGCCCCACCGGCACATAATCCCGAGCCGCTTCGCCGACATAAAGCTGCCGCGGCCGCCCGATCTTCTGCTCGGGATCGGCGATCATTTCGTTCCACTGCGCGACCCAGCCCGTCGTCCGCGCGAGCGCGAACAATGAGGTGAACATCTCGGTCGGGAAACCGATCGCGTTCAGGATCACGCCCGAATAGAAATCGACATTCGGGTACAGCTTCTTCTCGATGAAATAGCTGTCGTTGAGCGCGATCTGCTCAAGCTCCTTGGCGACATCGAGCACCGGGTCGGATTTGCCGAGTTCCTTCAGCACCTCGTCAGCGGTCTTCTTCATGACCTTCGCGCGCGGGTCGAAATTCTTGTACACGCGGTGGCCGAAGCCCATCAGCCGGAAGGGATCGTCCTTGTCCTTGGCGCGGGCGATATATTCGGGGATGCGCTTGGGCTCGCCGATCTCTCGCAGCATGTTGAGCGCGGCCTCGTTGGCGCCGCCATGCGCCGGCCCCCACAGGCAGGCGATGCCGGCCGCGATGCAGGCGAACGGGTTCGCCCCCGACGAACCGGCCAGGCGAACGGTCGAGGTCGACGCATTCTGCTCATGGTCGGCATGGAGGATGAAGATGCGCCGCATCGCATTTTCGATGACCGGGTTCACTTCATAGGGCTCGGCCGGAACGCCGAAGGTCATGCGCAGGAAATTGCCCGTGTAGGTCAGGCTGTTGTCCGGATACATGAACGGCTGGCCGATCGAATATTTGTAAGCCATCGCCGCGATCGTCGGCATCTTGGCGATCAGCCGGTGCGACGCGATCATGCGCTGCTCGGGATCGGTGATGTCGGTGCTGTCGTGATAAAAGGCCGACAGCGCGCCGACGACGCCGCACATGATCGCCATCGGATGCGCATCGCGCCGGAACCCGCGGAAAAAGGTCGCGAGCTGCTCGTGCAGCATGGTGTGGCGGCTGATCGTGTAGGTGAACTTGTCGAGCTCGGCCTGCTTGGGCAGCTCGCCGTGCATCAGCAGGTACGCGACCTCCATGAAGGTCGACTTCTCGGCCAGCTGGTCGATCGGATAGCCGCGATGGAGCAGGATGCCTTTTTCACCGTCGATATAGGTGATCGCGCTCTGGCAAGCCGCGGTGCTGGTGAAGCCGGGGTCGTAGGTGAACACGTCCGCCTGGCCGTAGAGCTTGCGGATGTCGACCACGTCGGGGCCGACCGAGCCTTCGAGCACGGGCAGTTGGTAATCGGTCCCCGCGATTGCCAGTTTGGCACTCTGTTCGGTCATTCAGTCGGCTCCAACATTTGATCTTGTATGCGCGCCAGGCTCTCGCTCTTGCCGAGCAAGACCAGCACGTCAAAAATCCCCGGGGAGGTCGTTCGCCCGGTGAGCGCGGCGCGCAGCGGCTGGGCGAGCTTGCCCAATTTCACGCCTTGCGCCTCGGCTACCTTGCGGATCGCCTGCTCCGCCGCGTCATGCGTCCATTCGTTCAGCGATTCCAGTTCTTTGTGCGCTGCAGCAAGCAACGGACGCGCCTCGTCGGTCAATAGGGCATGCGCGGCGTCATCCACGTCGAGCGGCCGCTTGGCAAACAGGAAGCGGGCGCCCTCGGCAAGCTGGCCCAGGTCGTGCGCGCGCGCTTTCAATTCGGGCATCGCTCGAACCAGCAAATCGCGTTCCTCGCCCTGAAGGTTGAGCTTCGGCGCAACAAGGTCGGCCAGGCGGGCATCGTCGCTTTCGCGGATGTAATGGCCGTTCAAATTCTCCAGCTTCTTGAAGTCGAAACGCGAGGGCGACTTGCCGACATGGTCGAGGTCGAACCATGCGATCGCTTGTTCCCGGCTGATGATCTCGTCGTCACCATGTCCCCAGCCCAGCCTGAGCAGGTAGTTCGACACCGCCTCGGGCAGCAGGCCGAGCTCGTCGCGATAGGCATCGACGCCGAGCGCGCCGTGGCGCTTGCTCAGCTTGGCGCCGTCGGGCCCGTGGATCAGCGGGACATGGGCATAGACCGGCTCGGGCCATCCCATCGCGCGGATGATCGCCAGCTGGCGAAACGCATTGTTGAGGTGGTCGTCGCCGCGGATGATGTGGGTCACGCCCATGTCATGGTCGTCGACGACCACCGCCAGCATGTAGGTCGGCGTCCCGTCCGACCGGAGCAGGATGAAATCGTCCAGCTCGGCATTCTGGACGGTGACCTTCCCCTGGACGCGGTCGTCGATGCTTGTCTCGCCCTCGCGCGGCGCCTTGATACGGATGACCGCCGGCCCTTCGCCTTCCTTGTCGCTGTCGCGCCAGGGGCTATTGATCCGGAACGGCTTGCGGTCGCGCTGCGCGGCTTCGCGCTGCGCCGCCAGCTCCTCCTGCGTCATCCAGCAGCGATAGGCGTGGCCGCGTTCCAGCAGCTTGTGCGCCACTTCGGCATGGCGCGCCCAGAATTGCGACTGATAATATTCGTGCCCGTCCCAATCGAGGCCGAGCCAGCGCATCCCGTCGAGGATCGCGGCGATCGCCTCGTCGGTCGATCGCGCCTTGTCGGTATCCTCGATGCGCAGCAGGAACTTGCCGCCGTGATGGCGCGCGAACAGCCAGTTGAACAAGGCCGTGCGCGCGCCGCCGATGTGAAGAAAACCCGTCGGGGAAGGGGCAAATCGCGTGACGACGGAATGGCTTGCGCTCAAGCGCTAATTCCTTTGTATTCGGTTGTGCAATGCAATGGACGAGCGCCCCTAACATAGGGGAAGCGCCTCTTCCACAGCGTGCTCGGGGCTTTTGGAAGACGGGGATTTCCGATGTCGCGGAGGGGCTCGAGCGCCTCCTCGAGCGCGAGCGCGCGCAATTGCCGCCGTGGATCGCGGTCGGGCTCGGCACCGGCATCGCCGCCTGGTTCGCGATCGACAGCCGGATCGGCTGGGCGGCCTTCCTGTGCATCAGCGCCGCGCTGGCGCTTTCGGGCCTCGCGTTCGGCGGTGGCCGGGCAGGGCGGGCGCTCGCCTGGTTCGCCTTCGCTGCGGCCGTCGGCTTTGCTTTGATATGGGCGCGGTCCGAATGGGTCGCCGCGCCGCGCCGCGCCTCGATCGCCCCGTCGTCACCATGGTGTCGGGCACGGTCGAGCGGATCGACTATCTCGCCGCCAAGGGCACCGTCCGCCTGACCCTGCGCGCCGACGCCCCGCTGCCGCCCCGCGTCCGGGTGACGATCGACGAGGAGGATCAGCCGCCGGACCTTGCCCCCGGCGCGGCTATGACGACTCGCGCCCGCCTCGCGCCGCCGCCGGCGATGGCGCTCCCCGGCACCTACGATTTCGCCCGCGACGCCTGGTTTCGCGGGATCGGCGGGGTCGGCAAGGCGCTCGGCCCGGTCACGGTCACCCGCCCGGTTGACGCGACGGGCTTCGAGCAGGCGCGCAACGCCTTGCGGGGCCATATCGCCACCAGCCTTCCGGAGCGGCCCGCGGGGATTGCCATCGCCCTTGCCACCGGTGATCAGAATTCCGTCGACGCCGAGGACGCCGAGGCGATGCGGCGAAGCGGCCTCACGCATCTGCTGTCGGTCAGCGGCCTGCATATCGCCGCCGTCGTCGCGGTGGCGATGTGGCTTGCGCTCAAATTGCTGGCGCTGAGCGAGCGGTTGGCGTTGCGCTTCAACCTCGTGCTTGTCGCCGCGGGCGTCGGCGCCGCCGCCGGGGTCGGCTACACCCTCCTCACCGGCGCACAGGTGCCCACCGTGCGCAGCTGCATCGCCGCTTTGCTCGTGCTCGCCGGGATCGCGCTCGGGCGAGAGGCGATCAGCATCCGCCTGATCGCGGTCGGAGCGATCGTCGTCTTGCTGTTCCGGCCCGAAGCGCTGGCGGGCGCGAGCTTCCAGATGAGCTTCGCCGCAGTCACAGCGCTGGTCGCGCTTTACTCGAGCCGCTGGGGACGGCGAATGCTCGAGCGGCGCGACGAGGGATCATTCGCGCGCATCGGCCGCGCCCTGCTGGCAATGGTCCTGACCGGGCTCGCGGTCGAGGCCGCGCTCATCCCCATGGCGCTCTACCATTTCCACCGCGCCGGACTGTACGGCGTCGCCGCCAACATCGCCGCGATCCCGCTCACCACCTTCGTCATCATGCCGGCGGAGGCGGGCGCGCTGCTGCTCGACAGCATCGGGCTCGGCAAGCCCTTGTGGTGGGTGACCGACGTCGCGCTCGGTGCGCTACTCGGCCTTGCCCATTGGGTCGCGTCGGCGCGGGGCGCGGTCGCAATGCTGCCCTCAATGCCCGGCTGGGCGTTCGGAACGATCATCGCGGGCGGTTTGTGGCTGTGCCTGTGGACCAGCCGGATGCGCCTGCTCGGGCTCGTGCCCGCCCTCATCGGCGCGATCGGCGCGGCGACTGCGCCGACGCCCGACCTGTTGATTACCGGGGATGGCCGCCATCTCGCCGTGGTCCGCGCGGATGGCACGCCAATGCTGCTGCGCGAACGCTCGGGCGATTACATTCGCAGCGTGCTCGCCGAATCGGCCGCGTTCGATGGCGATCCGCTCCCGCTTGGTGACCTCCCCGGCAGCGACTGCTCGCGCGATGCCTGCGTGGCCGAGTTGGGCGACGCGGGGCGGCGCTGGCGCTTGCTCGCCATCCGATCGTCGCAACGGATCGATTGGGCCGCGCTGACCCGCGCCTGCGCCGCGGCCGACATCGCGGTTGCCGATCGCCGCCTGCCGCGCGGCTGCACCCCGCGCTGGCTCAAGCTCGATCGTGCAGCGCTGGCGCAAAGCGGCGGCGTTGCGATCTTCCTCGACGATCCCCCGCGCCTCGACACGGTGGCGGACCGCGTCGGCGATCATCCGTGGGGAATCGGGCGTTAGCGGCTATTCTGGCACCGCCTCCCATGCCGCAAGCTCGCTTCCCGACGGATCGATGAAGTGGAAGCGGCGGCCGCCGGGAAACGCGAAGATCGGCTTGGCGATGATCCCGCCGGCCTTGGTCACGGCGTCGAATGCGGCGTCGAGATCGTCGACGCGGACCACCGGCAAGGGCGCGGACAGCGCATCCTCGGGCTGGCCATTCAACCCGACGTCGACATCGCCGGTCGTCGTCGACGCATAATCGGGCCCGTAATCGGCGAACGTCCAGCCGAATGCCCGCGCATAAAAGGCGCGCGTCAGCTCATGCGCGGTGGCGCTGGGCAGCTCGACATAATCGATGCGTGGGGCCGGCACCTCAATAGCGCCGGATCAGTCCCGCCAGCCGCCCCTGGATCGTCACGCGGCTCTCGTCGTAGCGCTGCGGTTCGTAGCGCGCGTTGGCGGGGTCGAGGCGGACCATGCGGCCTTCGCGGCGGAAGGTCTTGAGCGTGGCTTCCTCATTGTCGATCAGCGCCACGACGATTTCGCCGTCGCGCGCGGCATCGGCCTTGCGGATCAGCGCGAAGTCGCCGTCAAGGATCCCCTCGTCGACCATCGAATCGCCGGACACTTCGAGCGCATAATGTTCGCCCGGTCCAAGCAAAGCCGCGGGGACGGCAAAACCCTCGGTACCCTGCAACGCCTCGATCGGCGTACCGGCGGCGATCCGCCCGTGCATCGGGATTTCGATCGTGTCGTTGGCCGCCGCCGGCGCGCTGAGGCGCAATTGCGCGACGTTCGACGGTTGCGTCTCCGGCAGCTTGACCACTTCGAGCGCGCGCGCCCGGTTGGGCAGGCGGCGGATGAACCCGCGTTCCTCGAGCGCCGAGATCAAGCGGTGAACGCCCGACTTCGACTTGAGGTCGAGCGCTTCGCGCATCTCGTCGAAGCTTGGCGAAATCCCGCCCGCCTTGAGGCGCGCATCGATGAACAGCAGCAATTCGCGTTGCTTGGCGGTGAGCATCATCGACCCCTGTCAAGAACAGACGGGGAACGTGTAGGCAACGAAAAGGTTCGCGTCAAGCCGAGCGTCAGAAGCCGCTGGCCGTCATCCTTTGCTTGGCCGCGGCGATCGCCGATTCGTTGCGCTTGATCTTCACGTCGGCGCGAATGGCGTTGATCAGCTGCGCCGCATAATCCTCGCCGATCGCCTGCTGCAGCTCGGTCTGCATCCGGGCGATCAGCGCCGGTTGCAGGAGGGCATTGCCCGGCACGATCTTGTTGACCTTGACCACGAAGAAGCCGCCGTTCCGCGGGTCTGCGACCATCCGGCTCTTGCCCTGCGGCAGCGTGAACAGCATCCGCATCGCGGGCGGGATCACGGCATTGGCATTGGCGATCTCGATCCGCCGCGCAGCCATCGGCCGAACCGCCGGAAGCGCGACGCCTGCTTCGCGCACCGCCCGGGCGAGCGGCATGCCGCGCGCTGCCTTGGCCGCGATCGCCGATGCGGCGGCGCGGGCGCGGATCAGCGCCTGGCTCTCGATCCAGTCGTTGCGGACCTGGTCACGGATGCTGGCCAGCGGCGCCGGGGCGGCGGGCACGACCTGCGCCGGGGACATCAGCGCATAGCCCTGGTTCTCGCCGAGCGGGATGATTTCGGGCGGGTCGTTGGGCGCGATCTTGAAGGCTTCCGTGATCGCCTTGGCAAGGTCGGCGGGGGCGCGATAGGCGGGGTCCACGCGCGAACGGCCGTTGGGCATGATCAGCGGCGTCGTCGTCGTCTCCAGCCGCGCCGCCGCGGCGGCTTCGGCGAAATTGGCGCCGTCATCGATTGCCGTCTGCACCTTGTCGACCATCTCTTCGAGCGCCGTGCCCCGCTTTTCGCGGGCCAGCCGTTCGGCAATCTCACCACGCGCCTGAGCGAGGGACCGCCCGCCTTCGCGCTTGATCGATTCGACCTTCACCACGACCCAACCAAAATCGGACCGGGTCGGGCCGACCACGGCCCCTTGCGCCGCTGAAAACACCGCCTGCGCAGCCCGTGCTCCGGCGACGGACGAATAGGCTTCGCGTGTCTGGTCGGGCAGTCTGGTGACGGCGGCGTTGCTGCCGGCCGGCGCGGCCGCTGCCGCCAGCGTGCCGCCCTGGCGCGCGCGGGCGGCAATCGCTGCGGCGGTCTGCTGGTCGGGAACGACCACCTGGCTCAAGGAGCGCGTGTCCTTCGCTCCATAGATCGCCTGATTGGCGTTATAGAAAGCCGCAATCTCCTGATCGCTTGGCTGGACATTGGCGACCTGCTCGGCGCCGATCCGCGCGATTCGGATGACCCGCTGTTCGGGCACCGTGTAGCGACCGCGGTTGCTGGCATAATATCGCTGCAGGTCGGCGTCGCTCGGGTTCAGGCCGCTCCTGAACAGTTCGATCGGAATGCTTGCCGCCTCGCCTTCGCGCGCCTCCAGCATCATGTTCGCATAAGGCGTCGCCAGCCCCACGGGCACGCGCGGGTTGGCGACGACGGGCGCCAGCACCAGCCGCTGCAACAGGCTGCTGGCAAGCAGGCGCCGAAGCTGGGCGTCGGTCATGCGCTGCTGTTGCAAGAAGGCCTGGTACGCCTGGTCGCTGAACTGGCCGTTGAGCCCGCGCGTCCCCGGCAGCTGCGCGATTTCGGCATCGATCAGCCGCTTCGACAAGCGAAAGCCGTTGGCATTGGCGAAGGCAACCAGTGCGCGTTCGTCGATCAGCGCGGACAGGATGGGATCGAATTCGTTGGCGATCGTCCCGTAGTCCGCGCCCGGATTCTGCTCGCGCACCTGCGCCAGGCGGCGCTGCATCGCGTCGGACATGTCGGCATCGGTGACTCGCTCGTCCCCCACCGTGGCCAGGGCCGAGCCGTTCCCGCCGAAGCTGAGCGTGCCGCTGCCGAAATTCTGCGCGTCGGCGATGGCAAAGCCGATGATGATGGCCAGCAGGACCAGGGCCATGACGATGGTGCCGACCTTGGATTTGGAAGAGCGGCGGAAAAAAGAAAGCATCGGTGTCCGGGGATGTTGTCGGGGCGGGAAGGGGCTGTTTAGGGACGCGGCACGACCGCATCAAGGCGCGCGGCTTCCGATCTCCATCAAGCCCCGCTAGGGGCGGCGCAAACAGGGGATTTGCATGGCAAATAAGAAACTGGTCGCCGGCAATTGGAAGATGCACGGCCTCTCCGCCGACCTGCCGGAAATTGCGGCCATCGCCGCCGCTGCCTCTTCCTACGGCAATGTGGATGTGGCGCTATGCCTGCCCGCAACCCTTATCGAACGTGCGGTCCGCGCGGTCCCGGGCTTCGCGATCGGCGGGCAGGACGTGCATTCGGCCGAAAAGGGCGCGCACACCGGCTGCACCTCGGCGCAGATGCTGCGCGATGCCGGCGCTGCACTCACCATCGTCGGCCATTCCGAACGCCGCGAAGCGCAGCATGAAAGCGATGCTGAGGTGAAGGCCAAGGCCGAAGCCGGCCTGGCCGCTGGCCTCGGCGTAATCCTGTGCATCGGCGAAAGCCTCGACGTGCGCGAATCCGGCCGCGCGGTCGAAGTCGTCGATGCCCAGCTCGCCGCGTCGCTCCCCGCGGAAACGCGCGACAATCTGGCGGTCGCCTACGAACCGATCTGGGCGATCGGCACCGGCAAGGTGCCGTCGGTCGGGGACATCGGCGAAATGCACGCGGCGCTTCGTGAGCGGCTCGTCGCCGCCTATGGCGAAGCGGGACGGGGGGTTCGCATCCTTTACGGCGGGTCGGTCAAGGCATCGAACGCCGCCGAAATCTTCGCCGTTCCCGATGTCGACGGCGCGCTCGTCGGCGGCGCCAGTCTCAAGGCCGCCGACTTCCTGCCCATCGTTGCCGCCGCCGCCGTCGATTGATCGTCGTGCGGTTGAAGGCGCGCGCTGCATCGCCTAGATCGCTGCAATCCCCGCATTAGAAAGCCCGCCATGTTCGCCTTCCTGCTGATTGTTCAGACGATTATCGCCGCCTCGCTGGTGGGCGTCATCCTGATGCAGCGTTCCGAAGGCGGCGGTCTTGGGGTCGGCGGCAGCTCGTCGGGCTTCATGACCGCACGCGGCGCGGCGGACTTTCTGACGCGCTCGACGGCGATCCTCGGGGGCGCGTTCATCATCCTGTCGATCATCATGGCGGCAATCGCCGGGGCCACTGGCGGACCGGTCGAGGTCGACACGTCGCTCGCCAACAGCGTCGCCCCCGTGCAGCAAGAGCGGCCCGCGCAGGCCATTCCGCAGCCCGGCGCGCAGCCGCAGCAAAATGAGGCGGCGCCCGCCGTCCCGCTGGCGCAATAAGCAAGAGCCCACAGTTTTTTCACGTCCCCGCTTGCGCCGGGGCGGTTACTCTCTCTAAGCCCCGACTCCCATGGCGCGGTTCATTTTCGTCACCGGCGGCGTGGTCTCATCGCTTGGTAAAGGCTTGCTCTCGGCATCGCTGGGCGCATTGCTGCAGGCGCGCGGGTTCAAGGTCCGGATCCGCAAGTTCGATCCCTATCTCAATGTCGATCCGGGGACGATGAGCCCCTATCAGCATGGCGAAGTCTATGTGACCGACGACGGGGCGGAAACCGACCTCGACCTCGGCCATTACGAACGCTTCACCGGCGTGTCGGCGCATCAGTCGGACAATGTCACCAGCGGCCGCATCTACCGCGACATCATCGCGCGCGAACGGCGCGGCGATTATCTCGGCGCCACGGTCCAGGTCATCCCCCACGTGACAAACGCCATCAAGGAATTCGCGCTCAGTGACATCGACGGCCTCGACTTCGTCATCTGCGAGGTCGGCGGCACCGTTGGCGATATCGAAAGCCTGCCCTTCATCGAAGCGATCCGCCAGCTGCGCAACGACCTCGGCCGCGGCCAGACGGTCAGCGTCCACACCACGCTAGTGCCGTGGATCGCCGCGGCGGGTGAGCTCAAGACCAAGCCGACGCAGCACAGTGTCCGAGAAATCGCCAGCCTCGGCGTCCAGCCCGACGTCCTGCTGTGTCGCAGCGAAAAGCCGCTGCCCGAAGCCGAGCGGCAGAAGATCGCGCAATTCTGCAACGTCCCCGTCTCTGCGGTCATCCCCGCGCTCGATGCGCGCAACATCTACGACGTGCCCCTGCAATATCATGCTGGCGGCCTCGACGATGAAGTGTTGCGCGTGTTCGGGATCGAGGATGCGCCCGCGCCCGAGCTCGATCGCTGGACCGAGATCATGGACCGCATCGATCATTACGACAGCGAGGTCACGATCGGGGTCGTCGGCAAATATGTCGTCCTGCCCGACGCGTACAAAAGCTTGCGCGAGGCGCTGGTCCACGGCGGGATCGCCAACCGCGCCAAGGTCCATATCCAGTGGCTCGACGCCGAACTGTTCGAAAATGACGATGCCGACGTCGTTGCCGAGCTCGAGCCGATGCACGGCATCCTCGTCCCCGGCGGGTTCGGCGAGCGCGGCAGCGAAGGCAAGATCGCCGCGGTCAAGTTCGCCCGGGAACGGGGCATCCCCTTCTTCGGCATCTGCCTCGGCATGCAGATGGCGTGCATCGAAGCCGCGCGGAACCAGGCGGGCATCGCTGCCGCCTCGACCACCGAATTCGGCGAGACGGCCGAGCCCGTCGTCGGCCTCATCACCGAATGGATGAGCCCCGAAGGCCTGCAGAAGCGCTCGGCCGACACCGACCTCGGCGGGACGATGCGGCTTGGCAGCTATGACGCCAAGCTGTCGCACAACAGCAAGGTCGCGGCCGAATACGGCACCACCGACATCTCGGAACGCCACCGCCACCGCTACGAAGTCAACGTCCACTATCGCGACGCGCTCGAACAGCAGGGGCTGATCTTCTCCGGCATGTCGCCCGACGGCGAGCTGCCCGAGATCGTCGAGCGCCCCGACCACCCGTGGTTCATCGGCGTCCAGTTTCATCCGGAGTTGAAGAGCCGCCCGTTCGACCCGCACCCGCTCTTCGCCGGCTTCATCGGCGCCGCGCTGCAGCAGTCGCGGCTGGTTTAATTTTTCTCGCGCATTAAATCGCAGCCATGACCAACAGCATTTCGACCCGCCTTGCGATCGTCGGCTCCGGCCCGGCCGGCTACACTGCCGCCATCTACGCCGCGCGTGCCGGGCTCCAGCCGATCCTGATCCAGGGCATCCAGCCCGGCGGCCAGCTGACGACTACCACGGACGTCGAAAATTACCCGGGCTTCCGCGACGTCATCCAGGGCCCGTGGCTGATGGAGGAAATGCAGGCGCAGGCCGAACATGTCGGCACCAAGGTCGTGTGGGATCACATCACCGACGTTGACCTCTCGCGCCGCCCGTTCCGCCTGAGCGGCGATGGCGGCACGCAATATTTCGCCGATACCCTCGTCATTGCCACCGGCGCGCAGGCAAAATGGCTCGGCCTGCCATCGGAAGAGCATATGAAGGGCAGGGGCGCCTCGGCCTGCGCGACATGCGACGGCTTCTTCTACCGCGGCAAGAAGGTCGCGGTGATCGGCGGCGGCAATACCGCGGTCGAAGAGGCGCTGTACCTCACCAACCACAGCCATGACGTCACCCTGATCCACCGCCGCGACAGCTTACGCGCCGAAAAGATCCTCCAGGACCGGCTGTTCGCGAACGAGAAGATCAAGGTCATCTGGGACAGCGAAGTCGCCGAATTCGTCGGCGGCGGCGATCCCGAGGCGCTGGTCGGTCTCGACCTCAAGAACCGCAAAACCGGCGACATCAGCCGGATCGACGTCGAAGGCGCGTTCGTCGCGATCGGCCATTCGCCCGCGACGGAGCTCTTCGCCGGCAAGCTCGACCTCGACGAGGACGGCTATATCAAGGTCGACCTCGGCTCGACCCGCACCAGCGTTGCCGGCGTCTTCGCCTGCGGGGACGTGATGGACAAGACCTACCGCCAGGCGGTCACGGCGGCGGGCACCGGCTGCATGGCCGCCCTCGACGCCGAAAAATATCTCGCGGCGCAGGAATATGAAGCGATTGCAGCTGAATAATCAGCTTTCCGGATAAATCGCTTCAACGAAATACAGCCCCTGCGGCGGCGCATTGAGCCCCAGCGCCGCGCGATCTTTCGCCTCCAGCGCCCGCGCCATATCCTCCGCGCGCCACTGCCCGCGCCCAACCATCGCCAGGCAGCCGACCATCGACCGAACCTGGTGATGCAGGAAGCTGCGGGCCGCGGCATGAACGTGGATCTCGTCGCCGACGCGCGCCACCTCCAGCCGGTCGAGCGTCTTGACCGGGCTCTCCGACTGGCAATGCGCCGACCGGAAGGTGGTGAAATCGTGCCGACCGACGAGCAGCGCCGCCCCCGCCTGCATCGCCGCGACGTCGAGCGGCACGGCAATATGCCACACCTTGCCCGCATCGAGCGCCGGCGGCGCGCGGCGATTGCGGATGCGATAGAGGTACCGCCGTCCGGTGCAGCTGAAGCGCGCGTGCCAATCGTCCGCGACCTCCGCCACCTCAAGCACCGACACCGGCAGCGGCCGCACCAGCGCGTTCGACCCCTCGCGCAGGCGATGCGGCGTCAGCGCCTTGACGATATCGACATGCGCGCTCATCGCCAGCGCGTGCACGCCCGCGTCGGTCCGCCCCGCCGCGTGCACGACCGCCTGCTCGCCGGTCATCCGCGCCAGCGCATCCTCGATCGCCTGCTGCACCGACGGGCCATGGTCCTGTCGCTGCCAGCCCATGAACGGCCCGCCGTCATATTCGACCGTCAACCGCCAGCGAGTCACGGCAGGATCGTACCCTGCGCAATCGCAAAGCCGCGCAGCATGTCCTTGACGGCCATCGCGCCCTTGCCCGCGCGCTGGACCAGGCGGCAGTGGATCGCATCCTCGCCGCAGGCGATGACCAGCGGATCGCCGACAACCTCGCCCGGCGTGCCAACGCCGTCGACGCATTCGGCGTCGAGTAGCTTGATGCGTTCGCCGTTCGCCTCGAACCACGCCCCCGGCGTGGGCGCAAACGCACGCACCTGCCGCTCAATCTCCTCGGCGGTGCGGCTCCAGTCGATCCGTGCCTCGGCCTTGTCGATCTTCGACGCATAGGTCACGCCGTCCTCCGGCTGGGGCACCGGGGCGGACGGGCTGGCGAGCCAGTCGACCAATGCTTTCGCGCCCAATTTCGCCAGTTCCTCCGTGACTTGGCCTGCAGTCTTGCCATCGATCGCAAGCTCGCGCTTGAGCAGCATGGGCCCGGTATCGAGCCCTTCGTCCATGCGCATGATCGTCACCCCCGTGATCGCGTCCCCGGCGAGGATCGCGCGCTGGATCGGCGCCGCCCCCCGCCAGCGCGGCAGCAGGGAGGCGTGGACGTTCACGCAGCCTTTTCGCGGCGCGTCGAGGATCGCCTTGGGCAGGATCAGCCCATAAGCCGCGACCACTGCGAGATTCGCATCAAGCGCCCGGAACCGCGCTTGCTCCTCGGCATCGCGCAGCGTGCGCGGGGTGCGCACCGCGATCCCCAGTGCTTCGGCGCGTTGGTGCACCGCGGTCTTGCGCTCGGCCTTGCCCCGGCCGGCGGGGCGGGGCGGCTGGGCATATGCCGCCATGACATCATGTCCCGCCGCGACCAGCGCCTCGAGGCTGGGCACGGCGAAGTCCGGCGATCCCATGAACACGATCCGCATCGCCCGTCATTGCGAGCAGCGAAGCAGCGAAGCAATCCAGTTTCGGGGGCATGGATTGCTTCGCTTTGCTCGCAATGACAGAGGTTCGTCATGGCCTCCCCCGAAATCGAAGCCCTAAGCCAGGCCCTCGCGCGCCTTCCCGGCCTTGGGCCCCGCTCGGCGCGGCGTGCGGTGCTGCACCTGATGAAACGCCGCGAAACCACGCTGGTGCCCCTGCTGGCGGCGATGCAGCAGGTCGCCGAGAAGCTGTCGACCTGCGCCACCTGCGGCAATGTCGACACTTCGGACCCGTGCAGCATCTGCCGCGATCCGCGGCGCGACGACAAGAGCCTGTGCGTGGTCGAGGAGGTCGCCGACCTCTGGGCGCTCGACCGCTCGCGCCTGTTTCCGGGCCGCTATCACGTCCTCGGCGGCCGGCTGTCGGCGCTCGATGGCGTTCGGCCCGAGGACCTGACGATCGACCAGCTCGTCCGGCGCATCTCTGCCGGCGGAATCGATGAGGTCGTGCTGGCGATGAACGCCACGCTCGAAGGCCAGACCACCGCCCATTATCTTGCCGAGCGACTGGAAAACTTCCCCATCCGGATCAGCCAGTTGGCGCACGGTCTTCCAGTCGGTGGTGAACTAGACTATCTCGATGAGGGTACGCTTGCCCAGGCCCTGCGCGCGCGCCGTCCGGTCACTTAGCGCCGGCCGCTCTCTCGTTCGTCCTGAGCGAAGTCGAAGGGCGCTTCGCCAGCCTCGGTGCAGGACGCCCTTCGACTGCGCCCCCTTCGGCGGCTCCGCTCAGGACGGACGCGGGTGTGTTGAAGGATGAGGCTCTAGAGACTAAATCCCCCTCATGGCCATTCGTCCCATCCTCGAAGTTCCCGATCCGCGCCTGCGTGAGATTTCCAAGCCCGTCGAAACGGTCGACGATGGCGTGCGTGCGCTTATCGCCGACATGTTCGAAACGATGTACGACGCGCCCGGCATCGGCCTCGCCGCGATCCAGGTCGGCGTCCCGCAGCGCATCCTGGTCATCGACCTGCAGGAGCCCGAGGAGGAAGAGGGCGAGCCGGTCCGCGACCCGCGCGTATTCATCAATCCCGAAATCGTCGAGCATAGCGACACCGACGTGCCTTATGTCGAAGGCTGCCTCTCGGTCCCCGACCAATATGCCGAGGTCGACCGCCCCGACCGGATCCGCGCCCGCTGGCTGGACGAGAACGGGGTCGCGCATGACGAAGAAATTACCGGCATGCTTGCGACCTGCCTGCAGCATGAGATGGACCATCTGAACGGCGTTCTGTTCATCGACCATCTGTCGCGCCTGAAGCGCGAAATGATCCTAAAGAAGATCGCCAAGATGCGGAAAGAGCTGGGGAAAAAGGCGGCGTAGCCAACCGGCCGCACTGTCGATAAGACCCGTTCGTCCTGAGCTTGTCGAAGGGCGCTGGCACGACCGTCCGAGCTTCGCCCTTCGACTTCGCTCAGGACGAACGAGCCCTCAACCCGCGATCAAGCCCAACATCACCCCGCGATGCTCGCCGCGGCCCTGCGGCAATCGTCGGCGCATTCGCGGCAGATCTGCGCGCACAGCTTGCAATGCTCGTGGTCGTGGCTCTCGCATTCGGCGGCGCATTGCTCGCACATCCGCGCGCACAGCTCGAGCAGTTCGAGCAGGATCGGCTGGTCGTCCCCGGTCCGCCGCAGCCCCAGCCGTGCAGTCGCCTCGCAAATGTCCGAACAGTCGAGGCACAGGCGAATGCACTGCGTCATGTCCATCGTCTCGGCCATGCAGGCGTCGGCGCAGCTCAGGCACATTTTTGACGCGTACATGAGGTGATGCACGGCATCGCCCAGCGCCTGGTTGTTATGCGCTTTGCTCCCCGGATGCAGGGCAATCATCTTGCGAATGGACAATGTCGCTCTCCTTGTTCGGCCAAAGTTGTGGATAGACGCGTCCGCAGCGCTTGTCGTCGGCAAATCCGAAGGGTAAGTTCCCATTCTGTTCTTCGGAGGCAAGCGTGGACGCGACCTTCATCGTCATTGGCGTGATCGGGTTGGCGCTGGGCGCGCTGATCGGCTGGTTGGTCGCCAGCCGCGAGGCCGCCGCGGGCAAGCAGACCGTGCAATCGCTTCGGCTTCAGCTCGACGAAGTCATCCGCGAACGCGATTCCAACCGCGACGCCGCAACGCGCCTCGCTGCGCTCGAAGCGGCGCAGATGGAGCGTGAACGCGGGTTCGAAGCCCGCATCAAGGAACTGGTCGAGGCCAAGGAGCAACTCTCCGCCCAATTCTCCGAAATCAGCAACAAGTTGCTCGCCGAGGCGCAGGAAACGTTTCTCAAGCGCGCCGACCAGCGCTTCCGCCAGTCCGAGGAACATGCCGGCCAGAACATCAAGGCGCTGCTCCAGCCGGTCCACGACCGGCTCGAACGGTACGAGACGACCGTGCAGAAGGTCGAGGCCGAGCGCCGCGATGCCTTCGGCCTGCTGTCGGGGCAGATCGACGCCATGCGCACGGGCACCGAGCGCGTCTCGGCCGAAGCCGCCAAGCTGGTCAATGCGCTGCGCAATGCCCCCAAGGCGCGCGGGCGCTGGGGCGAGCAGCAATTGCGCAACGTCCTCGAATCTTGCGGCCTGTCGGAACATTGTGACTTCGCGACGGAAGTCAGCGTGTCGGACGGCGATGGCGGGCGGCTTCGCCCCGATGTCGTGGTCCGCGTACCCGGCGGACAGAGCCTGGTGATCGACGCCAAGGTTTCGCTCAACGCCTATCAGGATGCCTTCGGTTCGGTCGACGAAGCCGCGCGCGACACGCATCTCACCGCCCATGCGCTGTCGATCCGCGCCCATGTCAACACGCTCGGCGCCAAGGCCTATTGGTCGCAATTCGAAGACGCGCCCGACTATGTCGTGATGTTCATCCCGGGCGAGCATTTCCTCACCGCCGCGCTCGAGCAGGATGCGAACCTGTGGGATTATGCCTTCGACAAGAAGGTGCTGCTGGCGACCCCGACCAACCTCATCGCCATCGCCCGCACCGTCGCCGCCGTCTGGCGGCAGGAGCGGCTGGCCAAGGAAGCGCGCCAGATCGGCGAGCTGGGCAAGGAGCTGTACGAGCGCCTTGCCAAGGCCGCCGACGATTTGCGCAAGGTCGGCAGCGGCCTTGCCAGCGCGGTCAACAATTATAACAGCTTCGTCTCCAGCTTTGAGACGCGCTCGCTGGTCACCGCCCGTAAATTCCGGGAGCTGAATATCGAGCCTGGGCGGCGCGACATCGATGTGCTGAGCCCGGTCGAGGCCTTGCCGCGCTACGCCGATGACGAACTCTCACTCCGTGAGGAGGATGAGGAAGAGGCCGCGCCGCCGCAGATCGCCGCCCGCTGAACCACATTGCAAAATAGGATTTCGTTTGGGAGCTTGGGTAAGGTCTGATCACGGTCGGCCCGGCTCTTTGACCATCGATATCCACTCCGCGCGGCGCGCTAAAGTCACAGCAATAGCGCCGCACACCATGACTTTAATGACGATAAGCGCCGCTAGGCTCTTTCGCTCGCCGGCTACGGCTCCGGTTTAGCGTCAGATTCTTGCCGATTTGCCGCGTTTTCAGGGCCTGATTTGCAGGTCGAGCGACCCGGCGGCATTGCTCAGCCGCAACGCCGTCCCGCTGCGCCAGTCCATGCGCATCGGCTGGCCGAGCACGGCAAACCCCTGGCCCTCGATCGCCATCGGGTCCGGGCCTTCGTCGAGGGCCGAGGCGCAGGCCATTTGGGTCACCGCTAGCGTCTGCACGATGAGCATCTGCCCAGCGGTGCGGTAGGGGCCGGAAAAGCGGTTGCAGCCGAACGACCCGCCGACCTGGCCACCAGAAAAACTCAGCTCGCCTCCAGCGGAGCGGTCGTTGAGCTTGGTCACGGTCCAGCGCGTACCTTCGAAGCTGCGCGCATCGGCGGTCACGCTCGCGCAACCGGCCAGCGCCAGAGCGAGGGCCGCGGCCCTAAAGACCGCCGCAGCCATTGAAGCGTCGGCCGTCGACGTCGACCTGCACCGTATCGGGATAGACGCGGTCGCTCATCCCGTCGCTGCAACTGCGGCTGTGGACGATATTCACGTGGATTCGCGGGGTCTGGTAGATTTCGCCGGCAATTCCGTTGATCGGCCGCGGCGTCGGCTGTTGCACCGGCTGCCCGTCCATCTGCGTGAAGGTGATGTGGTGCTCGTCGATCAGCAGGTTCCAGAACGGCTCGGTGCCGATCGCGCGGTAGGGCGCGGGCGGCGGCGGCGGGGTCGACAGGCAGCCGGCAAGCATGGCGGCGATTGGAAGGGCGAGCAGCGATCTTTTCATGCGCGGAACAACCGCGCGCTCCGCCACCGGTTCCGTCAGCGCCAGCTGGCGCGCACCTGGAACGCCATCACAGCCGCGGCGATGGCGGCGTTGAGGCTGTCGGCGCGGCCCGCCATGGGGATCTTCACAAGCAGGTCACACGCCGCCTCATAGTCGGTCGGAAGGCCCTGCTGCTCATTGCCGATGAGAAGGAAGCACGGCTTGCGATACGCAGCCTCGAGATAGTCTTGCGAGGTGTTGAGGCTGGTCCCGACCAATTGGCTTTCGCCAACGCGCAGCCAGTCGAGGAAGTCGGGCCAGCGCGCGGCGGCGATCGCCTGGGTGAACACCGCGCCCATCGACGCCCGCACCGCCTCAACCGAATAAGGATCGGCGCAATCGTCGACCAGGATCAACCCGCCCGCGCCGACCGCATCGCCAGTGCGCAGGATGGTCCCGATATTGCCGGGATCGCGCAGCGCCTGGGCGACGATCCACAGATCGGATGCGGAGCGGTCGATGCCGTCCAGCCCAACCTCGGGCTGGCGATATGCGCCGAGCAGCATCTGCGGATTATCCTTGCCCGACATTTTGGCGAGGATGTCCGCGCTAGTCTCGATCGCATCGCCCCCCGCCGCCTCGGTCGCGGAGATGATCTCGGCGGCGAGCGGATGGCGCGCGCCCTCAGGCGAGAAGGCGACGATCTCAGGCAAGCGGCCGCTGTCGCGTGCTTCGGCAATGATCCGCAGCCCCTCGGCCAGGAACAGTCCCTCGCTCCGCCGCGCCTTCTTGTCGCGGAGGGAACGCAGCAATTTCACAATACTGTTGGAAAAAGAGGTTACCTCGCGGGGCATTATTCTTCCCCAAACCGGCCCTCGACCAGTTGGGCGAGCTTGGCCAGCGCGGCTTCGCTGTCGGCGCCCTCGGCGTGGATGGTGATGCTGTCGCCCATCGCCGCGCCGAGCATCATCAAGCCCATGATGGAGGTGCCGCAGACGCGGTTGCCGTCCTTTTCGACTTCGATGCTTGCCGGCAATTCGCTCGCCATGTTGACGAACTTGGCGCTGGCGCGGGCGTGCAGGCCGCGCTTGTTGTCGATTCGCACGACGCGGCTGACCGCGCTCAAGCCGCCGCTTCCCCGAGAATCTCGGATGCGACCGAAATATATTTGCGACCTGCCTCGCGCGCGGCAGCGACCGCGGCATGGACCGGCATCACCTTGCGCGCACCCTCAAGGCGAATGAGCATCGGCAGATTGACCCCTGCGATGACCTCGACGCCTTCGCTCTTCATCAGGGAGATGGCGAGGTTGGACGGGGTGCCGCCGAACAGATCGGTGAGAATGATCACGCCGCGGCCCTGGTCGACCTTGGCGACCGCTTCGGAAATGTCCTTGCGGCGGACCTCCATGTCGTCGTCAGGGCCGATGCAGATCGCTTCGATCGCATCCTGCGGGCCAACCACATGTTCCATGGCCGTGATGAATTCGGCCGCCAGGCGGCCGTGGGTCACCAACACTAATCCGATCATTCGTCGCCTGCCTTACGCCTCTTGCCGCGGATCGGCCTCAATCGTGTCGCTCGGCGGCGAGGCCAGGTCTCTGTGGCGGACATTCGGGGAAAATCCCGCGCTACGCAATCGCTCCGTCATTTCGATGGCGGCGGCGACCGAACGATGGCGGCCCCCGGTGCATCCGAACGCAACGGTCACATAGCTTTTGCCCGCGGCCCAGTAGCGGGGAATCCAGTCCTTGAGAAGCGATTCGATCCGGTCGAGCGCCTCATTCCAGGACGGATCGGCCGCCAAATAGTCGCGCACCGGCGGATCGTCGCCAGTCATTGGCCGAAGCTCATCCACCCAGTGCGGATTGGGCAGGAAGCGCAGGTCGAAGACCAGGTCGGCGGTGCGCGACACGCCGCGGGCAAAACCGAACGAGACCATGGTCAGCACCGGCTGGTCGGAATCGTCGCCGTAGCGTCGCCGCAACTCGTCGCGCAGCTCGGCCGGGCTGAGATCGGTGGTGTCGAGCACGCCATCGGCGGCGGCGCGCAGGCCCGCGGTGACCCGGCGTTCGCGGGCGATCCCATCTTCAGCGGGACGGTCAGGGGCGAGCGGGTGACGACGGCGCGTCTCGTCATAGCGGCGGATGAGTTCGGCGCCCGAGCAGTCGAGATAGAGGATTTCGGGGTGGACGCCCTCCATGCCGCGGATGACGCCGGGCAGGCGGTCGGCGTCGAAACCGCGGCTGCGCGCATCCATGCCGATGGCAACCGGCACGACGCGGCATTCGGTGCCGGCGTGAACGAAATCGTCGAGCAGGTCGACGGGCAGATTGTCGACCGTATCCCAGCCCATGTCCTCGAGCGCGTCGAGCACCGAGGATTTGCCCGCGCCCGACATGCCGGTGACGAGCAGGAGGCGCGGCAGCCGCGCGGGCCGCCCGGTGTCGGTCAAAACTTCAGGCCCATGAGGTCGAGCGCGAGGGCGACCTTGGAGGGCGCGGAGGCGGTCAGCGCGTCGATCGTCACCAGCGGGATGCCAAGACCAAGGATCGGGCGTGTCCGGCTGTCGTCGGGCAGGCGCTGCATGTTGCTGGTCAGCTCGACAATCAGCGCGACCGGCACCTCGTCGGTCGAATCCACATCGACGATGCCAATGCCGCGCACCTCGAGCTTGCCGGCGATGCTTTCGGGCGCCGAGGCGATTAGCCGGTCGCCCTCCTTGCGGACGATAGTGCGGTCATCGCTGACGAGCACGAAGCCGCGATCGAGCATGCGCAGGGCAAGGTCCGACTTGCCCGCGCCCGACGGCCCGGTGATGAGCACGGCGCGGCCGCCGCTCGCGACCGTGCTGGCGTGAAGCGTCTCGGCCGAAAGGCGCGGCGCGATCATGCCCGATCCGCCGCGGGGAGGCGGATGGTGAAGCGCGCGCCCGAAGGCGCATCGTCGCGGTCGTGCACGTCAATCTCCCCATCGTGACCTTCGACAATCGCGCGCGCGATCGCAAGGCCAAGCCCCGAGTGGCGACCGAAACCGTCGCCTTCGGGCCGCACGGAATGAAACCGATTAAAGATGGCTTCGCGCGCGTCCTCGGGCACGCCGGGCCCCTCGTCATCGATGCGAATGCGTACCTCGTCTCCAATGCGCGACGCCGCAATCTCGACCAGGCCGCCGGGGGCGAGAAGCTAACGGCGTTGTCGAGGATGGCGTTGATCGCGCGCGCCAGCCGGTCGGGCTTTCCCATCACCACGGCCGTTGCCTTGCGGGGCCGGGCAAAGGCAATCCGCGCGTCACCAGTTTCGCGTCTTTGCCCCCAGCTGGTGGCGAGCTGTTCAATCAACGGCCCGAGATCGACGCGCTCGAAGCGGGCGCGAGCCAGCTCGGCGTCGGTGCGCGCGGCCTCGCTGATGTCGTTGATCAGCCGGTCGAGCCGAACCACGTCGTCACGAGCAATCCCGATAAGCTTTCGTTGCAAGGCCGGATCGTCGACGCGGTCGAGGCCGTCCACCGCCGAACGCAGCGAAGCCAACGGGTTCTTGAGTTCGTGCGTAACGTCGGCGGCGAAGGCCTCGATATTGTCGATGCGTTGGCGAAGGGACTGGCTCATGTCGGAAATTGCCCGCGCCAGAAGACCGATTTCATCGGTGCGGGAGGGAAGCCGCGGAACCTTCACTTCGCGGGAGCGGCCGAGCCGGACCCGATGCGCGGCTAGAGCAAGGCGGCGCAAGGGGCGAGCGATGGTGCGCGCCAAAAACAGCGACAGCAGCACGGAAAACAGGCTGATTGCGACCAGCACGACGCCCAAGTTCTTGCGTTGCGCCCGCACGGTTCGCGTGATCTGCCGGTCGTTTTCCGTCACCAGCAAGGCGCTTCCGTCGGGATTGAGAGCCGCCGAGGAAATGACCGGCGTAAGGTCCGGCGCGACCCTTATCATGCTGACCGATTGGCCGCGCCTCCGAGCGGCGGCGATCTCCGCCCAAGCCGGCGCGCGGTCGTCCGCCGGCTCGATGAAGTCTGGGGGATTGGGCTCCCCAACCAACGCGTTGAAGGCGCGATCCAGCGCGCGCGCTGCATCCTTCGTCCATCGCTGCGTGGCGGGGTCTCGCAATTCATAAGTCGGCTGCCCGCCGCGCCAGCTATCGGCCACCAGCGTGCCATCGGGGTCGTAGAAGCGGAAGCGTGCACCGCTGAGCTGCCCGGCGTCGCGCAACCAAGCGTTGCGTTCGGGCGCAGAGCGCGCAGCGACTGCCGGGGCAAGCAGAGACGCTTGCTCGCGCGACTGCTGCTCCCGCTCGTTGACCAGGCGGTCGCGAAACGCATCGAGGTAGAGGACCGCAGCGATGAACAGCGCAATGGTCAGCATGTTCACCGCCAGAATGCGGTATCCCAGCGTCCAGCGGCCCGACCAGCTCAGCTGAAGGTCGGATTCGTCGTCAGACGTCGAAACGGTAGCCGACGCCATAGAGGGTTTCGATGGCGTCGAATTGTCCGTCGACGACCCGGAACTTGCGCCGGATGCGCTTGATGTGACTGTCGATGGTGCGGTCGTCGACATAAACATCGTCACTATAGGCAACATCGAGCAATTGATTGCGGTTTTTGACGACTCCCGGACGCTGGGCGAGCGCTTCCAGGATCAGAAATTCGGTGACGGTGAGACTGACGTCGCGGCCATCCCAAATGACCTTGTGGCGCGCCGGGTCCATCGTCAGGCGGCCGCGTTCGAGCAACGGCGGTTCGGGCTCGTCGTCGGTCGCAGTGGCTTCGCCGCGCGCCAGCTCCTGCCGACGCAGGATGGCGCGGATGCGGGCGATGAGGAGGCGTTGGGAAAAGGGCTTGGCGATATAATCGTCGGCACCCATTGCTAGGCCCAGCGCTTCGTCCAGCTCGTCGTCCTTGGAGGTGAGGAAGATGACCGGCATCGAGCTCGTCTCGCGCAACCGGCGGAGCAGCTCCATCCCGTCCATGCCCGGCATCTTGATGTCGAACACGCCAAGGTCGGCGGGATTGTCGCCGAGCGCCTTGAGCGCGGTCGCGCCATCCGAATAGACGCGCGTCACGAAGCCCTCGGCCTGGAGCGCGATGGATACGGAGGTGAGGATGTTACGGTCGTCGTCGACCAGCGCGATCACTTGGCTCATCGGGCGCCTTTGCCGGTTGACGACCCGGATTAGCTATCGTCCTTCCGACAAACAAGCCAAGCCCTGTGGAGGGACGGGGTCGGCCAGCCGTTTTGACCGCGTGGCTTGTTTCCGGCTATAAGGGCACAACATTGCAAGCGGTGGCAGGCCAGACCGGTCGCCGCCGCTTTTGGCATTCATGAAGGGGTGACACGGCAAGTGACGGATCGCGTTCCGCAGAGCGGGCTTGAGGCCCAGGGCATTGAAACCGCTGCGAAGATTCACTGGAATCTGACGACTGCGCCATTGGTCGAGCAGGCAGTTTCGCGCGGCGAGGGGCAGCTGACCAAGGACGGCGCGCTGCTGGTCGACACCGGCAAGTTCACCGGGCGCAGCGTGAAGGACAAGTTCGTCGTGCGCGATGCCACGACCGAAGAAACGATCAATTGGGGAAGATCAACCAGCCGATGACGCCCGAGCATTGGGCCAATCTGAAGGCGGACTTCCTCGACGCGTTGAAGGGCCAGCCCGAACTGTTCGTTGCCGACCTCTACGGCGGCAGCCAGCCAGAGTATCGGGTGAACGTCCGCGTGATCAATCAGATGGCGTGGCACAACCTGTTCGTGCGCACGCTGCTCGTGCGTCCGGAAGCCGAAGAACTGGCCGGCTTCGAGCCCGAATATACGATCATTAACCTGCCCAGCTTCAAGGCGAATCCGGAACGCCACGGCTGCCGCAGCGATACGGTCATCGCCGTCAACTTCACCGAGAAGATGATCCTGATCGGTAACACCGAATATTCGGGCGAAATGAAGAAGGGCGTGTTCGGCCTGCTGAACTTCCTGCTTCCAGCGCAGGGCGTGATGCCGATGCACTGCTCGGCGAATATCGGCGCGGATGGCAAGAGCGCGATCTTCTTCGGCCTGTCGGGGACAGGCAAGACCACGCTGTCCGCGGACGCCAGCCGCACGCTCATCGGCGACGACGAGCATGGCTGGTCGGACACTGCGGTCTTCAATTTCGAAGGCGGTTGCTACGCCAAGATGATCAACCTGTCGGCGGAAGGCGAGCCGGAGATTTACGCGACAACCAAGATGTTCGGCACGATCCTCGAGAACGTGGCGATGGATCCGGAAACGCGTGAGCTCGATTTCACCGACGCAAGCAAGACCGAGAACACGCGCGGCGCCTATCCGATCGACTTCATCCCGAACACGTCGAAGGAAAATCTCGGCCCGCCGCCGTCGACCATCATCTTCCTCACCGCCGATGCGTTCGGCGTTCTGCCGCCAATCGCCAAGCTGACCGCCGACCAGGCGATGTACCACTTCCTGTCGGGGTACACCGCCAAGGTCGCGGGCACCGAGATCGGCGTGACCGAGCCCGAAGCGACCTTTTCGACCTGCTTCGGCGCTGCCTTCATGCCGCGCCGGCCGACCGTTTACGGCAATCTGCTCAAGAAGCGCATCGCCGACGGCGGCGCGGACTGCTGGCTGGTCAACACCGGCTGGACCGGCGGCAAGTATGGCACCGGCAAGCGCATGCCGATCAAGGAAACGCGCGCCTTGCTCAACGCCGCGCTCGACGGCAGCCTCAAGAACGTCGAGTTCCGCAAGGATCCGAATTTCGACTTCGAAGTGCCGGTCTCAGTGCCCGGTGTCGACACGTCGATCCTCGATCCGCGCAGCACCTGGGCGGACAAGGACGAATATGACCGCACGGCGGCCAAGCTGGTCGACCTGTTCGTGAACAATTTCGCCGAGTTTGCGCCGCACGTGGACGAAGGCGTCCGGCAATCGGGTCCGACGCCTGCGCAACAACAACAGGTGCAGGCCGCCCAACCCACGACCGTCTGACGGCCCGGTCATCGATCGGGCCCCGCCAAGGACCCGATCATGACCGACCACGCGCCCCGATTGTTCACCAGCGATGCCGAGATCGCGCACCTCGGCGAGGGACTGCTTGCGCGCACATTGACGCGCGCGGAGTGGACCCACGAAGCGCATCTCGCGGCGACGACCTACCTTTTGCTGAAGCGGCCGGACATCGACCTCGACAAGGCGCTGCCCGGGATCATCCGCGGCTTCAATGAAAGCGTCGGCGGGGTGAACAGCAATACCGAAGGCTATCACGAAACGATCACGCGGGCGTTCCTGCACGGCATTCGCCTGTTCCTGCTCGAGGCCGATCGCGACGCGCCGTTGCACGAACTGGTCAACGAATTGCTGATGTCTCCGATGGGCCGCCGCGACTGGCCGCTTCGCTTCTATTCGCGCGAGCGGCTGTTTTCGGTCGAAGCGCGGCGCAGCTTCGTCGATCCTGATCTCGCCGCGCTGCCGTGACTTGCCGCAGGCGGGGCGGGCGGTAAGCTGCCTCAACAGCTCGGAAGGGGATATCATGCGTTTCAGTTGGCTTTTGTGCTCTGCGGTTGCGTTGGCGTGCAGCATTCCCTTTCAAGCATCGGCGCAACCCGTCCCCGCGCTCGATCCCGCGCAAAGCGCCGACCAGCAACTCAAGGCCCTCTACGACGGCTATGCCGCGTGGGACGCGCAGGAATCGGGCTATGCGCGCGACGCGCAGGGGGACCTCAAGCCGCTCGATTATCTTGGCGCCGTGGACCCGGCGACACAGCAGCGGCGGATCGCGCACCAGGAGCAGATTCTTGCCCGCCTGAAGACGATCGACCTCGCCCGGCTGTCACCCGAAGAACGCGTCAACGCGGAAGTGTTTCGCGTGATGATCGAGAACAATCTGATCGACCTCAGGGCGCGTGGTTGGGAAATGCCGCTTAACAGCGACAGCAATTTCTGGACCTATCTCGATGGGTCGACCCCCTATCAGACCGAGGTCGAATACACCCGCTACATCGCGCGCATGAAGGCGCTTCCGGCCTATTTCGACGCCCAGATTGCCAACATGCGTGCCGGGCTCGCCCGCGGCTTTTCGGTGCCGCGCGCGACGCTGGTCGGGCGTGAGGGGTCGATCGCATCGTACACAGCCAAGCCGGGTGCCGAAAACGCCTTCTACACGCCGTTCAAGACCATGCCGTCGACGATCGCCCCTGCGCGCCAGGCGGCATTGCAGGCCGAAGCGGTCGCCGCGATCAATGGCGCGGTCATGCCGGCTTACGCCAAGCTGCTCATTTTCTATCGCGACGAATATCTGCCCAAAACCCGCACGACCGTGTCGGCGCGCGATCTTCCCAATGGCGACGCTTATTATCGCGGGCAGGTGAAGCTTTACACCACGACCGACCTGTCGCCGGAGGAGATCCACAAGATCGGCCTTGGCGAGGTGGCGCGGATCAATGCCGAAATGCGCAAGACGATGCGCGACAGCGGCTTCAAGGGGTCGTTCGAGGAGTTCCTCAAGTTCCTCCGCACCGACCCGCAATTCTACGCCAAGACGCCCGACGAACTGATGGGCGTATCGTCCTATGTCGCCAAGCGCGTTGACCGCGTGGTCGGGGACTATTTCAAGCTGTTGCCGCGCCGCCGCCACGGAATCATTCCCGTGCCCGACGCGCTCGCGCCCTTCTACACCGCGGGCCGCGGCGGCCTTCAGAACTGCCAGATGAACACGTACAATCTGCCGACGCGGCCGCTGTACAACATCCCGGCGCTGACGCTGCACGAATGCACGCCCGGACACAGCTTCCAGGCGGCGCTCTCCGCCGAGCAGAAGGGCCTGCCGTCGTTCCGCCAGAACCTCTATTTCTCGGGCTACGGCGAGGGCTGGGGCCTCTACACCGAATGGCTGGGCAATGAGATGGGGATCTATCGCACGCCCTATGAACGCTTCGGCCAGCTAAGCTATGAGATGTGGCGCGCGGCGCGGCTGGTGATCGACACCGGTCTTCATCGCTACGGCTGGAGCCGGCAGCGGGCGATCGACTATCTCGCCAGCCATACCGCTTTGTCGCAGCATGAGGTGGAGACCGAAGTCGATCGCTACATCAGCTGGCCGGGGCAGGCGCTTAGCTACAAGCTTGGCGAGCTGACCATCCGGCGCCTGCGCAGGGAGGCGGAGGCCAAGCTCGGCACCCACTTCGACAAAGCGGCCTTCCACGACACCTTCCTGGCGATGGGCGCAGTGCCGCTCAACGTGCTGGAAAGCCAGATGCGGGCGTGGATCGCGTCGCAGCAGGGGCGGCACACTGCAAATTGACTTTCGTTGAGTTGTCACGCCGCAAAGCTGCGTTAGGTTCGCCGCCATGCCAGTGGTCCGGTTCATCTCCGATTTTGCAGGGCAATGGCAAAGCAGCCGGCATTGCACCGGAGTAAGTGTATGAATCGCTTGTATTTTGCGATCCTGCCGCTGGCGTTGATGGCGTCCCAGGCGACTGCCGCGCCGCTCACCGATCCGCTGCGGTTCTGGGTCGGGCGAACCGAGACGGTCAGCACCATCAAGGTGATGATGAAGAAGGCCTTCAAGACGCGCAGCACGGGACGCGGCGAGATCAAGCCCGACGGGACGCTCGAGCTCGTCCAGCGCGTCGAGGACGAAGGCCAGGCGCCGCGCGAGCGCCGCTGGCGTATCCGCAAGGCCGGACCCAATCGCTTCGTCGGTACCATGAACGAGGCCAAGGGCCCCGTGGTCATCGAGGAAGTCGGCGGCCGCTATCGCTTCCGCTTCAAGATGGACGGCAACCTTTCGGTCGAGCAGTGGATCACGCCCCAGCCCGGCGGGAAAAGCGGCCGCAGCCTTTTGACGATCAAGAAGCTCGGCCTGACCGTGGCCAAGTCCGAAGGCACGATCCGCAAGCTCGATTAGGCGTCAGGCGCGCGTCCGCGCGACATAATCGTCGACGTTCTTGGCCAGCACGTCCATCGGCACGTTGCCGCCGAGAACGACCGCGTCGTTGTACGCCTTGATGTCGTAGCGGGCGCCGAGCGCGGCCTTGGCCTTGTCGCGCTCGCGGTTGATGGCGGTGTGGCCGATCTTGTAGCCGCACGCCTGGCCGGGCCAGCTGCAATAGCGGTCGACCTCGCTCGCCACTTCCTCGGCCTTGGAGCCGTTTTCGTCGACGAAGAAGCGCACGCCTTGCTCGCGGGTCCAGCGTTTGGAATGCAGGCCCGTGTCGACAACCAGGCGGCAGGCGCGAAAGGCGAGGCCCTGGAGATAGCCGAGGCGCCCGGCGGGGAAGTCGTCATAGACGCCGAACTCATCGGCCAATTGCTGCGCGTAAAGCGCCCAACCTTCGGAATAAGCCCCGAAGGACAGCAGGGTGCGGATGAGCGGGAGCTTGTTGGCGTATTCGCCCTGCCACACGTGGCCGGGAATCGCCTCGTGATGGGTGAGGTCGGGCAGATCGAACTTCGTGTGCAGCTCGGTCGTCCGGAGGTTGATCCAGAACTTGCCGGGAATCGTGCCGTCGATCGAGCCGGCGCCGCCGTACGCGCCGGGTGCGCCGGGTTCTTCCTCGGGCGGCAAGCGGCGGACTTCGAGATTGCCCTTCACCAGCGTGTTGAACATTTGCGGCAGCTTGGTGCGGATGATCCGCACCCGCTCCTGGATGAAGGCCATGATTTCCGCGCGGCCCTTGTCGCCCGGCGCGAACTTGTAGCGCGAGTCCTTGCCCAGCGCCTGCATCCGTTCGCCGACCGTGCCATTGGTGTACCCGAGGCTTCGCAGGATCGGGTCCATCCGGCCCTGGAGCGCGCGCAGTTCCTCGCGCCCGATATTGTGGATTTCGTCGGGCGACAGCGTGGTCGTCGTCGAGGCCTTGAGCGCCCAGCGATAATATTCGTCGCCGCTGGGTTGCGCCCACATGCCGGGATCGTTCTTGGCCATGCCGCGCTGCAAGGTCAGCTCGGCGATCTGCCGTTCGAGGGCGGGGGCGACCTCCTTTTGCGCGATGGCACGGGCGCGGGCGGCCCAATTGCCGGGAATGTTCTTCTCGCGCGTGCGGCGCTCGATCGATTCGACTAGGCCGCCGCCCTCGCGCGCGCTCTTGGCCGAGGCCTGCAATTGCGTGAGCGCCTTGTCGATAAGGAAGGCGGGCGGGATCAGCCCCTTGTAGCGCGCCATCATCACGCGCCCGGTTTCATTGTCGAGCTGCTGCGGGAAGTCGGCAAGCCGCGCGAGATACGCCTCAGCGTCCGCCGCGGTCGCGATTTGATGCTCCGAATCGAGGAAACGCGGGATGTCGAGGTAAGCGCCGACGTTCTGGATCACGACGTACGGCGTGTTGCGCCAGCTGCCGACGGGCACGTCGCCATAGGGCAGCCTGAACCCTTCAAGCGCGGTGGTGTAGGCGCTGCGGACGACCTCGACGCTGGTGCGGGTCGAGTGGGACAGGCCGGCGACATCAATGGCGTTGGCGCGGGCGAGGTCGGCACGGAGCGTCTGCGCGATCCGCTGTTGCGTAAGCCCCGAACGATCATCGAGCTGCGCGCGCATTGCTGCCCGGGCGTCCTTGTCGATTCCAAGCGACGTCGCCGTCTGCGGATAGAAACGCAGCAAATTCTCGGCGATCGAATCGAGCAGCGCATTAGCCTGCGCATCGGCCGCTGTCGCTTGGGCGAATGCCGGCGAGGAAAGGAAGGGGAGGGCGGTGGAAGCGGCAAGGCCGGCGAGCGCGTCGCGGCGGGTCAGCTCAAATGCGGTCAAGGGGCGCTCCGTTACGCAGGAGGAGGAAGGGTGCGGTCGGCTTCGACTTTCAGGCAATTTCCGTCAATGCCGATAATGCGGACCTGGTCGCCCGGCGCGGCTGGCCCGCCCCGCGCGCTCCACTCACTGTCGCCGACGCGTACGCGGCCACCCCGGTCGTCGACGGCTTCGACAACGATGACGACCTTCCCGAGCAGCCGCGCGACGCGATCGTTGAGCAGGGGATCCGAGCTGTCGACGTTGCGATGCGCATAGACTCGGCGGCCGACGGTGACGGCGACCACGGCGTACAGTGCGAACAAGGCAAGCTGTGCTGGCAGCCCAAGGTCGAACAGGATGGTGAAGAGGCCGGCGGCGATTGCAGCGATGCCGAGGAAGACCAGGAAGACGCCCGGCGCCAGCACTTCCGCGATCAGCAGCAGGACGCCGCCGATCATCCACAGCCAGCCGGGATCAATGTCGTCGAGCATCAGCCCTCGATCCTCGGCACGCCGCTGGTGGTGGGCGTGGACTTAGGCTTGGCGGGGCGCTCGGGCGGGGCGGCGCGGTCGCCCACGATCTCCTTGGCCAGTTCCCCGATGCCGCCAAGCGTGCCGATGAGCTGTGTTGCCTCGACCGGGAAGAGGATGGTCTTGGCGTTGGGCGAGCGGGCGAACTCGGCCACCGCTTCGACATATTTCTGCGCGACGAAATAGTTGATCGCCTGCGCGTTGCCGCCGGCAATCGCGTCGGACACCATGGTCGTCGCCTTGGCTTCGGCCTCGGCCTCGCGCTCGCGCGCCTCGGCCTCGCGGAAGGCGGCTTCCTTGAGGCCCTCCGCCTTGAGGATTTGGCTCTGCTTCTGCCCTTCGGCCTGGAGGATGGCGGCGGCGCGGAGGCCCTCGGCTTCAAGGATCGCGGCGCGCTTTTCGCGCTCGGCCTTCATCTGCCGCGCCATCGCATTCGAAATGTCCTGCGGCGGTCGGATGTCCTTCAATTCGACGCGGGTAATCTTCACGCCCCAGGATTCGGTCGCCTGGTCAACGACGACGAGCAAACGGGCGTTGATCTCGTCGCGCTTGGACAATGTCTCGTCGAGATCCATCGAACCCATGACCGTGCGCAGATTGGTGGTCGAAAGCGCCATGATCGCCGAATAAAGATCGCTGACTTCATAGGCGGCCTTGGGCGCGTCGAGCACCTGGAAGAAGACCACGCCATCGACCGCGACCATGGCGTTGTCCTTGGTGATGATCTCCTGCCCCGGGATGTCGAGCACTTGCTCCATCATGTTCACGCGCTGGCCGACGCGATAAAAAAACGGCGGCACGAAGTTGAAGCCGGGCTGGCCGACGCGCACGAAGCGGCCGAAATGCTCGATCGTATATTGGTAGCCCTGGCGGACGATCTTCACGCCCATGAAGACGTACAATGCGGCGAGGATCGCCAGCGCTGTCATGAATTCCGTCAGCATGCCTCTTCCCCGTGCCCGCGCTTTTGCCGCATGATGATACGGCAATGAGCAGAGCGGAAGGAAAAAGCGACATAAGCGCAGCGCCGGACCTGTTCGCCGTGCGATCGTTGCTGTTCCTTCCGGCGTCGAACCCGCGTGCGATCGTGCGGGCCCGCGACAGCGCCGCCGACCTTGTCGTGCTCGACCTTGAGGACGCCGTGAAGCCCGCCGACAAAGCGGCGGCTCGCGAGGCAGCGGTCGCGGCGGTAGCGGACGCTTGGCCAACGCCGGTCGCAATCCGCATCAACGGCGTGGGGACCGAATGGCACTCGCTCGATGTCGATGCAGTCGCCCAGTCGGCGGCGGATCTGTTCGTCGTGCCGCGGGCAACCTCGGCGCATCTTGTCCGCAACGATCAGGCGGCGGTGGGCAAGCCGGTCCTGGCGATGATTGAGACCGCGGCGGGGGTGCTCGGGGCGGCTGAGATCGCGCAGGAATGTGCGGGCCTGATTGCCGGCACCAACGATTTGCGCGCCGATCTGCGCCTGCCTCTGGGCGCAGACCGCGCGCCGATTTGCACCGCGCTGCAGATGATCGTCCTCGCCGCTCGCGCCGCCGGTGTTCCGGTGTTCGACGGGGTGTTCAATCAACTCAAGTATGGCGACGGGCTGGCAGCGGAATGCGCGCACGGTCGGATGCTCGGCTTCGACGGCAAGAGCCTCATCCACCCCGATCAGATCGCGCCCTGCAACGCCGCTTTCAGCCCTGGTCCGGATGAAGTCGAGCGCGCGCGCCAGCTGATCGCGGCCTACGATGGCGGCGCCCAGCGACATGAGGATGAGATGATCGAGCGGATGCATGTCGATGCGGCGCGGCGGGTTCTGGCGCGGGCAGGCGGCTAGCCGCCCCTTGGCAAAGTCCCGCGCCTTTGCCAAAGGCCCGCATGGCCGTCCTCAACGACACTTCCGACATCCCGCTGGGCCTGACCTTCGATGACGTGCTGCTGCAGCCGCGCGAATCCTCGGTGTTACCGAGCCAGGCCGATACCCGCACCCAACTGACCCGCGGAATCCCGCTCAACATCCCGATCCTGTCGTCGGCGATGGACACGGTGACCGAAACCGACATGGCGATCGCGCTGGCGCAGCTAGGCGGGATTGGCGTGCTCCACCGCAACCTGACGATCGAGGACCAGGCCGCCGCCGTGCGCGCCGTGAAGCGCTTCGAAAGCGGGATGGTGGTCAATCCCATCACCATGACGCCCGAGCAGTCGCTCGCCGAGGCGCTGGAGCTGATGACCACGCACCGCATCAGCGGCATCCCGATCGTGCAAAGGTCGGGCAGATTGTGCGGCATCCTCACCAACCGCGATGTCCGCTTCGCCGAGAATCCGAACCAGCCGGTCAGCGAGCTGATGACCAAGGACAATTTGGCGACCGTCCCGATCGGCACGACCGAGGCCGAGGCGCGCAAGATCCTCCATCAGCGGCGGATCGAAAAGCTCATCGTGGTCGACGAGGCCAACCATTGCGTTGGGCTCATCACCGTCAAGGACATTGAAAAGTCGGTGGCGGCGCCGCTTGCGACCAAGGATGCCGAAGGGCGGCTGCGCGTCGCGGCCGCCACCACGGTCGGTGACGCGGGTTTCGAACGGTCCGAAGCGCTGATCGATTCGGGCTGCGACTGCATCGTCATCGATACCGCGCACGGCCACAATACCGATGTCGCGCGCTCGGTCGAGCGGGTGAAGAAGCTGTCCAATTCGGTCCAGGTCATCGCCGGCAATGTCGCCACCGCCGAAGCGGCGCGGGCGCTGGCGGATGCGGGCGCGGACGCGATCAAGGTCGGGATCGGCCCGGGGTCGATCTGCACGACGCGGATCGTCGCCGGCGTCGGCGTGCCGCAGCTGACCGCGATCATCGAAGCGGCGAAGGGCGCCGGCGATGTGCCGGTGATCGCGGACGGCGGCATCCGCACCAGCGGCGATATCGCCAAGGCGCTTGCGGCGGGCGCCTCGACGGTGATGGTCGGGTCGCTGCTTGCGGGGACCGAGGAAGCGCCGGGCGAAATCTTCCTCTACCAGGGTCGCAGCTACAAATCCTACCGCGGCATGGGGTCGGTGGGCGCAATGGCGCGCGGATCGGCCGACCGTTATTTTCAGCAGGACATCCGCGACCATCTCAAGCTCGTTCCCGAAGGGATCGAGGGTCAGGTGCCGTACAAGGGGCCCGCGCGCGACATCATCCACCAACTCGTCGGCGGGGTGAAAGCGGCGATGGGCTACACCGGATCGCAGACTTTGGCCGACCTGCAGAGCCGCGCGCGCTTCGTGCGCATCACCAATGCGGGGCTGAGTGAAAGCCATGTCCATGACGTCGCGATCACCCGCGAGGCGCCAAACTATCCGACGCGCTAGGCCATGACGCCCGCGGCAAGGCTGCAGGCGACCGCTGAGATCATCGACGAGGTCATCGCCTCGGCGCGGTCCGATGGGCCGCCCGCGGATTCGATCGTCACGCGTTACTTCAAGCAGCGGCGCTACGCCGGATCGAAGGACCGGCGGGCGGTGCGCGAACTCGTATTCCGCGTCATCCGGCTGTTCGGCGACATGCCGGCTAATGGGCGTGCGGCGGTGCTGGGCCTGGTCGCGCAAGAGCCCGAGCTGGCGGACCTGCTCGGCGAGCCGCGCGGTCCCGAGCCGCGCGCGCCCGGCGAGGGTGCTGCCGAACCACGCCTCGTCCCCGCATGGCTGCTCGATCAATTCTCGCCCCTAATCACGCCGGAGGAGCGGCCCGCGCTTCTGGAGCGTGCGCCGCTCGATCTGCGGGTCAACGCCGCCCGCGCCGAGCGAAACGACCTGATCGCCGAATTCGAAGGCGGCACGGCGACGCGGCTTAGTCCGTGGGGAATCCGGCTGCCCGCCGATACGCGGATCGACGATCAACCCGCTTTTGCGAGTGGCTTGGTCGAGGTCCAGGACGAGGGCAGCCAGCTCATCGCGCTCGCCTGCGCGGTGGGGGAGGGGGATCGAGTCGTGGATCTGTGCGCGGGCGCTGGCGGGAAGGCGCTTGCGATCGCCGCTGCAGCACCCTCGGCGACGATCCTGGCGACCGACAGCAACCGCGCGCGTTTGTCGAAACTCGCGCCCCGCGCCGACCGCGCCGGAGCGAAGATCGAAACGCGGCTGCTCAACCCGCCCAACGAACTCGCCGAGCTGGAGGATTGGCACGCCGGCGCGGACATCGTCCTCGTCGACGCGCCCTGTTCGGGCAGCGGCACGTGGCGGCGCAATCCCGAAGGCCGCTGGCGGCTGACGCCGCAGCGCCTCGACAAGGTCGTGGCGACGCAGGCGCATCTGCTCGACATGGCGGCTGAGTTGGTGAGGCCCGGCGGCAGCCTGATCTATGCCGTCTGCTCGATCCTGTCCCGCGAAGGGGCAGGGCAGGTTGACGACTTCCTCATCCGCCATTCATCATGGCATGCACAAAACATCCCGATTGCCGCGGGACGGTCCGACGGGGCAGGTCGACTGCTCACGCCGGGGCACGATGCGACAGACGGCTTTTTCGTCGCGCGGCTGGAGCGTCCATGCTAGGGCGGGCGCGAAGAGTGGAGAGAGATTGATGCGGGTCTTGCCTCGTCTTGCAGGTTTGGGATTGGCCGCTGTTGCGCTCGCAGCGCCGGTGGCAGGTCAGCGGTCGGCGGACGACCAGATCCAGCCAAGATCTGTGCAGCTAACGCGTGATGCGCAGACGCTCTATTCGGCAGGCAAGCTCGACGATGCCGAAAGCACCTTCGAAACGGCGCTCGCGGTCGATCCGCGCAACCGGGCCGCCTTTGTCGGCATCGCCCGGGTGGCCGAGCGCCAGAAGCTGCACGGCAAGGCAATCCGCATGACCAACCGCGCGCTTCAGCTCGAGCCCAATGACCTCGATGCGATCGCGGTCCAGGGCGAGGCAATGGTGGAACTTGGCGCGATCGCTCGCGCCAAAGCGAACCTGACAAAGTTGCAAGCCCTGTGCAAGCAGGGCTGTCCGCAGGTCGCGCAGCTTTCGGCCGCGATCAATCGCGGCCCGACGGTCGCGTCGGCCAAGCCGGCGGCGACTCCGAAGACCAACTGATTACGATCAGGCGGGGGACAGCTCCCGCGCTATCCGGACGAATTCGTCGACGCTGAGCGTTTCCGCGCGACGCTGTTCGTCAAGGCCGAGACGTCGCAGCGCGTCTAATGCGCCGGGCATTCCCTTGACACTCGACCGCAGCATCTTGCGCCGCTGGCCGAACGCCGCGCTGGTCAGCTTTTCCAGGATTTCGGCCGAGACACCGGGGGCGCTTGGCTCGGCTCAAGGTGCACCACTGCCGAGGTTACCTTGGGCGGCGGGACGAACGCCGAACGATTGACCGTCATTGCGATTCGTGCGCGCGACCGCCACTGGGCCGCGACCGACAGGCGCCCGTAAGCCTCTGTGTCCGCGGGCGCGACGATCCGCTCGGCAACCTCCTTCTGGAACATGAGCGTCAGGCTTGCCCACCAGGGAGGCCATGGCCCGCCCAGCCATTTGATCAGCAAGGGCGTCGCAATGTTGTAGGGAAGATTGGCGACAACATGCACGCCGCGCTTGAGCAATGCGGGTTCATCCATCGCCAGCGCATCGCCCTCAATCAGCGTCAGACGACCGTCGGATTGCGCCTGGAGCTCGCGCAAGGCAGGAATGCAGCGGGTGTCGCGCTCCACGGCGACCACCCGCGCGCCGGTGTCGAGGAGGGCACGGGTCATCCCGCCGGGCCCTGGCCCAACTTCATAAACCTGCTTTTGCGCCAACGATCCCGGAATGGCGGCGATGCGTGCCAAAAGCTGCCGGTCGAGGATGAAATTCTGCCCAAGCGACTTGCTTGCACTCAAGCCATGCCGCGCAATGACGGCGCGCAGTGGCTCATCGACCGGGATCAAGCCATCTCCATCCGAAACGCCGCGCATTCGGCGGCCATCCGGATGGCCGCTGCCATCGGTCGGGGTCGGCCTTGTCCTGCCCCGCGATGTCGAACGCCGTGCCGTGGTCGGGCGCGGTGCGGACGATCGGAAGCCCCAACGTGATGTTGACCGCATCTTCGAAGTGCAGCGCCTTCACCGGGATGAGCGCCTGATCATGATACATGCACAGCGCGGCATCGTATGCGGCGCGTGCCCGCGCATGAAACATCGTGTCGGCGGGATAGGGGCCGCTGACGCGCCATCCCTCGGCGGCGAGAGCGGCGATGGCGGGGCCGATCAAGTCCAGCTCCTCGCGCCCCAGAGCGCCGCCTTCGCCCGCGTGAGGGTTCAGGCCGGAAACGGCGAGGCGCGGCTCGGCGATGCCGAAATTGCGCTGGAGGCCGCGAAGCACCGTCCGCCCGCGCGATTCGATCAGGCCCGGCGTGAGCTTCAGCGATACCTCGGTGAGTGCGACATGCGTGGTGACCGGGACGGTGCGCAGCGTCGGCCCAGCCAACATCATCGCGACATTGCCGGGGGAAATCCCGCACCGCTCGGCGACGAATTCGGTCTGGCCGGGGTGCTGAAAGCCAATCGCGTAAAGTTGCTCTTTGGCGACGGGTCCGGTGACGACGGCGGCCGCCGACCCCGATCGCGCCAGACCGACGGCAAGTTCCAGCGCATCGAGCGAGCAATGCGCCCCTGCCACGCTGGGGTGGCCGGGAAGGTCCGCGCTTGCCGCCGGTATGTGAATGAGCGGGAGCCCGAAATCGAAGGCGGCATCGGCCTGCCCAGGGCTCTCGACGTTTTCTATGACGCCATCCCAGACCGCCGCTACCGATCGCGCGTCTCCGATCGCGACGAAGGGCGGAAGTCCGAAAGCCGAACGATTATCCCAGCATTTTGCGATGACCTCAGGCCCGATCCCGGCCGGGTCGCCGAGGGAAATCGCAAGGGGAGATGCCGGCGGCGGTGCCATGACCGGGCCCTAACGGAAAACCGCTCCTAGCGAAATTCAATCACCGCATCGCGGCGAAGATCGCGAAGATAGCGTCGGGCGCGAAGGTTGATCCGCTCTTCCACCATCTGATTCGAGATTGCGTCGAAGGAAGGCTCGGCAGGGCCAGCCTCGTCACGGCCGCAAATGACCAGGACTCGGACGCCTTCCTCGATCGAGCCGAAGGGCTGGGTGGTCTGGCCCACCTGCATCGGCGCCATCATCTGCTGGAGTGCAGGGGGAAGATCGCGCATTTTGACCTGGTCGCTCTGCACCACCTCGCCCTTGAAATCGGCCGCGACCTTCTCGGCCCCGCCACAACCGCCTACGCTTCGCGTCGCCTGGGTGAAGCGCGCGACGATCGGTTCCGCCTGCTGGCGCGTCGTGCCCGCTGGGAAGCTGATCGTCACCTGCTTGAGGCTAAGCACGGCATCGCGCGGATCGGCGGTCAGGATCTTGCGCGAATCCTGTACGGCGATGATCGACACGCCGCCCGGAACTGCGATCGGATTGCTGACCGATCCTGGCCGCATCTGCCGAAGCACCGCGGCAAGCGGGCCCGGAAGTTGTTCGGGCCGTACCCAGCCCAGGTCGCCGCCCACCGCCGCAGTCGACGCTTCCGAGAACTGGCGGGCGTAGCCGGCGAACGATGCGCCGCCGCGAAGCTGTTCGAGAATGCGATTGGCGTTGGTCAGCGCGGCATCCTGGTTTGCGGGCGTCGCGGAAAGAAAAATCTCTCCAACCCGATATTCTTCGGAGCCCTTGGAGGCATTCAGACGGTCGATGACCGCCTTCACTTCCTCGTCGCCGACGCTGACACCGCTTTCGATCTTGGCGCGCTGCAATCGCGCCCAAGCCAGCTCGCCCTCGACCTGGCGGCGCAGCGACTTGATCGAAGCGCCGCGCGTTTCAAGATAAGCGGCCAGTTGCTCCGGCGTCTGCTTCACGTTGCCGGCAACGCGCGCGATCGTTCGGTCGATATCGGAGGTCTTGATTTCGATCTTCTCGGCCTTGGCCGCCTGGATCTGGAGGGTCTCATCGATGAGGTTGCGCAGCACCTGCTGACGCAGGCGGTCGATCTCGTCCGCCGGGATGGGGCCGTCTTGGGTCATCGCCAGCAGCGCAAGACGCTGATCGACGTCGGTTTGGGTAATGATGTCGCCATTGACGAGCGCGGTGGCCTTGACCACCGACGGCATGGACGTCCCGAACATCTGCGGGTTCTGGGGAGGCGAAGCGAGCGCGTCGTGTCTACGCCAGGCGCCGATTGTGCGGCTTGCTGGGCGATCGCCGAGGTGCCGGCCACCAGTGCAAGCGTTGCGGCGGTCACTAAAACGCGCGCCATATTCCGTCCAAAAGCTACTGCCACGTCGTATCGATCCCTTATCCCCGACCTACTTGGAAGCTGGCGTTTATCCAAAGCCGCTGAACGCAGCCTTAGCGACCGAAGCCCTTGAGGGCCAAACGAAGCCCGAAGGTGCTGCCCTTTCGGAACGTCCCGAACCGCTCATAATCGCGGCGCCACGACAGGCCAAGCTCCAGGCATTCGTCTTCATAGGCGATGCCCAGGCGGTGGCGGATCGGGGTGAAGCCGTCGGACAGGGTGAGCGGATCCTCTTCCTCCCCGGTGAGGTCGAGCACCGTCGCGCCGAAGATCGACCAGTAGCGCTGGAACAGGATCCGCCCGGCAAGGCGCAATTCCTCCTTGTCGCGCAGGTCTTCGATCAGCGGATCGATGTTCCGGTCAAGGCGCAGATAGCCGATCTGGGCGTAGGTCTGGTCGGTGCCGACTGTCAGGTCGAGCTCGTTGCGCCGGATGCCGAGATTATCCTTGTCGAGGCGGAACCGATGTGTGAGGTCGATAAGGCGGCCGTAGCGTACCCGCGTTCTTCCCACGATATCTGAAATACGGTCGGTAAGGCCCGTGCCTTCCGGAAAAATCTGGCGCCGCGTGATGCGATAGCTCTGCCCGATGTTGGTCACGATCGATAGGTTGGGACGATCCAGCGCCCATTCGGCGCCGTAGGTGACTCGCGAACCGTCTTCCCACCGGTCGTAGCCGGGGAAACGGTTGAGCGCGAACAGGTTGCTGTCCTCAAGGTCGATCGAGCGCGCGTCCTCGTTTGGAATGTCGAGGTTCTGCGTCGGTGGGGTCAGCACCACCTGCATCCGTGGGGTCAGGCGCTGGATTCCGCCGAACGCCGGCCCGACCAGCGGCCAGCGCGCGTCCGCCGCCAGCGCCCCGATGCCGCGCGTGTGCCATCCGTCGGTTCCGCGATAGACGGGCACCGCGGTACTTGCGCTTTCGTCGGTATGATAGACGTCGCCGCGCGCGTAGCCGGTGAGCAGCAGCTCGTGGCCCCAGCGGGTCAGCCGGCGCAGGTCCCAGCGGGCACTGGCAAAGGCGCGCTGCGTGTCCTGGCCGTCGATGCGCAGGATCGACAGGCTGTTCGCCTGCAGCTCGATGCGTCCGTCGAGCAGCGGATCGTCGAGGCGGAAGCGCGCATCGATCGCCGGAAGCGCGATCGGGATCTGCTTTTGCTCGTCTTCCGGACGAAGCCCCTGGAACGCCCAGCCGGCGATGCTGACATAGGCATTGGGGCTGATCCGTTCGGCATTGATGACGTTGCGCAGCCGGTCGTCGCGGGTAAGGTCGTAGCGGCGGGTGACGGTCTTGTCGCTCGCCGCGCGGAGCGAGCCTGTGATGCTCCACACCGGATCGAGCTGCGCCCGGCCGTTGGCCTCGAAATAAGCGCGCAGCCCGCGGCCTTCATCGTCGGTCGCTGCGAAGTCGGCGCTTTCGATCGTTCCGTAGGTCAGGAAACCGCCGAGCTGAAACGCGCCGATGCGGTTGAGCTCGCGATATTTGCCCTCCAGCGCGGGCCACACGCCGGTGTACAGGTGCGGGGTGATCGTGAGGTCGCGGTTAGGCGCGATCTTCCAATGATAGGGGACCGCCATCTCCAGCCCCTTCTTGGTCGACAGGCTGATGTCGGGCATCAGCCAGCCGCCAGCGCTGCCGTCGCCGCTGCTGATCGCAAAGATCGGCAGGAGCGGCAGATCGATCCCGAATAATTGCAGGCGCCCCCCGGCGAAGCGCACCGTCCGGGTCGCCGGGTCCTGAGTGACGCGCGCGGCGGTGATCGACCAGCTAGGCTTCTTGGGACAGCCGGTAGCGCTGGTTACCGGGCAGGGCGAATAAATGGCGTTCTCGAGCGTGGTGACCCCGTTGCGGCGGTTGCCCCGCGCCGCGGCGATACGGCCGCCGCTTTCGAGGACGATCAGCAAATTGTCGATCGTTCCGTCGCGCAGCGTATCGGTCAGCGCGACATTCTCGCCGATCAGGCGATCCCCTCTGGGGTCAGCACCACGACGTTGCCAATGGCGCGAACCTCGCCCGTCTGGCGGTTCCAGGTGACCCGATCGGCGGCAAGATAATTGCCGTCGCGCGACATGCGCACCGCGCCGCTGGCGGTGATCGTCTCCGCATCGCCTTCGTAACTTACCTCGTCGGCGGTGAATTCGACCACTTCGGCGGCGGGGTCCGCGGCCTGCGCGACAGTCGGCGCTTCCTGCGCGTGCACAGTCGCGGGCACGACCGCAAGCATCGGCAGGCCCATCCACCAGGCAATCGATTTGCGCAAAAGTCCTGTGTCCCGCCCGATGACTGACCCGTAACACTGTCGTGCCTATCGCCAAGCCGGGCGCGCGACAATCTCCCATCCGGGACTTTGCCAAGCCGTTTGCCGCATCCTAAAGGCCAGCCAACCGCTTTCTTCCCAAGGACCTAATTGCATGCAGATCCGCTTTGCCGATCGTCGGCCCGATGGTGACTTCGCTCTCGTTCTCCCCGCAGCCGGGGCCGACGCGGACAACATCGGCCGGTTCGGCGGCGGGCTGAAGGAAGCGCTTGGCCGGCAGCGGTTCGATGGCGAAGGCGCCGCAAGCGCCGAGCATTTCGTCGACGGTCGCCGCGTCGTGGTTCTCGGTACGGGCAAGCGCGGCAAGTCCGCCGAAGTCGCGGAAAAAATTGGCGGCAACGCGGTCGCCAAGCTTCTGACGTCGGGCGAAAGCCACGCGGTGATCGACCTTGGCGGATGCGACTTCGACGCCGATGGCGCGGCGCGCGTCGCGCTCGGTGCGGCCCTTCGGGCATGGCGGCACGATCGCTACCGCACCAAGCTCAAGGTCAAGCAGAAGCCGTCGCTGGCCGAAGTTACGATCGTGGGCGGCGGGGCCGGCGCGGAAGAGCGCTATGTGAACCGCTGGGCGCCGGTGGCCGAGGGCGTCGCACTGACACGCGAGCTGGTGACCGAGCCCGCCAACATCATCTACCCGGAAAGCTTCGTCGACCGGGTCCGCGACGCGCTCAAGGGGTCGGGCGTGGACGTCGAAGTCCTCGACCGCTCGGCGATGGAAAAGCTGGGCATGGGCGCGCTTCTGGGCGTCGCGCAAGGATCGGTGCGGGAAGCGCGGATGCTCGTGCTGCGCTGGAAGGGCGGCGGCGATACTGCCGCGACGGCGTTCGTCGGCAAGGGCGTGACGTTCGATACCGGCGGCATCTCGATCAAGCCCGCGGCCGGCATGGAAGCGATGAAGTGGGACATGGGCGGCGCCGGCGCGGTCGCCGGGGCGATGAAGGCGATCGGCCTGCGCAAGGCCAAGGCGAACATCGTCGGCATCTGCGGCCTGGTCGAGAACATGCCGTCGGGCAATGCGCAGCGGCCGGGGGATGTCGTCACGACGATGTCGGGCCAGACGGTCGAAGTGATCAACACCGACGCCGAAGGCCGGCTCGTCCTGGCCGACGCCGTCACTTACGTGCAGCGGGAATTTCAGCCGGCGACGATCATCGACCTGGCGACGCTAACCGGCGCTATCCTCGTCAGCCTTGGCTACGAATGGGCGGGCCTGTTTTCGAACAGCGACGACCTCGCCGCGAAGCTGATCAAGGTGGGGGATTCGAGCGGCGACAAATTGTGGCGCATGCCGATGGCGGACAGCTTCGACCGGCTGATCGATTCGCCCATCGCCGACATGAAGAATGTCGGTCCGCGCGAGGGCGGTTCGATCACTGCTGCGCAGTTCATCCAGCGCTTCGTCGACGATGGCGTGAAGTGGGCGCACGTCGACATGGCCGGCAAGGCTTGGTCGGAGAAGGCCAACCACCTCCATGACAAGGGCGCGACGGGCTTTGGCGTGCGGCTTCTCGACCAATATGTCGAGGACGTGCTCGAAGCCTGACGCAGCGCGATCATGCTTGTCGACTTCTATCAGCTGGGCGCCACGCCGCCCGAGCAGGTGATCGCGAGCATCGCCGAGAAGCTGCTGACGCAGGACGGCCGCCTGATCATCGTCGCCGAGGACGAAGGGACGTTGTCGCGCCTCGACCGCCTGTTGTGGGACCAGGGCGCGGCAAGCTTCCTGCCGCACGGCATCGCCGGGGGCGCGGATGATGCGCGCCAGCCGATCCTGCTGACGACGACCCCGGACGCGCCCAACCTTGCGCGCAACATTCTCATCGCGGACGGGCAGTGGCGCGAGGCGTCGCTTGCGTATGACCGTGTCTTCTATCTGTTCGACGATGCAACGCTCGAAGGTGCGCGGCTGGCGTGGAAACTGCTTTCCGGACGCGAGGGCGTGGAGCGCCGCTATTGGGCCAATGAAAGCGGCAAATGGGTGAAGAAGGGCTGAGCCTTGCGGCGCGCCGCGCGGCCCGCTAGGCGCTGCGGCCAATTCCAGCCCCATCAACACAGGAGATCGCCCGGTCATGGCCGTGACGCGCACCTTTTCGATCATCAAGCCCGATGCCACCCGCCGCAACCTGACCGGCGCCGTCACCAAGATGCTGGAGGACGCCGGCCTGCGCGTTGTCGCATCGAAGCGCATCCACATGACCCGCGAGCAGGCCGAGGGCTTCTACGGCGTCCACCGCGAGCGGCCCTTCTTCAACGATTTGTGTGACTTCATGACGTCAGGCCCGGTGGTCGTTCAGGTACTTGAGGGCGAAGACGCCGTGAAGCGCAACCGCGACGTGATGGGCGCGACCAACCCCGAAAACGCCGACGAAGGCACGATCCGCAAGGCGTTCGCCGAATCGATCGAGGCCAATTCGGTCCACGGGTCGGACAGCGACGAGAACGCCAAGATCGAGATCGACTTTTTCTTCAGCGAAGACGAAATCGTCGGCTGACATGGCCGTGCAGCTCGATCATCTGACCATCTACGTCAGTGATTGGGCTGCCTACGAAGGCCATTACGGGACGTTGCTGCCGCTCGCCGGCTTCCAGCGGATCGACGACAAGATCTGGACCGATGGCGCTGGCTTCTTCTTGCAGTTCGGCCAGGCCCATGCCGAGACGAAGCCCTACGAACGGTACGGCGCGGGGCTCAACCACTGGGGCGTGAAGATGCCGAGCGTCGCGGCGGTCGAAGCGTTGCGCGACGCGCTGATTGGCGCCGGGCTCGACATTCAGCCGCTCCAGCACCTTGGCGGCGCGACCGCGCTGTTCATCCCCGATCCCGACGGGCTGCGCGCCGAATTCACCTACACGCCGCCGGGCATGAACCCGGTCGGCTGACGTCAGAATTCTTCGGCGACCCGATGCAGCTTGGCGAGGCGGGGTGGGGCGCAGATGCCCCAGCTCCGCTCGAGCCAGCCCCCAACGTGATCCCAATCGACCCCGCGGCGGTCGAGCCGGATCCCAATCCAGTCCGACGGCCCGTAATAGGCCGGGCGGAAGTAGATGTCGGGCTCGGCCTCGATCAGCTGCGCCATCTCGTCCTGCCCGCCGCATTTGACGAGGACGCCGACGCTGTCCTCGCCATGGTGGCGGTTGAACATGATGGCGAAGAACTTGCCGCTGGATTCGCTGCCGACGCGCCAGCCGGGCGAGCCGTGGCTGGTCTTGGCGCTGGCCTGGGGAGCGCCAAGGCAAGTTCGCCGACCTTTGCAGTGATCCACTCGACGCCGGTTTCGCGCGCGACGAAGTCGGCAAGGACGCGCGGATAAAGCTGATGCTCGGCGATCAGCACGCGTTCGGCGAGCGTCTCCGGCGTGTCGCCCGGCAGGATCGCGACCGGGACCTGCCCGAGCACCGGGCCGTCATCGACTTCGGCCGTGACCAGGTGAACCGAACAGCCGGCCTGTTTGTCACCCGCGGCGATCGCATCGCGGTGCGTGTTGAGGCCCTTGTACTTCGGCAGCAATGACGGATGGACGTTGATCATTCGTCCGGCCCACTGCTCGACGAACGCCGCGGGGATGATGCGCATGAAGCCGGCCAGCGCGACGACATCGACGTCCGCGGCTTGAAGCGCATCCTGAAGCTGGTCCCAGAAACTCTTGCCGAGACTTTTGGCATCGAGGCGCTGCACCGCGACACCCTCGGCCTCGGCCAGAGAAAGGCCCGGCGCATCTGGCTTGTCGCCGGTGATCAGGGCGATTTCGAACGGGCAATCGTCGGCCCTGGCGGCGTAGATCAGTGCGGCCATGTTAGAGCCGCGACCGGAAATCAGGATCGCGACGCGGGCGCGTTCAGCCATGGTGGTAGGTCGCGCGCCACTCCTGCGGCGCATTCCAGCTGCCGGCCGCGCCGCTGACACTGCACCCGCGTTCGCCCTCGACGATTTCGCCGATGCGGAACACGCGCTCTCCGGCGCCTTCCAGCGCTTGCGTCACCGCGTCGGCCTGGTCCTGCGCGACGATCACCGCCATGCCGATCCCGCAGTTGAACGTGCGCGCCATTTCTTCCGGCGCGACGCGCCCGCCCTGTTGCAGTGTCGAGAAGATGGGCGGCAACGGCCACGTGCCGACATCGACGTTGGCATGGCAATGATCGGGCAGAACCCGTGGAATATTCTCAAGAATTCCGCCGCCTGTAATGTGCGCGAGGCCCTTGATCCGGCGTTCCTGAACGAGCGGGAGGAGCGACCGCACGTAAATCCGCGTCGGCTCGAGCAAGATTTCGGCAAGCGTCCCGCCAGCGGCGCCGGGCAGAGGCTGGCCAGGATCCCACCCTTGCGTTTCGATGATCCGCCGGACGAGCGAGAAGCCGTTGCTGTGCACCCCCGAACTTGCCAGCCCGAGAAGGACATCACCCGGCGCGATCTCGCGACCGGTCAGAACCTTGTCGCGTTCGACCGCACCGACGCAGAAGCCGGCGAGGTCGTAATCCTCCGCGGCGTACATCCCCGGCATTTCGGCGGTTTCGCCTCCGATCAACGCACAACCGGCTTGCCGGCAGCCCTCGGCGATCGACGCGACGACCGCCTTCGCCGTGTCCGGATCGAGCTTTCCGCAAGCGTAATAATCCAGGAAGAAGAGCGGCTCCGCGCCCTGCACGACAAGATCGTTGGCGCACATCGCGACGAGATCGATGCCGACCCCGTCATGCCGCCCGGTGTCGATCGCAAGCTTAAGCTTGGTGCCCACCCCATCATTCGCAGCCACCAATAAAGGATCGCTGTAACCTGCGGACTTGAGGTCGAAAAATCCGCCAAACCCGCCGAGTTCCGCATCCGCGCCAGGCCGCGCGGTCGAGCGCGCAAGCGGGCCAATGGCTTTGACGAGGGCGTTGCCGGCGTCGATGGAAACGCCCGCGTCGGCATAGGTCAGGGGTGTATCGGTCATGTGCGAAGCGCGCTTAGAGACAAGCCGCTTGGATTTCCACGCCGTTGTCGCCAAAAGCCTCAGCAATGCTTCGCCGGCCGCTGTTCCTTGCCCTTGCCATCATCCTGCTCACCGCGCTGTCGGGCGTGGTCTATGCGCAGCTGGAAACGGCTGAGCGCGGAATCCTGCCGATCGATAGCTCGGGCACGCTTGAGATCGAGGGCATTCATGTCGACGTCGGTGGCCCGGATGCGCAGGCGGCCCGTTTTGCCGGCTGGCGCGAGGCCCAGCGCCGCGGTTTCCGCGCGCTTTATGCGAAGACGCACAAGGTGCCGCTAAGCGACGCGCCGAACCTGCCCGATTCGACGCTCGACCAGATCGTCAGCTCGATCAACGTCGAGCGCGAGCAGATCGGGCCCAACCGCTATATCGCCGATCTCGGCATCCTGTTCGACCGCGCACGCGCCGCGCCCTTCCTCGGCGTCGAAGGCGGCGAAGTGCAGCGTTCGTTGCCGATGCTGCTCATCCCCGTGACGATCACGGGGGGCACCGCGACGAGCGTCGAACTGCGCAATGCCTGGCAGCGCGCCTGGGCGCAGTACCGCACCTCACAGAGCCCGATCGATTACGTCCGCGTCAGCGGATTGGGTGTCGATCCGATGCTGATCAACGCGGCGCAAGTCTCTCGCCCCGGCCGCGGCTGGTGGCGAAATCTTGTGGATTTCTACGGGGCGGCGGACATCCTGGTCGCCGAAGTGCAGCTTCAGCGCCTTTATCCGGGCGGGCCGGCCCGCGCCCGCTTCATTGCGCGCCACGGCCCGGATGGCGAGATCGTGGGCGGCTTCACCCTCACTGCGGCAAACAGCGAATCGCTTCCGCGGCTGATGGCCCAAGGCGTCCAGCGCATGGACCAATTGTTTGCGCGGGCGCTCGCCGCGGGGATGCTGGTGCGCGATCCCTCGCTCGACCTGCCCCCGCCGCCGCCATTGCCCGAGGAAGAGGTGGAGGAAGTCGCCCCGACGCCAACGCAGACCACCAACAGCTTCCAGGTGCAGATCAGCGGCGGTGACGTCGGCATCTATAATTTCGCAATGGCGCATCTGCGCACGCTTCCGGGCGTCGAATCGGCCAGCCCGCAGCAAATCAATCCGTCGGGCACGAGCTACGTGCTGGTGTCTTACCGCGGCGCGATCGACTCCCTGGCGTCGGCCTTGTCGGCGCGGGGTTGGGCGACGGAAGTTTCCGGCACAATCGTCCGCATCCGGTCGGTAAGCGGGCGGCCACCCCCGATCCCGCCGCCGCCGCCACCGCCCCAGCCGGCGACACCGCCGCCGGCGCAGCCACAGCCGCAGCCGCAGGCGACCACCAATCAGGCCGCGGGCCGCGAGGAATGACTCGCGGCGCCGACCAGATCGCGCTTCCGCTCGACTGGCCGCAGACCGATGGCGATGCCCGGTTCATCGCCAGCGACGCCAATGCCGAGGCTTACGAGCATTTTCGCAAATGGAGCCTGTGGCCCGTCAAGGCGACGATCCTTACCGGGCCTCGCCGCTCGGGCCGATCGCTGCTTGCGCGAAGCTTTGTCGAGCGCGTCGGCGGGCGATTGTTCGACGACGCGGAGCAACGTGACGAGGAGGAGCTGTTCCATGCCTGGAACCAGGCCCAGGATAGCGGTCGCCCGCTGGTCATGGTTGCCGACCAGGGGCCGCCCGCCTGGACCCCGCGGCTACCCGATCTCAAGACCCGGCTGGCCGTCACGCCGGTGACGCGGATCGACCATCCCGACGATGCGCTGTTCGCGGCCTTGATTCAGCTGTTCTTCGCCGATCGCGGCCTGCATATCCCGGGCGACGCGCTGCGGTTCATGAGCGAGCGCCTGCACCGCGATTACTGGACCGCCGAGCGGGCGGTCGAAGCGATCGACCGATTCGCCATTGCCGAGCGGGCGCGACTCAGCCTGCCGACCATCCGCCGCGCCTTAGCCGACGCCAAGATGATCGGGGAAGCCGCCTAGCTCAGCCGCATTTGGCGGTGAGGACGCGGTTCTGCGGGTCGAGCTGCACCGTCACGCGGCGTGCATTATATTCCATCGTCACCATTGCGCCGTGCGGCACCCAGCGCAGGTTGGGCGCGCGCGCCGCACCCATGATTCGTGCGCCGAGCTCGGTGCTCGCCATCTCGCCCTTGAAGCTGTCGAGCGCGCCGGACTGGACGCAGGTCGACCCGGGCGGCACCTGGTCGATGCCGACCACCCGGGTCTGCCCGGCCGCCGCGCAGGCGCCCAATGCAAGCACGCTGCAAATCGCAAGGTTACGCATCGATTTTCTCCTGCGGTTGGTCGGCAAGCCGGCTCATCTTCAACTTTCCCTGTTCGATCGCGAAACCCAGCCGGCCTTCGACCAGGTCAAGCGCGTCCCTGCCAAACTCTTCGAATCGCCAGCCCGACAGGATGTTGAGGTTCTTGCGAACGCCCGCCGCGAGCGCTTCGAGATCGTCGGAACGCGCGATCAGGCGGGCCGCAACGCCGGTTTCCTTGGCACGGATCTTGAGCAGCAATTTGAGCAGGTCGCTGACGAGCGCGGCATCCTTGGTCAGTCCGGGGCGGCGCGGCTCGCGATCGGGCAGCTCGTGCCCCTCGAGCGGTTTCGCACCCTCGATCGCGGCGATCAGGCGCGCGCCGATATCGTTGCTCTTCCACCCGGCCGATAGGCCGCGGATGCGGGCGAGATCGTCCTGCGTCTTGGGGGGGTGAAGCACGATCTCGCTCAAGGTGTCGTCCTTGACGATTCGCCCGCGCGGCAGGTTCTTGGAGCGGGCCTCCGTCTCGCGCCACGCCGCGACGGCCTTCAGCCGGCCAAGCACCGCCGGATTCCGGCTCGGCAGCTTAAGCCGTTTCCACGCATCTTCGGGCGCGAAGGCGAACGACGACGAATCGGCCAGCCGCTCCATCTCTTCATCGAGCCAGGCACCGCGTCCGGTCTTGCGCAATTTGTCGACCATGCGCGGAAAGACGGTTGCAAGATGCGTAACGTCGGCGATCGCATAATCGATCTGGCGTTTGTCGAGCGGCCGGCGGCTCCAGTCGGTGAAGCGTGCCCCCTTGTCGAGACTATGGCCGAGCAGGCTTTCGATCAGGTTCGAATAGCCGATCTGCTCGCCGTGGCCGAGGGCCATCGCCGCGACCTGCGTGTCAAACAGCGGCAAGGGCATCTTACCCGTCAGATTATGGATGATCTCCAGATCCTGGCCGCCGGCGTGGAAGACCTTCAGGACATCGGCGTTGTTGATGAACAGCGATAGCAATGGTGCGAGATTGATGTCCGCCTTGGGATCGATCGCCGCGGCTTCGTCGATGCTTGCGACCTGGATCAGGCACAGGTCGGGCCAATAGGTGTTCTCGCGCATGAACTCGGTGTCCACGGCGACAAAGTCGTGCTGCGAAAGGCGATCGACGAGGGCTGCAAGCTCCTCGGACTTTGTAATCAACGGATGGATTTTCATGACTCGCCGTCGGCCATAGCCGCGCCTTGGCGGGTTGACAAAAGCGGAGTGGGCGAGGAAGCGCGGCGCTCATTTTTCCACACTTTTTGCTGAACTGAGCCACATCATCATGCACGCCTATCGAACCCACCATTGCGCGGCCTTGCGCGCCAGCGATGTCGGCGCCAGCGTGCGCCTGTCGGGCTGGGTGCACCGCAAGCGCGATCACGGCGGCGTGCTGTTCATCGACCTTCGCGACCATCACGGGATCACTCAAATCGTCGCCGACGCCGACAGTCCGGCGCTGCCGACGCTCGAGCATCTGCGCGTCGAGTCGGTCGTGACGATCGACGGCACCGTCAAGGCGCGCGCCGCGGGCACCACCAACGCCAACCTGCCGACGGGTGAGATCGAGGTGTTCGCCAACGCCGTAACGGTGCAATCGGCCGCCGCCGAACTGCCGATGCCGGTCGCCGGCGAGCAGGACTATCCCGAGGAGATCCGCCTCCGCTACCGCTACCTCGACCTGCGGCGCGACCAGGTGCACCGGAACATCATGCTGCGTTCGGCGGTGATCGCCTCGATCCGCCGCCGCATGATCGACGGCGGCTTCACCGAATTCCAGACGCCGATCCTGACCGCGAGCAGCCCCGAGGGCGCCCGCGACTACCTGGTCCCGAGCCGAGTCCATCCGGGCAAATTCTACGCCCTTCCTCAAGCGCCGCAGATGTTCAAGCAATTGATCATGGTCGCGGGCTTCGACCGCTATTTCCAGATCGCGCCCTGCTTCCGCGACGAGGATGCGCGCGCCGACCGTTCACCCGGTGAATTCTACCAGCTCGACTTCGAGATGAGCTTCGTCACGCAGGATGATGTGTTCAACGCGATCGAGCCGGTGCTGTCGGGCGTGTTCGAGGAGTTCGCCGAGGGCCGCAGCGTCACTCCGGCGGGCGAATATCCTCGCATCCCGTATAAGGAAGCGCTGCTAAAGTACGGAAGTGACAAGCCCGACCTGCGCAATCCCTTGCTGATCCACGACGTCGGCGAACAGTTCAAGGGCTCGGGCTTCGGCCTCTTCGCAGGACTGGTCGAAAAGGGCGCGGTCGTCCGCGCGGTCCCGGCCCCCGGCACCGCAGAGAAGAGCCGCAAATTCTTCGACGAAATGAACGAATGGGCGCGCGGCGAGGGTTTTGCGGGTCTCGGCTATGCGACCCGCAAGGGCAGCGAATGGGGTGGCCCGATCGCCAAAAACCACGGCGAGGCGGGCATGAACAAGCTCGCCGAGACGATGGGCCTCGGTCCCGACGACGGCATCTTCTTCGCCGCTGGCAAGGAAGAGGAGGCGGCCAAGCTCGCGGGCCTCGCGCGCACCCGCGTCGGCGAGCAGCTCGACCTGCTCGAGAAAAATGCCTTCCGTTTCTGCTGGATCGTCGATTTCCCGATGTTCGAATATAACGACGACCAGAAGAAGATCGACTTCAGCCACAATCCCTTCTCGATGCCGCAGGGCGAGATGGGGGCGTTGGAGAGCAAGGACCCGCTCGATATCCTCGCCTGGCAGTATGACATTGTCTGCAACGGGGTGGAGCTGAGCAGCGGCGCGATCCGCAACCACCGCCCTGATATCATGTACAAGGCGTTCGAGATCGCCGGCTATACCAGGGACGAAGTCGACACGAACTTCGCGGGCATGATCAACGCCTTCAAGTTCGGCGCGCCGCCGCACGGCGGGTCGGCCCCAGGCATCGACCGCATTGTCATGCTGATCGCCGACGAGCCCAACATCCGCGAAGTCATCCTCTTCCCGATGAACCAGAAAGCGGAAGACCTGATGATGAACGCGCCGTCGGCGGTCGATCCCAAGCAGCTCAAGGAGCTCAACATCCGGCTGGTCGAGCCTAAATAGGCGCTCGTGGCTTCCGGGCCACGATTGATCCAAATCGGAACGGTCGCGCAGAGGGCGATTGTCCGGATTCCGGCGATTGCGTAGCTTCCGCGCCATGTCCCCCGTCGCCGGCCACGATCAGCAGTCCGCGCTTGCCGCCTTGCGCGAGCATGTTTGCGAGCTTCAGCTGCCGCAGATCGTCCACGGGCGCCGCGCCATCGTCCTGTTCGAAGGCCCTGAAGGGTCGGGCAAGAAGGCCGCGCTGCGCCAGCTCGCCTCGGCGTTCGACCCTTGCCACACCGCCGTCCACTGCACGCTTCACGACCGCCGCGAAGCGTCCGAAGGCCATTGGCTGGCGCGCTTCTGGCGACAGCTGCCGAGTGCGGGCAATACCGCCATCTTCTTTCGTAGCTGGTACCGGCGGGTGCTCGACGACCGCCTTCTTGGTCGCACCGATGACGCCGCGCTGGCCCGCGCCTTCGACGAGATCAACGAATTCGAGGCGCAGCAGCGCGACTATGGCACGTTGATCGTGAAACTCTTTTTCGAGGTGAGCGCCGAGACGCAGGAGGTGCGGCTGCGCGAGCGCCTAGCCAATCCGTGGCGCGCCGTCGCGCGGTCGGCCGATCCGCTCGACCTGCGCGATCCCGCTTATGCCGAGGCGCTGGCCGACCTGCGCAAGCACAGCGACACGCGTTGGTCGCCGTGGCGGATGATCGACGGGACTGACGAGACCGAGGCCAGCCTCGCCGCGCTCGAAGCGATCGCCGAGGCGTGGGACAAGGCCATGCCGAGCGAACCGCCGCATTTGGTCGAAGCACCGATCCGCGCGGCTTAGCCAGCGGGCGGGTAGGCGACCGAAATCACCTCATAGCTCTTCTCGCCAGCGGGCAGCCGAACCGTTCGTTCGTCGCCGACCCTGCCGCCGATCAGCGCGCGCGACAGTGGCGCGCTCCACCCGATGCGGCCCGCGGAAGCGTCGGTTTCGTCGTCGCCAACGATGGTGATCGTGCGGCGCTCGTCGTCTTCGTCCGCAAGCTCAACCGTTGCGCCGAAGCGAATCTGGTCGCGGTCCAGCTGTGCAGACGGGTCGACGACCTTCGCGCTTTTCATGACCTTGCCGAGATAGCCCAGTCGCCGGTCGAGCTCGCGCAGACGCTTGCGGCCGTAGATGTAATCGCCGTTTTCCGATCGATCGCCGTTCGCCGCGGCCCAAGAGATGGTCTCGACCAGCTTGGGCCGTTCGACACCGAACAAGCTGTCATATTCGGCGCGGATGCGCGCGAACCCTGCTGGGGTAATGAAACGATCCTTGACCATCGGCCGAACTTATCAACCCGGGCGGCTTTTCCCCAGGTAGCGGGAGACGTGGAAACTCGCCTGCTGCGGCGAACCGCTGCGCATCGAATCATAGACGACGCTATTTTCGATCACCCGCTGCACGTAACCTTTGGTTTCCACGAACGGGATGGCCTCGATCCACTTGAGCACGTCCACATTTCCGCGCGGGTCGCCGTAGCGTGCAACCCATTTGCGTACGTTGCCATAGCCCGCGTTGTAGCTGGCGACGGCGAGCGGAACGTTGCCGTCCCACATGTTGAGCATCCGCTGAAAATAGGCGGAGCCGAGCATCACGTTGTAGGCGGGATCCGTATAAAGCCGCGTCGCATCGTATCCGACGCCCATCTTGCCCGCCTGCTCGCGCGCGGTGCCGGGCATCAGCTGCATCATGCCGCGCGCGCCGACGTGACTTTGTGCATAGGGATCGAACGAGCTTTCCTGGCGCGTGATGCCGTGTGCCAGCGACCAGACGTTGGGCGACAGGGTCGCGGGCAGGGTCGGGTAGGATTGGCGGACGTAGAACATCGACCCGTCAGTACGGGCCGCGCGCGAAATCCAAACCGCGAGGTCGTTGCGGCGGATTTGCTGCGACAGGTCGACCGCAAGGCCCCGATCGGCATCGTTGGTCAGCGATTCCGCAAGTGCGCGGACGAAGAGCGACTGCTCGGTCGAACGACCCTGCTGGCCAAGGATGCGGACCGCCTGGACAAGGCTGTTGTTGGCGAAGGCGCTGCGCTGCGCGGGGGTCGCCGCATAGGACGCGACCGAAGCGCCCGGCGTCGTCACCGAACGGCCGAGCCGTTCGAGCGCCAGCTGGCCGTAGAACAACTCGGGATAAGCGGCGGCGCGCTGGAAATAGCCATTGGCCTCGGCGTAACGGCCCGCGGCGAGCGCGGCACGGCCGGCCCAATATTGGCCCTTCGTCAGTACCTGGAGCGAGCGCCCGCCGCGCGCATAGCGGTCGAACATCGCAATGGCGTTGGATGCCTGCCCGATGCGGTCGAGCGCGGTAGTGCCGGCGAGCCAGGCAAGGCTGGTATATTCGTCGCGCACGCCAAGCGGCTGCGCGCTGACCGTCGTCCCCGGCGGCAGCGCATCGTCGACCTGCCGCGCGATATTATAGGCCAGGTTGAACTGCCGGTCCTGCGCCGCACCACTGGCGAGGAGCAGAAGCATTTCGTAAAAACGCTCGGGATCGGCCGGGCGATAGGTGAAATTGTGCGGCCGCGCGGCAAGATCGCGGGCGTAATTCTCGCGCCCTGTCTCCCGCAGGTAGCGGGCGCGGTCCATCATCAGGCCGGCATCGCTGGTCACGCTGCCAATGACGGCGCCGTAAAGCGCGTCGACGTTCGGCGACCTTTGCTGCATCGCGACTCGCGCGGCGAAGGCGGCGCGGCGATTGGGGCTGGTCATCGGCGCGAAGCGTGCGGCATCGTCGGCCTTCTTGGCGAAAAGCAGGGCATCTGCGCGCCGGTCATGGTCGGCGGTCACCATGCTGCTGCCGTAGCGCGCCCAGATCGCCTGTTCGTCGGTTGCCGACAGGTTGGGCGAAGCCCAAGCCTCGCGCGCCGCTGCCATCGCTTCCGCCATTCGGCCGGCCGCGGCATGGGCATCGGCCAGGCGCGCCCAGCCATTGCCCGTTTCCGGCTTGTTACGTGCGAAGAAGGCGATGACGGTGGAGCCGTGCTCGCCCGGGCGCATTTGGCGCTCCGCCCAGCGGCGCATCGTCGTTTCGGCGGGCCAATCGGGATTGGAATTCAGGAACCGGGCGTAATCGCCGAAGCTGTAGCCGCTGCTCTGGCGCAAACGGCGCCAATCGTTGAGCGCGTAGCCGACCGCGGCAGTCGAATAGGTGGGCGGAGCCTGGGGCCGCGCCGCATATTGGGGGGCATACTGCGCGGAACTGGCCGTTCCCACGACCAATGCACTTACCAGAATGATCGCCCGACGCCTCACGCTGGACATCCTGTTGTCCCCCTCCTTATCAGGCCCTGAACGCCGGCCCTAAGCGTCCGTTGCGCTTCACACCGGACGCGAGGAAATAATCATGTTTTTCGGTTCCTTACCCGCCCTGTTGACTCCATTTGCGGCAGGACGAGTCGATGAAGCGCTATTCCGTGATTTCGTGGCCTGGCAGGTCGCCCAGGGCAGCGACGGCCTGGTGCCATGCGGTACCACGGGCGAAGCGGCGACGCTGACCGATGCCGAACATCGCCGGCTGATCGAAATCGCGGTCGAGGTCGCGGGGGGAAATATTCCGGTGATCGCGGGTTGCGGCGCCAACGACACCGCGCATGCCATTGTCTTGACTAGGGCAGCGCAAGCCGCTGGCGCTACCGCCGCGCTCCACGTGCCGCCTTACTATAACCGCCCGAACCAGAACGGCATCTACGCACATCTGTCCGCCGTCGCCGAGGTTGGCCTGCCGATCGTGCTCTACAACGTGCCGGCGCGGACGATCACCGACATTTCGGTGGAAACGATGGCGCGGCTGGCGACTCTCCCCAACGTCGTCGCGGTCAAGGACGCGACGGGCAATCTGGGGCGGGTCTCAGCCCAGCGCGAGGCCTGCGGCAAGGATTTCGTCCAGCTCAGCGGCAATGACGATATGGCGCTCGGCTTCAACGCCATGGGCGGGGTGGGGTGCATCTCCGTCACCGCCAACGTCGCGCCGAGGCTGTGCGCCGACTTCCAGCGCGCCACGCGCGAAGGGCGCTGGGAGGAGGCTCTCGAACTTCAGGACCGGCTTTTCCCGCTCCATGCGGCGCTGTTCACCGACGCCTCGCCCGGGCCGGCCAAATATGCCCTCAACCGCCTCCGCCCCGACTTCCCGACGGAGCTGCGCCTGCCGATGACTCCGCCGTCGGATGCGTCGAAACGCGCGGTCGACGCGGCACTGGATCACGCTGGTCTCGTTTGACCCTTCGTCATGGCCCGCGATCTCCCAGCCCCGTTCGACAAAGCCAAGGTGGTTGCCGAGAACCGGCGCGCGCGCTTCGATTACTTTGTCGAGGAGCGTTTCGAAGCGGGGATCCAGCTAGCGGGGACCGAGGTCAAGGCGCTGCGCCAGGGCGAGGGGTCGATCGCCGAGAGCTACGCCACGATCGATGCCGAGGAGGTGTGGCTGATCAACAGCCACATTCCCGAATATAGCCATGGTAACCGGCTGAACCATGAGCCGCGGCGCAAGCGCAAACTGCTCCTGAAGGCGCGCGAGATTTCCAAGCTGCACGGCGCCATCACCCGCCAAGGGCTGACGCTGGTCCCGCTGTCGATCTACTTCAACGCCACGGGCCGGGCCAAGGTCGAGATCGCACTGGCGCGTGGCAAGAAGGTCCACGACAAGCGCGAGACGATCAAGCAACGCGATTGGAAGCGCGACCAGCAGCGGCTTCTGCGCCAGCACGGCTGACGTCTTTCGTCTGACAGACGTCGCAACTCGCGTTAGTAAGCGTTCCCGCGAGATGCTTCACCAGGATCTTCCCAGAATCGATTCGCGCCCGCTCACCGGCTGGCTGATGCCCGCCATCGTCGGCGCGGCAGGCCTTTCGGTGGCGCTGGGGCCCTGCTGATGGGACTTGTGGTGCCAGCGATGGTTCTGGCGATCGCCGGACTTGCTGGCGCTGGCGTGATCGCCATGCGGCGTCCGGCGCGGACAGAGATTCAAGCGCCGATCAGCCTTGGACCGGATTATGCGGCGCTCGGGACAGTCATCGGGCTGACGGGGGAACCGGTCGCGCTCACGACCGCGGAAGGATCGCTCCTGATCGCCAACCCGGCGTATCGCGAGCGCTTCGGCCCACCGCGTTCACCGCTGGACCTCGCGTCCGGCGCAGAAGGGCGCGAAGCACTGGCGATGGCTCGGGAGCTTGCCTGGCGAGATGGCGCCGGGTGCGTGGCCGGCGCGGCGACCGACGCGGGGACGTGCGCGGTGGAGGTCGAGCGGATTGGTGCGCATGAGGATTTGCTTCTGTGGCGGTTCCCGGCGCCGACAAGCCCAGATGCGCTCACGGTCGCTGCGCGAAGGGTCGAGGGGGATTCAGGCGAACGACTGTCTGCCAATGGCGTCATGGCTGCCGTGATCGATGGCGGCGGCGTCGTTCTTGCGGCGAATCGCGCCTTCATCGACCGCGCCCTTCCCAATGGACGGGGCGGTGGACCGCTGATGATCACGGACATCGTCCAGGCTGATGAAGGCCAGCGAATGCGCCTCGTCGCCGAGGGCGAATCGGCGCGACCGCTGCGATTTGCGCACTTGCCGATCGACCCTGATCGCGAGAAGGGGCCGGGAACGTTGCTTCTGTTCGACAGCGCCGACAGTCCTTCCGGTGCATCGGCCAACCTGCAGACCCTGTTAGATGTCCTGCCCATCGGCTTGGCCCTGGTCGACCGCGACGGGCGCTTCCTGACGATGAACCAGGCATTCCGCAATGCGGCGGGGATCAAGGGCGCGGCACTCCCCATTTATCCCGGCGACCTGGTGGTCAAGGAAGACAAAGGGCCGGTCGCAGATGCCGTGCGGCGCAATGCGCGCGGTCCCGCGATGTCGGGCGACCTTGCGGTACGGCTGTCGCGACAATCGTCAGACCCTGTCGCGCTGACCATCGCGGGCTTGCGCGGGCTGGGCGATGCCGCGGTTCTGCTGCTGCTCAAGGACAATAGCGAGGAAGCCAAGCTAAAGCGGCAGGTGGCGCAGGCGACCAAGATGCAGGTGGTCGGGCAGCTTGCGGGCGGCGTGGCGCACGATTTCAACAACATCCTGACCGCGATCATTGGTCACTGCGACCTGATGCTGATGCGCCATACGCCGGGCGACAGCGACTATGACGACATTCAGCAGATCAAGTCGAATTCCAATCGCGCCGCCGGGTTGACGCGGCAGTTGCTCGCTTTCTCGCGCCAACAGACGCTGCGCCCGCAAGTGCTTCAGCTGCCCGATGTGGTATCCGAGGTATCACATCTCCTAAAGCGCCTGCTCGGCGAAACGGTCGAGCTGGTCGTCAAGCATGGCCGCAACCTGGGGTCGGTGCGCGCCGACCCGGGCCAGCTGGAGCAGGTTATCATCAACCTTGCAGTCAACGCCCGCGACGCAATCGCCTCCAAGGGCGCGGGCGTGCTCACGATCCAGACCTATTCGGTAAAGGCCGACCAGGTCGCCGAGCTTGGTTCCGACATCCTTCCCATCGCAGATTACAGCGCTCTTTCGGTCACTGACACGGGTTCGGGTATCCCCGCGAGCGTGCTCGGCAAGATTTTCGAGCCCTTCTTCACGACCAAGGAGGTGGGGAAGGGGACCGGGCTGGGGCTGTCGACTGTTTACGGCATCGTCAAGCAATCGGGGGCTTCATCTTCGCCGATTCCAAGGTCGGCGAGGGGACGCGCTTCGTCATCTATCTGCCGGTCCATCGCGAAGAAGCTCCTGCGGCCAAGTCCAAGGCCACCGCCAAGCCCAAGGAGAGCGAATTGTGGGGCAGCGGCACGATCCTGCTGGTCGAGGACGAGCCGATGGTTCGCGCCGTCGCCGAACGCGCGCTGACCCGCCACGGTTATCAGGTAATCACCGCCGACAATGGTGAGGACGCGCTGGAAATTCTTAATCGCGGCGAGGAGATTGACCTTCTCATCAGCGACGTCGTGATGCCCGGGATGGATGGCCCGACAATGGTCGGGGAGGCGCGGAAGAGCCGGCCTGAGCTAAGGGTCCTTTTCATGTCGGGCTATGCCGAGGAGCAGCTGCGCAACTCGATCGACGTCGACAATGTCAGCTTCTTGCCCAAGCCGTTTTCAGTCCAGGATCTGGCCGAAGCGGCCAAGCGGGAGATGCGTGCGAAATAAGCCTTTCCACTTGGGGTTCGCGCCACTATCTGCGCATCAATGAGTGCGGGGCGTTCCATCCTCATCGTCGAGGACGAGCCATTGATTGCGATGATGCTCGAGGATTTTCTCGATTCCCTTGGGCACACCATCAGTGGGTCTTGCGACACGGTGCAATGCGCACTGGAAGAGGTCGAGAAGGGCGGATTCGATCTCGCCATCCTCGACGTCAACCTTAAGGGCGAGAACGTCTGGCCGGTCGCCAGCGCGCTGCGGGCGCGTAAAGTCCCCTTCGTGATCGCCACTGGCGGCCACGTCGACCCCCCGCCGCCCGAGTTCAACGACGCGCCGGTGATCGAAAAGCCCTATACGGTCGACCGTGTCACACCCGCGATCGAGGCGGCCTTCGCCGGCTAAGCTCGGGCTTTGGCTCGCGGCGGCAGCCGTGGGCGCCGCGCTGCTCCTCGCCATGTTCGAATTTCAGTCCCACCTCATCTTCCCGACGCATGCCGTCCCCAAGGCCGGACGCTTGCCCACCGGCGCAAAGACGCTGTCGCTGAAGGTCGACAAGGGCGTGACGCTGAACGGCGTCCATTTCCCGCCTCCCAGGGCAAGCCAGGACACGACACTGATCCTCGGCTTCGGCGGCAATGCGTGGAACGCGCAGGACGTCGGGACTTATCTACACGACCTGTATCCCGGCGCGCACGTCGTGACATTCCACTACCGCGGTTATGCTCCCTCCACGGGATCCCCGTCGTCGTCGGCGCTTCTCGCCGACGCGCCTCGACTCTACGATCATGCCGTCGACGCCATTCGCCCCGATCGCACCATCCTGGTCGGGTTCAGCATTGGCAGTGGCATCGCTGCACATCTCGCGACCCAGCGGCCCGTGGCCGGGGCGATCCTCGTCACGCCCTTCGATTCGCTGAAAGCATCGGCGCAATCCTTGTATCCGTGGATCCCGATCGGCCCCTTTTTCGCGCATGAGATCGACGCCGCCGCTGCGGCAGAGCGAACGAGCGTGCCAATCGCCATCATCGGCGCGCAGCACGACACGATTATTCAGCCGGCGCGTACCGACGCGCTGCGCAAACGGGTGCGGAACCTCGTCTTCGATCGCACCATCCGGGGCGCCGGTCACAACGACATTTACGCGAAGTCCGAATTCCAGGAGGCCATGCAGGACGCGCTGGCGGCCATCCCGTGATTGGTCGGCGGGCTCTTGCGGGGTGCGCCGACCCCGACCATATTCTTGAAACGAAAGAGCAATTCCGGGCGCGGCAACGTTAACACTCCGGCAGAGTTGATTGTGCCATAAAGAGGGCTAGCATGGCCCTGAGAGGACGGCCGCGTGCGGTCGCGATACAAGGACGGTAATGACCAAGCTTACTGGCGGCGGCGACGGCAAGAGCACCCTTTACTGCTCATTCTGCGGGAAGTCGCAGCATGAGGTGCGTAAGCTCATCGCGGGCCCGACCGTGTTCATCTGCGATGAATGCGTCGAGCTGTGCAACGACATCATTCGCGAGGAGAGCAAGTCGGCGCTGGTCAAGACCCGCGATGGCGTCCCGACCCCTCTGGAGATCTGCAAGGTCCTCGACGACTATGTGATCGGCCAATATCGCGCCAAGCGCGTCCTGTCGGTCGCGGTCCACAATCATTACAAGCGCCTCGCCCACGGCTCCAAAGCCGGCAATGAGGTCGAGCTTGCCAAGTCGAACATCCTGCTGATCGGCCCGACGGGCTGCGGCAAGACCTTGCTGGCACAGACTCTGGCGCGAATCCTCGACGTGCCGTTTACCATGGCCGATGCGACGACGCTGACCGAGGCGGGCTATGTCGGTGAGGACGTCGAGAACATCATCCTCAAGCTGCTCCAGGCGTCCGATTACAATGTCGAGAAGGCGCAGCGCGGGATCGTCTACATCGACGAGATCGACAAGATCAGCCGCAAGTCGGACAATCCGTCGATTACCCGCGACGTATCGGGCGAGGGCGTCCAGCAGGCGCTGCTCAAGCTGATGGAAGGCACGACCGCCTCGGTTCCGCCGCAGGGCGGGCGCAAGCATCCGCAGCAGGAATTCCTGCAGGTCGACACGACCAACATCCTGTTCATCTGCGGCGGTGCCTTCGCCGGCCTCGAAAAGATCATCGACGACCGCATGCAGGGCAAGTCGATGGGCTTCGGCGCGCATGTCGCCGCGCCCGAGGAGCGCAAGACGGGCGAAACGCTAAAGCATTGCGAGCCCGAGGATCTGCTCAAGTTCGGCCTGATCCCGGAATTCATCGGCCGCCTCCCGGTGATCGCGACGCTGATGGACCTGGACGAGGAAGCCCTGGTCAAGATCCTGGTCGAGCCCAAGAACGCGCTGGTGAAGCAATATGCCAAGCTATTCGACATGGAAGATGTCGAGCTCGAGTTCACGGACGATGCCCTTCACTGCGTGGCGAAGAAGGCGATCGAGCGGAAGACCGGCGCGCGTGGGCTACGCTCGATCCTAGAGGGAATCCTCCTCGACACGATGTTCGACCTGCCCTCGATGGACGGCGTCAACGAAGTGCATATCGACAAGGATGTCGTCCTGGGCACCAAGGAGCCCGTCCGGGTCTATGCGGCCAAGGACAAGGCCGGCGACGCCGCGTGATCACGACGGCTAGGTGAGCCAGGCCGTCACAGCGGCCCCCTTCCGGGAGGGTCCGCTCAGCTTTTTCCCGAAACTCCTGCGCGAGCCGGGTCGAGCCTGGCTTGTCGTTCCGGTCGCGTGGCTGCTGTGCATCGTGCCGAGCCTCGGCCTTGCCTATCTCGTGTCATCCGTCGCGCCGCAGCTCGACCTGCCTGAATTTCCGATCAAGGGTCACGTCGGCTTCCTCGCCCTGGCGGTGTTCGCGCCAGTGGTCGAAACCCTGATCCTCGCCGCAATCGTGACCGTCCTTCGGTTGTTTCTGTCCCCGACGTTGACGGTATTCGTTAGCGCGGCGGGGTGGGGCCTGGCGCACTCGCTCGAGGCGTCGGCCTGGGGCCTGGTCGTGTGGTGGCCCTTTCTCATCATGTCGATGCTCTATCTGGTATGGCGCGAGCGCAGCATCTGGCTGGCGCTGGCGATTCCCGCCGCAGTTCACATGATGCAAAACGCAGGGCCTGCCTACCAGGTCGCCTACGGCACCTAGCGGCGGCCCGCGACCATCCTCGATCCGAACCGCTCCATCAGGTGCGCGTCCTTGCCGTAAGGGTCGGCGCGGAACTGGATGCCGTTGGGCGTCGCCGCGGCGGTCAGATAGGTCATGTACACAGGCACCGGCTGCGGCAGGTGGATATCCTCCTCGACCTTCGGGTTGCTACCCTTGGGCATCGACCCGAACAGCCAGCGGCCGAAGCGCTGGGCGTCCTCCAGCCGGACGCAACCGTTGCTGATCCACTGGTCGCCCTTGGCGAAATGGCTCTTTTCCGGGGTGTCGTGGAGGTAGATGCCGAAATAGTTGGGCAGCATATACTTCACCATGCCCATCGAATTGGCGGGGCTGGGCAGGCGGCGCAGGCGCACTTCCTGACGCCCGGCCACGACCGCGTTCCAATCGATGGTGTGCGGGTCGAGAACGCGTGGATTTTCGCTCCAGTCGGATAGCACCTGATATTCGCGGTCGGTGAGGTAACTGACGCCCTGCGCCACGACGCGCGGGCCGATCAGATTAGTGACCAGTTCGGGTGGCACGTTCCAATAGGGATTGACGCTGGCGAAGCGGATGTAGGCGGCCATCATCGGCGTCGCGGTCGCCTTGGCGCCGACAATCACCTTCATGCTGTCGACGACGCGGCCATTCTCATACATCAGCAGCCGGGCGCCGCCGGAATCGACCACGGCATATTTGCTCTGCTCTTGCGGGGCGGGGAGGCGCTTGGCGCGCTCCATGTTGATCATCACGAGTTGCTCGTAATAGCGCGCGCCCCGGTTGAGCGCGTCGATGGTGCCGGCACCGGCGACGCCGTCGGCCTTGAGCCCATGGACCTGCTGGAATTCCTTCACCTGCGCGGCCAGCGCGGCGTCGAAGTTGCCGCCAGGTGCGAGCCCGAGCCGTTGCCGAAGCAGGGACACGCGCTCACCCGTCGCGCCCGCCTTGAGCGACGGCCCAGCAGGGATCGCGATTTGCGGCAGATCGGCCCAGCGCTGCTGGTAGCGGACGAGGCCGCGGCGCAAATCGGTGTAGATGGGGTTGACCGGGACGAACATGTCGACCGGCGCACCGCTCCATTCGTCCATCGAGATGTCGTGGAGCATCCCCTTGTCGAGCGCGGCACGGGGGACGAGCTCCTCGTCGATATAGATCATGTCGACGCCTTGCTCGATCGCCGGGGGCAGATCGATCGGCTCGAGCGCGGGCGCTCGGCTGGCGTCGCCGCGCGGCTGGGCGCGCCGCTGCTGCTGCTGCTGCGGGAACGGCTGCGGCCGAACCTGCCACGGCTCGGCGACCGGAGCTCGCGGAATCGGCATGGGCATGGGTGGCGGCGGGGGAGCCGGCCACGGCATGCCATATTGCGCGGCGGCCGCGGCGGGGACGGTAAGCGCGCTGAGCGCGAGAAGGGTTTTACGGAATGTCACATAGGCCAAGATAGTGAGTGAAACTGAACGGTTACAGAATCCGCCGTTCACTTCGGCCTGAAAGTCCTTCGCTTCCAGCCGTGTTTTTTGCCGCGTTTATTGTATGGCGTCGTTCATTGCGGACGGAGAAGCGCTCGCCCATATACCTCTTATGACTCGTTCGCTTCCCATCCTGCCGCTCCGTGACATCGTCGTTTTCCCCCACCGCATCGTGCCGCTGTTCGTCGGCCGCGAGAAATCGGTGGCGGCATTGGAAGCCGCGATGGCCGCCGACAAGGAATTGTTCCTCGTCGCGCAGCTCGACCCGGGCGAGGACGAGCCCGATCGGGATGCGCTGTACGACCTGGGCGTGATCGCGACCGCGATGCAGCTTCTGAAACTGCCCGACGGGACCGTTCGTGTGCTTGTGGAAGGGGTGAAGCGCGCAAGGCTGGTCGGCCTGACGCCGCGCGACGGCTATACCGTTGCCGAAATCGAGGAAGTTGCCGAGGAGGCGATCGGCCCGGCCGAAGCGCAGGCGCTGATGCGCTCGGTGCTCGACCAGTTCGAAAATTACGCCAAGCTCAATAAACGCCTGCCGCCCGAGACGGGAATCCAGCTGGCCGAGATCGAGGATCCGTCGGCGCTGGCCGACGCGGTCGCGTCCAACCTGTCGGTCAAGGTCGCCGACAAGCAGGCGCTGCTTGGCGAGCTCAATCCGTCGCGCCGCCTGGAAATGGTGTTCGCCTTCATGGAGGGCGAGCTTGGCGTGCTGCAGGTCGAAAAGAAAATCCGCAGCCGCGTAAAGCGCCAGATGGAGAAGACGCAGCGCGAATATTATCTCAACGAGCAGTTGAAGGCGATCCAGCGCGAACTCGGCAATGAGGGCGAGGAAGGCGGCGACGAGCTTCAGGAGCTCGCCGACGCAATCCGCAAGACGCGCCTGTCGAAGGAAGCGCGAACCCGCGCGACCGCAGAGCTGAAAAAGCTCAAGGCCATGGCCCCCATGTCCGCCGAAGCCACCGTCGCGCGGAATTATCTCGACGTCCTGCTCGGCCTGCCGTGGGGCAAGAAGTCACGACTCAAGAAGGACATTGCCGAAGCGCAGCGCGTGCTCGACGAGGACCATTATGGCCTTGAGAAGGTCAAGGACCGGATCGTCGAATATCTCGCGGTGCAGGCCCGTACCAATAAGCTCAAGGGCCCGATCCTGTGCCTTGTCGGCCCCCCGGTGTCGGGAAGACCTCACTCGGGCGCTCGATCGCCCGCGCCACGGGCCGTGAATTCGCGCGCCAGTCGCTGGGCGGTGTGCGCGACGAGGCCGAGATCCGCGGTCACCGCCGGACCTATATCGGCTCGCTGCCGGGCAAGATCATTTCGAACCTCAAGAAGGCGGGGACGTCCAACCCGCTGTTCCTGCTCGACGAGATCGACAAGCTCGGCCAGGATTTCCGCGGCGATCCCGCCTCGGCGTTGCTCGAAGTGCTCGACCCTGAGCAGAACAACCGCTTCCAGGACCATTATCTGGAGCTGGACTACGACCTTAGCGATGTGATGTTCGTGACCACCGCGAACTCGCTCGACATGCCGCAGCCCTTGCTCGACCGCATGGAGATCATCCGTCTCGAGGGCTATACCGAGGATGAGAAGGTCGAGATCGCCAAGCGCCACCTGATCCCCAAGCAGATGGAAGCGCACGGCTTGAAGCCCGAGGAGCTCGTTTTCACCGATGAGGCTTTACGCGGCATCATGCGTCACTACACGCGTGAAGCCGGCGTCCGCACGCTCGAGCGCGAGTTGGCCAAGGTTGCGCGCAAGTCGCTGCGCCAGATCCTCGAAAACAAGACCGAGACGGTCGAACTGACCGCGGAGAATCTCGGCGATTATCTGGGGGTTCGCAAATTCCGCTACGGTATGGGTGAGGAGGAGGACCAGATCGGCGCCGTGACCGGCCTGGCGTGGACCGAGGTCGGCGGCGAATTGCTTACGATCGAGGCCGTAACAGTCCCGGGCAAGGGCATGATCAAGACGACCGGCAAGCTTGGCGAAGTGATGCAGGAATCGATCCAGGCCGCGATGAGCTTCGTCAAGGCGCGCGCCCCGGCATTCGGGGTCAAGCCGTCGATCTTCGCGCGGAAGGACATCCACGTCCACTTGCCCGAAGGCGCCGTGCCCAAGGACGGCCCATCGGCAGGCGTCGGCATGGTCACGGCGATGATCTCGACACTCACCGGCATCGCGGTGCGCCGCGACGTCGCCATGACCGGCGAGGTGACGCTGCGCGGTCGCGTTCTCCCGATCGGCGGCCTCAAGGAGAAGCTGCTTGCCGCGCTTCGGGGCGGTATCGGCATCGTGCTCATTCCTGCCGAAAACGAAAAGGATCTCGCGGAAATCCCGGCTAGCGTGAAGGACGGCCTTGAGATCGTTCCGGTGCAGCATATCGATGAAGTGCTTGCCCGTGCGCTGGTCGAGCCGGTGACCGCGATTGAGTGGACCGATGCCGACGAACATGCCGCGGAACCGCCGCCATCGTCGCCGGCGGCGGACCAGGGCGCCTCTGTTCGGCACTAGCTTTCGTTAGGGCAGAGCCCTCTCGGCGTCGAAGGGCTTTGACTCGTCCACCAACTCTTGCCTTAAGGTTCGATGCTGAGCGCGGGCGAGTCTCCGCTAATTATCCGAGGGAAGAGGCGGATCGATGAACAAACAGGAACTGATTGGCCACGTCGCTGACCGCGCAGGCCTCAGCCGCAACGACGCAAGCCGTGCGGTCGAGACGATGCTCGAAGTGATCACTTCGACGCTCAAGCGCGGCGACGAGGTGCGGCTGGTCGGTTTCGGCAATTTCTCGGTTACTCGGCGTAAAGCTTCCACGGGGCGAAACCCACGGACGGGGGAGCCGATGCAGATCAAGGCCAGCTCGCAGCCCAAGTTCCGCCCCGGAAAGGTGCTAAAGGACGCGGTCCAGTAATCCGCTGGACAGCGCAGGGCGCCATCCTTATCTGGCGCCTTTCCGCGAAGATCGGCGGGCGCGTAGCTCAGCGGTAGAGCACACCCTTCACACGGGTGGGGTCACAGGTTCAATCCCTGTCGCGCCCACCATTGCCTGGCCGGATCACGCTTCGAGATAGCCGGGCTGAAAGCTCGCGACGCGGCGTATTTCCGCCCAATCCTTGAATTGAATTTCGCGCCCGTGGCGCTTGATCAGGCCCTGCCGTTCCAGGTCCGCGAACACACGATTGACGTTGACCGACGTCTGGCCGGTAATGTCGGCGATCTGCTGCTGCGTGAAGGGATTGTTCAACCGACCCGAGCCCACATGCATCCGCGCCGCCGTTTCGCACAACAGATGCGCCACGCGCCCGATCGAGTCGCGGCGCCCGCAATTGACCAGCCATTCATAGCCGATTGCTTCGTGCCGCCGGATCAGGCGCCAGAAGAATCGCTGCATGTCCGGATGGGCCTCGACGATCGGGTCGAAATCTTCGGCGCGCCCGATCATCACCTCGCTGCGGACGATCGCCTGGATGCCGTAGTCGGTTCGTCCGGCATGGGGCAAAATGCCTTCGCCGGGAAAGCGCAGCGCGACGATCTGGCGGCGCCCGGCGGGATCGGTCTTGAACTTGGACAAGATGCCCGAGCGGACGAACATGACTTCGTCGCGTGGTACGCCCGGTTCGCGGAAGGGGCGGCGGGGATCGACTTCGACCACCTTGTGCGGCATCGCCACAAGAGGCTCGGCCAATTCCGGTGCAAGTCCGGCCGCGACAAGTGTTTCGCCCAGCGGAACGCCCGGCGCGGGCGCTTTTGAACGCCGACTCGCCATCGTAGATCTCCCCAGGGCGAGGATGCGCCTGCACCCGGGGGCGCGCAAGCGAATTAATCCAGGTTCATGCCCGGGGTGATTTCGTCCGTCAGCGTTACGATCTGTTGCGGCGTCAATTTGACCGCGTTGCCCAAATCGGGCGGGCCGGGCCAGCCGGCGTCGGCGAATTCCATTCCGCCCCAGCTTCGCGGCGATGAATAGCGCGGGATCACGTGAAAATGAACGTGCGGATCGACCATCATTAGCATCAGATAGTTGATCTTCTCATATTTGCAGAAACGGGCCAGCGCCTGCTCGATCCGCGCGACGGCCACGGCCTGTTCGGCAAAGGCTGCCGCGGGAAGCGCGGCATAAGCGGTCGCGTCACTTTTCGCTGCGAGTACCAGGGATCCCAGCGTCACCTGCGCCGGGCGAAGCAGGATCACCCAATGGTCAAGCTCCGCTAGCAAGGTGTCAGGATAGCCAAATTTGCAGATGGTCTCGTGCATCGTGGGCGGCGGCTCGCTTGCGTTCAGGGGACGCCAACCTTAAGTGGCCCGAGCGCCGGAGGGAACAGCTCCCGAAGTCGTTGTGGCGACCGTAGCTCAGCTGGTTAGAGCATCGGTTTGTGGTACCGAGGGTCGCGGGTTCAAGTCCCGTCGGTCGCCCCATTCTTGCTGATAACCCGGACATTAGAAGCTTATGATCAAGCCCGAGGCTTTGCCCGATTTCGATGCGCACGAAGACGTACGTTTCTTCGACGACGAGGCGACTGGCCTCAAGGCGATCATCGCCATGCATTCGACGCATCTCGGCCCCGCGGCCGGCGGTGCGCGCTTCTGGCATTATGCGCGCGACGAAGATGGGCTGACCGATGCGCTCCGCCTGTCGCGCGGCATGAGCTACAAGAATGCCATGGCGGGGCTTCCGCTGGGCGGGGGCAAGTCGGTGATCCTGGCGCCGGCGGACAAGCGCAAGTCGCCAGAGCTGCTGCATGCCTTCGGCGCCGCCGTCGACAGCCTCGGCGGGCGTTACGTCACCGCCGAAGACGTGGGCATGAGCGTGTCGGACATGATCGAGGTCAGCCGTGCCACCAAGTTCGTTGCCGGGCTGCCCAACAATACCGGCGACGTCGGTGGCGACCCCGGGCCGCACACATCGCTGGGCGTATTCCTCGGCATCAAGGCGGCGGTGAAGCGCGCGCTGGGCAAGGACAGCCTGGACGGGTTGCACCTCGCGCTTCAGGGCGCGGGCAGCGTTGCCACGGGTGTTGCCCTGCATGCGTGCGCGGAAGGTGCGCGGCTGTCGATCGCCGACGTCGATGCGGCCAAGGTGCAAAAGCTCGCGGCCGCGGTCGGTGGCACGATCGTTCCGCCCGAGGAGATCCTGACCATCGAGGCAGACGTGTTCAGCCCCAACGCGCTCGGCGCCATTCTCACCGAGGAAAGTATCGCCGCCCTGCGCGTGCCGGTGGTTGCCGGCGGCGCCAACAATCAGCTTGCGACTCCCGAGGATGGCCAGCGCCTGCATGAGCGCGGCATCCTCTACGCCCCCGATTACGTCATCAACGCCGGCGGCATTATCAACGTCTGCACAGAATATCTGGGCGACGGCGATGCCACGCTCGTCCGCCGCAGGATCGAAGGCATTCCGGTGCGTCTTGAGGAAGTGTGGAGCGAAAGCGCGGCGAGTGGCCGCAACCCGGCTGCCGTCGCCGATGCGCTGGCCCAGCGGCTGATTGGCCGGGGCTAAGCCGCCCGAGGCGAATCATGCATTTCCTCGCCAATCCCACCCGATTCCTGAAAATTGCGCGGTCGGCGACGGGCTGGCTGCTGGCCATCGGCCTAGTGCTGGCGATCGGCGGGATGGCCGCGGGGCTCCTGCTGACGCCGCCCGATTACCTGCAGGGCGAGACGGTACGGATCCTTTACATCCACGTGCCGGCAGCGTGGCTTGGGATGGGCGGCTGGATGGGACTTGCTGCGGCGGCGGTAAGTCAACTTGTCTGGCGGCATCCGCTGGCGGCAGTTGCGGGACGGGCGATCGCCCCTGCAGGCGCGACCTTTGCCGCCATCTGCCTGCTCACCGGCTCGATCTGGGGCCGTCCGGCTTGGGGCACTTGGTGGGAATGGGATGGCCGCCTGACGTCGATGTTGATCCTGTTTCTTCTCTATCTTGGCTACATCGCGCTCGGCGCGTCAGAGCGGGAGCGTGGCGGAGAAGGCCGGATCACTGCTATTTTTGGCCTTGCCGGCGCGATCAACCTGCCGATCATCCATTATTCGGTCTTGTGGTGGAACACGTTGCACCAAGGGCAGAGCATCAGCATCAGCGGCGGATCGAGCATTGACGGGTCGATCCTGTGGCCGCTTCCGCTGACGTTGATCGGCTTCACCTGCCTGTTCGCCGCGGTCGTCCTGATGCGCATCCGCGCCGACCTTGCCGACCTTAAGATGGAAGCGCGCATGCGGCGGATGCAAGGCGCATGAACCCCTGGCCGTTCGTCACCGCGGCTTATGCCGTGACCATCGTCTCGACGGCGCTGCTGATCCTCTGGTCGTGGCGCGCAATGCGCCGCGCCGAAGCTGCGGCCGACACGTTCAAGTCGAAATGAAACCGAAGAACCAGCGCCTCGTCCTCGTCGCCGCGGCGATGGTCGCGGTGCTCGCCGCAGTGCTGCTGGCGATGTGGGGCCTTAAGGACCGTGCATCCTATTTCTATACGCCCGCCGACGTCGCCGCGGGGACGGCGATCGAGGGCCGCGCGGTTCGGCTTGGCGGCATGGTCGAGCGCGGCTCCATTGTGCGCGCCCCCGACGGCGTAACGATCCGCTTCGTCGTCACCGATGGCAAGGCAAGCACCCCGGTGACCTTTCGCGGCATCGTCCCCGACCTGTTCCGTGAAGGCAGCGGGGTGGTCGCCGAAGGCCGGCTGCAAGGCGGCACCTTCGTCGCCGACAACATCCTTGCCAAACATGACGAGCGCTACATGCCGCCCGAACTCGGCAACCTCGCGGCCGAGGAGCAGGCCGACAAGACTCTGGAACAGTGATCCACCAGTCGGCGCTCGCGGCCCTTGGGCTGAGCGGCGCACTGGCGTTCGTGTTGCTGGGCGTAGCCTTGTCGAGGAGCGACGCCGATGGCGGTGTCGAGATCGCCCCCATCGCTATCGCCTGTGCGATCCTGGCGGCGCCAGCTGTGCTGCTCGGCATATCGGTCACCGCTGTCTACATGCTGGTCCTGGCAACGGGCGTGGCGGTCTTGGCGCGCTCGCGGTTCTCGCGAGCGGGCCAGCGCGGGGCGAATATCCTGCTCAGCGGTATCATGGGCGGATTAACGGTGCTCTTTTGGCTGCCACCCGAGGCTTTCGCGACTGCGCAATCCGCCGAAAGTCTGGTGATGAACGGCGGGCTCGCTGTCCTCGCGGTGGCGGCGGCGATGGCGATTTTCCACGATCAACGAACCAGGCGCCGCCTGGCGGTTGCCGCGCGGCCATGGGCACTTGCCGCCTGGAGTCTGCTGACCCTTGCCCTCCTTCTCGGAATGGTCGGCTCCTTCGCACTCCCGTCGATCCCCGCGGCGATTGGTTGGTCGGTCGCGAGCGTCACGCTGCACGTCATCGCCGTGCGGGGGCGCCGCCAAAGATCGCTCGCTTCGGCGCAGCAATGGGGCGCAGCAATCGCCCATGGTGGCGTTGCCCTTGCTCTTGCCGGGTTGATTGCGTCGCTCGCGCTGGCCGAAACGCGCTCACTTACGCTGCAGGAAGGGCAGCGGGGCGCGATCGGTCCGTGGCTGGTTCAGCTCAATGGAATCACGCCGGCCGCGGGTGAAGGCTGGGTTGCGCTGGAGGCTGAATTGGAGGCGTCGCGCGGGGCCGGCGCACAACGGCTCAAGCCGCAGCAGCGATACGCGTTGGGCACGGCGCAACCGACCGCAGCCGTCCCCGCAGCCCATTCGCTTGCGGTTGGCCGGCTCGGCGCGACTCTCGGCCCGCGTCAAAGCGATGGCGGATGGCCAATCCGCTTGACGTGGCGGCCATTCCTGGGCGTTGTTTGGGCCGGGCTGGGGCTCGCGCTGATTGGCGCGTTCACGATTGCCGCCGCGCGCGGCTGGCGATGGTGGCGGCGGCGGCCAGAGACCGATTTTCGGCGGCGGTCGTACGCATGACGGCGGTCGCCCTCGCCATCTTGCTGGCACTTGCATCCGCGGCTTTGGCGATCCTCGGCGTGCGTGGCCGGTTGCTGCTGATCTGCTTCGGCGCGATGCTGGTTGCGGCCGTCGGCTTTGTCGCCGCCACACCCACCTTTGCCGACGGCAACACTGCAGCCGCGCGTAGCGTCGTGCCACTTACCCAGGCGCGCCATGCCTTCTACGGCAGCTTCGGGCCGGGCGAACGCTGGCTGATCTTCGCCGAAGGGCGCGCACGTGCGGGCAACACCGAAGATGCCGTCGGCCTGCTGCAGAATGCGGTGCGGCGCTACCCAGGCGATCCGCAATTATGGGTCGGTTTGGGTAACGCGCTGGTCGATCATGCGCGCGGCATGACTCCGCCCGCGCAATTCGCGTTCGATCGCGCGGCCCAGCTGTCGCCAGGCTATCCCGCGCCCGACTTCTTCCGCGCGCTCGCGCTCGCACGCTACGGCGACCGCGCCGAAGCCGCGCGGATCTGGCGTGCATTGCTGGCGTCGGCACCGGCCGATGCGGGCTGGCGTCCGATGGTGGTGCAGGGGCTCGCCCTGATCGGCGAGCCGGCACCGTCGCGTTAGGCCGCGGCCTCGAATGGAAGGTCGAGCGCTTCGGCGACCGCTTCGTGGCGAATCTTGCCGTCAGACACGTTGAGCCCGGCGGCGAGGTGCGGGTCCGCCGCCATCGCCGCCTCGGCGCCAAGGTTCGCGATACGAAGCGCGAAGGGCAATGTCGCATTGTTGAGCGCGAAGGTGCTGGTCCGCGCCACCGCGCCCGGCATGTTGGCGACGCAATAATGGATGACGCCGTCGATTTCGTAGACCGGATCGTCGTGCGTGGTTGCCTGCGACGTTTCGAAGCAGCCGCCCTGGTCGATCGCGATGTCGACTAGAACCGACCCGCGCTTCATGGTCTTGAGCTGGTCGCGCGTGACGAGCTTGGGCGCGGCCGCGCCAGGCACGAGGACCGCGCCGATCACCAGTTCGGCCTCCTGGATCGCCTGCGCGATTGCGGCCTTGGACGCGAAGGCGGTCTTGATCTGGCTGCCGAAATGCATGTCGAGTTCGGCCAGGCGATCATTGTTGATGTCGTAGATGGTGACGTCGGCGCGCTGCCCGGTCGCCATCTGCGCGGCGTTGATGCCCGCAACGCCGCCACCGAGGATCGCAACCTTGGCCGGCGCAACGCCTGGAACGCCGCCGAGCAGGACGCCGCGGCCGCCCTGTTCCTTTTCAAGATAATGTGCGCCGACCTGGATGCTCATCCGCCCGGCGACTTCACTCATCGGTTTGAGCAAAGGAAGGGCACCACTGTTCGACGTGACCGTTTCATAGGCGATGCACGTCGCACCCGATTCCATCAGCCCCTTGGCCTGGTCCGGGTCGGGCGCGAGGTGAAGATAGGTGAACAGGATCTGCTTGGGCCGAAGCATCGCAATCTCGGGCGCCTGCGGCTCCTTGACCTTGACGATCATGTCTGCCGTCTCGAACACCTCGGCAGCGCTTGGCAGGATTGTCGCGCCGGCCTTTTCGTAAGCCTTGTCCGAAAAATCGATGCCGGTGCCGGCCTTGGTTTCGACCACGACCTCGTGCCCGGCGGCAACCAGCTCGGCGACGCTGGCCGGGGTCAGGCCGACCCGATATTCGTGATTCTTGATTTCCTTCGGCACCCCGACGCGCATGATCAATTTGCTCCACTTGGCTTGAATTGCCGCGCCTATAGACAGGCTTTGCCCGTCTGTCCCGTGAGATTGCAGGGGCGTAACGGCGGTGCTAGTCGAGCCGCACAAGGACGCAGTCTGGCGAGTCTGAATTTCATCCCATGAGCACGACAGCTTCTGCCGGCGCCGAATCTTCAGCGCCAGCTGACAATCCGCATGGGCATGCCCATGGCCCGCTGAGCAAGCTGGTCATCGGCGCCATCGGGGTCGTCTACGGCGATATCGGCACGTCGCCGATCTACGCCTTTCGCGAGACCTTCGCCGGGCATCATACGCTGGCGCCAGACCGGCTCCACATCTTCGGCGTGCTCAGCCTGATCTTCTGGTCGATGATGATCATCGTCAGCCTGAAATACCTGACGGTCATCATGCGGGCCGACAACAAGGGCGAGGGCGGCAGCCTGGCGCTGCTGGCCCTGATCAACCGTTCGATTGGCAAAGAGAAGCGCTGGACGGCGTGGATCGTCCTGCTCGGCGTGTTCGCCACCGCCTTGTTCTACGGCGATTCCATGATCACGCCGGCGATCTCGGTGCTGTCGGCGGTCGAGGGGCTGACCACCGTGAATGCCAATCTGCAGCCGTTCGTGGTGCCGATTGCGGTCGGCATCCTGGTTGGCCTGTTTTCGATCCAGTCGCGCGGCACGGCCAAGGTCGGGTCAATGTTCGGCCCGGTGATGTTTGTCTATTTCCTGACGCTGGCAACGCTCGGCGTATGGCACGTGCTCGATTACCCGAGCGTGCTGCTGGCGATGCTCAACCCGTTCAACGCGGTCAATTTCTTCCTGCAAGAGCCACTGCGCGCCTTCTTCGCCATGGGCTCGGTCGTGTTGGCGGTGACGGGCGCCGAGGCGCTGTACGCGGACATGGGGCATTTCGGGCGCAAGCCGATCCGCGTGTCGTGGGTCACCTTCGTCATGCCCGCGCTGCTTCTCAACTATCTGGGCCAAGGGGCGATGTTGCTTGCGCAGCCCGCGGCCCAGGCGATCGAGACGGTCCGCAACCCCTTCTTTTATCTGGCGCCCGAAATGCTTCGGCTGCCGCTGGTGCTGCTTGCTACGGCCGCAACGGTCATCGCCAGCCAGGCGGTCATCACCGGCGCCTTCTCGGTCACGCAGCAAGCAATCCAGCTCGGCTTCATCCCGCGCCTGCGCATTCTCCACACCAGCGAGCGCGCGGCCGGGCAAATCTACATTCCGCTCGTCAATTGGGCGCTTCTGGTGATGGTCCTGCTTTTGGTCATTACTTTCCAAAGCTCGTCGAACCTGGCGGCGGCGTACGGGATCGCAGTGACCGGCGCGATGCTGATCGACAGCGTGCTCATCGCCGTCGTGCTGCTGATGATGTGGAAATGGAACCGCTGGCTGTCGATTGGCCTGCTCGCCCTCTTTTTCACCATCGACCTGCTCTACTTCTCGGCGAATATGCTGAAGGTGCCCGACGGGGGCTGGTTCCCCCTGCTCGTCGGGGTCGTCGCCTTCACCCTGCTCACCACCTGGGCAAGCGGGCGCAAGTTGATGATCGACCGCATGAGCGAAGCCAGCCTGCCGATGGAAATCTTCATCAAATCGGCCGCGCCGAGCGCTGCACGCGTGCAAGGCACGGCGGTGTTCATGACCAGTTCGGCGAGCGGGGTGCCGCACGCGCTGCTGCACAACCTCAAGCACAACAAGGTTCTTCACGAGCGGGTGATCCTGCTCACGGTCAAGATCGAGGACGTGCCCTATGTGCCGGCCGAAAAGCGCTCGGAAGCGAAGGACTACGGGTCGGGTTTCTACCGCGTGATCCTGCGCTACGGCTTCATGGAAGAGGTCGCGGTGCCTGACGCCTTGGCTCAGCTCAAGGAATGTGGGCCGCAATGCAAGACGATGGACACCAGCTTCTTCCTTGCTCGCCAGACCTTGCTGCCGTCGGCCAAGCGGCCCGGCATGGCGCTGTGGCGCGAGCGGCTGTTCGCCTGGATGTTGCGCAATTCGGTCAGTGCGATGGAATTCTTCAAGTTGCCGACCAATCGCGTGGTCGAGCTTGGCAGCCAGCTGGAAATCTGAACCTTCGGCGCGTCCCGCGCATTGCGCCGCGCATGGCTGACATCATTTCCTGGGTCGCTACGGCAGCGACGATTATAGCCGCAAGCATGACCGCGTCGAACCTGGGGGCGCGGATCACCGGCTACGGCTTCATCGTCTTCTTGGTGGGATCGATCGCCTGGCTGACCACGGGCGTGATGACCAACCAGCCCGCGTTGATGTGGACCAACGTGGTTCTTACCGCCCTCAACATCTTCGGCATCTGGCGCTGGCTGGGTCGCGAGGCGCGGGTCGAGGAGGGGGCGAGGCGGCCGCCCAGGCGAGCCGCCACACGCCTGGCGAAGCGCTGTTTCCCGTCTCCTTGCTCGGCAAGGCGGTGGTCGACGGGCAAGGCGGGAAGCTCGGTCAGGCGATCGACGCCATGGCGGGCTGCCGCAGCGGACGCCTAGCTTACGTGGTGGTCGGCGAGGGCGGGGTGGCCGGTGTCGGCGAAACGCTGCGCCGACTCCCTTGGGATCGCGCCCATGTCGATGGGGAGCGGATCGTCGTGGCGATCGACCCCAGCGAATTTGCGAAGCTCGACAAGCTGCCGAAGGATCAATGGCCGGGGCGCTGATCGTCACGGCCGAACTGGCGCAGGCAGATTTCGCCTGGCTCGACCGGTTGCGCCGCGCGCACTTCCCGCCTGAGCGCAATCATCTGTCTGCCCATCTCACGATGTTTCACGCGCTGCCGCCGTCAACCGAGCAAGAGGTTTGCGCGCGACTCAAAGACTTCGGCCGAGATCCGCCGCCGGACGCATCGATCGCTGGCTTGATGAACCTTGGCGGCGGAGTCGCCTATCGCGTGGTATCGCCAGATCTCGACCGCATCCGCGCCGAGCTTGCCGCGGCCTTTCACGGCCTGCTCAGCGCGCAGGATTCGGGCGGCTGGCGCCCCCACGTGACGATCCAGAACAAGGTGCCAGCCAAGGTGGCGCGGACGCTCCTCGAGTCCCTGCAGTCGGACTTCGTGCCAAAACCTCTTGGGATCAGCGGCCTCGGGCTCCACCGCTATCTCGGCGGGCCTTGGGAGGTAGTCGCGATCTCTCGATTCCGCGGCCGCTAGCTGAGTTCGCCAATCCCGTCGCAGCTAAGGTCGAAGGCGGCCATGCCCGATTCCAGCACCGAGGCGAGCATCGGCATATCGACCAATTCGCTGATCGCGCCGCTGGCGCCGTCACTGACCAGCGACTGCGCTTCTTCCATCGCCTCGTCCCAGTCGCTGCTGTCGTAGGTGCCCTGGCCGACCCAACAGAAGGCCATGACTTCCGCCAGCTGGTCTTCGCCCAGATCCTCGAGCGCGGCCTTCAACTCTTCCTCGACACTGTCATTGATGGTGTCGTCGAGGACGGACAAAGTGCCTTCCTCGTCGTCGTCGACATTCTCGGCAGCTTCGTTGCCGTCGTAATCGGTCGCGGTCTGCGCTTCATATTCGCGCGCTCGAAGGATGATCCGGCAGAGGGTGTCGAGCGAGGTCAGCGGGTCCATTCACGGGGTCTCCTGTTCCCTCGACAACGAGGGCAGGGTCCGCCGGTTCCTCGCGTTGACCGTGCGCCGGCCCGACCCTATATCGCGCGCCATCGCATCGGCCGGCCCGGTGCGCTTGCCTGAATTTGGGGCGGAGTAGCTCAGCTGGTTAGAGCAGCGGAATCATAATCCGCGTGTCGGGGGTTCAAGTCCCTCCTCCGCTACCACTCCAACAATGGATCGCGGGTCATCGCGCGCGACGATGGGTGCGCGACGCTGGCCGCGCACCCGACGTCAATCTAGCCACGACGGCCGTTGTTGCGCATGACGCGCACATTAGTCACGACGCCGCGATAATCGACGTTGCAGCGGAAGCTGAGGTCCGCCGCGGCGCCGGCGTAAGCCGGATTGCCGTAGCCGCCCTGGCCGTAGCCCTGCCCATAACCCTGACCGTAGCCGTTCCCGTACATGCCCGAACTGATCAGGCCGCTGACGCGAAGGCCGTTGTTGCGGCGCTCGACGTTGGTGATCGCGGTTACGCGGGCGTTGCCCTGATAGGCATACTGCTGCCCATAACCCTGCTGGTTATAGCCATTGTTGTAGCCGTTGTAGCCGCCGGCGCGGGCCGCTGCCTGAGTCAGCGCCGCGCTTGCGCATTGTGAAACAGCGGTGCGATCGGTGACGTTGTAGCGGTTGCCGAGCAGCTGGTTGATCACCTGGCCGACGACATTGGTGCCGCCGTAACTAGGCTGGCCGGGATAGCCGTATCCGCTCTGCGGATATTGCTGCGGGTAGGTCTGCGGATATTGCTGCTGCGGATAGGGGTAGGGATAGCCGGTCTGCGCGGCGGCCGGAGCGGCGACACCGGCGATCGCCGCCGCTGCAGCGATGAAAAAGGCGGTTTTCATGGAAATTCCTCAATCTCCGCCAGAGAATGCCGGGGGAGTTGAGGATTAGAACGAGCGCACGGGCTGATTCGCCGCATGAACGCAAAACAACAACGTCCAACGCTCGGGTTCGAGCCGTGAACGTTACTTTCTGAGCGGCCGCATGACCTTGCGCAGCGCTTCCCGCGCGATCTCGCGGCCCATCTTCTCGCCCGCCTCGTTCGAAAAGCGATAATGAACCCCGCCCAGCACGCGTGACGCGCTGACCTCTTCCGCCCATTTATCCCAGGTCGGATGCACCTGGACGACCGCATTGGGCAGCGACAGCGAGGAGATGCGCACTCCCGACGCGGGTGCATTGCCATATTCGCGCTTCATCAGCTCGGCCGTTGCCGCGGCTTGCGTGCAATGCGCGCACGGATATTCGGGGTGATTGGGCGTGTTAATCAGCGGTTCCCACGCGGGGTCGGATTCGGTCGCCGGATTGCCGTCCTGGTCGGCGTTGCGGATCGCGGTCACCGGCCGCCAGAAGTTATAATGAAGCTTGGCCTCGGCATTGGCGAGCATCACTTCGTCGTCGATCATGCCGTACAGCGCGAACAGCCGGGCATTGTCGACCAGCCGCCGGCCCACCTGGTCGGTCACCTGGCGCATGGCGGGCAACATGTCGGCATTAATCCGGTAACGCGCCATGCGCGCCTGGTGTGGGGTACGCGCCTTACTCGACTTGCCGCCCAGCGCCTTCACCTCATTGAAGCCGCGCGTGTAGGTCTCGCTGGTCAGCGCCGGGGGCGGGGCCGGACGGAACTGATCGATGCGGCTGAGGATCCACGGCTTCTGGGCGACGTAGGAGGGGGAAAAGACCGGTAGTTCGGTCGCCGTCCAGACGCCTGGCGCGGTGCGCGGGCGGTAGGGCACCTGCGTGACCGCGGGGTCGACGATACCTGACTTCAGCGCCGCTTGCGCCGCAAGCTCGCCAAGCCGGCGACCGGCGTCGCGCGCGGCGGAGTCGGTCACGCCTTCCATCGCATTGGCATAACCCTCGTCGAGGCTCGTTTTCTGGCTCGGGAAGTGGGCGAGGAGAACTTGGTACGCCGCAGTGACCGCAGCGGCATCCTGCGAAGCGCGGGGATCGTGAGCAGTCATGCCGACGTAAGATTCATAGCGGTGGTCGATCGCGTTCAACGCTTCGAACATTGCCAGCGCCACCTGGGTTTGCGCACGATCATAGACCCCGGTGCGGACCACCAATTTTTGCGCTGCGACGCCGGCGGTTTCAACCTTGGCTGCAAGGTCCATCCATTCGCACACCGTATCGGCGCGCGCGGGTGTGGCTACGGCTGCCATTCCCGCCACCGCAAGCATTACTTTGGCGCGCATTGGCACTTCCCCCGCGTTTCGATCAGAACGGATTGAGCGAATAGCCCTGGCTGTCCAGGATGGCATGGGCGTTCATCGCCGACAGCGCCACTTTCACCCCGGGAATGAGGTCGGCCTTGGCGACGTCCGACATCGCCGCCGACTGCCCACAAACGTAGATCGGCACGCCTTTGGCGAGCAATTGCTTGACCAGTTCCGTATTCGGGTTCGCGGTTCCGAACTGCTGGGTATATTTCGCGTCCGTCGTAACGTCCCAAAGCGCGGCATTATGGACCACGACCGCGGGATGAATTCGCGACATCGGCACACCGTTCGCAGCCAGCATGTTGATCAGCCGGGCAACGCCATCAAGGCCCTTGCTCTTCGTTCCTGGCGACCCGCTGCCAATGTCGTAGGCGATCTTGTGGTCGAGGTTGGCCGGAATCGCGAGATCGGCATCGACCTTGGCGACCGCGCCAAAGCCCTGGATCACCGGACCATGGCTGAACTTGCTGGCGTCGGCGAGGGCCGGCGACGACACCAGCCCTGCCAACGCGCCCACCAGGACGAGATGCGATTTCATGCTGCCTCCTTTTGCCCATCCCGCTGCGGGCATTTCGCGAAGCTAACGCGGCTGCGCCGCGATGCGAAGTCCTTTTATTCGCAGCGAATATTTCAGTTCGGTGTGGGCGCGCGAGTCAGCGCGGTTTGACGAACTTCAGAGTCATGCGGTCGCTTTCGCCAACGGCGGCATATTTGGCCTTGTCCTGGTCGCCGAGCCGATAGGCCGGGGGCAGGGTCCACACGCCGCGCGGCCAGTCGGTGGTGTCCTTGGGATTGGCATTGACCTCCGACGATCCGGCGAGGCGAAAACCGGCGGCCTCGGCCAGACGGCGCACGGTCGACACCTTGACGTAGCCGCTGGTGCGCTCGCGCTCATCGCTGGCGCTTTCGGGAAGGCGATGGTCGACCACGCCGAGCACGCCGCCGGGCTTGAGCATCGCGTACATCTGGCGGAAGGCGTCGGCGCTATAGTCCTGCTTTTCGGCATGGCCGCTGCCCATCCGCCAATTGTGGACGTTGCGGAAGGTGAGGACGACGTCGGCCGTGCCATCGGGAATGCGCGTCACGTCCGGGGTGAACGCCGGGAACACCCCGGCCGACAGGTTGCCGTAGATGGCGGGGTGGGCCTTCTGCATCTGGGCAATGGGGCCGAGCTGGCCGTTGGGCGTCGCGAGCAGAAGCTTGCCGCCCCCTGCGGAGAGATAGGGGGCCAGGATTTCGGTGTACCAGCCGCGCGAAGGCCAGATTTCGACGACTGTGTCGTTGGGCTCGACCCCGAAGAAGCGCAGCGTTTCATAGGGATGCCGATAACGGTCGCGGAGGACATTCTCGGGCGTGCGGCGCGCATCCGCCACGGCGGCCTTGAGCGGTGCGGAATATCTGAAGGCGGGGGCGCTGGTCTGGGCGCTTGCGCCGGGAACAGTAAGCGCGAGCACGCCAAGCCCGGCGAGCGCGGACATCCATCGAACGGTCATGAATTTGCTTCCTGTAACAAGGGTTTGGCCGATCATGTGCGACCTTCCTGGATAGCGCAATAGGGCCGGAAGGACGGGTCAGGCCGCCGCTTTGAAGGCGTTGGCGAGGTCGGCGATGAGGTCGCGCGGGTCCTCCAGGCCGACGTGGAGCCGGACGAGATTGGCTGCGGGCGGTTCCGAAACGGTGCGCACGGGATCGGCGGGGAGGACCAGGCTTTCGAACCCGCCCCAGCTATAGCCGATGCCGAAAAGTTCCAGGCTGTCGATGAAGCGCCTCCGCGCTGCCTCGTCACCGCGGAACTCGAAGGAAAAGAGCCCCGACGAGCCTTTGAAGTCGCGGACCCAATTGTCGTGGCCTGGACAGGAATCGAACGCCGGGTGGAGCATCCGCCCGACCTGGGGCTGCTCGGCCAGCCAATTGGCAACTTCGCGCGCGTTGGCTTCGTGCTGCTTGAGGCGAAGCCCCATCGTGCGCAAGCCGCGCGAGGCGAGAAAAGCGTCGTCGGGCGACACGGCATGGCCCAGATCCCAGCTGATCGTCTGCAATCGGTCGAAATGCGCCTCGCCCGCCGTCACAGACCCGAGCATGACGTCCGCATGTCCCCCGACATATTTAGTCAGCGCCATGATGCTGATGTCGACGCCGGCGGCCAGCGCCGGGAACAGCAGGGGGGTCGCCCAGGTGTTGTCGATCAGCGTGACGATTCCCCGCTCGCGCGCCACCGCGCAGATTGCGGGAACGTCCTGGACCTCCATGGTAAGGGTGCCCGGGCTTTCCAGCAGAATGGCACGGGTGGACGGGACGATCAGCTCGGCTATCCCTGCGCCGACTAACGGGTCGTAGTAGCGGGTGGCGACGCCGTAGCGGCCGAGCAAAGTGTCGCAGAACTTGCGCGTCGGGCCGTAGACGCTGTCGGTGACCAGCAGTTCGTCGCCCGACCGCAGAACGGCAAGCAAGGCCGTGGTGATGGCAGACAGCCCCGACGAAAAGAGCGCCGTTCCGGCCGCGCCGGGCTCGAGCTCCGTCAGGGCATCCGACAAGGCCCAATGGGTGGCGGTGCCCTGCAGGCCATAGCGATATTCGCCAAGGCGGGCTTGCCCGCCGTCGAGCTCGGCGACGCTATCGAACAGGATCGTCGAGGCACGCTCGACCGGCGGATTCACCAGTCGCCCGCGCCACGCCTTGCGGCGGCCGGCTTCGACCAGCCGGGTCGCGTCGCGGTGCGGAGGGTCTGTCATGGGATTGCTGCCGGGAGCGGCTCGGCGCCCCCGGCATGGTACTGGCGCGTCTTTAGTTGCGCGAGCGCGGGATTAGGCCGACCAGGCCGAGCAATCCAAGGAGTCCCCACGGGAATCCGCCGCCGTCATTGTCTTCCTCCGGTGCCGCCGTGGGTGCAAGCGAAGGATCGGTGGCCGGGGCGGGGGCCGGAGCCATCGCCACGTCGTTAGCGAGGGCCGGATCAACCGCCATCGCATTGGCCTCGATCGCTGCCGGATCGGCGGCATTTGCCATGGCGTTGTCGGCGGCGTTGGTTTCCTGCGCCAGGGCCGGCGCGGAAACGGCAAAAGCCAGGGCAATCATCAACGGGGTCGCGTACCGCATCATATTCCTCCAAGAAATTTCGTCAGACGTTGGTTGTGCTACGGATCAGACCGGATCGTCGGTGTAGCCGTCATTGTCGCTGTCGCGCCAAAGGCCGCGCAGCCCGAGCAGGCCGATGAGCCCGATCAGATTATACCAGAACTGGCCGTCGTCGCTGCCCGTGCGGGTGACGGTTTCGGGTGGAACGTCCGTAGTGACTTGAGCAACGGCAGGCGTGATCGCGAAAGCTGCCGCGGCCAGCAACGCAACTGTCAGTTTTCTGCGCATGCTTCCCTCCTGTTTGCGAACAGTGGGATGCGTGTCCATTAAGGGCAGCCTGACGTCAACCGCGTTTCGCAAAAGCAAACGCCCGGACCGACCAGCGGTCCGGGCGTCCTGCGTGACGATTGCTCGTCAGCCCCCTTGGATGTCGTTGCGGCGCACATCCCCTGCCGTACGCCGCCTGCCGAACCACGACCCAAGGCCAGTTCGTTCGGACAAGGGAGTCGCTAAGCCGGGCGGGCGCGTCTGTCACCCATGAATGCAACAGGTGTTGTTGTTTGTGCGCACCCTGTGTCGCACCGGCCACATCGGGTCGCGGTTGCCAGCGGCGATGCGCCCCCGCTACAGCGCGGCGCCATGCGCTGGTCACAAGCCTTCTTGCCCGTCCTCAAGGAAAGTCCGTCGGACGCCCAGATCGTCAGTCACAAGCTGATGCTTCGCGCGGGTCTGGTGCGCCAGACCGCCGCCGGCATCTACGCCTGGCTGCCGCTCGGCTTTCGTGTGCTCAAAAAGATCGAACAGATCGTGCGCGAGGAGCAGGACCGCGCCGGCGCGCTCGAAATGTTGATGCCGACGTTGCAATCGGCCGACTTATGGCGCGAAAGCGGGCGCTACGACGCTTACGGGCCCGAAATGCTGCGCATCAAGGACCGGCATGAGCGTGAGATCCTCTACGGCCCGACCAACGAGGAGATGATCACGGCGCTCTTCCGCGACGAGGTCAAAAGCTATCGCGATTTGCCGCGCACGCTCTACCACATCCAGTGGAAATTCCGCGACGAGGTCCGCCCGCGCTTCGGCGTGATGCGCGGCCGCGAGTTCCTGATGAAGGACGCCTACAGCTTCGACCTCGACGAGGCCGGCGCGCGGCAGAGCTATTACACGCAGATGCTGGCCTATCTGCGCACCTTCCAGCGAATGGGCATCCAGGCGGTGCCGATGAAGGCCGCGTCGGGCCCGATCGGCGGCGACCTTAGCCACGAATTCATCGTCCTTGCCCCGACCGGCGAGAGCGAGGTGTTCTACGATGCGGCCTACGAGGAGTTCGACTGGCAGCAGTCCGACTTGCGCTATGGCGACGAGGCGGGGTTGCAGGGCCTGTTCGACCGCGTGAACTCGACTTACGCGGCGACCGACGAAACCCATGACGAAGCGCGCTGGGCCGAACTTCCGGCGGACAAGCAGCGCACCGGGCGCGGTATCGAGGTCGGCCACATCTTTTACTTCGGCGAGAAATATTCGGCGGCGATGGGTCTCAAAGTCTCGGGGCGCGACGGATCGATGGTGACTCCCCACATGGGCAGCTACGGCGTCGGCGTATCGCGGCTGGTGGGCGCGATCATTGAGGCGAGCCATGACGAGGCCGGGATCATCTGGCCCGAGGCGGTTGCGCCGTGGCGCGTCGGGCTGGTGACGATGCGCGCCGATGACGAGCCGACCGTCAATGCCGCCGACGCGCTTTACGCCAGGCTGCAGGAGGCTGGAGTCGAGACGCTGTACGACGATCGCGACGAGCGCGGCGGGGTCAAGCTCGGCTCGATGGATCTCATCGGCCTGCCCTGGCAGGTCGTTATCGGCCCGCGCGGCATTGCCGCCGGAACGGTCGAGTTAAAGCGTCGTTCAACCGGCGAGCGCGAGGAACTGAGCATCGAAAGCGCTCTGGCGAGACTGACTTCATGATTCTCAACCGCGCCGAGCGCATGCTCGCCCGACGCTATCTTCTTCCCGGCAAGGGCGAGGGGTTCATCTTCCTCGTCGCCAGCATCAGCCTGGTTGCGGTCGCGCTTGGCGTAGCCGCTTTGATCATCGTCATGAGCGTGATGAACGGCTTTCGCGCAGACCTGTTCGACAAGATCGTCGGCTTGAACGGTCATGCGATCATCAATGGCTACGACGGGCGCCTCGCCGATTGGGAGCAGATCGCCGACCAGGCGCGAAAGACGCCCGGCATTACCGAGGCGACGCCGCTGATCGAACAGCCGTTGATGGCCTCGTCCAACGGCCGCGTTGAAGGCGTGCTGGTGCGCGGACTGCGCATGGAGGACATTCGCGGCAATGCGACGATGAACTCCAACGTTGTCGCCGGCGACATGAAGTCGATCACGCCGGGCAGCAACCGCATCGCCATCGGCTCGCGGCTGGCGCAGACGCTGGGCGTCTATCCGGGGATGGAAATCAGCCTGATCAGCCCTGAAGGCCGCTCGACCGTGGTCGGGACCGTGCCGCGCATCGTCAGCTATACGATCGGCGCGGTGTTCGAAGTCGGCGTCTACGATTACGACAAGGCCTTCGTCATCATGCCGATGCAGGACGCGCAGGACCTGCTGATGCTCGGCGACCTCGTCGGAATGATCGAGGTCCAGACGACCGATCCGGACAAGGTCGACGAAATCCTCGCCCCCCTTCAGCGGGTGATCACCGGGAAAGCCGTGATCGTCGACTGGCGGCAGATGAACTCTGCTTTGTTCCAGGCGCTCGAGATCGAACGCGTGGCGATGTTCGTCGTCCTGTCGCTGATCGTGCTGGTCGCCGTATTCAACATCCTGTCGTCGCTGATCATGCTGGTGCGCGCCAAGACGCGCGACATCGCCATCCTGCGCACCATGGGCGCCAGCCGGCGCGGCATGATGAAGGTGTTCGTCACCGTCGGCGTGACGATCGGCTCGCTCGGGATCATCCTCGGAATCGTCCTCGGCGCGATTTTCCTCTTCTTCCGCCAAGCGGTGGTGAGCGCGATCCAGACCCTGACCGGCGCCAATTTGTGGGATCCCTCGGTGCGCTTCCTGACCGAGCTGCCGTCGCGCACCGACCCGTTCGAAGTCGGCGCGATCATCTTCATCGCGCTCATCCTGTCGTTCCTCGCCACGCTTTATCCGGCCTACAAGGCGGCGAGCACCGACCCGGTGCAGGTGCTGCGCTATGAGTGAGCCCGTCCTCGCCACGCGCGACCTGCGCCGCAGCTTCCGGCAAGGCGATGTCACGATCGACGTCCTGCGCGGAGTCGACCTGACCGTCGGCGCGGGCGAGATCGTCGCGCTGCTCGGCCCGTCGGGGTCGGGCAAGTCCACTCTGCTCCAGGCGGTCGGGCTGCTCGAGGGGGGCTTTCAAGGATCGATCCGGCTGAACGGCCAGGAAGCCGCTGACCTTGACGATGACGGGCGCACCCGGCTGCGCCGCGACCTCCTCGGCTTCGTCTATCAGTTCCACCATCTGCTGCCCGAGTTCACCGCGCGCGAGAATGTGATCATTCCGCAGCTGGTGCGCGACACCGACCAGCAGACTGCCGGCGCGCGCGCCGACCAGCTGCTCGGCGTGCTGGGCCTGTCCAAGCGCCTCGATCACCGGCCGTCGAAGCTGTCGGGCGGGGAGCAGCAGCGCGTCGCGGTTGCGCGGGCGCTTGCCAACAAGCCGCCGCTCGTCCTTGCCGACGAGCCTACCGGCAACCTCGACGAGCACACCGCGGACACGGTGTTCGCCGAATTCGTGAAGCTGGTGCGAGAAGAAGGCACGGCGGCTTTGGTCGCGACCCACAATGAACGGCTCGCGGCGCGAATGGACCGCGTGGTGCGCCTGCACGACGGAAAGTTGAAATAGTGGAGCCGGAGCGCGAGGCGGACGTTCAGCGGCCCATGCGGCGCATCAACCCCACCGTGCTGGCGCTTGGCGGCATCGTCATCCTGCTGCTCCTGTTCTGGGCGTTCAGCGCCAATCGCAGCGCCGACCAGGACAAGCTGACGGGCAACGAAACGGCCGGCGCGCCGCAAGCCAGCGCGGAGCAGCGCTGCGCCAGCAAAGCCACCTACGATCTCATCAAGCGCGATCTCTTTCGCCGTGCGGCGCAGACCCGGGAAAGCGACCAGTCGGCCTTCGATCGCATTTCAGCCTCCGCCGTCATCCGCATGGAAAATCCGGTCATGGAGAGCGAGGACGATTCTAGCGGCGCGGTCAATTGCTCGGGCTCGCTGTCGCTCGATCTCCCGCCCGGCCTGGCGGTGATCGGCGGACGGCGGTCGCTCAGCGCGGACGTGGATTATAGCGTTCAGCCCGCCGCCGATGGCAGCGGTACCGTCGTCCTGCTGCGCAATGCCGACGCCATCGTCACGCCGCTGGCCACGCTTGCGCGCGTCGAGGATACGGCGAGCTTGCCCACGCCCGATGCGCCGCCGCCGCCGGCATCAAACGACCCTCTCGCGCCACAGCCGCCCGAGACGGTGATCGAGCCCGGCCCGACCGAGCCCGCGCCGGTGCGCCAGGGTCAGGCGCGGCCCAGTTTCAATTGCGCCAACGCTCGCACGCGCGGCGAGACCGCCGTCTGCTCCGACGCGGGGTTGGCCTCGCTCGACCGCCAGATGGCGGCGCAGTTCAACGGCGCGATGTCGCGGGCCGACGGCGAGGAGCGGGCGCTACTTCAGCAAACGCGCGGCCGCTTCCTGTCCTATCGCGATTCCTGCCGATCCGATTCGTGCATCGCCGACGCGTATCGCGGGCGGATGCGCGAAATCAGCGACATCATGTCGGGCCGCTGGCAGCCCCGCTAAGCTGGGGATAAGTGCCGGCGCATCCTTCCAAGAGGCCCGCCGAATGCGCATAACGTCGGCGTGACCGCGCCGTACGTCCCGCTTCGAGTCCTGTCGTCTTATTCCATGCTCGAAGGCGCGATGGAGCCAAAGACCGTCGCCGAGCGCGCCGCTGCGCTCGGCTTTCCCGCCATCGCACTGACCGACCGCAACGGCCTTTATGGTGCAATGCCGTTTGGGGACGCCTGCGTTGCCAAGGGAGTCCAGCCGATCATCGGCGCGACCCTCGCGATTGCCCGCCCCGAGGACCTCGGCGGCGTCGGCGCGATCGACTGGCTTATCCTGCTGGCGAAGGACGAAACCGGCTATGCCAACCTCGCCAAGCTGGTCTCCGCGGCCCATCTCGATCGGCCGCTCGAGCAAGTGCCGCATGTCCCGCTGGAGATGCTGGAGCGATTGTCGGAGGGGCTGATCGCGTTGACCGCCGGCAATGAAGGTGCGCTCGCGCGGCTGCTTGCGGATGGGCAGCGAGCGCAGGCGGAGCATTATCTCGACCGGCTGCAGCAGATGTTCGCCGGCCGCCTGTACATCGAAATCGTGCGCCGTAACGATCCGATCGAGGATGCGGCCGAGGCGGCCTTGATCGACCTGGCTTATGCGCGAGACCTGCCGATCGTCGCGACCAACCCGGCGGCCTATGCGGACCAAACCTTCCACGCCGCGCACGACGCCATGCTGTGCATCGCCCATTCGGCCTATGTCGAAAGTGCCGAGCGCATCACCTCTTCGCCTGACGCATGGCTGAAGGATGGCATATTGATGGGCGAGTTGTTCGCCGATCTTCCCGAGGCCCTCGCCAACACCGCGGTCATCGCCAAGCGGTGCGCGGTCGCCGCGCCCAAGCGCAAGCCGATCCTTCCGCGGCTCGGCGATGACGAGGACGAGCAGCTGCGCCGCGATGCCCACGCGGGTCTCGAGGCGCGCCTAGCCGGTCGCCCGATGGAAGAGCGCGCGGGCTATGCCGAGCGGCTCGATTTCGAGCTCGACGTGATCATCGGCATGGGCTTTGCCGGCTACTTCCTGATCGTCGCCGACTTCATCAAATGGGCCAAGGCCAACGACATTCCCGTCGGGCCCGGCCGCGGGTCCGGCGCGGGCTCGGTCGTCGCCTGGGCGCTGACCATCACCGACCTCGATCCGCTGGCGCTGGGCCTGCTGTTCGAACGCTTCCTCAACCCCGAACGCGTGTCGATGCCCGACTTCGACATCGATTTCTGCGAAACGCATCGCGACAAGGTGATCGCTTACGTCCAGCAGAAATACGGCCGTGACCGCGTCGCGCAGATCATCACCTTCGGGCGCTTGAAGGCCCGCGCGGTGCTCAAGGATACCGGCCGCGTGCTGCAGATGAGCTATGGCCACGTCGACCGGCTCGCCAAGCTCGTCCCCAACCATCCGACCGATCCGTGGACGCTCGACCGTGCGCTCAAGGAAGTGCCCGAGCTGCGCAACGAATATCGCGACGCGCGCGACGTCAAACGCCTGTTCGACCTGGCCATGAAGCTGGAGGGCCTGCCGCGCCACAGCTCGACCCACGCGGCGGGGGTGGTGATCGGCGACCGCCCGCTCGACGAGCTCGTGCCGCTCTACCGCGACCCGCGCTCCGACATGCCGGTGACTCAGTTCGACATGAAATATGTCGAGGCGGCCGGGCTGGTGAAGTTCGACTTCCTCGGTCTCAAGACTCTGTCGGTGCTCCAGGAAGGCAAGCGCCTGCTCGCCGAGCAGGGGGTCGAGGTCGATTTCGCGACGCTGCCCTGGGACGATCCGGCGGTTTATGAATTGCTTCAGCGCGGCGACACGGTCGGCGTGTTCCAGCTGGAATCCGAAGGGATGCGGCGCACGCTTGCTTCCGTCCGACCCACTGCGTTCGGCGACATCATCGCGCTCGTTGCGCTCTACCGGCCGGGCCCGATGGACAATATCGGCATGTTTGGCGACCGTAAGAATGGGCGTGCGACGATCGAATATCCGCACCCCTTACTCGAAGGCATTTTGGCCGAAACCTACGGCATCTTCGTCTATCAAGAACAGGTGATGCAGGCGGCGCAGATCCTCGCCGGATACTCGCTCGGCAGTGCCGATCTGCTACGTCGCGCGATGGGCAAGAAGATCAAGGCGGAGATGGACGCCCAGCGCGCGAGCTTTGTTGAGGGCTGCGGCACGCACAACAATATCCCGCCGGCCAAGGCGAACGAGCTGTTCGACTTGATCGATAAGTTCGCCGGCTACGGGTTCAACAAGAGCCATGCCGCGGCCTACGCGCTTGTTGCCTATCAGACCGCGTGGCTGAAGGCACATCACCGCGCCGAATTCTATGCGGCCTCGATGAGCTTCGACACAGCGACGACCGACAAGCTGGCGCTGTTCACGGAGGACATGCGCCGCGGCGGCACCGATTGCCTGCGGCCCGACATTAACGCCAGCCACGCCCATTTCACCGTCGAGGACGGCCCAGAGGGAAACAGCGTGCGCTATGCGCTGGGCGCACTCAAGGGCGTTGGCGAAAAGGCGATGGATGCACTGGTCGAGGAGCGGGCGCGCAAGGGACCGTTCCGAAGCCTCGAGGATTTTGCCGCGCGGGTCGACCCGCGGCTGCTCAACCGCCGGCAGCTCGAAAGTCTTGCCGGGGCGGGCGCGTTCGATTCGATCAACCCCAACCGCCCTGTAGTGTTCACGGCGGCCGAGACGATCCTTGCCCACGCCACCAGTGCGCACGAGCAGCGCGAGAGCGGGCAGGCGGCACTGTTTGGGGGCGCAAGCGAGGAATTGGCGCCGATCCGCTTGCCGCGCGACGCGGCATGGACGCTGGCGCAGCGAATGGCGGCGGAGCGCGAATCCTTCGGCTTCTATTTTTCCGCGCACCCAGTCGACGCGCACAAGCATCTGCTTGCCGCGCACAAGGTTCGGACCTTCGCCGAATTGGGCGAAGTGCGCATTGCCGAAGGGGAGCGGGCGGGCGCATGCATGGCGGCGCTGATCGAAGATGCGCGGTGGCGCACGTCGGCGCGGGGCCGGCGCTACATGATGGTCACCGCAAGCGACCCGTCGGGGCAGTTCCTCGCAACCGCGTTCGACGATGACGTCTGTGCGGCGCTGGAAGCGGCGGCGCGCTCCGGGGCGTGCGGCCTTTTAAGCTGCGAGCTGGATCGCCGCGCCGGGGACGAGGCGCCGCGCGTCACGATCAAGCGTATCCAGCCGCTCGAAGGCCTCGCAAAATCGACGCGGTTGCGCATGACCGTTCGCCTCAACGACGCGGGCGCAGCGCCGGCGTTGGGTGATATTCTGGCGGGCTCACGAGGAGGCAACGGGAGCGTGCGAATCATCGTGTCCATCGCAACGGGGGGCGAAGCGCATATTCTTGCCGGGCGCGACTTCGCGCTCGACGCCGAACTGGCGTTGAAGATCGAGCGCATCGCCGGCGAGGGGAACGTCGACTTGTCCGTGCAGGAACCGCCGAAGCTCGCCCTCGTCGGCTAATTCTTACGTCATCCAGAAGCCGTCACGGTTGACGAGGCTGGTGATGCGCGCATCCTGCTCCTCGTTCAGGTCCTTCTTGAAATTGGGGAAGACCTGTTCCTCTTCCATGTGCGCGTGTTGCGACACAGCGGCGCGGAATTCGCGCACCGTTTCCAGCCAGTTGGGCGCGTCCGGGCCCATCTGTTGGAGCCGGTAGAGGAACGTCTTCACCTCGCCATGCTCGGCTTCCAGCTGGTCGGCCTCGACCAGGATGCCGGCCTCGCGCAGCGCGGGATAAACGACCATTTCTTCCTGGTGCGCATGCTTGTCGAGCGCATGGGTCAGCTTCATCAGAAGCATCTTGCGCTTGAACGTCTGGCTTTCGTCCGTCGCCAACATCTTGTCGAAGATGGCAAGCGCCATTTCATGCTCGGTGGCGAGGATTTCGTCCCATTCGCCTGCACTGGCTTCCATGCCCTGCATGATCGCCTTGCGGCCGAAGTTGGCTGCAACCCCGATGACTACGCCGGCCAATGCCGCACCGATCAGCGGTCCGGCGTTGTCGCCCCAGGAAAAGGCGCTGCGGCTGTTGCTGCTCCGACTTTCCGAGCGGCTCTTGTCACCAGTGCTGCGGGAGGCGCCGGACCGGCTGGACGTGCGGTTCGAGGAACGATTTTGGGTACGCGTCGCCATGCGAATTCTCCTTGCTGAAGATCGCTGCGACAACGGGTGGGGCAAGCGCCGCGTTCCCACTGCTGTTTCCCGCCGCAGCACGCGCGAACGGATCAAAGGCGGTTCGCGGTTTCTTCCTCGGGGACGGGTGGGGGCTCGCTTTCAATTGCCGGTTCGACGGCGTTGTCGGGCGTGGGGAGCGGCGTGTCCTCGATCACGGGCTCGGTCGCCGCGGGCGGTGCCGACGTATCGATATCGTCGACCGGCGGGGGCGGATTGGTGCTTTCATATTCGTCGCCGGGGAGGGGCCGCGACGACTTGGTCACGCTCGGCGCAGTGCGGTTGGCGGGCGCCGTCGTGCCACGATAGACGCAGCCATCGAGGCCGTCGCGAGCGACGACGCCAATGCGTGCCGCAATCGTACTGCCGTAGCGACGGGTGAAGCCCTTGGGCGCAACCGCCCCGCGCTTCTTGGGAAGCGGCAGCACCGCCGCGATCCGCGCCGCTTCGGTCGCGCTCATCGCGCTGGCGTCATGGCCGAAGTAACGCTGCGATCCGGCGTTGACGCCATAGGTGCCGATGCCGGTTTCGGCGAGGTTGAGATAGACCTCCATGATCCGCCGCTTGCCCCACAGATTTTCGATCAGGAAGGTGAACCATGCCTCCAGTCCCTTGCGGGCGTAGCCGCCGCCCTGCCACAGAAAGGCGTTCTTCGCGGTCTGCTGGCTGATCGTCGACCCGCCGCGGATCCGCCCGCCCGACGCATTGCGTCGTGCTGCCTCCGCGATCGAATCCCAGTCGAAGCCATTGTGCTGGCAGAACTTGCTGTCCTCGGCGGCGATCGCCGCCCGGACCATATCACGGTCGATCTGGTTGATGCTCATCCAGTCTTTCTCGACCCCCCGCCCGGCGAGGGCATCGCCGATCATGGTGACGGTGATCGGCGGCGGGATGAAGCGATATGCGAGGACCCAGATCACCGATCCGATGAGGAAGATAAGGATCAATTTGACCAGCCAGCCGAAAAGCCGCCGCGGCAACGACCGCTGCCGCTTGCGCTTGTATCGGGGAATGCTCGGTCCGGTCCGCGCTGCCATGATGGCGGACTAGCGGGCCGGGATCAGGGCGTCGAGGGGGTGCTCAGCGCCTGAACCTCGGTGCCGATGGCGACGATCATCGGCGTCCCGTCGGCCGCCTTGACGCGGATCTTGTTCGCGGCCTTGGCGATCGGCGCAGGCTTCCAGGTCCGGCCGCCGTCGCGCGTTTCGAAACCCCCGGCCGCGGTGCCCACCCAGCCGACCTGCTCGGTCGCGAAGCCGATCCCGAACTGGCGCGCCTTGGCGTCGCTCACCAGCGGCAGCTCGCGCCACGTTTCACCGCCGTTGGTGGTGCGCACGATCACCTGCTGCGTGCGCTCGGGATCGTAGGTCTGCACGGTGGCAAAGCCGGTGCGGGCATTGACGAAGCTGCCCTTCCAGCTGTTCTCCAGCTTGCGGCCCGATCGATAGACCGGGCGCCACGTCCGGCCGCCGTTGGTGGTCTTGAGGATCAACGCTTCGCTGTCCTTGATGTCGGAATTGCTGCCGGCGAAGACGAAGCCGGTGCGCGCGTCGATGAATTTGACGTCGAGAATCATGCCCGCATGTGCCGACAAATCGAGATACGACCACGTCCGGCCACCATCGACCGAGCGCAGCAGCTTGGCCGGCCCGCCGACGCGACCCGCCGCGTGGATCACCGCACTGTCGCGAAGCTCGCCCTGATAGATGGAGCGGATGCGAAGGACGTCGATCGCGCAAATGCCTTCAACGATGACGCCGCCTAGGTCGACCGGCGCCCAGCTCGCCCCGCCATCCTTCGTCTCGTACAGCGGCACGCGGTCGGTCACGCCCGGGTAATAGTCGCCGACATTGCCCATGAAGCCATGCTTGGCATCAACGAAGCCAAGCGCGCGGATGAAGGTGCCTTTGCGGCTCCACACCTTGGTCCAGCTGCGCCCGCCGTCATCGGTGCGAAACAGGTCGCCGGCACCAGTGCCGTAAAAACCCGTGCGGGCATCGGCAAAGTGGATGTCGTCGCGCTTTCCCTTGTAGGCTTCGGTCGGGAGCGTCTGCCACGTGCGATCGGCAAGCTGCGCCGCGGTCGGCGATTTGGCCGGCGCCGCCTGCGCCGCTGCCCCAAAGATTGCCAAGGCAACCGCAAGATACCGACCCATGAGCATGACACGTTCCCCCAACCGCATCATGCTGGCAGTGCGCGCCAGTACGAATAGCATCACTCGACGAGATTGCCTCCCGCGTCGATGAACTGCGGCGTGCGGCTCACCTTGCCGCAGTGCAGCACAAGATTTACATCCGCTTCATGACCTCCACCAATGACATCCGCCGCGGCTTCCTCGATTTTTTCGAGAAGAACGGCCACGCGCGGGTGCCCTCTGCGCCACTCGTCCCGCACAACGACCCGACGTTGATGTTCGTCAACGCCGGCATGGTGCCCTTCAAGAACGTCTTCACCGGGCTCGAAAGCCGGCCTTACAGCCAGGCGACGAGCAGCCAGAAATGCGTGCGCGCGGGCGGCAAGCACAACGACCTCGACAATGTCGGCTACACTGCGCGCCACCACACATTCTTCGAAATGCTCGGCAATTTCTCGTTCGGCGATTATTTCAAGGATCGCGCGATCGAGCTCGCGTGGACCTTGCTGACGAAGGAGTGGGGCCTCAGCCCCGATCGTCTCACCGCGACGGTCTATCACACCGACGATGAGGCGTTCGACCTGTGGAAGAAGATCGCGGGCCTGCCCGAAAGCCGCATTATCCGCATCCCGACCAAGGACAATTTCTGGTCGATGGGCGATGACGGGCCGTGCGGACCCTGCTCGGAAATCTTCTACGACCATGGCGAGCATGTCCCGGGCGGCCCCCCCGGCAGCCCCGACGAGGATGGCGATCGCTTCACCGAGATCTGGAACCTGGTCTTCATGCAGTTCGAGCAGGCCGGCGGCGAGATCGTCAGCGACCTGCCCAGGAAAAGCATCGACACCGGCATGGGCCTCGAGCGCGTGGCGGCGGTATTCCAGGGGACCACCGACAATTACGAAACCGACACCTTCAAGGCGCTGATCTCGGCATCGCAGGCGCTGACCAGCAATAATGGCGAGAGTGCCGCCAGCCACCGCATCATCGCCGACCACCTTCGTACGTCGGGCTTTCTCGTCGCCGACGGCGTCTTCCCGGCCAATGAAGGCCGCGGCTACGTTCTGCGCCGCATCATGCGGCGCGCAATGCGCCACGCTCACCTCCTGGGCGCGAGCGAGCCTTTGATGCACCGCCTCGTCCCCGCGCTCGTCGCCGAAATGGGGCGGCCTATCCTGAACTGGTGCGTGCGCAACCGCTGATCGAGGCCACTCTGCAGCAGGAAGAAACGCGCTTCCGCCAGACGCTAGCGACGGGCTTGCGCCTTCTCGACGAAGCGGCCGAGGGACTCGAGGAGGGCGGCACGCTCGCCGGTGAGACCGCGTTCAAGCTTTACGACACCTACGGCTTCCCGCTCGACCTGACTGAGCAGGCGCTGATCGAAAAGGGCCTCAAGGTCGATCATGCCGGTTTCGAACGGGCAATGGGCGAGCAGAAGGCAATGGCGCGCGCGGCGTGGAAGGGATCGGGCGCACAGGCCAGCGACGACATCTGGTTCGACCTGGTCGAAGAGCATGGCGCGACCGAGTTCACAGGTTATTCGGGCGACGAAGGCGAGGGTGTCGTACTCGCCATCGTCAAGGGCGGTGCGCGCGTCGACCGCGCTGCGGCGGGTGATACTGTCGATCTGCTGCTCAACCAGACACCTTTCTATGGCGAGAGCGGCGGGCAGACGGGCGACAGTGGGAAGCTGAGCACGCTCAAGGGCTTCCAGGGCGAAGTCGAGGACACGTCGAAGCCGCTGGGCAAGCTGCACGTGCTGCGCACCAAGGTCGCCGCGGGCGAGATCGCCATCGGTGAAACGGTGCATCAGATGGTCGATGCGGAGCGTCGCGATCGCACGCGCGCCAACCATAGTGCGACCCACCTGCTGCATGCCGCGCTACGCCACCGGCTTGGCACTCATGTCACGCAAAAGGGCAGCCTGGTTGCGCCCGATTATTTTCGTTTCGACTTCTCGCACCCCAAGGCGCTCACTCGCGAGGAAATCGCCGAGGTCGAAGCCGACGTGAATGCGCAGATCCGCGGCAACGAGCCGGTGACGACGCGCCTCATGACCCCCGACGAGGCCATTGCAGCGGGCGCGATGGCGCTGTTCGGGGAAAAATATGGCGATGAGGTTCGCGTCTTGTCGATGGGCCGGGGCGCAGGTGCCGATTATTCGGTCGAATTGTGCGGCGGCACGCACGTACGCGCGCTGGGCGACATCCAGTTGCTCAAGATCATCTCCGAAAGTGCGGTGTCCTCGGGCGTGCGGCGCATCGAGGCGCTGACCGGGGAGGCGGCGCGGACATGGCTCGTCAACCGCGATGACAAGCTGCGCGAGGCGGCCGCCGCATTGAAGAGTTCACCCGAAGAAGTGCCGGTACGTGTCGCCGCGCTGGTCGAGGACAGGCGCCGGCTCGAGCGCGAGCTTGCTGATGCCAAGAAGGCGCTGGCGATGGGCGGCGGCGCAGCGAAGGCAGACGAATCCGGCCCCGAAGACGTCGGCGGGCACAAGTTTATCGGCCAAATCATAGACGGGCTTAACCCCAAGGACTTGAGATCGACCGTTGATACGATGAAGCAACGCGTTGGCACCGGGATTGCGGCGCTCGTTGCGGTCAACGACGGTCGCGCCAGCGTGGCTGTCGGCGTCACCGACGATCTTGCCGGTCAGGTCAGCGCGGTCGATCTGGTCAAAGTCGCGGTGGCGGCGCTTGGCGGGCAGGGCGGCGGCGGCCGCCCCGACATGGCGCAAGGGGCGGGCCCGATGGGACCAAGGCCGGCGAAGCGCTTGCGGCGGTCAAGGACGCGCTGGAAAAAGTGGCGGCGTGATCGACCCAGACTCGCGCGCGCCTGTCACGCTCGACGGCGCCTGCCACTGCCGAGCCGTCCGCTTCACCGTCCTGCTTCCTGAAGGTCTCGCTTCGGCGCGCCGCTGCACCTGCAGTCTATGCCGCATGCGCGGCGCGGTTGCGGTAACCGGCAGCATCGCCAGATTCCATCTGCTCGCGGGCGCCGATCACCTCGCCACCTATCGTTTCAACACGGGCGTGGCGGAGCATCATTTCTGCCGCACCTGCGGCATATACACGCATCATAAGCGCCGATCGAACCCCGACCAGTTCGGCATCAACGTCGCGTGCCTCAATGGCCTGTCGCCATTCGATTTTCGCGAAATCGTCGTCTTCGACGGCGAGCGGCACCCATCCGACGACCCGCAGCACCGCAGCCGTGTCGCGGGCGTCTTGCGCTACGAGCCCGCCGACGGCTGACCATCGCGGGCGCGGCGCCGACCCAGGCTGGGCGCGACCTCAAGGTCGGCCTCGGCCTTGATCTGGGCGCGCAACTCGTCGCGCTTTTCGTGGATGGAGGCGATTACCGGCCCCATCGCCACGCCGAGATCGACAAGCGCGGCCTCCGATAGCTGGAGCGAGGCTTCGACGGCTTCGGGGACGGCATCGGTGACCCCCGCGCGATACAGAGCGGCAGCGTGCTCGGCGTCGCGGGCGCGGGCGATGATCGGCAGGTCGGGAAAACTGTCCCGCAAGTCGCGGGCGATGCGCTTCACCAGCACGGGATTGTCCATGGTCAGGATGAAGGCGCTGGGGTCCCGCTCGCGAAGCTTGTCGAGAAGTTCGAGGTGCGCGACATCGCCGAAGATGACGTCATAACCCTCCTTGCGCGCCGACCCGACCGCATCGGCATCCGCGTCGATCGCCATATAATCCTTGGCATGGGCGTCCATCATGTCGGCGACCATCCGCCCGACCCGGCCGAAGCCGAGGATGACGACCTGCCCGTGCGCGGCGTTGTCGATGGTCGCGTCCATCTGGTCGGCAAGCTCATGGCCCGCCACGCGGAGACCGGCGAAGCGGCCGAGCTTGGCAAGCAGCGGGGTGATGGTCAGGCCAAGCGCGGTGACGATTTGCCAGAAGGTCGCGGTGTCCGCGGCAATCAGCCCGGCCGTGGTCGCCGCCCCAAGGACGATCAGCGTGGTTTCCGACGGTGACGACATGAGGACGCCGGTCTCCGCGGCGACGCTCGCCTTCGCGCCCTCGAGCCTCAAGAGGATGGCGGTGACCAAGGCCTTGATGGCGAGGACCGCGGTCAGCGCCAACGCAATCTTCTGCCAGTTGGCGGCGACGAAACTCAGGTCGACGCTCATGCCGACGGTGATCAGGAAAATGCCGAGGCCAAGCCCGCGGATCGGCGCGGTCATCACTTCGACTTCGCCGCGATACTCGGTCTCGGCGATCACGATTCCGGCGATGAGCGCGCCGAGGATTGGCGAAAATCCGATGCCCGACGTGACCAGGCTCGCAACAATCACGACAAGCAGGCAAGCGGCCAAGAACATCTCCGGGCTCTTGGTGCGTGCCGCCTGGGCGAACAGCCGCGGCAGGAGCAGCCGACCGGCAAACAGCATCGCGACTGATACGATGCCACCCAGCAGCATCGTCCACAGCAGGG